>JASLXV010000084.1:0-5099 GCA_030740155.1 Dehalococcoidia bacterium | reverse complement strand
GTGCTTGATGGTTGCCCGTGCTGTGTCCCAGGCCTTCTCAGAAAATTGAAGCGTGAAATTTTGGAACCGCCGTTTGGGTTTGAGATTGTTCGCTGCGACCCCACCTACCCCTCTCTCCACAGCCGGGTCCCCTCTTCTGGGACCCCCCTTCGGCTCTAGCATCGTGCCACCATGTATTAGGTGGAGTCTTTGCCAACCGCGCGGACACTTCGGACACTTCGGACACTTCATTTGGGGTTTTTCTCAAAAAGATTTGCTTGGAAAACAACCCGACAAAACGGGTCTGAAGTGTCCCCAAGTGTCCCCGCCACGCCTGGGGGAACCAATTTTACGGACACTTCATTGCTCCAGCGGGTCCCCCAACAATCCTACCCCCAACCAACCCCGGTCCTTGTTGGAGCCGCGTTTTTCGGCGGTGAACCGGCCCGCAAGTCGTTGGGAGAAAGACTTCCGCCCTATCGACTTGATGCGATTCTGCGTGGCCCATTCCTGGTATGAGTCCCACAGGTTGCCGCCGAAGCTCCAGGCGTCTGCGACGGAGACGGTGCGATCCTCCAACCAATCGGCGAGCGGGTCCATTTCCTCCTTGTATTCAGCCGTTGCCTCGACCACCTGTGGCGGCTGGTCGCCCAGCCCTTCCCGCTGCCAAGCCAGGCATCCTTCGACTGCCCAAGCCAGGATGGCTGGTCCGGCAATTGTGGGGTCCGCGAGGCGTTGCCGCACTGTGGGGTCCGGTGGGTTGAAAACCGTAGTAAATGGTATCTTGCACATCCGCCGCCAAATCCCCGTGTCGGTATCAGGGACTTTGGGGCGGTCATTAGACATCAACCAGAGGGTGAACTGCGGGGTAAACTCAAAGGTCTCCTGATGGTGCGACCTGGCAGCTATCGGGCCACCACCGGTCGCCTGTTTCAGCAGAGCCACGGTCTCGCCTGCCTGGGGCTCGGAGATCGTAACCAATCTCACCGCAGCCAAACGGGCGAGGTCGGGCTTCGGGCCATGGGGGTCACGGCGGTTGGTGAAAGTGCCGAGGTCGGCGCTAGCAGCGTAGTCTGGCCCCAACGCACCGGCGAGGGCACCCCGGAACGTGTCCTTGCCGGTCCCACCGCGCCCGTGGAGCAAGACAATCACGTCCTCCGAGGCGTCACCTGCCAGGGAATATCCCGCCAGTTTTTGAACGTATTGCCGGGTCTCGGAGTCGGAGATCGCTGCCTCCAGAAAGTCGTCCCAAAGGGCATATCGGGCGCCGGGGTCATATTTGACTGGTGCCAGCTTGGTTATCATCCGCGCCGGATCGTGCGGGTGCAGAAGCCCGGTCCTCAAGTCCAGGACACCGCTGACGCAGTTCAAGACCCATGGGTTTATGTCCAGCTCGGCAGGCAACACCGGAATGTCAGGCTCACTCTTGGCCAACGAGACCATCGAGGCAATGCGGCGCTCGGATTCAGAGACGGCGCCCCACTTTCTCAGGGCCTGCCTTTGGCCGTCGTCCTGTTCGGCGGCGGCTTCGCCGTAAATGCTCTGAACGGCCTCTTTGGCTAGCGCCAGGACGCCCCCGGTGGCATCCCTGGCCCACTGCCGACCGTCCCAAACCAGCCAACAACCCCAAGGCCAGCAATACCGGAGCCGGTCGCCATACTGGGCTACAAGTCGCCGGGCGTTGCCCATATCCGTTCGGTGGAAGCCTCCGGGCGGAGCTGGGACATAATTAGAAATGCTCGCGGCGACTCGAAGAGCTTCGGATGCAGGCAGCGGCGGGACATATCCGGCGTTCTCCTCGACGAGAGCCACTTCAATCGCGTTCTTCGATGCGCCGTGTCGCCTCATGCTCCCTGCCAAACTGGCTAACCGGCGATTCCGCTGGCCCTCAACAACAGGTTTGCCCAAAACCTCACTGGGCCGGTGGTCGTTCGAAGAAACTCTAACCTTGGGCCATCTCGCTTGAAGCCAGTCGGGGACCGTAGCTGGGGCCAACTCTTGGGCGACCCACTCGTACCGGTGACCGCTGGCGTGGACGCTGGGAGGCAATATGACGTAACCGCCTGTGGCCTTGGTGTCAACGCCGGGGCCTAGCACGCCGGCGACGCTCTTTAACTGCTCAACGGGTGCCCGGAAATAAGCGTGGGTTCCGCCGCCGCCGGTCACACTTTCCAAAGTTTGACCTGCCCGTTGATGTCCAATAGCTCGGCCCAAGTTTCATTCCCGCCATTCCGGGGGTCCACATCAACCACTATGATGCCCGACGCTTGTCCGGTGGCCAGACCGATATTTGCATCGGGCCAGCGTTTCCAATACCTTCGGATCATGGCGGCGTCCGTACTGGCATCCTTGAAACCGTGCTCGATCAAGTCACGTTTCCAGCATGGGTGTTTGGCAGGCTTATCGCAGTCCTCCCGGCCACAGGTGCAAGCTCCGTTTGCCATCGAATGGACCGGGAACACTGGCCAGCCACGCTCGGCGTAATCCACCGCGTAATCCAGCATTCAGGGATCAGTCACCATCACCCGCTCCCTTATTCTTGATCCTCAATCCATGCCTTGAGGTCTTCAGCGCGCACCCTGATAGTGCGGCCTTTACGGACAACTTTCAGAGACCCCGCCGCGATGGCTTCGTAGATAAAGGACCGGCTATACCCGGTAGCTTGAACCACCTCTGGAATCTTCAGCAGGAGCTTGTCAATATTCTCGGTGGTCATGCTCTATTCTCTCCCTGCCGCTACCGCCGACAGCGGGTAATCTGTCGCAAGACGTTTCACTTCATCTGGCGGCAGGACCCAGTCCCGAGCAACTTTGACCCCCCTGATGTCGCCACTCTTGAGCCCACGACGGATGCAGGATTCACTCAAACTGGTGTGCTTGGCGGCGGTGACCAGGGGTACAAATGTCTCGATTTCCATCAAAGCCTCCTAGGTGTTACCTGTTGACATTTGCCACTGGTCTGGCTACAGTGGCTATGTGTAACTAGTCAGTAGTTACCACTTTACCAATCATACCAGAACTTGTCATTCCAGTATCAGTACAAAAACCTCCGAGGTTGTGATGGCCCGGCCAAAGACTCAAGATTCGGTCATTCTAGAGATCAAGAGTGCGAGGGCAGACGGTCTGACTCTGGACAAGATTCAAGACCGCATGCAGGAAACTAGGGACAAAGGGGTAGTCGATACCCCGATGCCTGGGCGTGGTACTGTCGCCAAATATACAAAGGAGTACGATGCGCTTCCCGACTCGCTCAAGGACCTCGATAAACCTTTTGAATATCACTTGATGGAGACATATGGCTTACCTTGGGAAGCTGGCTCGTACCTCTTGGATATGTGGGTATGGGTAAGAGAAAGTGGACCGTTCCCCGCCATGAGGTTCGCCGTGCCGCCTCCATCGGTCCGCCAAGCTCAGTGGTGGTGGCGTGTACACCTAGCATGCCCAGAGATAGGCCGTGGATTGGTATGGGGCATAGCTCAATCGTTTGTGGCCCGAGAACTGATCCATGAGCGATTGGGCGAACCGCTTCTGGTGGCGGATATAGAAGCCTACTTGGCGTATAAGCCTTGGCTGAGCGAACAGAGAGAAGTTTATGCCCAGGCTCTCCAGGCCGGTCGTGTCCCGCATCTTCACCCCATCAAACGTGATTGGATAGTCAGCCTCGCACTGGTTGGCGAGACCACTGATGAAAGCATACGCATAATGGCCTCCGCCATGAGATCGATGAATTACGAGGAGCAAGACGATGGCTAGACGAGGAAACAACGAAGGAAGCATATACAAGCGGGCCGATGGCCGCTGGGCGGCAGTGATCAACCTTGGCTGGCAGGACGGAAAGCGAAAGCGAAAGACGTTTTACGGAAGGACACGTCGTGAAGTCCAGGACCCATTTACCAAGGCTCTGAGAGCGCGCCAGCAGAGCCTACCCGTCGCCTCACATCGTCAGACTGTCGGCCAGTTTCTCGACACCTGGCTGGTGGGGTCTGCGAAGCCAAAGGTGCGCCCTAGGACCTTCCACTCGTACTCGGAGTTAGTACGGGTTCACCTCGGGCCCGGCCTTGGCCGTATCCCCTTGGTCAAGCTGACTCCCGAGGACGTTCAGGAACTCATCAACCGGAAACTGGCCAGTGGTCTGTCTCCCCGGCGGGTGCAATACATCCACGCCGTCCTACGCCGGGCGCTGGGCCGGGCCGAGAAGTGGGGCAAGGTGGCCCGGAACGTGGCCAAACTCGTGGACGCGCCCACGGTTGTTCAAGCCGAGATCAAGCCCTTCACGCCGGAGGAAGCCAGGGCCTTTATCCAGGCCATTCATGGGGAGCGCCTGGAAGCCCTTTACACGTTGGCTATCGCCACCGGGTTACGCCAAGCCGAGGTCCTAGGCCTGTCGTGGGGTGACATAGACCTGGACCAGCGGCAGCTCACCGTTCGGACAACCTTGCAACGCATCAACGGCGAATTCCTGTTCGTGGAGCCCAAGACTTCGAGAAGCCGCCGAACACTGGCTTTGCCGGACATGGTTGTGGACGCACTTCGGGCGCACAAAGGGAGACAGATAGGGGAAAGACTACAGGCTGGCGCCACGTGGGTGGAGTCGGACCTAGTGTTCACCGCCCCGGCCGGTGGGCCGCTGAGCGACCGGGTTGTACGGGCACGATTCTACCGCATCCTGGAAACTGCCGGTCTGCGCCGCCAGCGGTTCCATGATTTGCGCCATAGCTGTGCCAGCCTGATGATCGCTCAAGGGGTACAGTCACGGGAGGTGATGGAGACTTTGGGCCACAGCACCATTGTTATGACCTTGAATTGCTATGCCCACATCTTCCAAGAAGCGCAGCGCGAGACCGCCAAAAAGATGGGGCAAATCCTCACCGGATAATGCCGTTCCAAACCCCGTGGCTGTCAACTTGGCTGTCAAACCTAGATTTCGACAAACCCAAAGGCCCCTGAAATCGCTCAGGGGCCTAAATTCGTGCCTAGAAAGTTGGTGCCGGAGGTGGGAGTCGAACCCACACACCCGTTAAGGTAGCGGATTTTAAGTCCGCCGCGTCTACCGTTCCGCCACCCCGGCAGGTGGACCTATGGTATTCCCGAGTGAGCGCAGGAGAAAGGTAGTGGAGACTG
>JASLXV010000083.1:0-10618 GCA_030740155.1 Dehalococcoidia bacterium | reverse complement strand
CATTGGCCTTGATGTTTTCTGACTGGGACACATTTGCTCCTTTCTGGAAGTAATGTACCTTCACTCCAGGAGCTCACGCCACTTCCACTTTCTCGGGTTTTCTTACACCCCAATGTGTCCCATTATCGCTGACGGTCTACACTTGTTTTTCAGCCCCGCCACGTCTTGAAGGTACTTCCCGATGGCGTCCAGCCGCTGGGAGATTTCATCCTGGATCGCACCCTGCGCGGCCCCGGCCAACGCCAACTGGGTAACGAGCGTCGAATGTTCCTTGGCCGCCAGGGCGTTCTTCACGGCCCCTCTCAACTCGTTGAGCGTAAAGGGTTTCTTGACAAAGGCGCTGACCCCGGCATCGAAGGATGCTCCCGCCGATTCAGCGTCCCCCATGGCGGTGAGCACTACCACGGCTATGGGGTCGGATGGCTTTAGATTGATCTCAGCCAGGAATTCCAGGCCGCCCATTACCGGCATACCGAGATCGAGGATAATCACGTTGGGTTGAGCCTCACGGACCAGAACCAACGCCTCCGCGCCATTTTCGGCGAACCGGATTTCGTAGCCTTCCGTCTGAAGGCCCTCCGCCACAATCTCCCTCAACGCCGGGTCGTCGTCAACCACTAGAACGCTAGGCGCGGACACCTGGTCCTCCTTCGGCAGGTAGGGTGATGATTATTGACGTTCCTTCATTTACCCGTGATTCACAAGTAATTTTACCATGGTGCGCTTGGACTATGTCATGAATGATAGAGAGGCCCAAGCCGGTGCCATCCCTCAGTTCCTTGGCGGTGAAGAAGGGATCGAAGACCTTTCCCAGTATGTCCGCCGGGATTCCCACTCCGGGGGTCGCCGGCGGAACTCTGTTTGACAAATAGTTGCGCCGCCTGTACTTTTGAGCCCAGCAGCCGCGGCTTAGGCTTGAAGCACCGTCCGTGGGAAGCCCCGTTGCAGAATGCGGCTACGCGATGGCTCGCGGAAACACGATCTCATTTCCGCGGGCAAAGGAGGAGCTATGACTCAGCAGCAAGAGAAAGAGTACACCTGGGACGACCTCAAGGCCGCCATCGGCGAGGACTTTTCAGGGGGCGAGATCCAGACATCGGCCGACCCGGTGGAAGCGGGCGCCATCCGGCGTTACTGCGAGCCGTTGGAGCTGGACTGTCCCCTTCACCATGACGACGCGATAGCTAAGCAGCACGGCTATCGGGGCATCATCGCGCCGATCAGCGGTATCAACCGGACCTTCTCCTACCCTCCTATCTGGAAACCGGGTGACTCCACCAAATGGCCGAACTCCGATGTCGATGCCCGGGCCGACCGGCAGCCCACCGGCGATACCCGCGCCCGGCCCCTCCCCATGCCAAGAACCACCGCCAGTTTCGCCACGGACGTCGAGATCGAGTATTTCGCCCCGGTCTACGTGGGGGACGTTCTGACCACCAAGGGCAGAAAACTGGTGTCCGTGATCTTGCGGGAGACCAGTGTCGGCTACGGCGCCTTCACTGTCTTCGAGAGCGAGATCACCAATCAGAACGGAGAGTTGGTGGCCAAGACGCGGACCGGAGGCTATGCCTACAACCCGCACGCCAAAAGCTAGCCCCATGGCCCCAAGCGTAACCAAGACCCATCCGCATATCGTTCAGGAGGGCATTAAGCCATGGCTGATTGGACACAGCAGCGCTACTTCGAAGATGTCGATGAAGGGACGGAGCTTCCTCCCGTAACCTTCCACCTGACGGTCCAACGCATGATCATCGAGGCGGGGGCCAACCGGGACTTTTCCCCGATCCACCACAACACCCGGGTCGCCCAGTCCCAGGGGGCGCCGGAGATGTACATCAACAACGTGTTCATCCAGGGCATGTGGAACCGCACCGTCCAGGAGTTCATCGGTCTCGACGGCCGGATCAAGAAGGTGGGCCCCTTCCGGATGAAGATCTTCAACACCGTGGGTGACCCGGTGACCACCAAGGGGACCGTGAAGAAGAAGTGGCAAGAGGATGGACAGAACCTGGTGGAGTTGGAGGTCTGGTCGGAGACCTTAAAGGGCGTCAGCGTGGGACCGGGCCCGGTCCTGGTGGCCCTGCCCTCCAGGCTGAGTTAGCTCTTCCTACCGATAATCGACCCGCCGATAATCGACCCGACAACCGGCGCTACCAATACCGTTCGTGGTGAGCACCGGCACGCACCGCGGGAACGAGTTGGGACGAGATGCGGTAGTTCCCGTTAGTTTCTTGGAAGTCCTACGGCAGGACCGGCTTGTCGAACCACCGGCCCCAGGCCCTTCGGCAAGCTCAGGGCGAACGGTTGATCCAAACCGATATTCCCGAAATCAGCCTAGCGCTCACTCAACCTATTAGTGATAGTTGTCATTCAGAGCGAAGCGAAGAATCTCGTTGTTACGCTGAGATTCTTCGTCGCTGCGCTCCTCAGAATGACATCCCGCCAAAACGAGGTTGACTGACCACTAGCGGCCCTTCCAGACTGGCCGGCGCTTTTCCACGAAAGACCTCGGGCCCTCCCTTGATTGCCAGTCCTCCGATGCCCGCAGCTTCGCCGCTATCTCGGGCTCGATGTCCCAGGCCCGGGTGCCCGGATTGGGGTACTCGAGCGGGACATCCAGGCTCTTGGTCACCATCTCCTTGGCGACCCGCGCCGATATCGGCGAGTTCTCGTTGATCCGGTCGGCCATTGCCACGGCTTCCGCGATGAGCTGGTCCGCGGGCACAACCTTGTTGATCAAGCCGTGTCGCATAGCCTCTTCGGCGCTGATGCGATCGCCGGTCAAAAACATCTGCATCGCGATCTTGATGGGGATGTGCCGGGGAAGCCGGTGGACCCCGCCGGAGCCCGGATAGCTGCCGGTGTTCCTGATCTCGGGCACGCCGAAGCTGGCATTCTCGGAGGCGATGATGATGTCGCAGGCCATGGCGATTTCCAGTCCGCCCCCAAGACAGTAGCCGTTGACGGCGGCGATGATGGGCTTCCAGATCTCCCGGTGAACCAGGCCGCCCTCCTGGACGTGAGAGTCGCGGGCCTCCCGCTCGGTATTGCTCATCGCCCGTTGCTCTTCGGTGGCCGTGACCATGGCCTTGATGTCGGACCCGGCGCAAAACGCCTTCTGGCCCGCGCCCGTGAGGATGGCGATCCAGACCTCCGGGTCTTCGGCGAAGTCGGTCCAGACGTCGAACAACTCGGAGTTGGCCTCGAAGCTTACCGCGTTCATTGCCTCGGGACGGTTGATGGTTACGAAAGCCGTTCTGCCGCGCTTTTCGTATAGTACGTGCTTGTATGTCATGGAAACCAACCTCGCACACGAATGTCCGGACGGCTTGGGAGGTCAGGGGTAAGCTCCAACCGCGTCCGAAGTTTAGGCGACGGTCCTTTCTGCCCGCATTTCCCCGCGTCAACCTGCCGCGTCTCGAGAAAGGGACCGTGCTCGACGAAATTCATGATAGCCGCCCTCCCGAACGCCGTCAACTTTGTCCTCAGGGTCTCATGGCCACTGCTCCGCGCCGTGACGCGGTGCTGAGTAGGCAGCTGAGGTCGCTTTCGCTGGAGGAATTCGGTACGCTGGAATAAGATACTGGGCCGGAAGCCTGGCTTTGGCCTTTCGCAGGGGCTTGGCCCGCGTAATCCCAGTCGATACGGCGGCGGTTAGCAGGCAGCTGGATAGGTTGGCAGATAAGGGACTCATCCGGAAGACGCTGAAGAACGGGGACGCGGATGAATCTCAGCAGCCGAATGACAACACGAGATAGAGGTAGTGAATTATGACCACCCACAAGAACGTACGGGTTTTGGGAATATCCGGTAGCCTCCGCAGGGCCTCATTCAACTCCGGACTGTTGCGGGCTGCCATCGAGGTTGGCCCCGAAGGGATGGAGATCGACATCTTCGACATCAAGGACCTCCCTTTCTACGACGGAGACATCGAGGCACAGGGTGACCCTGCTCCGGTCATCGCGCTCAAGTCGGCCATCCGCGACGCCGATGGCGTGATTTTCGCAACACCTGAATACAACTGGGGCACCTCGGGGGCGTTAAAAAACGCTGTTGATTGGGCTTCCCGTGACCGGGAGCCGGGTTCGTTGATGGGTAAACCCGCGACAATTATAGGAGCGGGCGGGAGAGCGGGGACCGCCCGCGCCCAGATGCAACTCCACGAAACCCTCGCCGAGACCGGGTCGGTGGTGATGGTCAAGCCTGGGGTCTTGGTCCAAGCCTTCGCCCCGATGAAGTTCGACTCGGAAGGAAGCATGATCGACGAGGCAACCAAGGAGTTGCTCCGAAGGCACCTGGGCGAGTTCGCCGGGTGGGTATTGAAGATTGCCCGGCGGCCCCACGAGTTTGTGCTGCAGGCCTGTGAAATGGACATTCAGTCCGCCATGTCTGGCCGGTAGCGGCCGGCTCAAACGGGCGCTCACCGGCGTCCGCGGGCAGCACTCCCCGTAGCCATTGGTGAGCGTGATGCGGTGGTGTTGCTTGGGACACTGATCCGCGTTCTCGTGCCGGATACTCAGCCCCTCGCGGGAAACTAGAGCCTATCTAACAACTCCAGAGGAGGGCGGTGGAGCGGTCTCGGGGCCTGACTGCCCACCGCCATCCCGAAGGCTATGAAGTCAGGGCGCCCTGTACCGCGGTTTGGCCGCGCTCCAGCGCTTGCAGGTTCAGGCCGATGCTACGGTCGGGCAGGGTCTCGCGGACCATATCCCGGTACTGGTCCATGGTTCCGGGCAGCAGATTCGTGCCCACCAGTGCGCCCAGCATCACGATGTTGGAAACGATGGGTGCGCCCAGCTCCATGGCCACCTCGGTCGCTGGCACGTACCAGGTCTTGCTGGACAGGCGGTCGAGGGCGCCGCTCAGGTCCTCCCACTCGGGGTATTCCGCCACCCCCATGCCGACCGTCACCGGAGGCAGGGGGCGGGTGTTGACCACGCAGACCACCTCGGGGTTGCCGTACTCGGAGAGGATGCGCAGGGTTTCCATCGGCTCCAGGCCCACCACGATGTGGGCTCGACCGTGGGGGATAAGCGGGCTGTAGGCGCGGCCCTTCGAGACGCGAACGTGGCTCATCACCGCGCCGCCGCGCTGGGAGACGCCATAGGTCTCTCCGATGGCTATCTCGTACCCCAGCTTCGCCAGCACCTTGCCCGCCAGGCGGGCCGCCATCACGTTGCCCTGTCCGCCCACGCCGCATACGATGACATTAAGGGGGTCGTGCAAAAACGTCGCGTCAGCCATTGTAGGGCTCCTTGGTTATGGCCTCTTCGGGGCAGATGGAAGCGCACACACCACACCCGATGCATACGGCTTCGTCGATGCGCGCCTTCCCTTGTTCCTTGTCCCAACTCAGGCCGGGACACTTGAACACACGGATACAGTATCTGGCGCACCCGCACGCCTCTCCCAGGCATCGCTCCGGGTCCACGGCCATCTGGAAATCGGGCTTGGCGTCGCGGGGCCGCAGGAGCGTGCAGGGGTGGCGGAAGACCAGCACCTTGACGCCTTCCGCCTCGGACTGCACCAGTTCCACCACCTTGTCCGTCGATTCGCCGATGACGTACGGGTCCACCACCTCCAAGGTGGCGCCGGTGGCCCGGGCCATGGTCTCGGCATCCACCCGGGGCGCTTCGGCCCCCATGGCGTTGCGGCCCACCCCGGCGTGGGTCTGGAATCCGGTGAGCGCGGTGGCCCCGTTGTCCAGCAATGCCAGGGTAAAATTGGACCGGTTGTACCGGGCGTTGATCAGCGCCGGAATAGCGGAGTGAAAGAAGGTGGAGTCCCCGCAGAGGGCCACCACCGGCTGGTCGTTGCCGAACTGGCGCAGCTTTCCGAGCCCCGAGGCGATACCGGCCCCCGAGCCCATGGCTGAAGCGGTCCTGGTGATGTTGTAGCCGGTGACACCCCGGCGGTCGAGGGCGTAGCACCCGATATCCCCGGTGACCACCCCGTCCCGGCCGTCTAGCTTCATGGCGTTCTTGATGGACCACAGGCTGGCCCGGTGGGGGCAGCCCGGGCACCAGACCGCCTCCCGCGCCACGACCATAGTGTCGGCCATCTTCTGGGCCTCGTCCCGGTACCTGGCGTCCACCAGCTGGTACTCGACGTCCGATATTCCCGCCACCACCTGAATGAGGGTGGTGGGGGTAAGCTCGCCGGTGCGGGGCAGGTGGCCGCTTTCCTTGCCGTAGATTCGCTCCGGACCGCCGGGCCACTTGTTCTCCGCCGCCAGCCGGCGGAGGCTGCCCTCCAGGAAGGGCTCGATCTCTTCGGACACCAGGAGGCGGGACGCGCGGGCGATGTGTTTCAGGATAAACCGCTCCGGCAGAGGAAAGGTGGTGCCCAGATGCAGAATGCCCACCTGGTCATGCAACCCCAGGAACTCCAGCGCCTCGGCGGCGTACAGCCGCGAGCTTCCGGCGGCGACCACCACCAGGTCGGCATTCTCGGGGCCCTCGTAGAAGTTGAATGGAGAATCCTCGAAGATCTCTTTGACCCTCTCGACCTTCTCCAGCAGGGCCTTGTGCTTGGGTATCACCGGCGTGGGCACGTAGGTCTGAGAGGTGTCCAGATGCGAGGTTTGGACTACTTTGGAGAGCGGCCCAAACTCCACGATCCCCGTGGCGTGGGAAACTCGGGTGCAGCCCCGTATGACGACTGGGAGCCGGAGGTCCTCCGAAAGATCGAACGCGTAACGGGTCATTTCCTTGGCTTCTTGGGCCGTGGACGGCTCCAGCAAAGGTATGTTGAGCCAGCGTATGATGCCCCGAGAGTCGCCCTCCGCGGCGCTGGACCATCCTTCGGGGTCATCGCTGACCACGATGACGTACCCGCCGGGGACGCCGATCAGGTTCGCGTGGGCCAGGAAGTCCAGCGCCACGTTGAGGCCCTCTTGTTTCATCACCGCCAGGGCCCGCAGGCCGGTGGTCGCCGCCCCCGCGGCAACCTCCGCGGCCACCTTCTCGTTCACCGACCATTCAACGTAGATGTTCGCCTCGGCAGCGACCCGGGCCAGAGCCTCCATCACCTCGGTGGAGGGAGTCCCCGGATAGCCCGCCGCCACCCGCACCCCGGCCTCCAGGGCGCCGCGGGCGATGGCCTCGTTGCCCAGGAGCAGCTCTCTGATTCCGGAAACATCGGCGGCTAAGGTTGGCATCCTTTACCTCCATTATTGACCGTTGGGTGGGGGTAAATCCCCCTCTGTCCCCCTTTATAGAGGGGGATTTGGCTAAATGTGCTTCACGTTGGCAAGGATCGCGGGGAAGCCCCTCCACGGTCCCCCTTTGTTAAAGGGGGATACAGGGGGATTTCGTCGCTACTTTGCTCACGACGCTTCAGAAGACCTGCTAGTCATGGATCAAACGCGACGCGACATCCCGGCTAAGCTTCATGAATAGCAGGTCTCCGGGATCGCCGGTGCGCTCGGCCACGCGCCGGAAGGCCCGTCGCTTCTTGTTCATCGCGGCCCCGGTCAGGTGGTCCTGGCTGGCTTGCGGCAGCGGCCCCGTTTCCAGGAGACCCCGGGCTTGGGCGGCTTCCACCAGCCGTTCACCGGCCTCGGTACGGACCAGCAGGGTGTTCCAGCCCTCGATCCCCTCGGCGGAACCGACGGATACGTCGGCCAGCTCGGCGGTCATGTCGGGGCAAAGATCACATGCCGGGCGAATAAAGGTCCGCACTTCCTCCAGAGGGATGGCGGTGCGGCTTCCGTTGGCGTGGACCTCGAATACCGATGCGGGGGGCGGCGGCACGTCGGTCTTGGAGATCGCCTCCGGGGGAGCCACTTCGGCCAGCCGCGACAGGAAAGAGTGGGAGAGGGCCCAGGTGCAGAACAGGCCGATGCGCAGGGCGACTTTCGGGGCGTTGCTCCGTTCCGCGTAGGGCGAATCCGCCATGGAGGCGACGGCCTGAAGTTGGCACGGCGTTCCCACGATCCCCAGCCGGCCCTCGCCACGATGGCGGTTCAGGGCCTCCAGAGTGGGAGCGGCCAGGTAGCTGGAACCGGAGCACGCCAGGACCTCTTCCCGCGTGGAGGCCACCACGCCTCGGGGCACTCCCCCTTGATTGCTCGTGAGAACGGCCGATTCAATGGTCCCTTCTTCCAGGGCGGCACAGACCAGGGTGGTAACGGTCCCGCCGTATTGGGCCCGAGACCGTACCTGGGCATCCGTGCTGCGGGCAATCAGCACCTGGCGCACCTCGCCAAGGGGCTCACCACGATAACCGGCGCCGTGGAGCCGTTCGCTGGCTGCGTCCATGTCGAACGCGGAGCGGGGACAGAAAGAGATACACCGTGAGGACGTGACCGGGCACGACTCCATCACGGTGACCCGGCCCTGGAAGGGTTTCAGGTACGGGCACAGGCCGCTACAGGCGCCGCAAAAGGTGCAGAGACCGGCATCCAGGACCTGCTCCCGCAGCTGCTGGAGGCCTCCAATAGTTGTGGTCATCGGCTCCTCCGATCTGGTGGTTCTGGTTCAAAACCCACTTGGTCACCGCCGCTGTCGTTCGACTGGCTCGTCCCGTAGGGGCGGCTAATCGACCGCCCCCGCACCGCCGGAACCACCCTCCGCGGCCGTTCAGCAGGCTCGTCCCCGCGCCGCCAGCTGGCTTGATTGCCCGGCCGGGCGCGCCACTGGATTATACACGACGCTCACAGGTAGAGAAACTTCGAGGCCAACGATCTCATTGCGGGATGAGGCCAGGGCTCAGCGGGACACCTGCTCTCGGTTTTACTGCTCTCGATTGTCCAACCAGGTGACCGGCTACCGAACGATCGACCAAGAGGGGGTGGTCACCGGGCAAAGCGATGGTATACTACGCAGGTGCGGCGGGACCCACCCTGGATATCGTCCCGACCCTGTCCAACTTGAAGGGTCCATTCCGAATCGTCGCGCGACAGTCGGAGAGATACGGAATGTCGTTTCTACAGTTCCTCATAGACGATATGTGCGCGAACCTTTCGGTCGAAGTAATGGGCAGATTGGTCAAAGGACGGCTGTCCAAAGGCCCGTGTACAATTGACGACCTCGCCAGGACGGTCGCGAACAAAGACCTAACCCTGGACATCAGGAGCGCGAAGATCCTCGCCCAGGCCGGTGTCGACTCACTCAAGGAGAGTGGGGAAGTTACCGTCGAGGACCCTTACATCTCCCTGCCCCAGACAGTGGCAACGGCGTGAACCAACCCCGGGCCGGTGTCGGCGCAAGCGCCACCGGCTGACGAAACACCCTCGAGCCTGTTGAACGAGTGACACCCTGCGAGTCACCAATGGGAACTCATAACTCCAACTTGAAAAACGGAGGAGATCATGTGGAATCAGTGGAACACGGGCGCCTATACCGGGATGATTTCTGAACTCACCGCGATCAAGGGGCACAACAACGACACTCTCAATTCCTACGTGTCTCGCCCCATGGGACCGGGGCCCTTCCCCGGGATCGTGCTGGTGCATCACCTCCCCGGCTGGGACGAGCTGTACCGGGAGTTCTGCCGGCGGTTCAGCGAGCACGGCTACCTGGTAATCTGCCCCAACCTCTACCAGCGGTTCGGCGACGGTACGCCCGAAGAGATGGCGGCGACGGCCCGGGCCGCGGGCGGCGCAATCGACGACGTGGTGCTGGGAGACTGCAACGCGGCGGCGGACTATTTGCGGTCCCTGCCCATCAGCAACGGCCGCGTGGGGATCATCGGGACCTGCTCCGGCGGGCGGCATGCCTTCATGGTGTCCTGCCGGTCGAAGTCCTTCGACGCCCTGGTGGAATGCTGGGGGGGCAACGTGGTGATGGCGCCGGATAAGCTGACCGAGCAACAGCCGGTATCACCTATCGACCTAACCGAGGGCCTCTCGTGCCCGATGCTTGGCCTTTTCGGCAACGATGACCAGAGCCCGTCACCGGACCTGGTGAACCAGCACGAGGCAGAGCTGAAGAAGCACGGCAAGGACTACGACTTCCACCGGTACGATGGCGCACCGCACGGTTTCTGGTACTACGACCGGGGCAACTACCGGCCTGAACAGGCAATGGACTCCTGGAAGAAGACGTTCGAGTTCTTCGGCAAGCACCTCCAGGCTTAAGGGCTCGCTGGCACGGGGGTAGTCCTTTTTGCCGGCAGGCGGCACGACTCTAGGAGCCCCATTCGGCACTCTACGCTCGTGACGCGAAAATCCCCCTGTATCCCCCTTTATAAAGGGGGACCGAGGGGGATTTCGTCACCCATCGGCGCCTCGGACCAAGTAGGTCTTCGATGCACCGAGCAGCAGTTCCCCGTTCAACACCGGCAAGTGATGTGGTCCCAGACACTGGAGACGATCAGGCCATTGTGTCGGGTCACTACACGGATGACCCTTGGCGCTGGAGAGGCCACCCGGGCACCGGTCCGGCCGATCACCGGCCGGGCAAACTCCTCTAAACTCTTGAGTCAGACCGAACCCTCGGCCCCCTATCACCGGCGCTCCTCAGCATGACGTGCTTGTTGGCGACCAGCACAAATGGGACAGTTTGGGACCCGAGAGATCAGAGGTGTGGAAGAGCTTGGGTGAGCTGCCTGAGGGTCCGGTTATGAAGTCTTCGCCTATCGATCGTTTGAGCCTTCACCTCCTTTCTGCGCTGTA
>JASLXV010000082.1:0-6092 GCA_030740155.1 Dehalococcoidia bacterium | reverse complement strand
CCACCTGGATTCGCCAGAATCACCGAGACAACCATTCGAGAGGGGGTGGTCTCCCAGAAGAGCAATGGTAAACTGTGGTGGGACAGCGGGACTCTCGCTTAATATCGCCCCAATCCTGTCCAACTGATGGGGTCCACCTCAAGCATCATCTGTAGCATGTCATGCCGCTCATCCTTGGTGGCTATCTCCCAGGCGGCTACCACACCTTCCACGTTATCGCCGAGAGTTACCACTTCGTCTTGCTGAGCATCAACCAAACTCGATAGCTTGGCCTGGGTAAGAGTCATCTCCTGACGGTATTCTGCTTCGCCTATCTCAACTTCCTGGTACAACCGCTTGAGCCTGCGCAGCTTCTCTACAAGCCTGGTGCGTTCCCGCTGTATCTCTGCTGTTTCGTCTTTTGAAGAGAGCAGGTCAATCACCATTTCACGCCAGGACTGAGGCAGTGTGAGGCTGGCGATGATAGATGACACCTGTTCATCGGCAACCTCGGCGCGAACATATCCTTTACCGTTGGGGCAGTCAATACCCCGCCGCGAAGATGTCTCTTGGTAGTACTCGTTGCCGTGTATGTTGTGCGCCCAGAGCTTTTCGCCACAGTGGATGCACCGTATCAAGCCCTTCAACAAGTAAGTGCGGTGGCGTGGTGAGAATGTTGACGGGCCAACGAAATGGTCCTTGCGAACCTGCTGCACCGCGTTAAACAGTTCTTGCGTGACGATTGCCGGGTGTTGCCCAGGCAGCAACTGTCCCCTGTGCTTCACGAAGCCAAGGTAGAATCCGTTTCGTAGGATGTCTCTCGCCGAGTCCCCTGTCCCCTGTCCACAGGTATTCCCGGTCTTTCCGCCGCTTACCGTGGCGCGGCCTAAACTCACTTTGGTTAAGCCAAGTGGCAATGGTCTCACAGGTGTGTACTCCTGAGGCGCACATCTCGAAAATGCGCCTGAGTAACTCCGCCTCACCATCGACGACTACCAGCTTACCGTCAACAGGCTTGTAGCCAAATGGAACCGGTCCGATCCATAGCCCCTGCATTGCCCGTTCCCTCAGCCCTTTTCTTACTTCGGTGGAAAGGTTGTCGCTGTAGTACTGCCCGAACGCCGCCAGATTTGCGAGGATTACCTTGCCGATGGGCGTCGAGAAGTCCATCTGCTCAGAGATTGAAACGAATCCGACACCGGCTTTCTCAAGCCTTTCAAGGTACTCCAAGGTGACACGGACGTTCCTTGCGAAGCGATCAAGCTTGTGGACGACTAGTACATCGAACTTGTGGGCGAGAGCGTCGAACATCGTCTCCTGGAACAAGGGCCGTTTCGCCACGTCGTCGGTGGCAATACGCCAGGGCGTCGTACCAGCTTATATGTGCGACACGAACCTCCTTTTGAGATAATTACTTAGTACAGAGCGTCGGATGCTTCTAGGTTCCCCAACTCCTCCGCGGACAAGCCCAGGAGGCTCTCAAAAACCGGGCCATTGTGCTCCCCCAGCAGAGGAGCGTGCCTGCGAATTGAGCCTGGGGTCTCGCCCAATGGCCAGACAACACCGTAGATTATCTCGTTCGCCAGGGTTGGATGGTCCAAGGTGACGTAATTTTGGCGGTGTCGGTGATGCTCCAGGGAGGGTAGCTCTGGCAGAGTGTAGGCAGGTGAAGCAGCAACTCCGGCGGCCTGTAGGCGACGAGCTAACTCATCTCGCTCCTGGGGAGCTGTCCACTGGCCTACCAACTCATCGAGGGCATCTCGATGCTTCCAACGGGAGAACTGGTCGCCAAAGCGGGGATCCTGCGCCCACGCTGGATGTGACATGACCTCCAGGAGCTTTTGCCACTCAGGTTCACCGGCCACGGCTATCCCAATCCAGGAGTCAGTCTCACGGCAAGGGTAGGTGTTATGGGGGGCGTAGCCCAGCTCCATGTTACCCCGCGGCCCCCAGACGCGGCTGTTCCACTGGTAGTCCAGTAGTGGCTCCAGAGTGAGTCCGATCCCGGTTTCCGTCAGAGACAAGTCAATGTACTGGCCTGCCCCGGTCTTAGCTCGGTGCTCCAGCGCCGCTAAGATGGCGAAAGCTCCGTAGAGAGCCGTGACGGGGTCCATGAAGGCAGTCGTGGATCCTTGAGTGCTGCCTCCTTCGTAGCCAACGAGGGTTTCAAGCCCGGAGATAGCCCCAGCACATGGGCTGTAGCTTGGAATCTCACTGAATGGTCCCGTCTGCCCGATACTGGACACCGAGAGAACGACTAAATCCTCGCGAACCCGCTTCAAGTCATCAAAGCCCAGGCCCAAGCGTTCCATGACACCAGGGGTCATGTTGGACATGACCACATCACTGACGGAGATGAGGCGTTTCACCAAGGTCAGTCCCTCTTCAGAGCGCAGGTTCACCGTGACACTCTGCTTATTGCGGTGGTAGACGTGGAAGCCAACAGTCCAGTCGGGGTCCGCCGGGCGGTCGCCTAAAGGCAACCCGGTGCGCCCAGTATCCAGCCGTTTTCTGGATTCCACCTTGATAACCTCAGCTCCCATGTCGGCGAGGATGTGGCCGATGACCGGCACAGACCACACCCATCCGAAGTCGACCACTCGTATCCCTGAAAGCGGAAGTGCGTTGCAATCACCAACTTGATGCGAAGTGCCAGCCATATCGGTCACCTTTTCTGCTTGACGAGCTGAATGGTTAGATTACCCCAAGACGCCTAAGCACAGGTAGGTCCGTTTGCTCGTAACCCAGAAGCCCGCAAAGCACCTCTACGTTGTGCTCCCCCAAGAGGGGGGAGGGACGAGAGTAACGGGGAGGCGTCGATGACAGCTTGTAGGGTGGTAGGGGTATCTTTGCGCGGCCCGCAAGTGTGAAATCCACATCGGCAAAGGTCCCGCGTATCCGCATTTGCTCAAGGTCGAGCACCTCGGCGGAGTTGTAGTAGGGAGCCATATTGATATGCTTTGCCCGACCCATCTCAAACAGGTCCTCCCGGTCGTAGTCAGCCATCCAGGCCTGCACCATGGCCTCGAAGAGGTCTTGAGCTTCTGGCGAAGAAGTGCGACGTGCAGTCAGGCTAGCGAATTCAGGCTCCTGAGCCCACTCCGGGTTGCCGAGCATACTCATGAGGCCTTCAAACCAGTTCTGCTGGTTCACAATGACGTGCATGCTTCCATCACGGCAGTAGAGGGCCTGGTTGAAGTTCGTGAGCCGCCGTCCGGTGCGGCCTCGGAACTCATTGGTGAGTTGCCAGGCTGGGATCCCGGCGCTGAAAACCATGGCCAGGGTATCTACAACAGCTACGTCCACATGCTGTCCCCGACCCGTCGTCCGCCGGGCATGTCCAGCGACCATTGTGGCACCAGCCCCATTGATGCCCCCAACATAATCGGCTACCGACAATGGAATGCAGAGGGGATTCGTATCAGGCTCGCCGATGCGCATAGAGACGCTGCTGGCCACGAAGTTGGTGAAGGGGTGGGTGTGGAAGTCCCTATGAGGACTGTTCCAGCCATATGGCAGGATTGTGGTGACGACCAGGTTGGGATGGCGAGCCTGAAGGCTAGTTGGGTCTAGTGCTAGAGCCTCCAGACGCTGGGCCGGATGGTTAGTAACCAGTACATCAGCCCACGCTAGGAGCTTTTCGACCATGGCGAGACCAGCCGGGTCGTCTATGTTGACCGTGACGCTCCGTTTTCCCAGATTCAAGTTCAGATAGAGACCGCTTCGCTCCCCATCCGGTACATCGTCGGGGAACGGGCCCCAACGGCGAGCCGTATCGCCATTAGGGGACTCCACCTTGATCACATCAGCGCCAAGGTCTGCAAAAAGCCTGGTGCAATAAGGGCCCGAAATGAAGTCGCCGAGATCCAAAACACGCATACCCTCCAGGGCTTGAGCGGCTTCCGCCCCCGGGCCCGAACCGCCTGGCGGAATCGTCATATTCACCTCCACGTGGTAGATTAACCGCTGGCCGCATGCCGACGGCTCTATCATTGCAGCATTTGCCCATCTCGTCCTGCTACCGACAATCGGTCCTAAGTATGAGCTGGACATCCCGTTTTGACCCAAACTCTCCGAATCAAACTTGGCTGCGACCGCGTCCCTGGACGGTAACTGGGTCTCCCATTGTACTCAGGGACATCGTCGTAAGCGAGCTGGATCGCGCTCAAAAAAGGGAGTAGCCGCTCCGGCCTCTCCCCAGCTTCCCCATGATGTCGTTCGACAGCCGAATCATTTACGAACGTAAAACTAAGACCTGAGGTTGTTCGGCTAAACGTGGATAGATGAGAGTGTGGAACTCCGCCTTAAACACGGGCTGGCCGGGCCGGTGGCTCTCAATCGGGCCGCTGACAGGCCGGCGTCTACTCCTCTCCAATTCCGTTAACGCTTCACCCCAAGAGATGCCGCCACCTCCGGATTCTCGGCTTCTATCGCCCCCGATTGTCATGCTTCTATAGAAGTCAGGCGACCTGCTGAGTCGGTGCGCGCATCTGGCTCTTGAGAATGGCGAAGACCTCTCTGGCCACATAGCGCTTCAGTCAACGGATGACACCTAGCTTGGACAAGCCTTCTCTTATACGGCTTTCCATGTAACGCCGGTGCGGTGGTCACAATGAAGGCGGACAATGACGACAGGATGCAGGGCGGAGTCGGTCGGGTGGTCACCGCCGCGATTGAGACCATACCGATTAGCCTTGCCCGACTACCCCGGGATCGGACTCACCCCACACAAGGCCGCTAAGCTGGCCTCCAACGTGAGCAGCTGGGGCTGCTCGCTGGGAGTAACCAACAGAGTCGCGGCTACCAGCGGTCCCACGCCCAGTGCCTACATCCTTCCTGGCGCCATCGTGCCGGTGACCCGTTCCAAGTCCGCCTTGATGGCCATCATTTTCGCCGTCAATCTGATCCACCGCTGAGCGAGGCGGTGAAAGGCCTGTTTCACGGCGCTGGTAGCGGTCAGGGGTCGAGCTCCCTGCAGTCGGCCACAGCGCCGGACGAGACGGTCGGAGGCGCGCCGGGGGCGGCTAGCACCGGCGCTTTCACCTGGTTCATCGCCAGGGTTCGAGCCTTGAGGCCAGGGCTCTGGGTCAGTTGGGGGTCCGCAAGACCTCGATGGATTCCGAACATGCTTTCGCCAAGCCCGCGGCAGATCCTGCCAGCACTGGCCGGGCCACCCTCTCAGTGACGATGGGGTCACTTTTCCTTCGCATGCGCCGTGAAGCTCTATCCGGACGGCTCACCTCCACGACCACGTGGTCCCGATCCTGAAGGTGCCGGGCCAAGCCGACCCCATGTGCGCCCGTTCCCTCAACGCCGAGCGCCGTGGCTCTAACCTACCCGGACGTGACCTCGAAATCCCCGAACATGGTGAAGTTATGCCCAGGGAAGGTACACACAAACTGGTACGTGCCGGGCGCCGGAGCGGTAAAGGTGACGTCTCCCGCCTCACCTGCAACTAGCATCTTGGTGTTAGCGATAACCCTGTCATCACCCGGCTTTACCCAGTCACTACCTGGTCCGGCTGCCGTTCCATCGGCGGCAACGGCGTCTTTGGTGCCGTCTTTGACCAGAACCCAGTTGTGCTGGTTGATGCCGGAAACGTTTTTAAAGGACACCACCATCTCACTGCCAGAGCTGGCGGTAAGGC
The DNA here is from genome assembly GCA_030740155.1 of Dehalococcoidia bacterium. GTDB lineage: Bacteria > Chloroflexota > Dehalococcoidia > Lucifugimonadales > UBA3495 > CAJWBT01. The sequence continues at coordinate 466 of JASLXV010000082.1, read as the reverse complement.
TATCCACGGTGAAGGTCAACGCGTCGCCGTTGACGCTGATTTCCAGCTCGGCGCCGGCCGGAGCGGCGGGGGCGGCTGTTGGAGCTTCGGTGGCTGCCGGGGCAGCGGTAGCGGGCACGGTCGTCGCTGGCGCGCTAGTAGCGTTGGGTCTGGCTGTCGGGGCCTCGTCGTCGCCGCCACACGCAGTGGCCAAGACCAGCATCGCGGCTAGTGCTCCAGCGATCAAAATGGGTGCGAGTTTCACATTTCCTCCTACAGAGCTTCGAATTAGGGCACTAATCCGGGATTCCCCAGATCAAATGGCTTTCCAAGATATCGCTCCCTCTGGGTTGCCCTGAACAATAATCACCAATCTCAAGGACGTCTGTTGGCAACCAGCACAAATGGGACAGTTTGGGACCCGAGAGATCAGAGGTGTGGAAGAGCTTGGGTGAGCTGCCTGAGGGTCCGGTTATGAAGTCTTCGC
>JASLXV010000081.1:0-30778 GCA_030740155.1 Dehalococcoidia bacterium | reverse complement strand
GTGATCGAAATGGTGGTGGGTGAAAAAGAGGTGATCAACCTTGGTGGGAAACAGGCCGGCCTTGACCAGCTTGTGGGTGGCGGCCGGGCCGCAATCGAACATCAGCAACTCGCCGGCCACGCTCAGCACGTGAGCGCTGCCAAACCGGGTTGCCGTTGGGGTCGGCGTGCCCGCTCCCAGCACGTAAATTTCCGCCATACATTTGCCCTCCGGGTAGACTGATGCGGATTAGGATACTCCGATGAGGCCTGGATGGCAAAGCTGGTGGCCTCACGCCGGAGGATTTCCCAAAATACCGGCGGTCCCGGCAAGCCGCTTTCGCCATCGTAGGGCTGTGCCCATTGGCCCCTGGCGTGGGGTTCGAGGGACTCGCGGTGTTCGGTCGGTACCCGGCAGTTGGAAACGCCGGCGCCATCGCCCAAGTCGACGGTCCGCTGGGTGGGGCCTGGGTGAAACGAGCTACCCGCCGGCGTTTTTCGATTTGACAGCAAGATTGTCCACTGGTAAATTATATTAGTTGTTACTTGGCGCTCGGGCGACCCGAGCGCTAATTGGAGTTTCCCCGGAGGGTCCTGGTGCCTCGCTACGATTACCGATGTCTCAGTTGTGATGACGAATTTGAGTTGGTCCAGAGTTTTGCTGAGGCCGGTACGGGCACTTGCCCCGCGTGCTCGGGGGCGGGCCGCCGCGTGTTCCACGCCGTGCCGGTGATCTACAAAGGCTCCGGCTTTTACACCACCGACTACGGCCGCCCCAAGCCGCCAATTGAGAACGGGTCGAAGGATAGCCCGGCCAAGAAATCCGAATCCGGCGAAAGCGCATCGACCAGCGAAAACGGCAAAGTAACCGGCAAGGAAAGCTCCTCCAACGGTTCGTCCTCTTCGGATAAGTCATCGGCCAAGGCCGGCAGCGATACCAAGGCTTCTACCTAAGCGCGATTCCGGGCAAGGGCCTCCAGGGACGTGATGCCACCAGGGAGCTGGCTCCATTGCGGGCGTTAATCCAACGAGTGGCGAGCGCCACGGTGCTGGTGGAGGACCTGGAAGTGGGGCGAATCGGCCCCGGCCTGGTGATCTTCTTGGGGGTCGGCAGGGAAGACGAGGAGTCCGACGCCCAGTACCTGGTAGACAAGATAGTCAACCTGAGAATCTTCGCCGACGAAGAGAACCGCTTCAACCGCTCCGCCCTGGATGTAGGGGCGGAGTTTTTATTGGTCAGCCAGTTTACCCTCTACGCGGGCACCCGCAAAGGCCGGAGGCCCGATTTCACCCAGGCGGCCCAGCCCGAGGAGGCGCGGCGGCTCTATGAGCACGCGACAGACCTCTTCCGCCAATCTGGGTTGAAGGTGGCCACGGGCCGGTTCCAGGAGTATATGCAGGTGCATCTGGTGAACGACGGGCCGGTGACCATCCTCCTGGACAGCGCCGACCGCCAGCGGCCCCGGCGCGGCTAACGGTGCCAGCCCATCCCCAGGAAGTACCCTCGTAGATAGGCGATTTGCCCGCCGTGGGAGACGGCGTCCCAGGTCATCTGCCCCAGGGCGGAGGCCACGGTCCGGGGCTCGTTCGAAGGCGGGAAGACGATCGTGTTCTCCAGCTCGGCAGGTGTGACGGAGGATAGGAACTCCCTGGCAGCGGCTCTCACCGCCTGGTAATACCCTATCTGCACGTCACTGGCCGGCGCCGACCACGCCGCCACCTGAGCGGCGGTCCAGCCCACTCCCCGGTCATCGGGGTCACCCGCCATGCCGAACCTCCGGTGCCAGTCTTCCGATATCCATAGCTGCGGCTTCCCTCGAAACCGGGTGGTCATGAAGGTGTCCACCACCCGGCTCATATGCCACAGAAGCCAGGCGATGGAGTTGCACTGGTCCGACGGCTGCCGGGCCAGAGTGGCGTCATCCAGGCTCTCCAGGGCCCGGTCGATCATGTCCCAGTTCCGCTCCAAGGCGGTGCCAATGGATTCGGTAGCCGCCATCGTGGCCTCCTTCTAGTCCAGTGCCTCGTAGATTGCTTGATCCCGTTCGTTATCCCGGTGAAGGCCGGGACCCAGGTAATGCTTCCGTGGGTTCCGGCTTTCGCCGGAAAGACGATCGTCGGGAGAGGATGTCGCCCGGCTCCGCCGACGTAAAGCTATTTGCAAGAGAGAACTCAGTTGAATTCGAGGTCCAGGCTGATGTCCAATGCCCGGGGTGAGTGGGTCAGCCCGCCGATGGAGATCAGGTCCACCCCCGTCTCGGCAACGGCGCGCACGGTCTCCATGGTGATACCGCCCGAAGCCTCCACCAGCGCCCGTCCCCCAATGATGTCCACCGCCTGCTTCATCACCGGCGCCGGCATATTGTCCAGCATGATGATATGGGCGCCGGCCTCCACCGCTTCCCGCACCTCCTCCAGGGTTTCCACCTCCACCTCCACCTTGATGGTGTGAGAAGCGCGGGACAGGGCCAGGTGGATGACCTCCTTGAGGCCCATCCTCTCGGAACGCAGGGCTTGAATGTGATTGTCCTTGATCAGGATGCCGTCGGCCATATTCAGCCGGTGGTTGTGACCGCCTCCCATGCGCACCGAGTACTTGTCCAGAAAGCGGTGGCCCGGCGCCGTCTTGCGGGTGTCCACGATGCGGGCCGGGCACCCCTCGATGGCCTTCACGTATCGATTGGTCTCGCTGGCGATGCCGCTCATTCGTTGCAAAAAGTTCAGCGCGGTGCGTTCGGCCCGCAGGATGCCGGCTGCCGGGCCCTCCACCCGGACGATGCCGTCCCCAGGGGAGAGGGCCGAACCGTCGGCAAGTAACACCCGGGCGTCCAGGCCGGGGTCCACTCGCCGGAAGACGGCCAGCGCCACGTCCACTCCCGCCAAGAAGCCGTGGTCCTTGGCGCGAACCATTCCCACGCCGGTGACCTCCGCCGGCACCAGGGCCGCGGTCGTGGGGTCGTTGAAGGCCTGGTCTTCAGTGAGGGCGGCGTCGATCAGCCGGTAAACCTCGGGGGGCAACTCGCTCACGAAAACATCCCTCCTAGGCCAACACGCCATAGCTGCTCGGCCTTAAAAGCACCCTGGCATTTGTCACCCCGAGCGAAACGAGGATTCTGGGGTTGTGGGTCCAGGCCGCCGAAGGGAACCCCGCACCAGATTCCTCGTCATTTCGCTCCTCAGAATGACGATATTGGGGCAAGACCCGCCGAAGCTGCTCGGCCCAGGTTGATCATAGCACACCTTCCGGTGGTGCAATTAGCCTTGCTGAATATGCGGAATTAACCCTGGGGTGGGGTATGATAGCTATAGTGACCACTGCAATTGCATAGCCATCATCGATGGCGGGAGACGGCATGAGCCGGCAAGCCTCCGACTCGATGGACCAACTCACGGCCGCTCACACGACGAGCTCCATTCAAGCCCGGCTCCGAGCCGGCCCGACCCACAGCTACTTTCCCGACTTCGTCTACGGCGCGATCGACGGAACGGTGACGACGTTTGCCGTGGTTTCCGGGGTTCTGGGGGCGGAGCTGTCCTCAGGCGTGGTCATCATACTTGGCTTGGCGAACCTCATCGCGGACGGGTTCAGCATGGCGATCAGCAACCTTCTGGGCCGGCGGGCTGAGATTCAGATCCGAGAGAAGGCCCGTCGCACGGAAGAGCATCATGTGCTCACCGTGCCGGAGGGAGAAAGGGAGGAGATACGCCAGATATTCGCCGCCAAGGGGTTCTCGGGGGACGACCTGGAGAGAGTGGTGGAGGTCCTGACCGCGGACCGGGACCGTTGGGTGGATACTATGCTCAAAGAAGAGCTTGGCCTGGCCCTTGGCGGCGGGTCGCCGTGGCGCGCCGCCTTCGTCACCTTTGCCGCCTTCCTGTTGGCCGGATCGTTGCCGCTTCTGGCGTTCCTGTATCAGGCGGCGGTCCCGGGTGGCCTGCCTCAGCCCTTCATCTGGAGCGCCGTGATGACCGGCATCGCCTTCTTTGCCGTCGGGGCCCTCAAGAGCAAGGTCGTCGAGGGACGCTGGTATCTGGGAGGGTTGGAAACCCTGGCGGTTGGGGGCACCGCCGCGGGTCTGGCCTACGTGGTCGGCATGCTGCTGAGAGGAGTGGTGGATGCCGTGTAGACCGGCGCCGCCTCCGCCGGCCTCTAGCGAATCACCGGTCCGGATTCGGCCTCGAATCCATCCGGATGGAGGACACCGGGTGCGGCGCGGCCCCTACCGGAGCGCGAGCATCCGGTTCAGGGCGACCTGTGCCTCGACCCTAATGTCCTCAGGCACGGTGATCTGGTTGACCACTTGACCTTCGGCCAGGCCTTCCAGCACCCACAGGACGTAGGCGGGATGAATGCGGTACATGGTGGAGCAAGGGCAGGTCACCGGGTCGAGGCAGAAGACCACCTTGTCCGGGTTGTTCAGCGCCAGCCGGTGGACCAGGCTGATCTCCGTCCCCACGGCCCACCTGCTGCCGGGAGGGGCCTCGTTGATGGCCTTTCGGATGAACTCGGTGGAGCCGACCAGGTCGGCTGCCTGGGCCGTCTCCATGGTGCACTCGGGGTGCACGATGACGTTGATGTCCGGATAGCGTTCCCGAGCTGCCTGAATCTGTCCCACCGTGAACCTGGTATGGACCGAGCAGTGGCCTTGCCAGAGGATGAGCTTGGCCCGGCGCAGCTGGTCCGGTGTGTTACCGCCCAAGCGCCGGAACGGGTTCCAAACCACCATCTCCTCTAGGGGGATGCCCAGCTTCAGCCCGGTGTTGCGTCCCAGGTGTTGGTCCGGCAGGAAGAGAATCCGCCCGGCCTGCCCGAAACCCCACTTCATCACGGCTGCGGCGTTGGACGAGGTGCAGACGGCGCCTCCGTTGCGGCCGCACAGAGCTTTGATGCCGGCGATGGAGTTCATGTAAGTGACGGGAATGATACCGCCGGAGCCTCCCAGCACCTGTTCCAGGTCCTCCCAGGCGTCCTCCACATCGTCCATGGGAGCCATGTCAGCCATGGAACACCCGGCGGTGAGGTTGGGCAAGACCACTTTCTGGTGGGGCGCGCATAGGATGCACGCGGTCTCCGCCATGAAGTGGACGCCACAGAAGACAATATAGCTGGCGTCCGGCAGGGAGGCTGCCTCTTGAGACAACAGGAAGGAGTCACCCTGGAAATCGGCATGCTTGATGACCTCTTCCCTCTGGTAGTGGTGTCCCAGTACGGTCACCGATTTGCCCAGGCGTTCCCGGACGCGCCGGATACGCTCGTCCAGCTCCTCGGCCGTGGAATCAAGGTACTGGCCGGGGATCTTCTGCCAGCGTATGTTTACAGCCAGTTCTTCGGCCAACGGCCGGGCGGGCAGTTCGTCTTCCGACTTGCAGAAGGCGGAGTGCTCGATCTCGGTTATCGGGATTTCAGGTTTACGGGTCTTGATGACCACGGTCGACATCCTCGTAGGGGTGATTCGGTTCAACCACCAGCCAGCGTCCCCTGGAGCGACCAGGGGGTGGCCCGGGTAATCTTGACGTTTTCCAAACGTCCCAGATGGTCTCCTTCATCCTGGAAGAACACGAGCTTGTTGCTCCGGGTCCTTCCCTGCCACTTGCCTTTATGGCGCCCCTCCACCAGCACTTCCTCTTCACCGCCCACCAACGCGGCGTTGATCTCCTCCAGGATACTCTCTTGTAACTGTTCCACGCCACGGCGGCGCCGCGTCTTTTCTTCGTGAGAGATGTCGTCCTTCATCGTACGGCCGGCAACGGTTCCGGGACGAGGCGAGTAAGCGGCGCAGTGGACTTTATCGAAACGCAGCTCCGAAACCAGGTCCAGGGAGCGCCGGTACTGCTCGTCGGTCTCACCGGGGAACCCGACGATCACGTCGGTGCTCAGGGCGACATTGGGGATGGCATCACGCACGCGCCGGACCAAGTCGGCGTAAACGGCGCGAGTGTAAGGGCGGCGCATGCGGTGGAGGACTTCATCATCCCCTGCCTGCACCGGTAGGTTAATGTGCTCGCACACCTTGGGCAGCCGGGCCACTGCGCCGATGATTCTTTCGCCCATGAAAGAAGGGTGGGAGGTGAGGAATCGGATCCGTTCCAGCCCGGAGACCGGCTCAAGCCGCTCCAACAGGTCGGCCAGGTCCGGCTGGTCCGGCAGGTCGTTGCCGTAGGCGTCAACCGTTTGACCCAGCAGAGTGACTTCTTTAACCCCTCGGGCAGCCAGCAATTCCACCTCGCCAACTATCTCATCCAGGGGCCGGCTGGCCTGGCGCCCCCGGCGGTAAGGTATTATGCAGAAAGTGCACATCAGGTCGCAACCGTGGATGATGGGAACGTAGCAGGCCACGCCGGGCCGGTTCGGGGCCAGTGAGGCGATACACCTTTCCCAATCCAAGCCCAGGCGCTCCCCCACCAGGTCCAGAAGGGGGCCGAATTGCTGGGGGCGCATGAAGACGTCGACGTGCGGGAACCTCCGGCGAAGCTCCTCGGTCTTGGACCCCACCAAACAGCCCATGAGCGCGACCAGCCGGCGGGGCTCCTGTCGCTTCAGCGGCCGCATCGCCGCCAGGGTGCCCGTAACCTTGTCTTCGGCGCTCTGGCGCACGACGCAGGAGTTAACAACGATTACGTCGGCCTCGTTGGCTTCGCTCACCGAGTGCAAGCCCAGCTGTTCCAAAGCCGTACCCAAACGCTCGGAGTCCGCCACATTCATTTGGCACCCGATAGTCGAAAGGTGAAAACTGTGCATATTTGTTAGCCGAGGCGGCCGTAGGTACAAGAGACGGCGGAGGGAATGGGATTCGAACCCATGAACCCGCTTTCACAGGTTAAGCGCTTAGCAGGCGCCCGCACTAGGCCACTATGCGATCCCTCCCTGCTTGCATACATGTTATCAAATGGGCTCAACCCCAGCAATACCATTTTTCGCGCCACACTGCAACCAGCCGTCCCGCAGGCGTGCGAAACGCAAGAAGCCCAAGAAATAGCGGAGTTGCAGGTTAGCAAGCCCCTCAAAAGGCGGTCTGCAGGCCCCTCGCTACGCATGACCGTTATCAAAGCCGACGAATGTTCGATACTCCATAGGTTCGAAGAGGAACTTAACGTCAACCAATCGACTAGAGCCAATTCGTAAACCAAGACGCCATTCGCCGATCCGACAGCGGTATTGACAACTTATCACCCCCAGCCTATGATTGATTGTGACTACCTGATCCAAGAAATTATGGGGAGTGGCACCAATGGACGAATTGGACCGCAAGATTATCGGCCTCTTGCAATTGGACGGCCGAGCTTCAAACGCAAAGATTGCGCGGGAAGTTGGGGTCAGTGAAGGTACAGTGAGGCGGCGGTTGCGCCGGTTGATTCAAGACGACGTGGTCAAGGTGATTGCCGTCCCCAACCTGGAAAAGCTGGGATACGCTACCACGGCCCTGATCGGCCTCCAGACCGGCCCCGGCCGGTCGGATGCGGTGGCGGAGGCCATCGCCAGCTTGGACGAAGCCCACTATGTAGCTATCACCACCGGGGCCTACGACGTTTTCATATGGGCTGGGTTGGAGTCGGCCGAAAGTCTGGGAACCTTCTTGAGGACCAAGATCGGGGTCATCGAGGGCGTCCAGCGCACTGAGACCTTCGTGAACCTGGCGATCAAGAAGCGCACCTACGGCTTGGTCCTGTAACTCAGACCAGCCGGCAACCCGCACCGGATGCCCGGCATGGCGGCCGCTGATGGGAACACTGGGGAGTCATCCTCAGTTCCGAATCGCGGTCGCCGGTTTTTTGCGTAGACCGGTTTTTGCATAGATAGGCAGCTCAAAGCCGGTGGGACTAAGCCGCTTCGGCGCCGGGTCTCGATCCGGCCAGGCCCGTTGTTGCAACCCGGTGGAGCTATGCTATAATTCGTTCTGGCCGCTTCGCAAATATGCAGGCGCGCCGGGGGTTGGTGTCGCCCCACCTACTTCACAAGGAGCCGTGAGGAATGACCTACATAATTACCGAGCCGTGTGTCGGCGTTAAAGACTCGGCGTGTGTTGATGTTTGCCCGGTTGACTGCATTTACACCCGAGACGAAGACGATATGTACTACATCAACCCCGATGAGTGCATCGATTGCGCCGCTTGCGAGCCGGTATGCCCGGTGGCCGCCATCTTCGCCGAAGACGCTACCCCTCCCCAGTTCAACGCCTACATCGCGATGAACTACGACTACTTCAAGAACAACGACGCCGCCGACCTGAAGCGGTAATAGGGCCTTTCCGGGCCTGTTATTTCCCCTTCCGGCCGGGGATGTGAAGAACCTTTAAAGGAGAACCCTTTAAAGGTTCTCTATTGTGTCTGAGAGGAGTCTACTGATGAGCGCAGTCGAGTTAACCCCGGAAATCGTAGCCGGCGTGTATCAGAAAACGGCGCGCAACCTGGAAGTCGTCCGGGCCCGGCTCAACCGCCCCTTAACCCTGGCCCAAAAGGTCTTGCTGGGCCATTTGGACGACCCGGCCGGGGCCGAACTGATTCCGGGCACCAGTTACCTTATGCTGAACCCCGACCGGGTCATCCTGCAGGATGTCTTGGGGCAAACCGTGATGCTCAACTTCATGCAGACCAAACGGGCTACCACCGCTGTTCCCACCTCGGTTCATACCGACCACCTCATTCAGGCCAGGGTGGAAGGAGCAGCCGACCTCAAAGAGTCCCTTCAAGAGAACGATGAAGTCTACAACTTCTTACGCACGGCGTCAGCCAAGTTCGGAGTTGGGTTCTGGGGACCGGGGGCCGGGATTATTCACCAGGTGGCGTTCGAGAATTATGCCTTCCCCGGAGAGATGATGATCGGCACCGACTCCCATACCCCCATGGGTGGCGGCCTGGGATCCATTTCCGTCGGTGTCGGCGGAGCCGACGCCGTGGAGGTGATGGCTGGTCTGCCCTGGGAACTGCTCTATCCCAAGGTCATAGGTGTGCGCCTAACCGGGGAACTCCACGGGTGGACCGCTCCCAAGGACGTAATACTCTACCTGGCAGGGGAGTTGACCGTTTCCGGCGGAACCAACACGATAATCGAATACTTCGGCCCGGGGGCCAAGTCCATCAGCGCCACGGGTAAGGCCACCATCACCAACATGGGTGCCGAGCTTGGCGCTACCACGTCTCTTTTTCCCTACGACGAGCGTATGGCCCGGTACCTTCAGGCCACTGGCCGAGGCGCTCTGGCCGACTTGGCCGAGCAAAATAAGCACCTGCTGGCGGCCGACCCGGAATGCGAAGCAAACCCGGAACAATACTTTGACCGCATCGTGGAGATCGACCTGTCCAAGCTGGAACCTCACCTGGTGGGACCCCACTCTCCCGACCGCGCGCGGCCTATCTCTCAGCTAGCTAGTGAGCTTCGGCAGAGCAGCGATTTGGTAGACGAGATTTCATCGGCCTTGATCGGCAGCTGCACCAACTCGTCTTACGAAGACATGAGCCGCTCCGCCGACGTGGCGGAGCAGGCCAAGGCCCACGGCATAAAATTTGCGGTGCCCTTCATGGTCACCCCTGGCTCCGAGCAGGTGCGGGCTACCATCGAAAGAGACGGGCAGATGCAGTCCCTCAAAGACATCGATGCCGTCGTGTTGGCCAACGCCTGTGGCCCGTGCATCGGCCAGTGGCGTCGGGCCGATAAAGCAACCGGCGCACCCAATACCATTGTCACCTCCTACAACCGGAACTTTCCGGCACGCAACGACGGTCAAGCATCCACCATGAACCTCATCGGCAGCCCGGAAATGGTCACCGCCCTGGCCCTGGCCGGCCGGCTGTCCTTCAACCCGATGACCGACACCCTTACCGCGGCCGATGGTACCCAGTTCAAATTGGACCCGCCCAAGCGCGCGCCCGAGGTCCCGGAGCAGGGCTTCAATCCAGGTCATTCCTCTTTTGAGGCGCCACCGGAGGACGGGAGCAAGATCGAGTTGGCGGTAGACCCGAAAAGCGAGCGGCTCCAGCTGTTGGAGCCTTGGCAGGAATGGGATCGCAACGATTTCCTGGATATGCCGGTCCTGATAAAGACGAAAGGTAAGACCACCACCGACGACATATCGCCAGCGGGTGTTTGGCTTCGCTACCGGGGCCATTTGGGGAAATTCAGCGACAACATGTTCATGGGCGCCATCAACGCCCACACGGGGAAGGCCGGGAAAGGGCTGGATGTCCTCAGCGGCGAGAGCGAGCAGTCTATCGCGGTGATTGCCAGGCACTACCAGGCCGAGGGCTTACGCTGGGTGGCCGTCGGTGACCACAACTACGGTGAAGGAAGCAGCCGGGAGCACGCCGCCATGTCGCCCCGCCTGCTGGGCGCTGCCGCCATCATCAGCCGCAGCTTTGCCCGCATCCACGAGTCCAACTTGAAAAAGCAGGGCCTGCTGCCTCTGACCTTCCCGGACCTTGGCGACTACGACCGGATACGGGAAGACGACCGGATCAGCCTCCTAGACCTGAACGGCCTGGCTCCGGGAAAGCCGGTGAACTGCGTCATCAACCACGCCGACGGCACCCAAGAGACCCTGAACCTGCACCACACGCTGAATCAGGGCCAGATTGAATGGTTCAAGGCGGGCTCGGCGATGAACCATCTAAAGAATACGGAAGCAGCCGGAAGCTAGCCAGCCGCGCCCCCATTGCGTAGGGGTCCAGCATGCTGTGCCCCTACCCCAGTTCCGGCGTGCTGTGCCCCTACCCGGGTTCCAGCATGCTGGATCCCTACCCCATTCCAGCATGCTATGCCCCTACCCCGTTCCGGCATGCCGTGCAACGCTTGGCTACCCCAGGTCGTCCAGGCACTCCCTCAGGGGCTTGTGAATGCAGGTGAAAATGGGGGTGTCCCGCAGGGTGTAGCGACGCCCTATCGCCTCTCTTAGCTCGGTCATCAGCTCCAGAAAATTCGGCGGGTCGTCGGTCTCGAAGCCCAGCACGAACTCCTGGTCGTCTATGCCGAAAGAGTAACCGGTGCTTATTTTCACCGAAGGGTAGCGGTGCCCGATGGTGAAATGCTCGTCCATCAAGGTCTGGCGCTCCTCTTGGGAAAGGAAGTACCAGTCGGGGGTTTTGACGAAGGGGTAGACGAACAGATACTTGCGCCCGATGATCCGCATGGTGGCGGCGGTCCCTACCTGTCCTTCATGCTGGTGGTGCTCCAGGTAGGGGGACCGGCGGGTCATCGACAGGTAAGAGTGGGGCATGGAGAGGAATTTGCCCAGCTCGGTGCGGTTCAGCTGGGCCAGCAGCTCGTTGATGGCCTCCAAGGAGGGGCTGACCTTCCAAAGCAAGAGGTCCACGTTGCCCCGGGTGCCCACCAGGCTGTAGCTGGCCGTCGCCAGGCGGCCGGAGAACTTGGCCACCACCTCGGCAAACTGCTTCTTACCGTGGTCCCGTTCCCCCGGCGGTAGCCGCCGCCACTCAGGGGATACCTTGAGAAAGCTGTGCTTGACGTAGTCCCTTCTACCTTCCTGGGCCATCGATTCTCGACCTCACGCCTGTTCCGCATTAGCACCGCGCCGGCCGGCCCCTCCCGGAGCACCGCCCGGCGGTCCACTAAGTAACTATCCCAAAACCTTGAGTGCCGACTCCAGCGATCCTTCGACAGGCTCAGGACGAACGGATAGGGCGCTCCTCCCCCGTTCGTGGTGAGCTTGTCGAACCACCTTTTGAGATAGTTACTAGATATATGTCTCCAACCGGACCCTCGGCCCGTTCGCCTTCGGAGAATTGGGTGGCTCCCCGGCCTATCGGACCTAAAGGGGGCCCCAAGTATCCGGGCCAAACGATCCCGTTAACGAAGAACCTATACCTCATGATACCAAGTTCAGGGCAACTCTTCGAACATTGCCCGGATCTTTCCGGCCGGCCGTTTCGGACCTTTCATCGAACCAGCCGAAGACCGGGGCGGAATGTTCGTGAATACGGGCGGCATCCGGGTGCCGGGTCTAGTGATAAAATTAAGTATGCTATTGACTTTCTTAAGTATTCATGTATCATGAATATATATTCTTAAGGATGATGTGATGGCTGCGAGCTGGCAGGAGTTGACCAAACTGACCGGAGGCGCCCCGGTCATCGTCGAGCGAGTGCGCTTGGCGGACGGCGGCGTAACGCTCCAGGGTAGCTTCGAGCTGCCGCCGCTGGCCCGGCTGTCCGGCGAAGACCAGGTGTTCGTCACGGTTTTCGTGCGCAGCCACGGCTCGATCAAGGAGATGGAGCGGATTTTCGGGATCAGCTACCCCACGGTAAAGAACCGCCTCAACCGCATCTCGGCCCAGTTTGAGTACGTGGAAACGGATCCCGTCCCCTCCCAAACAGAGGTCCTGAGCCAGCTTCAGCGCGGCGACATTACCGCCGCGGAAGCCATCGAGAGGTTGTCCGAATGAGTTGGCCGCCGTCGTTCCTGCGTCTGAGAATCCGAGGGCGACGCCGGGGCTTTGGCCTGTGGCTGCCGCTCTTCATCATCGGCCACCCATCGCCTTGCTGGCAGTTGCCCTATCCCCGTTGGTAATCGTCCTGGCGGCCCTGCTGTGGCCCACGGGTTGGGGCCGGCCGATGCTGCTGGCCGGACCGTCGTTCTTCAGGTTGTTCTGCTCGCTTCGAGGGTTTCGATTGGATGTAGATGGGCCTTCCGAGCGGGTGTTCATCTCGATCAGGTAGAGATATAGCCCTGCGGAGGTTTTGATATGACTCAAAATCGAAGGCAAATCCTCGATATGTTGGCCGACGGCCAGATCAATGTGGAAGAAGCCGAGCGATTGCTCGGCCTGGTTGACCGGCCGTCCGCCGGCGAGCCGAACCGGCCCGGCTCGAAAGATACGCCCAGGCCGTCGCCAAAGTACCTGCGTATCGTGGTTGAGCCCGACTCCAATGGGGACTCGGAGTCCGGCGGTGAACGGGTGAACATCCGGGTCCCCATGGGCCTAATTCGCGCCGGAGTCAAGCTGGCGGCCCTAATTCCCAACAATGCCGCCACGAGCGTGAACGAAGCCCTGGGGAATCAGGGGATCAACGTGGACCTGCATAATTTGAAGACCGAAGACCTGGAACAGCTCGTCGACGAGTTGCACGACCTGGAGGTCGATGCCCAGGGCGACAAGGAAAAGGTACGCATCTTCGTGGAGTGAATCCAAAATAAGCGGAAATGCGGCGCAACGACCCGCTCAAGCCAGGGCTTGTGTCAGGTCCTCCAATGCTGCCCTGCTGGGATTGCCCCCGCGAGCGTAAATGTACCCGCAGGGATAGCTGCCGTCGCCGGTTCGTTCAAAGGTAGTGGAGAGGCGGAGTGACCGCGCCGGTTTCGAGGTCAACCCGGTGCCCCGCGTGGACCGCTAGTGTTTCAAACTTCATGGGTCTCCTCCTGCGCTGTCGCCACCGTTAGTATAGTAGGTTCTATTGCTCCGGCGCCATGGCACGGCTGAGGCGGCTGAGGCGGCGTGGGGGCCGGTCCATTGAAATACCGCCTGTTGGTGTTACAATCGTCGGCAGCGGCCCCCGGCTGCGCCAGAGAGGGGCCGGACATGAAGGACGAGGTGACGCCATGGTGGCATTGGGTACCGCGAAATTCACCTACGAAGTAGCCGAAGGCTGGGGCAAGCTGCCCGACGGCTGGACCTTCAAGGAGTGCGGCGGTGTGGGGGTGGACTCCAAGGATAACGTCTACGTGTTCAACCGGGGGGAGCACCCGATGATAATCTTCGACCGGGAGGGCAATTTCCTGCGCTCCTGGGGCGAGGGCGTCTTCCCCAGGGCCCACGGCATCACCATGAGCCCCGACGACACCATCTTCTGCACCGACGACGGGGACCACACGGTCCGCAAGTGCACCCTGGACGGGAAAGAGTTGTTCAAGTTGGGCATCAGCGGCAAGCCCGTCCCCTTCATGAGCGGCGACCCCTTCAACCGCTGCACCCACGTGGCCATCGACCCCAAGACCGCGGATTTTTACGTCTCCGACGGCTACGGCAACGCCCGGGTGCACAAGTACTCGCCGGATGGGAAGCTGCTATTCTCGTGGGGCGGGTCGGGGACCGGTCCAAGCCAGTTCAACATCGCCCATAACATCGCCACCGACAAGGATGGCTGGGTCTACGTGGCCGACCGGGAGAATCACCGCATCCAGATATTCGACTCCAAGGGGAAGTTCGAGACCCAGTGGACCAACATGGCCCGGCCCTGTGGTTTGTACATCGACAAGTCGGGGGACCAGAGGGTCTACGTGGGTGAGCTGGGCGTATGCATTGGCTCCAACGCCAAGGCCGTTGGGCTGGGCCCCCGGGTCGGCATCCTGGACATCAAGGGCAACTACTTGGCCAAGTTGGGGGACGTGCCCGAGAGTGAGGAGCCCGGCAGTTTCCTGGCGCCCCACGGCATTTGCATTGACTCCCGGGGCGACATCTACGTGGCCGAGGTTTCCTTCACGCACCTGAGCCACACCAAGGTGCCGACCCACATGCCGCGCTCCCTCCAGAAGCTGGTCCTCACCGGATAGTCGGGCAGCCGCCGGGGGTTTGGGGCGCAGCGCCCTTTTTCAGCCTTTCACGGGAGGGTGGCCGATGGCCCAGGACGTCATCGCCATTATTTGTGACTGTGACGGCACTCTGTGCCCGGACTCCACCGACAAGCTGGTCCGGGAACTGGGCCTTGAATCCGGCCGGTTCTGGAAGAGAGACGTGGTCGGCCTCGTCGAGGACGGTTGGGACCACACCCTCGCCTATCTGAACCAACTTTTGGAACCCACCCAGGACCGCCCAGCCGGCCCATTAACGAAGTCGAAACTGGAAGGCGTGGGCGGCGATGTTGAGTTCTATCCAGGCGCATTGGATTTTGTCGACCGGCTCCGTGACAAGCTGTCCGGCCAAGCCGAGTACCGGGAGGCCGGTGTCACGGTCGAGTGGTACATCGTCAGCAGCGGGATCGAGGGAGTCCTGGGCGCCACTCCTCTCGGCCGGCTGGCCAACGACATCTTTGCCTGCGCTTTTGCCTACGATGATGCGGACCGGGCCGTGGCCGTAAAACGGTCGGTGACCTTCACGGAGAAAACCAAATTCATTCACGCGATAAGTAAGGGATTGTCGGGCACGGAGCTGCGGCGAAGACCCTTCCGGGTGAACGACGCCATCAAGGATGAAGACCGGCGGGTGCCCTTCGAGCACATGGTCTACATCGGTGACGGACCCAGCGATATCCCTTGCTTCTCCATGATCCGCCGGTTGAAGGGAAAGGCGATCGGGGTGTGGCCGCCGGAAGACACGGAACTGAGGAAGCCCTACGAGCTGGCCGAAGGCGAGAGGCTGACCGTCGGCCCGTATGCGGCCGATTTCCGGGACGGGAGCGATCTTTTCAAGATGCTGTGGCGCATCGTTCAGGGCATTGCCGACTCCATCCTGGAAAAGCGGGAACAGCGGCTCCGGTCGTCGCCCGGCCATTGACAGCCCATCGAACAACCAGGCGCCGTGGTTCGACAAGCTCACCATAAACAGGAAAAATCCGTTCGTCCTGAGCCTGTCGAAGGACCAAAAGCGGCCTCATTTGGAGTTATTGGATAGACACCAAGCGAATTGCAACGAGGAGAAGGCGAACGATATGGCGCCACGAATCCCGTCAGAAGAAGAAGTCCTGGAGTATTTCAACACCCTGAGCAACTGGGGCCGCTGGGGAGATGACGACCTGCTGGGGACCTTGAACCTGGTCGACAACGAGACTCGGATCCGGGCCGCCGCCCTGGTCAAGCTCGGCATCACCGTCGGCTGTGCCCGGCCCATCTCCACCGCGCCGGCCATCGATACGCCCATCCCGCCGTTGCACTTCATGCTGGAAAGCGGCGAGGGCTACAACCTGGCTTCGGCCGGGGCCCGGGGTCCCCGCCAGGCGGTGGGGGACCTCATCGCCCTGGCCTTCCACGGCCTCTACTGCACCCACATCGACGCCCTCAGCCACGTTTTTTGGGACGGGAAGATGTACGGGGGACGGCCGGCCGAGATGGTGACCACCAGGGGCGGGGCGACGGTGAACGACGTCGCGGTGCTCAAGGACGGCGTCATCACCCGAGGCGTCTTGCTGGACATCACCAAGGTCCGGGGCAAAGAGTGGTTCGAGCCGGGCGAGGCGGTGTACGTGGAAGACCTGGAGGCTGCCGAGGCGGCTCAGGGCGTGCGGGTCGGAGTTGGGGACGCCTTGTGCCTCCGCCTGGGCTGGTACAAGCGGCGGCTGGCCCTCGGCCCGGTGATCCGGGTCGACGGAAGGCCCGGCCTCCACGCCGAGACGCTGCCCTGGCTGAGGGAACGAGGCGTGTCCTTGATCGCCTCCGACGCCGCCCACGACGTTATCCCCAGCGGCTACGAGGCCCTCGATATGCCGATTCACCAGGTGGGTATCGTTGCCATGGGGTTGTGGCTCCTCGACAACGCCAACTTCGACGACCTGGTGGTTCAATGCGAGGCCCTCGGCCGGTGGGACTTTATGTTCACCATGGCGGCGCTCCGGTTTCCCACCGTCACCGGCTCGCCGGTGACCCCGCTGGCGACCTTCTGAGGATTCCGCAAAATCCCTTGAACATCTGGCCCGCCGCAGAGGGTCTCCACGAGAACGAAATGGACACCGCATCGTCATCCCGAGTCCTTCGCGGGAAGGACTCGGGATCTGGGGAGGTGGAGGAGAAGCCCTTCCCCAGATGCCTTGACGCCACGGCTGGCACAGCATGGCACTTTCGAAAAAAGATACGGCTTTGAGGCAAAGCCCCCTTTCATGAAGCGGAGCGAGGGAGATTTGCACACAGTAGCATTACCAGCAACTTCGCTACCTAACCGCTCTGATCCATTCCCGCTCCACCCCATCTCGGTGACCTCCGCGATATTCATGCTCCTGGCCATTCCACGGGGCGAATGTAGTGAAAGCCTCCGCCATTACCCGTCAAACTCCAGTTCACGACGCCGCCGGACAGGCTGATGCGCTTGATGAGATGGTTGACGGCATTCGTGATTGATACTACTATGGCTCTGTTCTGAGACGGCACGCAGGTTGCCTCCGCGCCCGTTGAAATGGGGTATCCCAGTGGGGCGCGGTCCAGTAGCGATCAGAGGGACAAGTGAGCCTCCGTGGAGCAGGTCCGCCTCCTCACCAAAGATCCGGCGTCCCTGTTCACGCTTCAGCCACCGGAGGCACAAGACACCGGGAAGGCGGTCGCGCCGTCCGGGGCGGTGGCAATACGCCGGGGGTGAACCATGGGCGATATCTTAGAGGGCATTCGGATTCTGGAATGCACGACCTTCCAGCATGGCACCGCGGGGGGTTACATGCTGGCGCAACTGGGAGCTGAGGTCATCAAGGTGGAGGAGCCCGGAGTGGGTGACGCCTCCCGCCACTTCTATAACCTGTGGGGCTCCAGCATGGCCCTGCCCGGCGGCCGGAACCTTTTCATGGAGACCGCCAACCGCGACAAGAAGAGCATTACCCTCGACCTGAGGCAGGAACCCGGCCGGCAGATCTTCCACGAGCTGGTGGCGAAGACCGACGTGTTCCTCACCAACTTCCGGCCGGCCACCCTCTGCCGCATGGGCGCCGACTACGAAACCCTGCGCAAGTTTAATTCCAAGCTCATCTACACCCTGGCATCCCCCGTCGGACCCCGGGGACCCATCACCTCGAAGCGCTTCTTCGACCCTCTGGCCCAGGCCCTCTCGGGGGTGATGTGGATGATGGGGGAGCGGGACCACGACGAGCCGTGGCAGGTGGTGGGAGGACTCTTCGACCAGTCGGGGGCGACCATGAGCGCTTGGGGCATCCTGGCGGCCCTGCTGCACCGGGAGCGAACCGGGGAGGGTCAGATGGTGGAAGCGTCTCTCCTCGGAACGGCCCTTCACATGCAAGCCGTCAACGTAAATACCGCCCTCATGCAAGGGCGGGCCATGGGACGCCACTCCCGCGCCCGCGCCCGCAACCCCATGTCCAACCACTACCGGTGCTCCGACAACAAGTGGATCATTCTGGCGGAGCCCCAGTCGGACCGTTACTGGGAGGAGATGTGCCTCCTGATGGACCGGGAGGACCTGGCCATGGACCCCCGGCTGGAGAACGCCGTCAAGCGGCGGGAGCACTACGGAGTGGCCATCCAGGGGCTAGAGGAGGCCTTCGCCACCCGGCCCCGGGACGAGTGGATCTGCATCTTCGATGTAAACGGGTGCCAGTTTGGCTACGCCCCCGTGCTGAACACGGAGGAGGCGGTCAAGTATTCCCAGGCCGTGGAGAGCGGCTACGTGGTAGACCTTGAGGACGATGATGGGACCCCCTGGAAGCTGGTGGGGCCTCCAGTCCACTTCGAGAAGACGCCGGCCCGGCCCAGGGGCCTGGCCCCCCGGCTGGGGGAGCACACCGAGGAGGTGTTGAGCGGCATCCTGGGCTACAGCCCCGAGCGCATTGCCCAAGTCAGGGACTCGGGCGTGCTCTGAGCAAGAACAAAGATGAAGTGGTTCGACAAGCTCACCACGAACGGAGCAGGAGCGCCCTTTCCGATTGTCCTGAGCCTCACCGCGAACGAAGCAGGAGCGCCCATCCCGTTCGTCCTGAGCCTGTCGAAGGACCGCTGAAACCGGCACTCAAGGTTTTGGGCTAGCAACTAATCACCCGATCCAATCGAATGACCAGGACTCAGCCACCCGGAAGAGCCCGGATGGGCTCGAAAATTGAAGATGACGGCCCAGTGCCGTTGAGGAGGCAGCGACATGGTGCAGACCCTCCAACGTTACCCAATCAAGCCCCTGGAATGCTGGGCCAAGATGAAGGAGTTACGCCGCGCCCATCACGTCCACAACGAGCAGACGGCCAATTCGGGTGGAATGGTGGCCGTGGGCATCATCGAGGAGTTCCAGCCCTTGATGGCCGGGTTCGGGGAGTATGCCAGCTGGCAATACGAGCCCCGGTTCACCAAGATGGTGCGCTCCTACGACGAGAACGTGGCCAACCTGGAGCTGTTGGAGACCCGAGGCTACCCGAAGGACCTGTGCAGCTCCCTCAAACTGCACCTGGGGGGCGTGTACCGGGGCCACCTGACCGAGGCCCTGGAAGGCCGGAAGCCGGACTTCGTCTTCCAGTGGGAGCTGTGCCCCTTCACGATGAAGATGGTCCAGTCGGTGGTGGAGCACCTGGGAGGGGTCCCCATAGTCACCCTGGACCTGCCATTCCGCTACGGCTACCAGTCGCCGGACCTCCAGTACATGGTGGACCAATTCCATATCGCCATCGAGGAGATCGAAGGGATCACCGGCAAGAAGTTTCAGGACGAGCTGTTCCTCCGCGCCCTGGAGCTGGACTGGGAGACCAGCGCCCTCTGGTCCCGCATCTGCGTTCTCAACCAGGCCGTTCCCGCACCCCTGGACTACCGTATGCTCACCTCCCTGCGTATTCCCCTCATCCTGGACCGGGACAAGCCCCACATCCTGGAGTTCTACCGGACGGTGTACGACGAGGTGAAGCAGCGGGTTGATGAGGGCATCTCCGCCCGGGGCGTGGAGACGGCCCGGCTCCTGTGGGACGACTTCATCCCGTTCTTCCCCGAGGGGCAGAAGCTCCTCCGCTACCCCGAGGCCTACGGGGCCGTCCTCGTCGGGGGCAGCCTTCCCTTCGTCAGCTTCGGGGTCTGGGACGTGACGCCCGACGGGAGTTGGGTGCCCTCCAAGACGCCCAAGGAGCGGGGCTGGGACGTGCGCACCCGGGAAGACGGGCTGTGGTCCATGGCCGACCGCTATCTGGGGGGAGAAGGAGTCATTCGGGCGACCCAGGTCACCTGCCGGCCCATGTCCAAGGGCGACGAGGTCCTGGCCCAGGTGCGGGACTGGAAGGCCGACGGGGTCATCCTGGGATTGGAACGGCGGTGCCGGCCCAGCTCCCTGGGCGGGTTGTCCCGCATGGCCGAGATCCAACGGGCGGGAGTCCCGGCGGTGGATATCGACCCCAGTACCGCCGATCCCCGGGAGTTGAACATCCCGGCCGCCCTGAAGACCCTGGACGCCTTCATGGAGGGG
This sequence comes from Dehalococcoidia bacterium, assembly GCA_030740155.1. GTDB lineage: Bacteria > Chloroflexota > Dehalococcoidia > Lucifugimonadales > UBA3495 > CAJWBT01. The sequence goes on along the minus strand of JASLXV010000081.1, from coordinate 10,776 downwards.
ATGGGGCTCCGGCCCATCGGGGAAAGCCGGTCGGCGGGCGCCGCTCCGGCGGGAGATGGCAATGAGTAATGCGCTGGCACAGTTGGCGGAGATCACCCGGGACCGGCACGCCTACCCAAAAGCCTGGAAGGAGCGAACCGGGGGACAGGTCTTGGGGTACACCTGCACCTACGTCCCTGAGGAGATCGCCTATGCGGCGGGGGTCCTTCCGGTGCGGATCTTCGGCGACCTGGGATACCCCGGATCGGCGGACCGGTCCATGGGCGCCACCTGGTGCGGCTTCTCGCGGAGCTGCGTCTCCGCCGGGCTGGACGGGCATTACGACTATCTGGGCTACTTCGTGAGCACCCTCACCTGTATCCACATGACCCAGATGTACGAGATCTGGCAGCGGGAGATCCCCGGCCCCAAGAAACACTTCATCGACGCCCCCTGGAACCTCCAGACTCCGGCGGCCCCCGCTTACTGGGGCCGGGAGATGGAAACCTTCCGGAAACAGGTCGAGGAGTGGCGGGGCGAGGCCATTACCAACGAGGCGCTGGACCACGCCTTCGAGGTGTACAACACCAACCGCCGGCTGCTGCATCGGCTCTACGAGACGCGCAAGAGCCCCACCCCGCCCATCACCGGAGCCGAGGTCCTGGAGGTGGTGCTGGCCGGATTCTACATGGACAAGGCGGATCACAACCAGCTGCTGGAGCAGCTCCTAGGGGAGTTGGAAGGCCGGCAGATCGACCTTCCGGAACTCAGGGGCATGCTGGTGGGCAGCGAGCTGAACGACGTGGAGTTGGTGCGCACCATCGAGCAGGCAGGGATGCTCATCGTCACCGACGACGAATGCGCCGGCACCCGCTACTTCTGGAACGAGGTGACTCCAGCCGAGGACCGGATACTGACGCTGGCCCAGCGCTACATCGACCGGCCCCGATGCCCCCTGCGGGACTGGACTAGCCGCACCCGCGTCCCGCACATCATGAACCTGGCGCGCGAGTACAACGTCAGCGGTGTTATCTTCGCCCTCCAGAAGTTCTGCGATCCCCACGGTTGGGAAACGCCGGTCCTGGAAGCCAAACTGAAGGAGGAAGACATCCCCACCCTCCGGGTGGAGATGACCTTCCCTACCCCATACGGCCCCATCCGCACCAGGGTGGAGGCCTTCATGGAGACCCTTCTAGAGAATGCCCTCTTCTAGAACTCGGGCCCGGATGATAAGGAGCGTACCATGTACGTCGTGGGAATTGACGTAGGATCAGAGGTCACCAAGGCGGCCATCGTCGGCCCTCAGGGCCTGGTGGCCACCGCGCGGGTCCCCACCGAGTTCGACATCGATGCCACGGCCCAGCAGGTCCTCCAGGAGGTATTGAAGCTCGGGGGCCTGGAGCGGGGCGACCTAGGCTATCTGGTGGCCACGGGCACCGGCTCTACCTGGGTGTCCGGGGCCAACCACACGGTGACGGAGATCGTTGCCGTCGCCGCGGGGGCCAATTTCCTGGCGCCGGAAGCCCGCACCGTAATGGACGTGGGAGCGGAGGACGCCCGGGCCATCCGGGTCGGCCCCCAGGGTCAGATGGAGCGCTTCGCCACCAACGATCAGTGCGCCGCCGGTACCGGCTCCTTCGTCCGGACCGCCGCCCGCATGCTGGAGGTCCCCCTGGATGAGGCGGGCCGGCTCTCCCTCACGGCTACCGAGGCGGCGGACATGAGCGCCACCTGTGTTGTTTTTGCCGAGACTGAGATCATCTCCCAGATCCACGCCAAGACCCCCCGGGAGAACATCATGCTGGCCATCCACGTGTCCATGGCCCGGCGGCTGGCCGCCCTGGTCCACCGGGTGGGCGCGGAAGAGGCGATGATGGTGTGCGGCGGCATGGGCTGGGACGTGGGTTTCGTGGAGGCCCTGCGCCAAACCCTCGAGGTGGACCACCTGGAGGTGCCCGATCCCCCGGACATGGTCGCGGCGGTGGGCGCCGCGGTCATGGGGGTGCGAAACGCCCAAAGCGAGAATCGAACGGCTGCCCTATAACCTTAGAGGAGGACCATTCCATGGTGCGCGAGGTGTTGGAGCGAGGAGATCGGGAATACTGGCGGTGGGAAGAGTACCGCTGGCACGCCGAAGACACGGGCGGGACCGATGGCGCCCTCCTGACCGGCGGCATTGACGTCGGTTCGGTCAGCACCCAAGCCGTTGTGCTGCGGGACGGCCAACCCTTCGCCTTCGCCAGCATCCGGACCTCCGCCGACAGCGCCTCAATAGCTCAGCAGGCCATGGAATGGGCCCTGGAGCCCGCGGCTCTCTCCCTCGAAGACGTGGCCTACGTGGTGGGCACCGGCTACGGACGAGTGAACATCCCCTTCGCCCAGCGCCAGATCACCGAGATCAGCTGCCACGCCCGGGGGGCCAACTTCATCTACGGTCCCACCGTCCGCACAATCTTGGACATGGGGGGGCAGGACTGCAAGGCCATCCGCTGCGACGAAAGGGGCAAGCTGGAAGAGTTTCTCATGAACGACAAGTGCGCCGCCGGCACGGGGCGGGGCATGGAGACCATGGCCGAGCTGATGAAGGTCTCCGTAACGGAGATGGGCCCCCTCTCCCTGAACGTGGAGAAAGACCCTCCCGCTGTCAGCAGCACCTGCGTCGTCTTCGCCAAGTCGGAGGTCCTGGGTTTGCTGCGCACCGGCTATTCCCGGGAGCTGGCCCTGGCCGCCTTCTGCGAAGCCATGGCGGGCCGGGTGGTCACCCTCTTGGAGCGCATCGGCCTGGAGCCGGAGTTCGCCATCACCGGGGGTATCGCCAAGAACCCCGGCATCGTCAAGCGCATCGAGCGGAAGCTGGGGGTAAAGGCCCTGGCGCCGCCCGAGGGTACAGACCCCCAGACCGCCGGCGCCCTGGGCGCCGCTCTCTTCGCCAACAGCTTGGCCCTGAGGGCGAAGGCCAAGGGATGAAGCGGCTGACGCCCGCGCCGGCGTGCAGCGGGGCGCCGGCCCCACGCTCCTACCCTGGGGAGGGGCGAACCAAGACGGTGCTTTGGCGCGGAGGCCGCGAACCGTAGCGTAACGAGGCAGCAGGCAGGTATGGGATACATCGCTCACTACGGGTACACCGATGGGTCGGGTGACTGGTACATCCGGGTGGATAGCGGCCGCTGCGACGGCTGCGGCGACTGCGTCCCGGCCTGCCCGGCGGGGGTGCTGGAAATGATGCTCGACGACTACGACGACACGGTGTTAACGGTGTCGGAAGAGCACCGCAAGAATCTGAAGTTCAGTTGCGCCCCTTGCAAGCCGGTGGATAGCCCTCCGCCGCTCCCCTGCGTTCTGGCCTGCCCCCACGACGCCATCGTCCACTCCTGGTAGCCCGCCGCCCGCCGCCCAAATGCCGGAAGGGAGAAAGAGAACGCATCATGCGCCGGCCCCCGAAGTTTCCACTGGAAGACACGGCTCTGGAGGATGTCCCCGATAGGGAGGGCGTGTACCAACTCCTGGATGAAAAGGAGCAGGTGCTCCGCATTGCCGGGGCCCCAGACCTGCGGCAAGCCTTGAAGGCCGCCCGAGAAGAGGTGCCCCCGGCCCGGTTCTTCCAGTACGAGACCACCCACATGTACACCATGCGCGAGAGCGAGCTTCTCCAGCAATACCTCCGGCGACGCCACCACCTGCCGGAGTACAACGGTGTGGAGGAGGACCTCTTCTAACCCGGTCTGATGTATCGTAAATGGCATGACACCCAATCCGTCATCCCGGCGAAGAGCCTGCCCCCGATGCAATCGGGGACGATCGTGGGGAGAGAGTGTCGCCCAATCTCGCCGATGTAAAGCTATTTACAGCCCGGTACACTAACTGAAACGGCATCAGGGACGAGGTGCGGGATGCTGACCGAGGAGATCAAGCAAGCCATCAGGGTTCGCTACGGAAAGTTCGCCGCGTCAGGGGGCAATCAGGAAGCCTGTTGACCCAGCAAGGCGAAGCCCGGTTCGGGCTACGCGGTCGATCAAGGGCTCTACTCTCCGGAGGAGCTTGACCTGGTGCCGGAGGCCGCCCTCAACCTCACCCGGGGTTGCGGCAACCCCACCGGCTTTGCCGGTCTCCGGAGCGGTGAAGTCGTGGTGGACTTCGGCTGCGGCGGGGGCATCGACGTGGTTCTGGCGGCGCACAAGGTGGGCCTCGACGGCAGGGTGGCCGGGGTAGATTTCGCCCCCGAGATGATTGAGCGCGCCAACCGCGCGGTAACCGAAGCCGGGCTGGCCGGCGGGAACGTTGAACTGCACGTCGCCGACCTGGCGAACACCCCCCTGGTGGATGGTTTCGCCGACGTGGTAATTTCCAACTGTGTCATTAACCTGTGCCCGGATAAAGCGGAGATATACCGGGAAGCCTGCCGTGTCCTGAAAGCCGGCGGGCGGCTGGCCATTTCGGACATCGTCCTCACCGAGGACATCGGCCCCGAGTTGCGAGAGCGGTTCCGCTCAACCTGGTCCGGGTGTTTGGGAGGGGCCATCACCGAGGACGACTACTGGCAAACGGTGAGTGAAGCTGGTTTCTACGAGGTCCGCATCGTCAACCGCCACCTGCTCACCCCGGACGAACTGGCAGCCATGGCCTGTTGTCCCGGAGAGGAGTTCACCCCGGCCCCGGCCCCGGCGCAGGAGGAGCTGGCCCAAGTACAGGGGAAGGTGTCCAGCGTGAAGTTCACGGGAATCAAGCCCCGGCGGGCCTAGCCGGCGTACTTGCGCCAATCCGTTACATCTTGGGGCAGGATCGCCCGACGAGGAACCTACGAGCTTTGTACAAGTTGCTAGACTCGGCGATGCGGAAATCCCCCTGAGTCCCCCTTTATAAAGGGGGATTTGGCCCCTCAATCAAGTCTAGCCGTCTATCCGTGGGCCCATAGTAGGCAAGGAGGAACACCATGAGTGGAGGAAACCACGCGGCCCCTCTGAGCGGGATCCGGGGGGTGGACTTCAGCCGCACCCTGGCCGGGAGCCTGTCAGCCAACATCCTCTCGGACCTTGGCGCCGATATTATCATGGTGGAGGTCCCCAGCCGAGGCCCCCGGGGCATCGCGAAGAGCGGGCTGGCCGCCACCACCTCCGGCGGGGTGGACGCCCGGGGCAACTACGAGTGCCGGGGCAAGAAGAGCATAATTCTGAACATCAACGAGCCCGAAGGTCTGGAAATCTTCCGGCAGATGGTAGAGCACCTGGACATCGTCCAGAACAACTGGCGTCCGGGGGCGGCGGAGCGGATAGGAGTGGACTACGAGACACTGAACAAGATCAACCCCCGCATCATCAGTTGCTCCATCAGCGGGTACGGCAACAAGGGGCCCTACCGGGAGCGGGGTTCCTTCGACAGCGTGGCCGCGGCCCACTCCGGGATGCTCAGCATGACGGGGGAGCCCAATGGGCCGCCCATGCTCGCCGGGCAGGCCTTCGTGGACTACTCCACCGCGGTGTGGGCCTCCCAGGGAATCCTGGCGGCCCTCTTTCACCGGGAGCACACCGGGGTGGGGCAAAACGTGGAGGTTTCCCTCTTTGAGGTTGGGCTCAGCACCCACACCTTCTTCGCGACCCAGCACCTCCTCAGCGGGAAGGTCCCCCGCGCCCCTGGCTGGTCGGTGGGCATGCTCAGCCTGGCGGGCATCTTTCCGACCAAGGACGGCCACATCACCCTGGGTGTGCTGGGAGACCGTTCCTTTCCCCCACTCTGCCGGGTCTTGGGCCGGCCGGAATGGGGGGATGACCCTCGCTTCGCCACCGAGACGGAGCGGATGAGAAACAAGCGGCTGCTCCTGGAACTGGTGCATGAGGTCATGGTCCAGCAGCCCACCGAGTACTGGTATGAGCGCCTGGTGGAGGCCCGAGTGCCGGTGGCCCCGGTGAAGACCCTGGATGCCGCCCTGGCCGATCCTCAGGCCCAAGCCCTGGGCTGCGTCGTCAACGTGGAGGGCGTCGAGGGCAAGCCCGTCCCGATCGTGCGCAACCCCGTCAACCTCTCCAGCCACCAGCCCATCTACGATCCCGTGCCCCAGACGGGGCAGCACACCGCCGAGGTGCTGCAGGAGTTACTGGGATACTCCCAGCAGAAGATCGAGCAGCTTCAGAGGCAGGGCATCGTCTCCCTGGGTGAGAGCGGGAACGGACAGTAGCGGCTCGCCCGTTTCTCCGAACGAGGAACTTCGCCGCATCCCAACCACCTCAGGAGGTGCACCATGCCGTTGCCCCTGGAGGGCTACCGGATACTGGAACTCGCCATGATGGCCGCCGTCCCCTATGGTGTCCGGGACCTAGCGGACATGGGGGCCGAGGTCATCAAGGTCGAGGACCCGGGCATCGGGGACCGGTCCCGGCACACCGCGACACCGAGCAACGCCAACTTCTTCCCAGCCTGCTCTTACAGCTACTTCTTCGAATCGGCCAACCGGGGGAAGCGATCGGTGGCCCTGAATCTGCGAGAGGAAGGGGGCCGGAACGCTCTCTATCGCCTCGTGCCCCACTGCGATGTTCTGGTCACGAGCCTGAGGATGCAGTCTCTGAAGCGCATGGGCCTGGACTACGCCACGGTGTCCCGCTACAACCCAACCATTATCTACGTGCACCTGAACACCTACGGGCCCCTGGGGGACGATGCCGAGCTGCCGGGGGTTGACGTCGCCGCCCAGGCCCGAAGCGGGTTCCTAAACATGATGCGCACCAGCGTAGAAAGCGACCCGGCCACCGCCGGGGTGTACGGCGCCGCCGACATGACCTCCAGCATCCAGGTGGCCTACGCCGTATGCGTGGCGCTGCTGGCTCGAGAGCGCACCGGGCTGGGCCAGGAGGTAAAGGTCTCCCTCATTGGGGCCATGCTCACCGCCGGCGAGCTGCTCCTGGAGGGCTGCCTGAGCACCGGTAAGGACCCTCAGCCACCGGAGCGCGCCAGCATCTTAAACCCCACCCGAAGCCTGTACCGCTGCCGCGACGGCAAGTGGATATACCTGGCGATGACCGAGAGCGACCTGTTCTGGGGCGCCTTCTGCCAAGCCATCGGGGAGCCCGCCCTGGCCCAGAACGCCCGCTTCAGCCATGGCGACCGCCGGGCCGAGAACAACCGGGAACTCATCGCCATCCTGGACCGGGTCTTCCTCACCCGCACCCGGGAGGATTGGTACCAGGCCTTCAAGGAGCACGGCTGCCCCGCGGCCAAAGTCCAGTCTTATGCCGAGGTGGCCGAGGACCCTCAGGTAACGGAGAACGGGTACGTGACCACCGTGGACCACCCGGTGCACGGGCCGATGCGGACCCTGGGGGTGATGGTGAACCTCAGCCGGACCCCGGGAAGGGTGGGAGGTCCCGCCCCCGAGGTGGGTCAGCACACCGAAGAGGTGCTCATGAGTCTGGCGGGTTACTCGCCGGAGGAGGTACAGGGCTTGGTCCGGGACGGCGTCGCCGCCTGTGGCTAGGCCTGGGGCCGGCCCCGGCTGCCGGTAATTTCGACTTGCCCGCCTCGCCCCGGCTCACCGGCCTAACGAGGCGCCCCGGCCTCAAGGCCGATAACGATGGGAACGGGCACGAACAAAAAAGCAGCGCCCCGACCTGTCGGGGCGCTACCGCTTCACAGAGCAAAGCCGAGATTATAGGCTACAGGTCTCGCTGGCCGAACATGCGGATGCCCAGGGGTGGCAGCACCACCAGCGGGATCACCAGGGCCGCCATAACGGGCCATTGGAGCGACCACTCGAAATCTCCTTGCAACACGGCCGGCACCCGGCCCAGGACCCCCACCGGGGAGAACTCTTCTGCCTGGTAGGCCATCAGCAGGCTGATGGCGGTGTACCAGAGGATGTAAATCATCCCCAACGAACCGGGGGTGTTGGTGACCACGGCGCTGAAGGTAACGCTCAGGAACACCAGCACGGTGAGTAGCAGCCCGATATAGGCTAGGGCAACCATGATGCCGTTGGCGTCCAGGTCGTTCGAGACGCCGTTGGCCATCATGGCGAAGGCCACCGGAGCGATGATGAGCACGGCCATGCCCAGGACGGTGATAGTGCGGGAGAAGAGCATGGCCATCACAAACTGGATGGGAGTAACCCCGTGGCTGATTATGGAGGTTCCCAAGGTCCTCGGGTCGGTGCCGCCCGAGGAGGAGCCGATCGTCATGACCATGAAGCTCCCCAGGGCCACGTACAGCACCAAGAACCAGCCCAACAGGAAGGAGGTGCCCTCCTGGTCGAAGGTCCCCGAGAAGATTACACCCGAGAAGCCCCCCAAACCGCTGATGGCCAGCCACATCCACACCGTCACAGAGCGGGACATGGCCGCCAGGTCTTCTTCTAGCAAAGCCATGAACGCTTTCATACCTGCTGCTCCTCCGCCACCCCGAGTGCTCCATTCACTCGCTCTTCGGGTAGAACCTGGTCGGGGTCGGTCATCATGGGCCGCATCCCCTCATTCTCGGAGGAGCGTTGAGCATCGAAAGCCCGGTTGAATCCCTTGAGCCGGTCGGCCTCCAGCCGCTTGAGGAAGGCGTCCTCAATCTCTCCACCGGAGCGGATGGACAGTAGCTCCACCGGCGACTGACAGACCAACTCCAGCATCCGTCTGAGTTGCTGAGAAAAGCCGCGTTCGTCGCTGAAGTTGACCCTGATTACATCCGGGCTCAATTGCTCCCACCGGAGGACCTGGCTGTCGGCGGACAGGGACTGGCGGAAGTGATTCAGGTCCCCGGCCAGCCCCAAGTCGACCACGTTTTCCCGCACGAATTGCTTCATCTCCATGATTGAGCCACAGAAAACCATCTTCCCCTCGTTCAACACCCCGATCTGGTCGCATACCTGGTCGGCGTCGGGCAGCAGGTGGGTGGAGACGATCATGGTTTTGCCCTGGCTCTTCAGTTCTTTAATCAGGTCCAGGGTGTACTTACGGCCCGTGGGGTCCAGTCCCGCCGTGGGCTCATCCCACATCAGAAGGTCCGGATCGTTGACCATGGAGGCGGCGATGGCCATGCGAGTGGTCATGCCCGCCGAAAGTTTGCCGATTCGGGTGGAGGCAGCGCTCAACAGGTCAACGGCGTGGAGCAGCGACGAGAGGCGGCGGGCGCACTCTTTGCGGGGCACGCTCCGCAGCTTGCCCACCAACTCCAAGTAGGCGATGGGGGTCATTTCCCGGGGGTAGTGCTCCCCCTGGGGCAGGTACCCAATGCGGCGGCGCAGGTGACCGGTGTACATGCTCATCCGCTCGCCGAACACCTTTACCTCTCCGGCGGTGGGATGCTGCAGGCCCATGATAAGGCGCAGGGTGGTGCTCTTGCCGGCTCCGTTGGGCCCCACCAGGCCGAAGGTGGACCCCTGAGGAATTTTGAAATTGATGCTGTTGACTGCTATCCAGCGGCGCTGGAACATCTTGGTCAGGTTGACTGCCTCAACCGCGTACACTTCACTTTCCTGACCGTTGTTCTCGTTCTCAACGGATTTCTTCTTAAAGGGATTAAGTGCACCAAACACATCGCTCACCTCGTTCCGGCGACTCCCGGCGCCTCGGCCGGCTTTCGTCACCGCCGGCCGAAACCGCTCTCGCAATCGTTGCTATTCTCTTAACATAATATACGAGCAAAATTCAAGACTTTAGTCAGACAGCTTTTAGCGCCAACGGGGTTTATAGCTAGTCGATCCGGCCCAGACGGCGCCGCCGGCCCGTTCGCCAGACGGGTATTCCAGCAGGTTAGCATACTTTTCCCGGCGCTTTCACCCGCAACTACCGGAATAGGCTCCGATGAGCCCGGACCAACTGCTCCGGGCCTGAATTCGCCCGGGAAATAGTCAAAACAAAAGCCCCGACCCCTTTTCAGGGTATCGGGACTCAATTCTGTATCTAGTTTTTTGGTAGCGGGGGTTGGACTCGAACCAACGACCTTCGGGTTATGAGTTCGATATCCTGCGTCCTTGAACGTCCACCAGGGTTTGTAGTGTAGCTAGATTCTCATGATTTGTCCGTCCTTGTCCATCAACATTCTTCAATATTTGCCCAGGTTGCTGTCAAAATTGCTGTCAAAAGCGATAGCTGGCTCAGATACAGACGATTTGCCGCTTACACGGTCTCATTGCCCCATCCTTGGCAGCTTCGATATCGTCCTCTCGTTGTCCACTAGCCCTCCTCACACGTTTCATTCTAGCTGAGTATTCTACTTGCCTCTGCTACTGGTCTAGGGGGGAAGGTCAAATTTGCTTTGCTGTCCCAGGTACATAGTAGGCCTCCACGAACGGACCCCTTGCGAGACCTACAAATTATATGTCTCTCACTGGAGAACCACCTCATCATCACAGCACCCAAGGGTGGGTGACTTTTCGATCATCACAGTGGGTGGCTTTTGGGTTGACAAACACAGGCCGACTAGGCGAGATTGAGGAACTCAACAGCTGGTTGGCTCTGACCATCAATATTTGGAACGACACGCCACAACCCGAAAACGGGGTCATCCTCACCAACAGGCAACTGGCCGCGTTTGAGAAGGCCCGGAGAAACAGGAAGCTCACGCGGAGATTGACCCGGAGCATCTCTGCTATCTGGGTGCACACGATACCAACTATGTGGGCACCATCACAGGCGTCGGTAGGATTTACCGGCAGACGCTCATCGACGCCTACGGCCGGGTGGCTACTCCCAAGGTTCACTCCGAGGAGACGGTCTGTAGACCGTCAGCGATAATGGGACACATTGGGGTGTAAGAAAACCCGAGAGAGTGGAAGTGGCGTGAGCTCCTGGAGTGAAGGTACATTACTTCCAGAAAGGAGCAAAT
>JASLXV010000080.1:0-109456 GCA_030740155.1 Dehalococcoidia bacterium | reverse complement strand
CTCCCAAAAACGCAATTGCGGTCATCACTAGAAGAGTGGGGATATTGGCTGTAGCCACGCCGATAGCCGTGATCGTGACACAAAGGATATAGGCGAACCTATTCCCGAAGGCGAGGTCGGAAAGGTCTGCATCTGAGATGTCGAAATAGCCTTGAGCGTGAAGGCGGTTCAGTCTTGCAGTGGAGAGGAGCCGGCCCTTTGTTGCCATAGGTATCCTCCTTGCTTTGAGTTAAGGCGCAGTATAGCGCGGGAGGGGAGATGTTGCAAAAGCAAGGGGAGGGGGGGGTGCCGTTGACGTACTCGGCTAGGGCTCGGCACGTCGCCCGGCCCGAAAGCACGAGCAGCCTAGCCAATCGTTACCTAAAGGCGGATGACGTACACCTCGGTATGGAAACGCTCTCGGGTTTCTTCGGGGCTGGCCGCTTCGAAAACCCCCTCCAGCGCCTCCTGTAGGTTGCTCCGGGCCTCCTCGATGGTGTTACCCTGGCTGGCGATGTCCAACTCTGGACACAAGGCCACGTAGCCGTCGCCCTCACTCTCGATCACCGCCGTGAACTGCCCTGTCTTGGCCATCAGCCTTTACCTCTGGTGGTTTTCGCTTTGGGGTCATTTCACCATGGAGACGATGGGAAGCCACCTCATTCAAACTCAGCAGCAGGGCGGCGCAGCCTCTTACGTCCCCTCGTGTCCGCCGTCAGAAGCTTCTATGGCGTACGCCATCCCCTGGGTTCCCGTCAGTGGGTGTTTTTGAATACCGTGATACTTCATTCCGGCGCGTTCAGCCACTTTCGAGCTGGCGGGGTTTTCGGCGGAAACGTAGGCACGCATCTCGCTGATTCGGTAGACCTCGAAGCAATAGTCGATCAGGGCTTTTGTCGCTTCGGTTGCGTATCCGTTGTTCCAAAATTCGGGGAGCAGCGTGTAAAAGCATTCGTAAAGGCCGGCGACTTCGTCTATTGGGGAGAACCCGCAGGAGCCGATGAATCTGTTGTTCTTGAGCGCGACCGCGTAGGCGTGAATGGGATCATCCGTCGAATAGGATTCGATGGTGCTTTCGAACAGTGCGCGCGCCCCGTCTTCACTCTTCATGTCATCGCTGAACAGCAAGTGACGAGTGGCCGCGGGGTCGGTCATAAACTTCAGGAACCCCGGCCAGTCGGTATCCTCAAAACACCGAACCATTAGTCGCTCTGTATTGATTGGCCGTATGATCTCCATATTATTTCGTGCCCTATCTCCTGGGCGCTGCGATGTGGCCCGGTGTAGTGAACTGATCGTGATGGTTAAGCATGATTTTCCACTTCATAGGTCAACTGAACAAAGCCGAATTCATAGGTCTTGGTTGCGATGTGTCGAAGGTGAATATCTTTCTCTGCATTGCCAAACAGGGACCTGCCGCTGCCAAGAATTGTGGGAATGACCGTAATAGTCAGATCGTTGATAAGGCCGGCAGCGAGGAACCGCTGAATGGTAATACCACCATCGATATATAGCCGTTTTGCTCCTTCAATTGATAAGCGCTCGCATAACTTGTTCGGGGATTCCGAAGAACATGAAACAGTTTCCGTCAAATCTTCAGGAATTTCGATCAAGTTCGTGCTCAAAACGACCACGGGTTTGTTTCCATACGGCCAGTTGCCAAAGGACAGTACTTGCTCGTAGGTTAGCCTACCCATAATCAGGACATCAATTGACCCCATGAAGGCGTTATAGCCACAATCTTCGCCTTCCGGGACGGTCGTGTTTGCCGCATCTAACCAGTCAAGTTCGCCCCCTGGTCTAGCAATGAAGCCATCCAGGCTTACGGCAATGAAAACTGATGAGGTGAGACTCATCGGTTGCTCCTTCGAACTGATACCCGGAATCTTAGCCGGGTCGTGCGTGGGCGCCTTGGGTCAAGGTTAAGCCGTGTTGGCAGGGCGTCAAGCTGATAATATCGGGGCGAGCGCCTCAGTGCACGCGCCCTTCCTGGCAGCTTGGCCAGCGTGCAGCGGAAGTTGCGGAAGCCGGATGCGGAAGTGAAGCTGCCCGGTTACCGGCCGGCCAAAATCAGTCCGCTCTTGGGTGCTCCGTGACGCTGGGCTGTGGCAAGTGAACGATGTCTGGCGGGATCAGTTGCGGGCATCAGGATTAAGTGCCACGGACTGTAAGGCGAGACTGGGTTCAAGTGGCCGCGGGTGGCGGCGTCTATTCCTCTGCGGGCAGATAAGCGTTGGGAACGGTCGCGCTCCCTTTGCCAACCCCGGTGGTGTCTCCTTCTTGATTCTGCACCTTGATTTCAACCGACACTTTACTGCCGTTGGCCTCCCTGGAAATGTCGGTGATCTTGCCCGAAAAGGTGATCGTGTCGCCTGGGCGGACGGGCCTCAAGAACCTCAGGTCCACCATCCCGGTATGGTTGAACACGTCGCCGCCAAAATACTTTCTAAGCATCTCGATGGCGAACGTCACCGACATTCTACCGGAGGCCACGGTGCCGGTGGTTCCCAGGGTTTCTCTGGCGGTCTCTTCATCGGTAAATTGGGAAGGTCCGGTTTGGCCGGCGCTGGCCTCGAAAAGGTTGATAGCCTCTTGGGTCACCTGTTTGACCAGAGATGGAACATCATCTCCTATTTGGTAATTGCGTTCTAACCCCCCCATTTCTTGCCCACCTCCGAAGGTTGCTTCAGTTCATGGGTTATGACCCGGTCTATCAGACGGCCATCTTCATCAACGGAAATCGCCTCCGTGACGATAAAATTCTTACCTCTTCTCAAGTACTTATCCGCGATCCAAGCCGTGACCGTTAGTCTCTTCCCAGGGAGAGGAGGACCGTAGCAATAGAAAGCGCATCGAGCGTTGACAGACCCGTCGTCCCTGTATCGGGCGTTATATTGCTTGACGTCCACTTTGTGGCTGACGGTCGGGAAACCAGCTTCCGTATCCATCACGCCTTTTCTATACGTGTCGATCATCTCCTGGGTCAAGACATACTCGTATTTTTCGAACGTCTCCCCGACTTCTAGAGCGTCCCAGTCCAATAATACCCGGTCGTCGGCCTCTACCATTTCGGAACCGTCCTTTCCAAATTTGAACTCTCTTCGGACAGCCACATTTTACCACGCCCAGCGGGCCCGCCAGGGAGGATGCTGTCCCCAGCGTCCAGGGGCCTCGCGGCCGGCGGCTGGGGGGCCGCTCCGCCGCCGAGTCTGGCACTCGCATGGGGTTAAGGCAAGCCCGCCGGTCTGCCCCTATTCGGCTTCTCCGTGGTCGCGAGCGGTCTTTTGAAGCTGATAGAGGACGTTGATCGCCTCCAGGGGGGTCATGTTCGGAATATCCAGCGCCCGGATCTCGTCCACAAGGGGTTGAGCCGTGTCGAAGAGCGGCATCTGCCGGGCCGGGGTTCTTCGGGGCCGCCGGCCTCTGGTCCCTTTGCCGGCGCCGTCGTTTCCCTCCAGGTCGGCCAGCACCTCCCAGGCCCGGTTTATCACTCCCTGGGGCAGCCCGGCAAGCTGGGCCACGTGGACACCATAGCTTTTGTCGGCGCCACCCGGCACGATTCGATGTAGGAAGCCGACGCTGCCCTCCTCCTCGGTAACCGCGACACTGAAGTTCCGGATTCCGGGCAAGGTGCCGGCCAACTCCGTCAGCTCGTGGTAGTGAGTGGCGAACAGCGTCTTGCAGCCCAGCCGGCGGTCGTTGTGAAGGTGCTCGATGACCGACCGGGCGATGGCGAGGCCGTCGTAGGTGCTGGTGCCCCGGCCGATTTCGTCCAGGATCACCAGTGAGCGCGGGCTGGCCTGGTTCAGGATAGCCGCCGTCTCCACCATCTCCACCATGAACGTGGACTGCCCCGTGGTCAGATCGTCCTGCAGCCCCACCCTGGTGAAGATCCGGTCCACCAGCCCGATAGTCGCCTCGGACGCCGGCACGAAGCTCCCGATCTGGGCCATCAAGACGATGATCGCCACCTGCCGGATGAAGGTGGACTTGCCGGCCATATTGGGGCCGGTCAGCACCACCAGACGGGTGTCGTCATTGGATAGGTAAGCGTCGTTGGGCACGTAGGAGCCGGGGTCCAGCACCTGCTCGACCACCGGGTGGCGGCCGCCTTTGATGGAAATAACGCTCCCCTGGTCCAGCCGGGGCCGGACGTACCCGTGGCCCACGGCCACCTCCGCCAAGCTGGAAAACACGTCCACCCGGGCGACGGCGGCCGCCCTCCGGTTAACGGCGGCGGCGGAGCCTTCGATCTGGCCGCAAACCTGGCGGTAGATGCCCCGCTCCAGCTCCTCAATACGCTCCCGGGCGTTGAGAACCAGGGACTCGTACTCCTTCAGCTCCGGCACGATGTACCGCTCCGCGTTGACCAGGGTCTGCCGCCGGATGTAGTCCTCCGGCACCTGGGCCAGGTTAGACTTGCTGACCTCGATGTAGTAGCCGAACACCTGGTTGTAGCCGACCTTCAGGCTCTTGATCCCGGTGCGCTCCCGCTCCTTCTGCTCCAGCCCGGCGATGAACCTCCGGGCATCCCGCGAAGCGACCCTCAGCTCGTCCAACTCGGGGGAGAAACCCTCGCGGATGACGTTCCCCTGCCCAACTTCGCCGGCCGGCTCGGAGGCGATGGCCCGCTCGATCAGCGCCACAAGGTCGGGCAGCGGCGCCAGCTGCCGGGCCAGCCAGGCAACCGGCCCCACTCCTCCGTTCCCCTCCGGCGATGCAGGGGCCGCGGTTGGTGAGGTCTCCAAGTGCTGGCCGAGGCTGGCAACGCCCTCCAGGCCCAGTTTCAGGGCCTTCAGCTCCCTTGGGGCCACGGTCCCCGCGATGACCCGGCCCAGGATGCGCTCCAGGTCCGGTATCTGGGCCAGCCGTGAGATAGTGCCGGCCCGGCGCAAGCCATCATCGAAAAAGTAGCCGACGGCTTCCAGGCGTTGGTCCAACTCCTCCAAGCTCAGCAAAGGCTGGCCCAGCCACTGGCGGAGCAGGCGGCTGCCCATGGGGGTCTTGGTCAGATCGAGGATGCCCAGCAGGGAGAGTTGGGCACTGCCGGAGCGTCCCGCCTGGAACAGCTCCAAGTTGCGCCGGGTCTGGCCGTCGAAGGCCATGTAGCTGGCGGTGGAGTAGGCGTGCAGCGTGGACAGTTGGAGCTTGCCCGCCCTCTGGGTGCGGCCCAGGTACTCGACGATGGCGCCCGCCGCCCGGACCGCCAACGGCTTGCCCTCCAAGCCGAAAGCCTCCAGGGTCATGATCCCGTAGTGGTCCAGCAGGGCCTGGCTCGCCGAAGGCAGCTCGAAGGCGACCGGCTCCAGTGAAGTCAGACGGAGGGCGCCCAAACCGTCCGGACCCCGAGGCTCCGCCCACCGAGGCGTTGCCTCAGACCGTGGGACGAGGACCTCGGCGGCGGCGATGCGCTCCAACTCCAGGGGTAACTGTGCCCGGTCCAGCTGGGTGGAGGCGAACTCGCCGGTGGTTATGTCAACGTAGGCCAGGCCAACCAACTCTTCCTCTTCCACCACCGCAGCGAGATAGTTGTTGGCGCCCTGGTCCAGCAGGCCCGGCTCCAGCACCGTGCCCGGCGTTACCACCCGGACCACGTCCCGCTCCACCAGACCTCGGGACGTGGCGGGGTCGCTGAGCTGCTCGCAGATGGCCACCCGGTAACCCTTCTTGATAAGGCGGGCCAGGTAACTTTCCAGGGAATGGGCCGGGAACCCGGCCAAGGGTACCCTGAGGTCCTTTCCCATGCTGCGGGAGGTGAGGGTTATCTCCAGTTCCCGCGCCGCGGTCCGGGCATCTTCGTCGAAGGTCTCGTAGAAGTCGCCCATTCGGAACAGGACTACGGCATCGGGGTAGGAGTGTTTGATATTCAGGTATTGGCGGCGAATCGGCGTCAAGGCCCACCCACGCACTGCGGTCTACAACGGCAATTCTAACCCACCGGTCAACCGGGCGGTCAGCATTCAGCTATCAGCTATCCGCTTACCCAATAGCCGGCTGCCGTGGTCGACAGGTCCGACTTCGTCGAGACTCTCGATGGAATCGGAACTCACCACGAACCGGGAAGATCCGTGCTAACGGGGAAAACCCGTTCGTCCTGAGCTTGTCGAAGGACCGGGAGCAGCCTCTCTTGGAGTTGTCGGGTAGGCTCCAAGCAGGGGAATCGATGGCCGGCAGCAGGGCTCACTGCTTCCAGAACCGCTCTTCCTTGAACATCCACCCCTGGGAGACGAACTTCTCCTTGACGTCCTCGATCATGCCCGGGTGACCGCAGGCGTAGATCATCGTGTCATCCTTGGGAAGGCCGAACTTCTGCAGGTACTCCTCGGCGATGAGGTTGACCCTTCCCTTGGCTCCCGTCCAGTTGGCGTTTCGCTCCTCGTTGGGGCGGCTCACCGTGGGGACGAAAGTGATGAAGTCCGGATGCGCGGCGGCCAGGCCGGCAAGCTCCTCGTCGTAGGCGAACTCATTGTAATAGCTGGCGCCCATCAGCGCGTAAAACTTATGGCCCTCGGCGCCCCGGTGCAGATAATCCCGAAGGATGCTCACGGTCGGGGCCACGCCGGTCACCGTGGAAAGCATGTAGTGGTGGTGTACCTTCTGGTTCAACGTAAACAGGCCCTTGGCCCGGGGCCGGAGGGATATCCAATCGCCCACCTGCATTCGCCACATCCGGGGGGTCAGCTCGCCCTCGGGAACCAGCTCCACGAAGATTTCCAGCAGAGGTTCGTGGGGCGCCGATACTATGGAGTAGGCCCGCTCGATTCCGTCGAGCCCCAGGGTGCAATATTGACTGGGCTTGAACTTGAGCGGCCCTTCTTCCGGCTCCAGTTTGATGACCATCAGGTCCTCGGCGATATCCCGGCGCTCCACCAGCATCGCCTTGGGCAAGCCGGGGTTGGGCTGCGACCTGGGAGTCCCGGTATCTGCCAGAGTCACGTCGTCTGCCATATCTGCTCCTCTTCCTTTTCGATGCCAGCTAGGCCTGACCGGCGCGCCGAGCCCTCGTCATGCCGGCCGGCGTCAGGCCTGGGCCGTCCACTCTCATGATTGGTTGCACATCAGCCCGGCGGGAAGGCCGGGTATTATTGAGACCCCTCGGGTCCAAGCTTCATGACCCGGGCCCGGCAGATGTCAAGGCCTGCCACCCTGGACGCCGGGTCCAACTCCTCGCTCGACTGTAGATCCACCGCCAGCTGGCCAAAGAGGGTCGTGGCCGCAACCACTCCGGTCAGCATCGACTCAGACAGTCGCGCCCGGCCTTTCAGACGCCGACCCGGGGTGTGGACCTCCACGCTGTCCCCCTCCGCGATTTCCCAGCCGGCCGCGTCGGCTGGATTCATCTCCACCCACTCTTCCCGGACAATCTGGTTGCGTCGGCCCCGTATGACCTGGGCCTGCCGGTGCGGTTGCATCAGCACCCTGCCAGGCACGAACCACATCGGGTATTCCGGGTCGCTTGGGATATCCGCGGTACGAAACTGGGGCGTTTCCACTTCGGCCTTCTCCATGGGGAAGGCGTCCGCGTACAACGTGGGCGTGCTCTCGGCGCCCTCACCGTCGCAAGGCCATTGGATGCCCCGATGCTCCCGGCCGGCATACAGCACCTGGGTAGGTTGCGGGCTTTCCAGGCTGGTGCGCAGCACCAACCCCCCCTCCTCTTCCAGGCGCTGGTAGGTGAATCCGGAGTAGATCGAGGCCAGCCGGGCAATTTCGTCCATGGTCTCGGCGGCGGTCGAGTGGTCGAATCCGGCGGCGTTCATACGCTGGGCCACCTCGGAAATCACCCAACTTTCCGGGCGGGCCTCGCCGCCGTTGATGCGGAGGACCGGCTTCAGCTTTTGGATGCGCCGTTCCAGGTTGGTGAAAGTGCCCTCCTTCTCGGCGAAGGTGACCCGGGGCAACACCACGTCGGCCCGTTGGGCGGCCAGGCTCAGGAAGGTATCATGGACCACCAGGAACTCCAGCTTCTCCAGTGCGGCCAAGCCGTCTCCCAGCTTGCCATTGTTGAAGTTGGCGCTGTCGCCGATCACCAGCATGGCCCGAACCCGCCCCTCGCCGGCCGCCTGGAAGGCGGCGGTCAAAACCAGGCCCGGAGCGGAGGGGAGGACGCACCCCCACGCCGATTCCACCGCCTGGCGATCCTCCTCATTGGACACGCGGCCGTACCCCGGAAGCCGGCCGGGCAGGCAACCCACATCCCAGGCCCCCTGCTCGTTGGCGCCCTGCCGCATGGGATACAGCCCGGAGCCGGGTTTGCCCAGGTTTCCGGTGACCAGGGCCAAATCGGTCAACGCCCGGACGCAGTCCCGTTGGATGTCGGCCGGGACGTTGTCCAGGGCGTAGACAATCGCGCCGCTTCCGGCCTGGGCGTAGATCCGCGCCGCGTCGGAGATGGCTTGCCGCGATACCTGGGTGGTCTGCGCCAGTTGGTCCATATCCAGGGCGTGCAGGGCATAGTGAAGCGTCGCCGGGCTTTCGCTTTTTTCATCAAGCCAATCGGACCGCTCCAGCCCCTGATCGATCAAGGACCTCAGGATACCGCCCAGCAACAGAAGCTCGGTGCCTGGGGCCGGCCGCAGCCAGAGTGCCGCGTAGCGGGTCAGCTCCACCTCCCGAGGGTCGATAACTATCAAGTTGGCGCCCTTCTTGGCCGCCTTCTTGATCGGCACTCCGACCACGTTCTGCTCTTCGGTTACGTTGGTATTGAACACTATGATGCAGTCCGCCTGCTCCAGGTCCCAAATGGAGTTGGTCGCCGCGGCATAACCCAGCGACCGCTCCAAGCCATTGGTCAATTCCGGCTGGGTGTCCGAAGTCTGGTCCACGTTGTTGGACTGCATGACCACGCGAGCGAATTTCTGCGCCAGGTAGTGTTCTTCATTGGTGCTGTTGGGCGAGGTGAGAAGCACAAAACTCTCGCCTTTGTATTCAGCCAGTTTGGCGGCGATGAGATCAAGGGCCTCGTCCCAAGAGGCCTCCTCCAGCCACCCATCGCGCCGGATCAGGGGCGTCTGCAACCGGCCCGCCCGGCTGATGAACTCCAGGCCGAATTTCCCCTTGAAGCAGGCCTGGCCCCGGTTGGCCGGGGAGTTCAGCTCGGGGACGGCGCGGACGAACCGGCCCGACGCGTTGACTTCCAAGTTAAGCTGGCAGCCCACCGGGCAATGAGGGCAGATGGTGCGCACCGTTCTGGCCGGCTTCTCCCACTTGTGCTCCCGCTCCACCAGCGCGCCCACCGGGCACACGTCAATACAGGCGCCGCAGAACTCGCACCCGGACTCAAGCAGCGAGGTCCCAAAGGAAGTGCCCACCAGGCCGACGCCGCCGCGATAGGTGAAACAGATCGCGCTGTCGCCGCGCAACTCCTCGCACGCCCGCACGCAACGGCCGCATACGATGCACAGGTTGTAGTCGCGGTCGTAGAAGGGGTCTCCGACTTCGAGAGGGATCTGCCGGTATTTGTACTCCAACGGCGATTCCAGGCCCACGCCCAAGTAGCGGACGGTGTCCTTCAGCTCGCAACGCTCGTTCTTGGGGCAGGTGACGCAACGGTCGTTCACCGAAACGTGACGCAGGCAGACGTTGCCCGGACCGCAGATGTTGACCCGGTGGCAAGTGAGGCAGCCGCTGGGGTGCTCGGCGATGAGCATCTCCATGATGGAGCGCCGCAACTCCTGGACATCACCCATCTCGGTGTGGATCTTCATTCCATCTTGAACCGGCAGGGTACAGGACGCCGGATACCCTCGGCCTCCTTCGACTCCCACCACACACATCCGGCAAGCGCCGTAGGGTTTCATCCCCGGATGGTAGCAAAGGTATGGGATGTATATCCCGGCCTCGATGGCAGCCTCTAAGACCATCTTACCGGGGCGTGTCTTAACTTCCACCCCGTCGAAGGCGATGGTGATTTCATCGGCCATAGGTTCTCCTTCGGCGTATGCTCACCGCAGAGGCGCAGAGGACAAAATGGAGACGGTGTTAATCTTTTAGCCCTAACACCACCCTTCGGATTCCCTGTTTCAATACCGGCACGTTGAAGTTGATCAACAAACCGACCTTCCATTCTCCCAGTTTCAAGTAGGTTAACAATTGGGCCTGGTGAATCGGAAGGAGACTCTCCAGGGCTTTTATCGCAACCACCACGGCATCTCTGACTGACAGGTCCAGCCTGTAACCGCAGTTCAACTGCATGCCCTTATAGTCCACCGGTAGCTGTCGCTGTCGCTCGAACGGAACGTTCCTTAGCGTCAACTCTCGACAAAGGCACTCTTCGTAAGCCGACTCCAAGAGCCCCGGTCCAAGGGCTCGGTGAACCTCGATAGCGGCACCAATGATAGCCTCGGTTAGCTCATTGACCAGCATGTCTACGCGCGCTCAGCGTCTCAGCGGTGGATAGACGCACCGCCCGATACCAGGCTCCCTCCGGGGCCCTTCGCCCTTCGTGACATGCGCGGCGTGAAACGAGGGGCCAGGCAGCGCCCCGTGGGGCACCGGCGGTCTTGAATGTGGGTCTCGAACTCCCCTCTAAAATGCCGCAGCGCCGACGCCACCGGGTTGAACCCCAACTGGCCGTGGCCGCACAGGGAGCCCGCCTGCATGTCTTCCCCCACCTTTCGCATCAGCTCCAGGTCCTCGGGAACGCCCTCAAACCGGCAGATTCGCTCGAGGACTTCCAGCAGATGGCTCATCCCCATCCGGCATGGGAAGCATTTGCCGCACGATTCGTACTGGCAGAACGCTATCAACGCCCGGGTCAGGTCGACCGCGCAGGTGTCTTCGTCGGCGGCTATGATGCCGCCCGATCCCATTATCGCGCCCGCCTCCCGGAGAATCTCGAAGTCCAGGATCACGTCGACATTGCCAGCGCCCAGAACGCCGCCCAAGGGCCCGCCCGTCTGGACCAGCTTCAGGGCCTTGCCGTTGGGCACGCCTCCAGCCGCCTCGTATAGCACATCCTTCAAGTTGGTGCCCAGGGGCACCTCAATCATGCCCGTGTAATTCAGGGCGCCGGTGAGGCACAATATTGCGGTGCCCGTACTCTTGTCGTGGCCGATGCCGGCGAACCACTGGCCGCCCCTGGAGATGATTTCCGGCACGTAGGAGAGGGTCTTGACGTTGTTGATGTTGCTGGGCTTGCCGAACAGCCCCACCTGGGCGGGGAAGGGGGGGCGGAACCGGGGCATGGCCCGTTTGCCCTCGATGGCCTCCATCAGGCCGCTTTCCTCGCCGGCCACGTAGGAGTCGCCGGTCAGCGCCACCTCCAATTGGAAACTGAAGCCGGAGCCGAGGATATTATCGCCGAGCAGACCCAGCTCATGGGCCTGGCGGACGGCGGTACGGCAGGTCTCGACTGGGCCCTCGTGCCCGTGGCGGATGAAAATGTACCCGTTGCCGGACCCTGTGGCGTAACCGGCCAAGATTATCCCTTCAATCAGGGTGTGAGGGTCACTCTCGAGGATCGCTTTGTCGTTGAACGCTCCGGGGTCGCCCTCTTCGCAGTTGCACAGAATGTACTTTACCGGAGCGTTGGAGCCGGCCAGGAACCGCCACTTGGTGCCCGTGGGGAAGGCGGCGCCGCCGCGCCCCCGAAGGCCGGACAGGGCCACCTGCTCCAGCGTCTCGGCCGGGGTCATCCCGGTCAGCGCCTGATGAAGCGCCTGGTAGCCCCCAGTGGCGACATACTGGTGGATGTCCTTGGGGTCTATATTGCCCGCGTTGCGCAGGGCGATGCGGGTTTCCCACAACCGCATCGGGTGCCGGTCCAGGTCCTGAACGCCCGAGGCTGCCTTGGCGGCTTCCAACGGGTCAATACCGGAAGCGAGGTAGCCGATGGCCAGGTCCTCCACCGGCGTGCCGAGGGCCACGTGCGAAGCGACGATCTTCTCCGCGTCCTCGGGGGTAACGTTTCCGTAGAAAATCCTGGGTCCGCCAGGAAGTTGGACATCCACCAGAGGCTCGGCATAGCACAAGCCCAGGCACCCTACCCGGCTGGCGTTGGCCGCGAGTCCTCGGCTCCGCAACGCATCCTCTATCGCCGCCAACACCGGTTCGCAGCCGGCCGCCTGCCCACACAACGCGGTGCCTATGCGAATCCAGGGCCGGTCCCCTGCCGTCAACTCAAGCCAGCGATCTTGGGCCTCGGCGTCGATTTCTTGGAAGCTAGGCGCCATGCCAATCTTCGTTCCTTATACTCGGGCCTCACAGTACTCGGGCCTTACTCCCAGGCTCGAAGCGCCCGGCGTTCGGGACGCCATCCCGGCTACGGCCCTCCGCGAATATCGAACCCCACGGGTCCGGATGGCGTCCCGGCTAAACGCCGGGCCCTCCGCCGGCGCCGGGGCCACCCAGCAACTCGGCGACCTTCCGGCGAGCTTCGTCGGGAGAGAGTCTCCCGATAAGTTGATGGTCGATGGAAATTACGGGGGCTTGGGCGCAGGCCCCCAAGCAGGTATTGAGCCGCACCGACAGCCGGCGGTCAGGGGTCTCTCCCTCTTCTTCCATTCCGGTGGTATCGAACACCGAGTCTATCAGGGCCATGGCGCCCAACAGGTGACAGGAGGCGCCCCAGCAAAGCTCCACCTGGTGGTCGGAAGGAGGCTCGAAGCGGAAATTGGGGTAGAAAGAGGCCACGGCCCACACATCGTTGACGGTGGCCCTGGTGAAAACGGCTACCTCACCCACCGCTTCCCTGGGTATGTAACCCAACTCATCCTCCACGGCCAACAGGGTGGAGAGAACGGTGACGGTGGGCTGGGTCTGGCCGTGGACCGCATTGCTGATTCGTTGTCTCAGCCCATCCATCAGCCGGGCTCCTTGGGGGGGTTGGTAAACGGGAGAGAAGTTCGTGAATTCAATAACAAACTAGCCTCATCCTAGCACAAGGCCGGACCGGTTTCAACCGCGGTGGAACCCGCCGGCTCAACGAACAGCCGCCTCGAGCCTCGCACACTCCGTCCCCTGCGGAACTGTCCCATCAGGCACGAGCCTCTACCATGGAGCCGGGCCGGGTCGAGGCCCGGTCTCAGAGTTCGTGCACCGACAAGATGCCGGTCCGCCCAGAGCGCTGATGCCAAATCCGGCACCCGGCCCGATTCGGGTCGGGTGCCGGATTTTCTCACTGTCTCTTCAAGGTTTACGGTCCGGCCGGAATCCCAACCGTGGCCACAGCCGGCAATAGGTTGCGGAGCCGGGTCTCCGGAAAACGAGACGCCGGAGAACCCGCCGGTCTATTCCCGAGGCCCGCCGTTGCCGCCCAGCAGGATGCGCTCCACGTCGGGTGCGATGGTGGCTGCCCTCTCCCGGCACTCATCGTCGGTGAGGCTGGACAGTGGATGCTGGGCCACCACGAACTCGTAGTCGGGCACGCCCATCATGCGGGTCATGGCCTTGGCGGTGTTCAGGAACACGTGGGTGATTATGGACGCGGTGGGAATGCCCAGCCGCTCCATCTCGATGCCGTCGTGCACACTGCACGAACTGCAGGAGCCTCAATCACCTATCCCGGTAACCAACAGGTCCACCCCGTCCAACATCTGCTGGATCACCTCCGGCTTCGTTGGCAGAGAGGCGCTGTGCTTGCTCAGGTATACGACGTCCTTGAGACCGTGCTTTTCCTTGAAAATCTCCCCGAGTTGATGGAGAACTTTGTCCGAGTTCGACTTGGAGTTTTCCAGCAGGCCCAGCCGCTTGCCGGCCAACTCACCGGGCCGAGCGTTCAACTCGAACGCCCCAGAGGCTAGATGCACTCCCTGAGGATTCACCAGGCGCATGTTTCGTACATTCACGGTGTCCGCCATAGTCCCTCCTGGCTGAGATGAGGTTAAGTCACTACGAGGGTTGCATCTATGATACACGGCGGCTGCTATATTGCAAGGTCGCGTCGAATGCGGATAGCGGCCCGAACGCGGCTCCACGCGTACTACAGCAGCAACCACCGATGCGTGGAATACCTGATCAAACCGGCGGGCAAGTACCCTTTGCCCCTCATCCTAGCCTTCTCCCTGAGGGAGAAGGGAGTGCCCGAGGGATAAGACCAGGGTGAGGGGGCAGTGTCTTTTCGGTGGGAGCCCCGGAACTCACCCGGCCAGCGGCACCACTATGGTGTACCGGGTCTCCGTGCCCACAACCCGAGTGGTATGCCCCTGGCCGGTGAGGTCTTCGGCCAGCAGCACCGAGCCCGGCCCGAACCGCCGCACCGCGCCATCGCCGGTCCCTATCTCAACCTCTCCCCCAATGTTGATGGTGTACTGGCGCCGCGGAGCGCAATGCCAATCCAGAAAATACCCGGGAGCGTTGCGCCGGATGGTAATGCCGGTGGCCGCCTCCACCGGAGTGCCCTCTCCATGGGCACCCTCGGTATCGACGAACGAGACAAAGGGCGGCTCCATGTCTTCGAGGTGGGACTTTCCATCGGCGCCGGTAAAGACTCGAGCAAACGCCGGCATCATCTCTCCTTTTGACCGAACCGGTCAACCTTGAATTCCCTCATCAACCCAGCTACAACGCCAATCGTACATGATTTCCGGTGAGGGTCAAGCAACAGCCGGAAGCGCCAGAGTAACAAGGGATCTCGACGACCCGGGCGCCAAGGTCTTCATCCGGTCCGCCGGCGCCTTGACCGGCCTGGAGTCCATCCTGGGCGGAGGCGTAATGCTGGGGACCCTGTCCCTGATTGAGGAATCTACCACCTCGGGAAAGAGCGTGCTGTGCCAGCACCTGGCCCGCAGCCTGGCCAAACAGATGGGCTCCATCGGCATCGACGTATCCGAATGCCTGCGGGACGACCGGCTCGCTATCTTCCCGGTGCAGGAACCGGTCCGAGGCGAAGGCAGCGGCGCCGTCCCGTGGTTTCCTCCGGCCACGGCTCGTTCGGCCTGGAGCGGCCCCGGCGAACCGGGCTACATTCCGTTCAAGGCCGACGTGAACTCGCCGTAGATTTCAATCTCAACGGCTCCGGTATTGCCCCCGCTGGTTTTGACCGCCTTGAACCTCAACCGGCTCGCCACTATCGTGACGGGGAAGTAGTAGATACTACTCGAGGCGGGGAGTTCGAACGGTCCGGGGGTGTCCTTCCCATCCGCGACGATTCGAAAGGTGAATATCTGCGCGCTGGCGCCCATGGTGCGGGTCCGAAAACCGACTGCCGACACTTCTGCCTCTTCGGCCAGCTCAATCTCGATCCAGGCATCGTCGCCATCGCCCTGAGACGACCACTCCGAGCCCAGGTTGCCGTCGATGGCGTTATTGGCGCCGAAGGATGAGCCGTCGCCTCCACCGCCAAAATTGCTGCTGACACTCGAGATCGATCCACCATTGGCCGCCAATGCCAGGTTCTTTCCGCCGGGCTTTTCGGGCGCCTTCACATTCGAGGCCGCCGGCGTGCGTACGGTGTACTCCTCGCTCCGGTAGAGGGTGCCGTCGGGTCCGGTCCCTTGAAACCTTAGGTAATAGGTCGTGTCCGACTCCAGGGGGAACATAACCGGATGGTGATCGTCGTGGCCTGAGCCGGCCATGTCAGTATCAACGGCTATTTGCCCGTACTCGTTCGTCGTGCCGTAGACCACGCTGCAAGCAACCGGAATGCTGGTTTCCAACGCGACTGTCACGGAATCGGGTTGGAGGTTCGTAAATTCCGGTCCCGATACCACTATCTCGGCTAGAGGACGGACCTCCCCACCCATCTGAACCACCGCCTCAGCGGGCGCCGGAGGCGGCGCGGTCGGAAGGGAGAAGTCGCCGCCACATGCGGAGATGACAACGGTGAGCAGCAGCAGCCCGATGAGCCAGCACAGAGGCCGCGAATGGGTGAGCTTCGTACCAGAGCGGCGAGCCCGGACGGTGGGTCCGGCGCCTCTCGAACGAACCATCTGAATCGAGGCTGCTCCCGCAACCGGCAGTGCAGACTCCATCCATTCTCCTCTCACCCCAAATCCCCTCTGCTCCGTTGCTGGAGGGAGCATGCGCGGGCCGGCCCTCCTACTCACACACCCTGCTACCTGAGCCGGTCACGGGCGCGTTCCCAATCCAGTATACTGGGCTGAAGCCAGAGCATCCTATGTTATTGTAGCCCTAATCCCGTTTCCGTGGGCTTCTTGAGGCCAGCGCCAGATCGAGGAACACAGAACCGGCAGGCAAATTGGAGGTTTGAAGTTATGGCCATGGAGTTTGAAAGGTCCAAGCTGGTCGAGGCCAGCGACACCATCGAGGCGATTGAAGAGTGTTACCGGCTGGGCTGGAGCGACGGGCTGCCGGTCGTCCCGCCGGTCGATTACAAGGTCCGGGAGATGCTGGAACACGTCGGGATGACCGGCGAGGAGGAGCTGCTGTCGGTGGAGATGCGGCGGCGGGTGCTGACCTCGGAGAACGCGGCCGCCAACGCCGTCATGGCCGGATGCCTTCCGGAGTATTTCCCCATCCTGGTGACCACGCTGCGGACCCTCGAAGAGGAGAAGAACGAAGTCCACATGGCTTCGGCCTCCACCAGCTCTCCCGCCATCCTGATGCTCGTCAACGGCCCCATCCGGCACCAGATCGGCGTCAACTTCAGAGACGGCCTTTTCGGTCCCGGATTCCGGGCCAACGCCTGCCTGGGCCGGGCCATCCGGCTCTGTTTCATGAACGGCTTCGACGCCCGTCCCGGCACGCTGGACCGGGGGACCCTGGGCAATCCCAGCAAGTACACCTTCTGCATCGCGGAAAACGAGGAGGACTCGCCCTGGGAGCCTCTCCACGTGAGCCGTGGTTTTCAGGCCGAGGACAGCTGCGTCACCGTGGCGGTTTCACACAACTCCCCCATTACCGTGACCAACCCGTTCAGCAATACCGGAGCGGGGATCCTGGCTTCCCTGGCCGATACTTTGAGGTCTACATCCCTGGCCGGGCGCTTCCCCGCCCAGTGGTTGATGGTCTTCGGCCCGGAGCACGCACTGACGCTGCAAGGGGACGGATGGTCCCGCCGGGGCATCCAGGAATACATGATGGAGCACGCGACCCGCACCCGGGCGCAGCTGATTCGTCTGGGGTCCACCCAGGGTCCGGAGCAACCCGGCGATGATGAACGCATAATGCGCTGCGCGACGGACCCGGAGAATATTCTCGTCATCATGGGCGGCGGCACCGGAGGGCGCAACAGCGCCGTCACCGATGCGGGCGCGTTCAAGATTCGCACCCGCAAGATCGACCTATCGCACAGCAAATAGCAACGCGAGGTACTTCAGGAGAAGCCGCCGGGGGAGAAGCCTCCGTCCTCCGGCGAGTGTAGGGCGCATCGTGGGATCGGAGACCCGGGAGAAGGGAAATTGTACCGGGCCGGTCCCCGGTGTATGCTTGAACCACACCATAGTGAGGGAAGTGAAATGTTATTGACGCGCCAGGACATGCCAACCATTCCCGTGGAAGCCCGCCAAATATTCCGGGAAGGCAAGTGGACCGACCGCACCAGCGGCCTCTGCCTTGGTTTCACCAACGCGGCGATTGCCATCATGCCTCGGGACCAGGCCTTCGACTTTCTCCTCTTCTGCCAGCGTAACCCAAAGCCTTGCCCCCTGCTGGAGGTCCTGGACCCGGGAGACCCGATAGTCTCCGACCTGGCCCCCGGCGCCGACATCCGTACCGACGTGGCCCGGTATCGTGTCATGGTCAAGGGCGAGGTGGTGGACGAGCCATCGGACCTCACCCAACACTGGCGGGATGATCTGGTGACCTTCCTCATGGGGTGCAGCGGCACCTTCGAGGCCGCACTGGAGGGGGCGGGAATCGTGCCCCGGTGGCGCCAGGGAGAGGAAACGGGGTCGGGCATCTACCTCACGAATATCCCCACTACCCCCGCCGGTATCTTCCACGGGCCGCTGGTTGTCACCATGCGCCCGATACCCAACCACCAGGTGTCCCGGGCGGTGCAGGTATCCTCCCGCTTTCCCGGCCATCACGGCGCCCCGATTCACATCGGAGATCCCGCGGCCCTCGGCATCGACGACATGTCGAAATCGGAGTGGGCGGTAGGTCCCAAGCTGCTGCCCGGAGAGGTGCCGGTGTTCTGGGCCTGCGGCGTGACGCTACAGACGCTGGTCAGGGAGAGCAAGCCGGACCTGATGATCACCCACTATCCCAGCCGCATGTTCATAACCGACATCCCAGCGGAAGAGCAAGCCGTCATGTAAGGCGGCAGGAGCTGGGTGTTCGGACCAACCCGGTTTCTCCTTCAATGTTGGCAGACAGCGATAATTAGTCGACGGCAACCTGACTAGAGAGCCGCCTCCACCTGTCTGCGCAGGTGCGCGATCCAGGCTCGTAGGAGCCGGTTGGAGGGGGAGGCGGGCCAGGAGACGGCCATGGTCCGGTACACCCACCGGCGGCTGACCCGAGACGGGTGGTCCGGGTCGAGCCACTGCCGGTTTCGGGCCAGCTGGGCCAGGGTCGCCAGTCCGATGAGGACCGGCCAGAGGACCGCGAGACGGAGCCGCACGCACCGGCGGGGGATGGCCAGCAGATACTCCTCGGCGGCAGCGTAATGCCCCAGTGCCGTCTCGATCCACGCCACCAGGACCGGACGAGCCGTGACGCCGCTGGACGGGTCCAACAGCTCCTCCAGAGATAAGCCCAGGCCGGACAGACTGGATTGGGGCAGGTAGCAGCGCCCGATACGCAGGTCCTTGGGCACGTCCCGGAGAACGTTGGTCAGCTGGAGCGCCTTGCCGAATGACACGCCGGTCCGGGCCATCCCCTCGCCGTCCCAGGTCTTGAGCGCCGGAACGTGGGCCATAGTGATCGCGGTCCAGAACTCGCCCACGCAGCCGGCCACGTCATAGGTGTAACGGTCCAGGGCCGCGTCATCAGCAAGGGCCGCGATCCGGCCGGAATCCTCCGCCGGAAAGGTGGTCAGGTCGGTCTCCATGCCGCGGGTGAGGGCCACCACCACGGAACGGACCAGGGCCCGGTCCGGCTCCGGCGACGCTTCCAGCATCGAAAAGGCCGAGGGCAGTCGGGTCAGCAGCTCCCGCTCCGCCGGGCTCGACTGCATTTCAGTCAGCGCCTGCTCCAATCTCCGCAGGTCTTCCAGCCGGGCCGGCCCCTTGACCTGGTCGCGGAACCCCAGAAGATGGCCCAGGCGGTCGCCCGGTGATATCAGCCGCGTGTCGGCCACCGTGTCGGCGGCCCTGGCCAGCAGATAGGCCAAGCCGACGGGCTCGCGCAAGCTTGAGGGTAGTACCCGTAGCGTGAGGTAGAAGGTCCGGGAAACCTCCCGCAGCAGACCGGCCAGCAGGCGTCGCCGGTCGGCGGCGGTAACCGCCGGCCAGGGTTCTTCGACCGTGGGACCCGAGATTCGCGCCATGATTTCCAATGCCCTTGTTGAGCGCCTTTTTCGGGGGTGATGGCCCTGGACGAATTCGCTTGCAGACGAACTTGCTGAGCGGTTGACCCCGGTTGGCCGCCCGGCAAGACCGCCGGCGCAGCTGGTTGATGCGCCAGGTGCATAGTACCACGGCCGCAATGGCGGGTAGCCGCTAGCCTCGTATCTGGCGGATTGCTTGATAACTGGCCCGTCTTCCCGGCGAAGGTGGGGAGCCAGTCGACGCTTTTCTGGATTCCCCTTCCACGGAAGGGCCGGAATGACGGTGGAGGGGAGGGAAGGATGCGGAATATCGCCGGTGTTGAGCTATTTGCGGGGTAGCACTCCAGGCGCCTACCCGGCTATCTCGAAGGCGGTGAACTCCTTCCTCTCGGTCCTCGCCAGGGCGTCTTGCACCAGGTCATCCACCGCCAGAGGGCCTTCCAGCCGGCACACGTTCTCCAGCTTGGCGCGGGTCTCCGGGTGCTTGGGCACGAATAGGCTGCAGCAATCCTGGTCCGGCTGGATTGAAATGGGGAACGTCCCGATGCCGCGGGCGACGGTGACGATCTCCTCTTTGTTGAACCCCACTAACGGGCGCAGGATGGTCATCTCGACCGCCCGGTCGATTACCCCGATATTGTCCAGGGTCTGCGAGCTGACCTGGCCGCAGCTTTCCCCTGTCACGATCGCCTTGGCTCCGTGGCGAAGGGCCAGGGCCTCGGCGATCCGCACCATGAACCTACGATACATTATCACCCGGTAGGCCGGGGGCGTGGCCACGATGATCTGCTTCTGAATCTCCGCCAAAGGAACCAGGAAGAGGCTGGAACCGTACTGGTGCCGGGTCAGGAGTTGCACCAGCTCATCCACCTTTTCCATCGACGACATATCCACCAGAGGGTAGCTGTGGAAGTGGACAAAGTGGGCCCGGCATCCTCGTTTCATCATTTGCCAGGCGGCGACCGGGGAGTCGATGCCGCCGGAGAGCATCGTCATCACGTCGCCGCTGACGCCCACCGGCAGCCCCCCGTAGCCGGCCACCGCGTGGAAATAGAGGAGGATCCCCTTGGGCTGCACGTCCAGGAATATCTCAAGGCCCGGGTTGGTCAAGTCCACCCTGGCCCCCGAGAGATCTTTGACAAAGGTTCCCAGATCACGGTTGATCTGTTCGGAATTGACCGGGAACCGCTTGTCGGCCCGGTTGGCTGTGATGCGGAAGGACTCGAAGGAGCGGCCCTCCAGCAGAGCAGGCAGCGCCTCCATGACACTGTCGAGGCTGGGCGGGACTTCGTAGGCCATGAAGAACTTGGCGACGCCGAAGCAGTCCTTCACCCGCTCCGCCACGGCAGGCCAGGCGGCCTCATCCGCCAGGGTAAGACCGGCCAGCATGTGGCCCTGCCACACGGCTTGGACCTCGGTGCCTTGAGTGGCCTTGCGGAGGTTGTCCACCAGCTTCCGCATGAACCAGGGCCGGTTCTTGCCTTTCAGGGCCAACTCGTGGGTCTTGACGATTACGTGGGTCTTCATGGGCCTATCTTACCTGAATAGCGGTGGCCCGCCGGGACCGTTCTGGGCCGGTGGCAGGGTTTCCAATAGAAGCCGGCAGCACAGAGAACCCCGGCGCGCCGAATCCGCCAACTCCGATGGGTCGCCCCAGCGCCAGGCCACATACCGGGTAACTGCCTGGCTCGTTCCCCGGCCCGAGCGCAAACTGGGCGCGGCTTGGTTCAGCGTCGCCGAGTAGAGGGACATCTCCAGGGTGTAGCCGGCCCGGACCTGGGTGCCGGTGGCCAGGCGCTCTCCCAGAGTGATCCCCGTGCCGAGCTTTTGCGGCCCGATCCGCCGGGCCGCCGCCTCGTGGGACTCGCCGGTGCGGCATGACGCGGCGGGCAGGCCCAACATGCCGGGCAGCTCTTCGTCGTCCTCGGGGCGGCACACCAGCAGGACTTTCCGGGGCTCGCCCGGCTGGGCCACCGCCAGCGCCACGGACCGCTTGATTAGCATCGAAACGTCCACTCGTTCCATCATTGTACGACAGAATTGCTATCCGTGGCCCTTGGCCGAGAAGGTCGCGGCGCAAGCTCCAACGCGGCCCGTCGCATCACCCTCTCATCTGGCGGCATCTAACCGTGGAGAAAGTACGCATAACGTTGGACAGGGAGGAAACATGGATATTCCAGCAACGATCGGAGCGGGTGCGCTGAGTGGCTCTATCATGGCCGCGGTCCTCTACATGGGCATCGCCATGATGCCGAACCAGATGAAGATGAACATCTTCAATCTTCTCGGCACGATGATGTTCCGGGAAAAGGTCATGGTCTACGGGGCCGGAGCAATGATCCACGCCGTCATGAGCGTTGCCTTCGCTTTCGCCCATGTAGGCATCTACCAGGCCTTCGACTTGGAGTCCTCATTGGCCGCGTGGGGGTTGCTGTTCGGGTTCGTGCATTCTGTGGTTGCCGGCATGGGCATGGGAATGATGCCCATAATGCACCTGGGGGTCCGGTCGGGAGCGGTTCAAGCGCCTGGAATGTTTGCCATGAATTATCCCCGCGCCACGGTCATGGGCTTCTTCATGCTCCACCTGCTCTTCGGCGTGCTGGTGGGAGCGTTCTACGACGCCTTCGGCGGGGTATAGCCGCGGCCCAAAACCCGCCCGCGCCTTCGGCCCAAGCGGTCGCGGGTAGGCCAGGTGGCGCACCGGACTAATACCAACGGCCGATGGGTACGTCAGCCAACTGACCGACGGAATGTTCGTCCGCTCGTCCCGCCCAGAATCAGTGGCCTGGGCGATGGCAACGCCGGATAGCTGCCCTACCATAGGTATTAGGTATAATGTGGGTTCCAACGTTCCACCAATGAGATCGTAGATCCCAGACACCGGGCAGGGAGCAAGTGAAATGGTTACGCTGACGCAACAAGTTTCAACCAGAACGAGCATCAGGCCACGAGTAGTAGCTTGGATGAGCGCCGTTGGCCTCCTGGCTGCCCTCCTAGCGTGGTTGACCGTCAACGTCACCAATGACGCGCTCCTCCCCCGGGACCAGGCGGTATTGGCCTGGGTTAGCGGCTGGAGCATCCCCGGTCTGTCGGGGTTGCTCTCGGTGGTTTCCGCCCTCACGGGGGCCGAGGCAGGGATGGCCTACGGGCTCGTAGGGGTCTCGGTCCTCTTGCTCCTGGGGAAGACCCGAGGGGCGGTGGTATTCACAATAATAGCCATGTCGATCGGCTTCGTTTCGATAATGGGTGATTTCACTCTGGGAGAAATCGTGGACCGCAGCAGGCCCGAGGCGGCGCCGGCCAGCACGGCCCCCTCCTTCCCCAGCGGGCACGTTTTCGGCAGCATGGTGTTCTTCGGTTTCATGGCCTTCCTGGCGGTTTACCACCGGCTGGAGATGAAACTGCTGGTTCCGATGCTGGTGGTTCTTGGCGCCCTGGTCATCCTCGTCGGCCCGGCCCGGGTCCATGAATCGTCTCACCGGCCCACCGACGTAGCCGCCGGTTATCTGCTGGGCGCGATCTGGCTCCTCATCCTAGCCCCGGCCTACATCTACGCCCGGAGCACGAGATTCGTCGCCTCCCGGACCTCCACGCTGGATCAGGCGCCGGATCAGGTGATTCAAGATAGCGAAGCCCCCCGGATGGCCAGTTCCATCGCCAGCCTGGTTTGGCTGAACCCGAAGCAAGGGACGGCCTCCAAGATTTACAAGCCCCCGGCCGTGGTCCGGATAATCTACTGGCTCGCCTTCCAGGCAAAGTTCCCCTACATCGGCAACCGGGCGGCCCTGGAGGCCGCGGGATACCGCCGGAAGGTCGCCAGCCTGATTACCAAACACCGGTTTGGCAACGACATGGTTTCGCCGGTGCTGGCGGTTAACGAGCAGGACGGCAAGTTCGAATTCGTCACCCAGTATGTGGCTGGGAAGGAAGCTGAGAACGACGATACCGCGAAAGAACTCCCGGGACAGATTTCCGAGGCCTTCGCCGAAGCCGGGCTGTCGGTATGGCAGGTGAACCCTCACAACCCACACGCCCACACCAACCTTATCCTCACCGCCGGCGGCGATTACAAGATCATCGACCTCGAGTCTTCCCTGGCCACGCCGTTCCTGCCCAAAGGGCAACGGCTCTCCGTGATGAAGGCAGGCAACTTCCCCGTTTTCGACGATGTGGACCTCCCCAGGCTGCACGGCTATGTTGCCGCCAACTCGGAGGCCTTGACGGCCAGCCTCGGCGCCCAAGGGGTTGCCGAGCTGGGAGAAGCAGCGGAGAAGCTGGAAGCATCGATCCGGTCCTGGAAGAGCGGGGAACTGCGGATCTGGGGGAGGATCGCAAGCCTGGTGTACCGTGTTTTCAACTGGAAGGGCGCCTACCAGGCCACGGCCCGTGCCATGCAAGGCGGAGAGCAGGCCGCCCAGACGTTCCTCAGCGCCGGCATTGACCGGTGGAGCAGCGAAGGGAGGCTGGCCCCGTCCGAGGCGAAAGAGCTAAACACCTACCTGGCTTCGCCTGAGGTCGGTGGAGCCTTGCGCCACCTGGGAGCCCACATGATCCTGACCGCCATCTTCCGGTTCCCCTTGGGTAGCCTGCTACGGCTGGGCTGGACGGCGACTTTTTGGGCAAAGATTCAGCTGGCGCGGCTCCGGGGCCGGAAGGCGCCGGTTTCGGCGGGAGGATCCAACATCCACAATCCACTGGTCATGGCGCTGTCCTTGATACCGGGGTTTGGCGCCGTCGCTTGCCTGGCGGCCCGCCCGCTACGGCGTAAGATATTGGTCCGGCTCATGCTGGACCAGACCTCGCTGAAGCTGCCCTTCCGGCTCTACACCCGCCTCCACCTAGGCCGGTGGTTGGCCCCATCCGTGAGAGGAACAGAGGCTCAGCCAGTGAAACCCAACGCCTTAGTAAGGAAGTCATCCACG
This sequence comes from Dehalococcoidia bacterium, assembly GCA_030740155.1. Lineage (GTDB taxonomy): Bacteria > Chloroflexota > Dehalococcoidia > Lucifugimonadales > UBA3495 > CAJWBT01. The sequence continues at coordinate 85,222 of JASLXV010000080.1, read as the reverse complement.
AAGTGGGGCTGGTTATCCACGGAGAACCCGGCGCTATCCACATCTCCAGCCGGCTTATCGACTGGCGGCCACCGTAAAAATGGCCTCTTTGATTATGAGAACATGCTGCCGCAGCTTACCGTCTTCGTTGATCCCGCAGTTAATCTTGCCTGCACCGTGGATAACCGTGGCGTGGTCGCGGCCGCCCAGCAAACGTCCAACTTGGGTGGGTGACAACTCCAACTCGTAGATGAGCAGGTACATGGCCACCTGCCGGGCCTGGGCAATCTTCTGGGTCCGGCTCCTGCCGACGATGTCTTGAGGGCCCAGCTTGAAGTAGCGGGAGACCTCGTCGATGATCCGCTCCGGGTCAATGGCGTGGCGGGCCGAGTCGGCACTCTTATCGTCCAAGACGCGCGCCGTCGTTTCCAGGGTGATGGGGGTACTCATCAACTGGGAGAGGGCGACCAATTGGTTCAAGCTCCCCTCCAGCTCCCGGACGTTCTTCTGGACCCGCTTGGCAATGAGTTCGATTATGCTCTCCTCCACGGAAATTCCAAGCTGGCCGGCCTTTGAGGCCAGGATGGCCATCCGGGTTTCCAGGTTGGGAGGTTGGATGTCGGCGATCAGTCCCCACTCGAACCGGGAGCGCAGCCGGTCCTCCAGCAGGGCCAGGGACTTGGGCGGCCGGTCGGAGGAGATGACGACCTGGTTGCCCGATGTGTGGAGGTCGTTGAAGGTATGGAAGAAGCCCTCGTGGGTCTGCTCTTTGCCGCTGAGGAACTGCACGTCGTCCATCAGCAAGACCTTGACACTGCGATAGCGGCTGCGGAACTCCTCGGTGGTCCGGTTGCGGATGGCGGTGATGAAGTCGTTGGTGAACTGCTCGGATGTCGCGTACAGCACCGACAACCCCTTGCTGGCGCAAGCGTGGCCGATGGCGTGAAGCAGGTGGGTCTTGCCCAGCCCAACGCCGGAGTAGATGAACAGAGGGTTGTAAGCTTGGCCGGGTGCGTCCGCCACCGCCCGAGCTGCGTTGTAGGCCAGCCCGTTGGAGGCGCCGACCACGAAGGTATCGAACGTGTATTTGGGACAGAGGGCCGGCATCTGGCGGGGTGGCATCTGCGAAGACGGTCTCAGCTCATCTTCGGTAAGCATCCCTGAATCCCCGCTCGCCATCTGAGGTTCGGCAAACTGGGCGACGGCCCCTGTCTTCACCTGGAATTGGACGTCCAGAGGACGGCTGGTGACCTTCTCGACCGTCTTCTGGATGGACTGGTACATCCGGCGCTCCAGCCAAGCCACGGCGAAGGGGGTGGGCACTTCCACGACGATTGAACGCTCGTCTGAGCTAATCCCCACGGTCTGTTTCAACCATGTCTCGAATGTCGGCCGGGGTAGCTGTAGCTGCAGCTCTCCCAGCACCGCCCTCCACACCTCCCGAGTAGTTAGCTCCCTCATCGTCCAATGGCCTCCGAGTCCGCGGTGGCTCCGGCCGGAAATTTCAGGCAAGCGAGTATACAATGGGCGCAACCCGAAATCGAAATTAGGTTGGGGGGTTCCCCCCGTCAAACAACCCACCGGAGCAGTGGTCCGTCCTGCAATCGACCGCCCGAAGAGGCTTTGAGCCGGCCGTTTCCATCCGCGTTGCCCACCCGAATCTAAGAGTTGTCCGGGGTCAACGGGAAGACTTTTCGAGGTTTGTCCAAGCCCCGATGCAGGGTCGAGACTCGACTACAGGATTCTAAGTCACGCCTAAGAGGGACCTGTCAAGGTCTTTTTTGCCAATTCAAAACGAGATTTCCGGGGGTTCCGGGAGGTTTGTTTCTTGGAGCAACGGTTGACCAGATAGAGGGGTATGCCGGCCGGCTGGGGACCGGCCGCCGGCCGCGGTTTACGGGGCAGCCAACGACATATATAATTGCAGCTAGCCCAAAGACGAGACCGGGAAAGCCGTCACCCCGGACCGGCCGCCTAAGCCGCCACCTGACCCGCCATTTGACGCGGGACCGGCCCGGTACGCCAAGGGACACACCGGCTGGTCGCGCCGGATTGGGCCAAGGGGGCGCCCGGACGGCCCCACTTCTGTTTTCCAGGTAGCCATGGGGGATGCGATGCCACGGACCAAACCCAAGCCCGCCAAGCAGCCCGGCAAAGCCGCCGCCGCCGATCATTCGTCCGCCGCGCTGCCCGAGGGCATCAGCATCGAAGACCTGGTGAGTTGCTACACCAAGATGGTGCTGGTTCGCACCACCGACGAACGGATCTGGGCATTGAACCGCCAGGGCAAGGTGCCCATCGCGGCCTCTTGCCAGGGCCACGAAGCGGCCCAACTGGGCAGCTTGCTGGCCACGGAAAAGGACGGCCGATGCTTCATGTTTCCCTACTACCGTGACCTGGCCTTGAAAATGTCCGCCGGCCTTACGGCGACTCAGGTGATGCTCTCTTTCATGGGCCGCGTGGGGGACCCGTACAGCGGCGCGCGCCAGTTTCCCCTCCAGGGCGCCGACCTACCCCACAAAATTATCCAGATCTCCAACGTGGTCGGGGCCGGGTTGACCCAGGCTACGGGGTACGCCCTGGCCTGCAAGATGCTCGGCGACGACACCGTGGTGTTGTCCTACTTTGGCGACGGCGGGTCCAGCCAAGGGGAGACCCACGAGGCCATGAACTTCGCCGGAGTGCACCGCCTGCCCATCGTGTTCATCTGCGAGAACAACCGCTACGCCATCTCCGTGCCGCAGAGCAGCCAAATGGCCGTCGAGGATTTATCCGCCCGGGCTGCCGGATACGGCTTCGCCGGCGTCACCGTGGATGGGATGGACCTGGTCCAATGCTACGAGGCCACCCGCGAGGCGATCAAGCACGCCCGGGAACATGGTCCGGTGTTGCTGGAGGCCAAGGTGGAGCGGTTCATGCCCCACACCACCGACGACGACGACCGCCGGTATCGCCCGGCGAATGAAGTGGAATTGGCCCGCAAACGGGACCCGGTTGTAACCCTGGCGGCCCTTCTGATCGAAGAAGGCGCCCTCACCCCGAAAAAGGTTGAGGAGATCAAAGCCCAGGCGACCCGAGCCATCAACGAAGCCACCGACGCTGCAGAGGCGGCCGGCCTCCCCGATGCTTCGACTCTGCACGACCTGGTTTACGCTCCCTAGAGGAGGCCACCTTGGCAGTCAAAACCGTGATCGAGGCGGTCCGGGAGGCGATCCGCGAGGAAATGCGGCGCGACTCGACGGTCTTTGTACTGGGTGAGGACGTGGGGCGGCGCGGCGGCGTCTTCCTGGCCACCCAGGGGCTCTTGGAAGAGTTCGGCGAGACTCGGGTGCTGGACACCCCGCTGGCCGAGGCCGGCATCATGGGAATCGCGCTGGGCGCCGCCTTCCGCGGCCTGCGGCCCATGGCCGAGGTGCAGTTCTCCGACTTTGTGTGGCCCGCCGTCAATCAACTCATCGGAGAGGCGGCCCGGGTCTGCTACGGCACTAACGGCGCGGTGCTGGCCTCCATGGTCGTCCGCATTCCCTATGGCGGTGGGATCCGCGGCGGCCTGTTCCACTCCCAGAACGTGGAGTCCTACTTCTTCCATACCCCCGGCCTCAAGGTGGTCGCCCCGGCGACACCATACGACGCCAAAGGCCTGCTCAAATCCTCGATCCGGGACAATAGCCCGGTGGTTTTCCTGGAGCACAAGAAGACATACCGGCAGGTCCGGGGAGAGGTCCCGGATGAAGAGTACACCCTGCCCATCGGAGTGGCGGACGTGAAGCGGGCCGGGGGTGATGTCACTCTGGTCACCTACGGCTTGATGCTCCACTATTGCCTGGAAGCGGCGGAGACGGTTGCGCCGGAGGGCGTCGACGTCGAGGTCGTCGACCTGCGGACGTTGAAGCCCCTGGACAAAGACACGGTGTTGGAATCGGTCAAGAAGACCGGCAAGCTGCTCATCGTCCATGAGGACAACGTTACCGGGGGAGTGGGTGCCGAGGTGGCAGCCTTGGTGGCCGGCGAGGCCTTCGAGCACCTGGACGGCCCCATTGCCCGGCTCTGCGGACCCGATGTGCCCACCATGCCCTTCGCCGAAACGCTGGAAGAAGCCTACCTGCCCAACACCGAAAAGATAGCCGAAGCTCTGCGCAAACTGGCCGCATACTGATGAGGGGGATGTTTTCTTGGCAGTAACCATCGAGCTTCCCCACGTCGGGGAATCGGTAATTGAAGGTACCATCGGCCAGTGGCTGAAACAGCCGGGCGACACCATCGAGCGCTACGAGCCGCTGGTGGAAGTGATTACCGACAAGGTAACCATGGAGGTGCCCTCGCCGGTGGGCGGGGTGCTGCTGAGGATACTGGCCCAAGAGGGTGAGACCCTGCCGATGGGGGCCCCCATCGCCGAAGTGGAGACCAACGAGATCCCGGTGAAGACCACCCCGGTGCATCGCCATGAGGCGGAGGAGCGGCCGGCGGCCCCGGCACCCACCGCGGCGAAGCTTGCCGGGACCACCGGTTACCTGGTCAAGGGCGTCCGCCCGGTGGGCCCCACCGGCGGTGGGCCGGCGCCGGAAGCTTCCCCAGAAGTTCCACAAGAGGTCCTCCCGGAAACTTCAACAGAGGCTCCAGCAAAAGCCTCAACCGAAAGCGCCGCCTCCACGGCTGGGGCTCCCCGGCTTTCCCCGGCGGTCCGCCGCCTGGTCCAAGAGCATGGCGTCGACCTGACCCGGCTGCAGGGCACCGGCCTGGGCGGCCGCATCACCCGGGACGACGTGCAAAAGTACCTGGAAGCCGGTCCCGTCACGGCGGCGCCAACCGCCGCCGCCCCAGCCACACCCTCAACGGAGGCGGCCCCAAAACCGGCTGCCGGGACCGACGAGGAGCACATCCCCCTGACCCCAGTGCGCCGGATGATCGCCGAGGCGTTGACCCGCAGCGCGAGTCAGATCCCCCACGCCTGGAGCACGGTGGAGGCTGACATCACCGGCCTGGTGGCCCTGCGCACCCGGGTGCGGGACGACTTTGAAGAACGGGAGCGGGTGAACTTGACCTACCTCCCGTTCGTGGTCCAGGCGGTCGCGGAATCGTTGAAGGAGCACCCAAGCCTGAATGCTTCCTGGGGCGGTGACAAGATCATCCTGAAGAAGCGGATCAACGTGGGCATCGCGGTGGCTGCTCCCCAAGGCTTGATCGTGCCGGTGATCCATGACGCCGAACGGCTGAGCGTGGCCGGGCTGGCCCGGGCGATCCGTGACCTGACCAATCGGGCTCGCCAGCAGATGCTGACCCTGGACGATGTCCAAGGTGGAACCTTCACGTTGAACAACACCGGGGCCCTCGGGTCCGTGGTCTCCCAGCCGATCATCAACTACCCTCAAGCGGGCATTCTGACCACCGAGGCGATCCTGAAACGCGCGGTGGTGCGCGACGACGCCATCGCCATACGGTCGATGATGAACCTGTGTCTTTCATTCGACCACCGGATCAACGACGGGGCCGAGTCCAGTGCCTTCATGCAGGCGGTGAAGACGCGGCTGGAATCCATGGGTCCCGATACCCCCATCTACTGAGGCCTCGGGCGTGCCGTCCATTCCCCTCTGCCAGGTTGTCCGGCCGGGCAACGTCGACTATAAACACGCCTGGGACCTCCAGGCCCGCCTGGCACAGTCGGTGGGCCGTGGGCAACAACCCAACACCCTGTTGCTCCTGGAACACCCCCCGGTCTACACTAGAGGCCGTCTCAGCCGCCCCGAACACATCTCGCTGACCCCCGATCAGCTCAGGGCAAAGGGCATCTCCATCTACGATACCGACCGGGGGGGCCAGGTCACCTACCACGGGCCGGGGCAACTGGTGGGGTATCCGGTGGTGGACCTTCGGGAATGGGGAGGCCCGGTGAAGTACGTCCGGACCCTGGAGCGGATTATCATCGACACGCTGGCCGATTTCGAGATTCAGGGCGGTCCCGAGCCGGGACTGACCGGCGTATGGGTGGGAGACGCCAAGATAGCGGCCATCGGCGTGCGAATCAGCCGGGGTGTCGCGTACCACGGCTTCGCCATCAACGTCAACACCGACCTGTCCTACTACGATCACATCGTCTCCTGTGGGATCGAGGACCGGCCGGTGACCTCCATGACCCGGCTTCTGGGCGAGGAGGTGGAGATGGAGATGGTGGAGTACAGCGTGGCTTACCAGTTCGGTAAGGGCATGGGGTTCCGGATGGTGGAAGCGGACCCGGCCGCTTTGAGCTGAGATTCGATAGCTGGGGATGCTGGGGGACCCTTTCTTGGAAGAAAGGGTCCCCCAGACCCCTCCTAAAGAACTAACCACTTTGGCAGATATTGGAAGCGTACTTATTCCCTGGAGGGGTCACGATATGGCAGTGTCACAGAAGGTCCGGGGCCTGGTGGAGCAGGGGGGGTGGATTCGCCGGATGTTCGAGTCCGGCATCGCCCTCAAAGCCCAGCACGGCGAAGATAAGGTCTTCGACCTTTCTCTGGGCAACCCGGTGGTGGAGCCCCCGGAGCTGTTCGTCCAAGAGTTGCGCCGCCTGGCCGAGCACCCCGTCAAGGGAATGCACCGCTACATGCCCAACGCCGGCTACCCGGAGACCAGGCAGGCGGTGGCCGACGGCCTGAAAGACGAGACCGGCCTACCCTTTGCCGCCGGCCATATCGTGATGACCTGCGGGGCTGCGGCGGCCCTGAACGTGGTCCTCAAGACCATCCTCGACCCGGCGCAAGAGGTCATCATCCTGGCGCCCTACTTCGTGGAGTACGGCTTCTACGTCGACAACCACGCCGGGGTGGCGGTCACGGTGTCCAGCGGCCCGGACTTTCAGCCCGACCTGGAGGCCATCGAGGCCGCCGTCACGCCGAAGACCCGGGCGGTCATCATCAACTCGCCCAACAACCCCACGGGGGCCGTCTACCCGGCCGCTGGGCTGGCTAAACTGGCCGGTTTGCTGCAACGCAAGCAAGAGGAGCACGGCACTGAAATCTTCCTGATCAGCGACGAGCCGTACCGGCGCATCATCTACGACGGCCTGTCGTACCCCCAGGTGTTCCCCCACTACCAGAACACCATCGTGGTCAACTCCCACGCCAAGGACCTGGCCCTGCCCGGCGAGCGCATCGGCTACATCGCCGTCAACCCCGCCTATCTGCAGCAGGAGGAACTGGTGGACGGCTTGACCTTCTGCAACCGCACGCTGGGGTTCGTCAACGCCCCGGCGTTGATGCAGCACGTGGTACGGGCCCTCCAGGGGGTCAGCGTCGACGTGGCGGGATACCAGCGCAAACGCGACTATCTGTGCGCCCACCTCACCGAGTTGGGGTACTCGGTGGTGAAGCCCCAGGGAGCCTTCTACCTGTTTCCCAAGTCGCCTCTGGAGGACGATGTGGCCTTCGTGAACGCTCTGCTGGAGTGGAACGTCCTAGTGGTGCCGGGCCGGGGGTTTGGCACGCCGGGCTACTTCCGCATCTCGTACTGCACGGAAGACCGGGTGCTGGAAGGGGCGATGGAAGGCTTCGCCCGAGCGGCGGAGCGGTTCGGGCTGTAGCCCCAACTCGCTGGCGAGTGCCCTGGAGGCCAGGCCGTTCCCGAAAAGATCGATCGCGCCACTGGGCGGGCGCGTCCGGATACTATCGACAAAGGAGTTGGCTGGGCAGAACAGCCCAGCCAACTCCTTGATTTTCTGACGCTGGGAAACGAAGGGGCTTGCCCTACCAGGCCGCCAGCTTGGACGGCAGCCGGACGGTGGCCGTGCCCTTCATGGTGACTTCCTTGCGCTGGTTTTCTCCCCAAACGTCCATGTCCACCAAGTGCTCCCCGTTCTCCTCACGCTTGCCGGTCACTTTCCCCTTGCACCAGGTGGTGTCGCCGAGGACGTTGAACCGCCGCAGCTCGACGTACATCTTCTTCACGAACCCATGGTCTCCTACCCAGTTGGTCAGCAGATGGCCCATCCAGCAGCAGCGCTGGCAGCCGTAGTCGTAGGCTCCGGGAAGCCCGGCGCTGTCCGCCGCCTCCTTGATGTCGTGGACGCGGATGACGGCCTCCAGGGCGCCGGTGCTGGGGTCGGTGAATCCCCAGGACGGGTGCCGCAGCATCTCGTTCAGCTGGATTCCGTGGGAGATGCCTCCGATGCAGCCGGCCACGAAGGCGGTGATGTCGCCGTGGCTCATGGGGCCTTTGACCACCGGCTTCAGCTCGTCGCCCACGTTCACGTCCTCGAACCAGCGGGGGTTGTTCCCCCGGATCTCTTCACCCAGCACGGCTTCCTGAATAGCCGCGATCTCATCGCGCGAGTAGGTGTAAGGTTCGAACTTGTACTTGCGCCGTTCCCGAGCGGCGCTGCGCTCGGCGCGAATCTGCCAGCCACGGGTCTTGGCGATGGCCTCACCCCGTTGGTTATAGTAGTAGCTCACGCTGGACTGTATCAAGATCTTCCCGGCGAACTGGCTCTCCTTCTCCTCCAGGCCGGTAAACTGCTCCTGCACCGAAATCTTGTCGTCCAGACGGATGGGCCGGAACCACTCCCAGTCGTTGCCGGCGTGGAAGCCGTGGACGCCGGGCAGCCCGCCAACGCGCCCCGAGGTCCAATAGACGCTGTAGAGAAAACACGGGGGAGCGAGTATGGTGCCGTACTTGGTGCCGTGACCGTAGCTCAGGTCCCAGTAAAGAGGGTTCTGGTCGCCGATCCCCTGGCAGAAATGGCGGATTGCATCCTGGCTTGCCTGCTCGTTGAACAGGCCCACGCCGTACTGTCGGGGCCGGTTGAAAGAACCCAACCGGGCCTTCAGCCGCTCAACGCCTTCTCTCGTTATCTCTCCTGACTCCAGTACCATGTGTTACCTCCGTTCTATACCAATCCTTATCTATGTCACCCCGGTTATCCATGCCTTGGCCGTTACCGGGCCATCGGGCAAGGCCTGTCCTGCTCCAAGTACCGGCCGGTCGCCGGCCGGTCCCTAAACAAGTTCGCCATGGACCATAATACACTCGCCGCTCCACCGCCGGAAGCCCGTGCTATTGTAACCCAGGAACCCCTTGCTGGGCCTCTTCGGCAGGTGGCTTCGGGCCGCGCAACCGGGCCGGCGGCGGCGGCCGGGGAAGCCACCAGAAGAACCCGGTGGCCAGGACATACATGCTCGCCAGGGGCACCAACGACCAATAGTAGCTGTCCGTGCGGTCGAAAACAAACCCCATCCAAACCGGGGTGGTCATGGACATGATCTGGTCGGGCAGATGCTGCCATCCCCGCAGGGTGGCAAAGCTCCTCCGGCCGAAGTAATCTCCCAAAATGGCCGTGGCCAACGGATTGGCGCTCTCGGCGAAGGCCAGCAGGACAACGAAGAGAGACAGGTACCACAGGTTCGCGCTGCCGGCCAGCAACATCAGCATGGCAACCGCGCCGACGGCCATGGTTATGGCGCTCATCTTCCGTTTCGACCAGGCATCTCCCATCCATCCCACCGCAGGGTTGAACACCAGAGCTCCGAAAGCCGTCAGGCTCACCAAAAATGCGGCTTGGGGTTCGCTGGTGCCAGACCAGACCATCATGGGCGCGAGGTGAAAACTGACCCCGGCGTGGACCGTGTTGCGCAGCCCCACGGCGATCACCAACATCCAGTAGGAGAAGGTCTTCATCCCTTCGCTAGCGGTGAAATCGACGCCGGGGGAACTCCGGCGGGCCGCACGCGCCGAGATGACCGGTCCCGCGGCCTTGGGGGTAGGAACCCCTTCCCCACGCGGTTCGACCCGTCGCGAGACCGGTTCGCGGGGCACGCTATCCCCGTCGGGCAGCAGGCCCATGCTCTCGGGGGTCCGCCGGACGAGCACCGACAACGGCACGACCAACGCGATGATGGTTACGCCGGAGATGAATGCGGCCCATCGCCAGTCCAATCTGAACACCAAGACAGCTACCAGAGGGGTCAAAAACGCGCCACCGACACCGTGGCCGGTCGACACCAGGGCCATGGCCAGGCTCTTCTTGCGCCGGAACCATTGGTTCACCGCGGCCATCGTAGCGTTGCTGTAGCCGCCGCGAAAGCCCACGGACAATACGCCTACGAAGACCAGCATGAAAGTTGTGTAGCTGTCGATTCGGGCCAGGAGGATGAACCCCAGTCCGGAAACGATTCCCCCGAAAGCGATCATTATCCGGGGGCCCAACCGGTCGGTCATGATGCCCGCCACCGGCCCTTCAACCGCACCCACCAGGCGTCCCACGCCATCCGCCATGGCCACCGCGGACCGGCTGATACCCAGTTCAGTCTCGATGGGCAGAACGAAGATAGTGAATCCCCGGTTGAATGTGCCCTGCTTGAGGGCGTCCACGATCATGCTGACCAAGACTATCCACCAGCCGTAGAAGATGCGAGGACGCCGCTTCTCTTCGCTTTTAGGGGGCGAGCTAATCAATGTGCAACATCACGTTATTCGACTTGTCCGGTTGGCTCATCCAGATACCTCAGGTATCAGCCAGGCCGAGCCCCACTGGAGAACGCCCGAATCCAGGCCGCCGGTCGAAGCCAGCCCAAGATAAAGCCGGGGATTGACAGCAGCCGGTGTGGGCGAGAGGCCGACGGGCTGGGGCTGAAAGCCCGAGGGGGGTGGAAGCCCTACCGGGTCAGTATACAACCTCAGCGGCCCGGAGGCACTCCAACTCGGCGCCGGGCACACCCAGGAGTTCAAGAAATATGTAATCGTTGTGCTGCCCCAACAGGGGCGCGGCGGTGCGGACGCTGCCCGGAGTGTCGCTCAGCAGCCACGGCATCCCGTACACCCACTCCGCGCCCACGTGGGGGTGCTCAACCTCGGCAAAGGCCTGGCGCTCCTGTAGGTGAGGGTCCATGAACTGGCCTTCGATGCTCATCACGGGCATGGCGGCCACACCGTGTTGCTGCAACAGGCTGGTGACCTCTTCAGATGTGTGCTGCCGGGTCCATTCCGACACGTGCCGGTCCAACTCCCGGAAGTGGGTCACCCGGCTGTGCCGGTCTTCGAAACGGGGGTCCCCGGTCCAACCCGGGTTTTCCAACGCCCGGCAGAACCCCTCCCACTCCTTCTCACCCCGGACCCCGATTGCCACCCAGGTGTCTTCTTCGGCGCACGGATAGTTGTTGTGGGGCGCGAAATCCGGGTCGAAGTTGCCCTGGGGCTCGGCCACTTTACCCGTCATCTGGTAGTCGAGGAGCGGCTCACCCAGCATGGAGGTGGTCGCCTCGAGCTGGGCGACTTCGACTGACTGGCCCTCCCCGGTCAAGTTCCGGTGCCGCAGCGCGGCCACCGTGCCCAGGGCGGCGTGAAGAGCGGCCACGGCATCGCTCCACGGCGATTGCAGTTCGCCAACCAGCGGCTCGCCCTGGTAGCCGATCACGCCGCTCAGCCCCGAAAGCGCCTGGATATTGGGCGCGTAGGCCAGTATATCCCGCAGGGGCCCGGAATCACCGACGGACGGCATCGAGACCAGGATGATATCGGGACGCACCTTCCGAAGCTCCGGATAGTCCAGGCCCAGCCGTCCCAGCACGCCGGGAGAGTAGTTATTCAGCACCACGTCGCTGCGGGCGATGAGTTCCCGGATCAGGCGCAAGCCTTCCGGGGTCTTCAAGTTCAGGGTGACGCTCAGCTTGTTGCGGTTCAGGCCGTGGAACACGGGCTGCAATTCGGGCCACAGGCCCTCGTCGCCCCCGGCGGCGTCATCCTCGATGATGGGGCGGCCCAGGCGCAGGCCGTCCAGCCGGGTCCGGGTCTCCACTTTGACCACCTCGGCGCCCATGTCGGCGAGGATCTGGCCCGCCTGGGGTCCGGCCCATGCGGTGCCTAGATCGACGATTCGGTAGTTACCCAGAGGAAGGGGTGGCATCTCAGATTACTCCCGCCCTCGCCATCTCCGGCAGTCCCGAGGGCTCCAGTCCCAACTCGCCGCACAGGATTTCCACGTTGTGCTGGCCCAGTACCGGCGCGGGCCGGACGACCCGGCACGGGGTGCCCGACAGCCGGTAGGGGGCCCCGGGATAGCGCAGTGTGCCGACGGTTGGGTGTTCGATATCTTGAAAATAATTCCGGGCGTTGAGCTGAGGCTCAGCCAGCACCTCGTCGAAGGTCAGCACGGGCACGCAGGGAATCCGGTTCTCCAAGCAAACCCGCAGGATCTCCGCTTTGGTGCGCTGCGTGAACCAGGGGGCGATGAGGGCCTCCGCTTCCTCCGGGTACTGGTCGCTCATGGCCCGGCGCTTGCGGTACCGGGGGTCGTTGACCCACTCCCGGTCGTCGAGCAGGTCGATGAACCGCTGGTACTGTTCCATTTGTGGAGCGTCGATGCAGGCATAGCCGTCTTTACAGGGCAGAATGCAGTTGGGGAACAAGCCCAGACGCATTCGGTTGCCGGAGCGCCAACCCGCCACCCCCTTATAGATGTAGGTCGGCAGGTTGTAGCCGCTCAGCAGGACGGCGGAGACCTGGGCCTCGGACACATCCACCAGTTGGCCTCGGCCCGTGGTGTCCCGTCCCAGCAGGGCGACGACGGTGGCATAGGCGGCGCCGACGGCAGCCATATAGCTGGCCTGGTACAGGGGGTTCGCCAATGGCTCCCGGTCCGGATGCCCGTTGCCGAAACTGAGGCCGCCCAGGGCGTTGACCGTCAGGTCGTTCCCGGCGTAGTCCCGGTACGGGCCGCTGCAGCCGTAGGGAGTGATGGCGGTAACGATGAGCCGGGGGTACTTCTCCTTCAGCGTCTCATGGTCCAATCCCAGGTCCCGCACCAGTTCCGGCGGCTGGTTCACCACGAAAACATCCGCCGACTCCAGTAACCTTCCCAGGATGCCCCGTCCGGAAGCGGTCCCCGGGTCCAGGGTCAGGCCCCGTTTGTTGAGGTTGGCGAACAGGAACAGTCCGCTCCGCTCCGGGTCCGGGATATGGCCCGGGAAAGGGCCGCGGCGGCGGCTGTCGTCGCCCAGTGCCGGAGGCTCCACCTTGATCACGTCGGCGCCCAACTCGCCGAGCACCTTGCCGCAGAAAGGACCGGTTATCAAGTTGCTCCACTCCACCACTCGAACGCCACCAAGTGCTCCGGGATACACTGATTCCGACCTCCTCAAGGGATTGTGAACAGCCCGCGGGCAAGTACGGTCCAACGATGCGGGCAGTCAAGGCAAATGACGTTGCGGCGGGCGATCGTGAACGTATTGTCACAGGAACGCCAACGGCGCCCCTTGGCCCTCGGGGCTTATCCACGGGCCGCCAAGTTTATCCGCCCAATTCTGGCTGTTATCCACCGATTCATGATCTGATGGCCTTAAACCGAGACCGGGTGGGCACCACTAAAGGGCACATAATGCCCGAATCAGCAAGCGGCTCGATTACTCCGCCAGCTCATTGCCCCTGCCCGAGGCAACGCCGGAGCTTGCTTTGTGGGGCTTCAGGTAATATAACACAAGTGCCACTGACCGTTGCATTTCCCCGGCCATGGGACCGTTGGCTCCAGCCGGGAATTGGGCCGGCGCATCGGGAAAGCGAGTGAGCGGTCCGGCAACGATACACCGGCCTAGGAGGTTACCTTGGACATCACCAAAAGGATCGCGGAATACGTCACGACCACCAGCCTGGAAGACTTCCCCAGCGAGGCCATCGAAGCGGCGAAGGGCGCCATGATGGACTGCCTGGGGTGCGCGCTGGCCGGCTCCGTGGAGCCCCTGGCAGCCATATTATCTGACTTCGTCCGGTCCACAGGCGGCGGGCCGATAGCCTCCGTGATTGGGCGAGGCTTCAAGACCTCGGCGCCCGAAGCGACACTGGTGAACGGCGCCATGGCCCACGCCCTGGACTACGATGACATCAACCGGATCGTCAAGGGCCACCCCAGCGCCGTCCTGGCCCCCGCAGCCCTCGCTTTGGGTGAAGAGGCGGGTGCGCCGGGGCGGGACATGCTGCTGGCCTACATGCTGGGCTTCGAGGTGGCCTGCAGCGTAGGAGACTCCACCAGCGTGAATTTTCACGACGACCTGGGCTGGCATCCCACCAGTCCGCTGGGGACCCTGGGCTCGGCGGCGGCGGCATCCAAGATGCTCAAGCTTGACCAGGACCAGACCGCCATGGCCATTTCCCTGGCCGCTTCCCAGGCGGCCGGCCTGAGGCAGAATTTCGGTACGATGACCAAGCCCTACCACGCGGGCGCCGCCGGCCGCAACGGGGTAACCGCCGCCAAACTGGTCCAGGCGGGGTTCACCGCCAGCAATGATGCCATAGAAGGCAGGTTCGGCTTCCTGCACGCTTTCTCCGGCGGATCCGGATACAACATGGAGAAGTTGCTTGAGGACCTGGGTCGGCGCTGCTACTTCACCGAAACGGGCATCGAGATCAAGAAGTATCCCTGCTGCGGCAGCGCCCACCTGGCCCTCAATGCCGCCGCCGGCTTACTGGCGCGCGAGACCATCGATCCGGGGGAGATCGACCGGATTGCCGTGCTGGTCGACTTCGACCCGCCCCGGTCCCTGATCCACTCCTCGCCCAAGCAGGGCCTGGAGGGCAAATTCAGCATGAACTACTGCATGGCGGCGGCGTTCCTGGACCAGAAGATAGGGCTGGGGACCTTCACCGACGAGCAGGTGATGCGGCCGGAGGCCCAGTCACTGATTCCCAAGGTGGAGATGGTCCGCATTCCCGGCTATGAAGGCCGGCCGAGCTGGATAGAGGCTTACAACGTCGTGGAGGTCCACCTGCGGGACGGACGAGTGTTGCAGGAGAGGATGGACCGCCCCAACGAGGGCGCGCTACGGGGCACCACCCTGGACGACATCCGGAACAAATTCCGGGACTGTGCCTCCCTGGCTCTCACCCCGGCGGCCACCGAAGAGGCAATTGGGTTGCTGGACACCCTGGAAGGGGTGGAGAACACCGGCACCCTGGCCGGCGTGCTGCGGGGCGACGGCTAACACCTCCCCTCGACAAAGGGCATTGCCGGCTCATCGACAAACCCAGGGCGAACGGATGAGCCTAACGGCTATCTCCGAAATCGGGCAATGGGAGGGCGCCCACCGGCGAAGAAAGGCGAGGACTGCGGTTTCCTTCTCTCCAGGTGAGAATGCCCCGCCGGCAGCTTTGGATCATTTGGGACGCATCCGTTGACAGTTAGGTTGCGTCCCATTATTATTTGGAAAACATTCAAGAAAAGTTTCAGCCAACCGGGCGTGGACAGCGAGCCGGTCCGACCTCTATCCGGAATATCACTCTATACAAAGGGGGCAAGGAAGTGGCTGACCAAAAGATTGGTTTGATGGCCCATTTGATGCGCCGCGCCGGCTTTGGCGCGCCCCGCGAGGAACTCGAAACCCGAGCCGCGAAAGGGTACGAGGCGACGGTTGAGGAGCTGCTGCACCCCGAGGCGCAGGAGCCCCTGGATAGGTTCGAGATGATCCGGTACCACCCGTGGATCTTCCGGCCCGGTACCCTGCCCGGCATGGGCGCCGCCGAGTGGATGCACGATATGATCACCACCAAGCGGCCCCTGGAAGAGAAGATGGCGCTGTTCTGGCATGGGGTGTTCGCCGCCGGGGTTTCCAAGGTGGACCACTACGACGAGCTGATGGACCAGCTCTTCATGTTTCGCAAGAAGGGCATGGGGGATTACCGGGAGCTGCTGATGGCGCTATCCAAGGACCCGGCCATGATCTACTGGCTGGACAACTGCGAGAACCACGCGGTTGCGGTCAACGAGAACTGGGGCCGGGAGCTGCTGGAGCTGTTCAGCATGGGCGTAGGCAACTACACCGAGGTGGACGTAAGAGAGTGCTCCCGGGCCTTCACCGGGTGGACCATTATCCCCAAGCTGCCCCGGTTCCCCATCGGCCGGTACGACTGGGAATTTGAGTACCGCGAAGAAGACCACGACGACGGCGAAAAAACCTTCTTGGGCGAGACCGGCCGGCTCAACGGTGAAGACATCATCCGGATTGTCTGTGATCAGCCGGCAACCTCCCGGTTCGTGGCCCGGCATCTGTACAACTACTTCGTCGCCGACGAGGCCCAAGTGCCCGCCTGGTCGGTCACCCCGCCGCGGGACCCGGAGGCCATCGACCTCCTGTCCAAGACCCTGGTCGAGTCCGGCTACGACATTCGCTCGATGCTGCGGGTGCTGTTCAACTCGGACTTCTTCAAGAACGCCCGGTTCGCCAAGATAAAGAGCCCGGCCGAGGTGGTCGTAGGCACTTTGCGCTTGGTAGGCGGCGCCGAATTTCCCGCTCCGGGTATCGGTGAGTTGTCCCGGCAACCCGGCTACATGGGGCAGGAACTGCTGAATCCCCCCAGTGTTGAGGGCTGGCATACCGGCGCCGAGTGGATCAACAGCGGCTCCCTGGCGCGGCGAATCAATTTCACCGCCGACCTGGTGGGCGACGTGACCCGTCCCGGCATCCAGTCTCTCATCACCCGGCTGAAGGCCCGGGGCGATCTGACCGCCGAGCAGTTGGTGGACGGCTGCCTGGACCTGATGGGGCCCCTCGAGGTCACTCCGGAGAGCCGCCAGGAGCTGGTGGGCTTCGCCGGCGAAGACGGCCAGTTCCGCTGGGATACGGAAGAGGCCACCCAATCTTCTACCCGCAGAACCAGTGAGCTGTTGCAGCTCATCGTGGCGCTGCGGGAATATCAATACGCATAGGACGCATAGGGTTCGTGAAAAAGATTGACTCTCGGCCTCGGCCGAGAGTCAAACCCAAAATCGGCCGCTTGGGCGAGTCCGAGCCCAACCTATTCACCGGCTCATGAATTTCGAAAAGGAGTAAGGAGATGACCAGCACTAAGAAAGACCCGGTCCTGGTGGTTCTCCAGCTAACCGGCGGAAACGACTACCTGAACACGGTTATCCCCTACGCCAACCCTCTGTACCGCGACAACCGTCCCGCGGTTGGGGTTCCTGAAGACCGGATACTTCCGCTGGACGACCACGTGGGTTTCCATCCCGAGATGGCGCCCATCAAAACCCTGTATGATAGGGGCGACGTCGCCATCATTCACGGCGTGGGCTACGCCAATTCCCCCCGGTCTCATTTCCGGTCCATGGACATCTGGCACACGTGCGAGCCGAACAAGCTGGGCACCGAGGGGTGGCTGGGACGAGCCGCCCGGGAGATCGACCCCAACAAGGAAAACGTCCTGACCGTCGTCAGCTTCGGTTCCACTCTCTTCCGGTCGCTGGTGCTGCCGGGGGTTCCGGTGGCCTGCGTGGACGACTTGGATACCTACGGGCTGTTGACGGGCATCTCCGAGGAGCGGCAGCGGGCCCGTATCCTGGACCGGTTCGCCCGCATGTATTCCCCCGCTATCGGGAGCGGCGCGGTGATGGACTACCTGGGCCAGACCGGGCTGGACACACTGAAAGGCGCCGATATCTTGAAGGAAGCCCCCAAGATTTACTCCTCCACCGTCGAGTATCCCAACACCGCCATCGCCAAGAAGCTCAAGGGCATCGCCCAGATTCACCTGGCCGGCTTTGGCACCCGCGTCCTGTACTGCGACCACGGCACCTTCGACAGCCACTCCAACCAGGTAGGCATGCTCGACAAGCTGTGGAAAGACGTCTCGGCGGGCGTCGAGTGCTTCTTCGATGACCTGCGGGAGCATGACGCCGCCGACAACGTGATCATGTTCCTCTTCAGCGAGTTCGGGCGCCGGACCCACGACAACGGCTCCGGCACCGACCACGGCGCCGCCGGGGCTGCCTTCGTTATCGGCGACCGGGTGAAGGGCGGCCTATACAGCGAGTACCCCTCCCTGAAAGCGGCGGACTTGGAGCAAGGCGACGTGGTCCCCAACGTGGACTTCCGGGGGCTGTACACCACCATCCTGGAGGACTGGCTGCACCTGGACGCCAAACCCCTGGTGGAAGGTGCATTCGAGAAGATCAGCTTCCTTAATTAACGACAACTAACGACAAACTCACGGGGTGACAGAGATGCTTACGCAGGTAGTAGCCGGGCGAATCTACGATTACAGCCATTGTGTGGGACGGAGTGCCGCGGGAGGAGGGATGGGGTTCACCAACCCCCAATCGGCGGCCCTGGGCGCGGACGGCGTCATGTACGTGATCAACCGGGGAAGTGAGAGCATCAGCAGTGTTGGCTGGAACCATACGGGAGTCGGGGCCCGGGTGAGCATGTTTACCGCCGGCGCCGGCGCCGGCGATGAAGAGTACCTGGGGGAATTCAGCAACTATGGCGACGGGGACGGTGAGTTCATCTGGGGATCGGGGATCGCCGCCGACGGCCGGGGAAACGTCTATATTACCGACGAGTGGCTCGACCGGGTCACCATCTTCGATAAGGACGGGGGCTTTCTATCCAACTGGAACGTGCTGGATGGCGCCGACAACGAGCCCTACGGAGCCTCCGGCCTCGCCATGGACTCCGACGAAAACCTATACGTTGTCGGCGGCCGCAGGCATCAGGTCCGCAAATTCACCAAGGACGGACGGCCGCTTGCCAGTTGGGGCAGCTACGGCGCCGGGGACGGCCAGTTCGACTCCCCCTGGGGCATCACCGTGGACCACCAGGGGTGCGTGTACGTGGCCGACCACCGGAACCACCGGGCCCAGAAATTCTCGGCGGGCGGGAAGTGGATCGCCCAGTTCGGCGGCGCCACCGGTTCCGGGAAGCTCTACTACCCCACCGGCGTCGCGGTCGACCCGGAAGGGGACGTGTACGTCAGCGACTGGAGCAACAACGGCATGGAGCCGGGCCGGGTGCACATCTTCGACCCGGACGGACGGTTCATCACCAGCCTTATCGGAGACGCCCAGGAGCTATCCAAGTGGGCCATGATGACGGTGGAAGCAAACGTGGACTTGATCAAGGCCCGCCGCCGGGTGCGCTCCACCGAGCCGGAGTGGCGGTTCTCCGTGCCCGCGGGAGTCTTCTTTGATAAAGGCAATGGCCGTCTCATCGTGATGGATACCCAACGCGGCCGGCTGCAAATCTATAACAAGCTGAAGGAGTACTTGGAGCCCCAGTTCAACCTGTAATCAACCGCCGAGCGCGGCGAAAACTCCGCATCCGATGAGCCTGAACTAGATCCCCCTTGGCGCCCCTTCCCGAACGGGGCCGGGGGGATTTTCATGCACCCCCACGACGGTTTTCGGCCAATCACTTGCCGGCCTGGGTCCTCTGTCGTGGATAGGGGAGCGCCCACCGGAATCCCGTTTGAGGGCCAAAGTGGAAAGGCGTATGATGGCAGCGGCGCAGGCCGGTCCTATCCGGCCATCGTAATCCCCGCGAACCGGGACAAGCCGTCCTCCGACGGTCTCAGCGCCGTCAGCCAGCGTGAGACCGGCCAATCACAGTCACGAGGTCCAGAGCTATGATTATCGACTTCAGCCTCAGGCCGCCCTACAAGTCCTTGACCAACCTGGAGCAGTATCAAAAGAAGCCCGAGGACAACTTCGCGCCCCGGATCGGCATGACCGTGTCCCCGGCGGCGGTGCAGTTCTCCATGGGCTTGCTCCTGAAGGAGATGGATGATGCCGGGATCGTGCACGGAGTGTGCCACGGCCGGCCCAGCGTCGGCACCAAGAACGAGGACCTGACCGGGGTGATGCAAGAGTACGCGGGCAAGTTCACCGCGTTTGCGGGAGTCCAATTCACGAACTTGAGTCAGGCCCTGGCGGAGACCAAGCACTGTCTGGACGACCTGGGATTGATCGGCATAGCGGTGGAACCGAGCATGGGGGTACCGCCCCTGTACCCCGACGACCCCAAGCTTTACCCGATCTACGAGCTATGCCGGGAGCGGGGAGCCCTGGTGTTGTTTACCCTCAGCGCTCTGGTGGGTTCGGATATCTCGTACTCCAATCCGGTCCATCTGGACCGTGTCGCGGCCGATTTTCCCACCGTGAATCTGGTCGTCCGCCATGCATGCTGGCCCTGGGTTATGGAATGCTTGGGAGTTGCCCTCCGGCGCCCGAACGTCTACCTCGTCCCGGACGCCTACGGCGTGAGCATGCCCGGATACCAGCATTGGGTTGAGGCGGCCAACACCTATCTGGCCGACCGCCTGCTATTCGGCACCGCCTTTCCCATCGTCCCGCTCAAGCCGATGGTGGACGCCTTCCGCAAGCTCCCTTTGCGCGACGAGGTCCGGGAGAAAGTGGAATACCGCAATGCAGCCCGCCTTTTGAAACTGCCCGGCTAGCCGCCCGGCAGGGATACCCTCTGGCCCGTCCGGGCAATCCGTGGCGCCATGGATGATCGCGTTGAAGGGTACAGGCACGTAGATAGCTTTGCATCGGCAACACCGGGCGACACTCCCTTACCAAACCAGCGTCCCAGCAAAGGCCGGAATCAAGCCCCACCACCGTCATTCCGGCGAAGGCCGGAATCCACCCCTACTCTCGTCATCCCAGCGGAGACCGGGAGCCACCCCTACCATCGTCTTTCCGGCGAAGGCCGGAACCCAGAGAAGCCTCGCCAGGATGACGGGACGGTTATCGAGCCATTTCTTGTCCGGATCATAGTGATGACCGACCGGGGGCCAAGCCACTAGCGAGGTGCCGGTCTATGAACCGGCGCTTTCCCGTTGTTTCCAGCGCCTGTCCCTGGGCCTCTCGCCCCGGCCACCTCCGGCACGACGTTGGATCAACATGGCCGGCACCCCTGGCCGCTACCCCGGTTTTCAACCCCAGTATGCCCATGTATGATGGAAGGACGCTGGAAACTCCATGCTCGGAGGAAACCGGGCGAGACAATGCCGGATTCGCAATAGATTCAAGCCACCGGGAGGCAGTATTGGAAGAGTCGCGCCGTTTCACCTATGACAGCCTGTTTGCCAAGAACACCACGGTGACCCCCGCCGCCGCTCCGCGTCGGGCCAAGTACGACTTCGCGGTGGCCTATCCCGACCCCGACACGTTGCCTTTGGAGGGGTTGGCCGACGCCCTCAAGGTAGCACTCGACCGGGAGGGAAGGGACCTGGCCTACTATCCCGCGGCCGCCGGGCTGTTGTCCCTCCGCCAGCTGGTGGCCGAGAAGCTGACCCGCGACCGCAACATGACGGTGAGCCCAGGCGACGTGGTCCTGACCGCCGGCTCCGGCGAGGCCATCGCGATGCTCATACAGACTTTGACCGATCCGGGAGACGTGGTGCTCGCCGAGGAGTTTGTCTACCTGGGCAGCCTGCGCCAGCTCCGGCGCTATGGCGCGGACGTGGTGAGCCTCAAGTGCGACAACCAGGGCATCGTACCCGAGGAGCTGGAGGCGACCCTGAAGCGGCTTTCGGGTGAGGGCAAGAAACCCAAGTACCTCTACACCATACCCGCTTTCCAGAACCCCTTGGGCTGGACTCTGCCCCTGGAACGGCGACACCGGATTCTGGACATCACCAGGGAATACGGGGTCCCGATTTTCGAGGACGATTGCTACGTGGACCTGCGCTTCGAAGGGGAGGACGTGACCTCATTCCACTCGCTGGACGAGACGGGCCGGGTGATGTACGTCGGCTCCTTTTCCAAGCTGGTCGCGCCGGGCATGCGGATGGGCTACCTGGTCGCCCCCGAGGCGGTGGTGCAACGGGCCATCGGCTTCAAAGCCGGCGGGGGGGTCAACGAGTTTGCGGCGCTGGCCCTGGAGGAGTACCTTAAGCACGACATGTACCAGCACATCGACGAGCAGAACCGGTCGCTAAGGGTGAAACGGGACGCGATGCTGGCCTCCCTGGGCGAGAATTTTGGCAGCGCCGCCACCTGGAGCAAACCCGAGGGCGGGCTGTACATATGGGTGGAGTTCCCCGAGGGCGCCGACCTGGCCGCGATCCAGGAGCAGGTTTTCAACGAAGGGGTCAGCTACTACAACGGTAGCCAATTCTCGCCGGAAGGCCGGGGGGCCAACTGCATCCGGCTGTGCTTCGGCCACCCCTCGGCCCAGACGATCTCCGACGGCGTGGCCGAACTGGCCCGCATCCTGGAGCGCCACGGAGTGCTACGGGGATAGCCGGCTCGATGTGGGAGCTTCTTGAGTATCCCAAGCGCCAGGTTGCCGATGGCGTCCGCGGGTCCCCGTGATCATGCTGGGGCCAAGGACACGGCGGAAAGCCGCGTTATGTTGATTCAACGAAGGTGTCGATGAAACATCGACAGTCCCTCGTGGCTAAAAAGGTGGGGCGGGGACACTGGGGTCCCAGCGATGCGATCATCGTATTTGATCGTTCTCCTAGTGGCGTTGGCGGCCTTATTGGGATCCTGCGGGATGATGTCGAACCGGGGAATGATGGCGCCCGTGGCGCCGCGTCCCGCGGTAACCCCCGCACCCACGTCGACCCCGGGCGGTCAGGCTGTTGTGAGCTTCAGCAGGGACGTACGCCCTATCTTGACGAGGAACTGTGTTCGATGCCACGGCGGCCAGATGGGTCTTTACCTAGACTCCTACGACTCATTGATGGCGGGGAGCACTGCCAACCAGGTAGTCGTGCCGGGCGACCCGGCAAAAAGCATCCTGGTCCAGCGGCTCACCGGGGAGCTTCAGCCGCGGATGCCTCTGGCCGGTTCGCCCCTCCCGGACCAGGATATTGCCCTGCTCGTGGAGTGGATTCGGGAGGGGGCGCCCAACAACTGAGGCGCGGCGGTCCTTTTAGACGGAATCGCGCAATGCTGCCGGTGGCCAACTGCATCCGGTGGTGCGCTGGCCACCCCTCAGCCCAGCCTGCGGCGCAGGGCGGCTAGCAGGCAGGCCGGCTGGCGAACTCCGGGTCCACCTTGCGAGGAATGAACTTGCCGCTGCCCAGGCTGGACTTGAGTTCGCCGTTCTCCACCACCACCTTGCCCCGCAGAATCGTCAGCACCGGCCAGCCCGCGACGTCAAACCCTTCCCAGATACTGTAGTCCGTGATGTGGAAGTCAGACATGGCCAGCGGCCTCTTGAAGCCGGGGTCGATGAACACGATGTCGGCATCGCTGCCCGGTGCGATGACACCCTTGCGCGGGTAGAGCCCCATGATCTTGGCGGCGTTGGCCGAGGTCACGTCTACGAACCGCTGCAGGGACATCCCCCGTTTGGAGACCCCTTCGCTGTAGGTGATCCCGAGCCGGGTTTCAGCGCCGTTGTGCCCCCCGGTTACGTTGGATACCAGCTTGCCGGCGACCTTGACCTTCCAAGAGGTGCAGTATTCGTCGGTGGCCATGGTGCTCAGGCCGCCCCGAACAATGCCGTCCCAGAGCGCCCTCCGGTCTTCCTCCGACTTGAGCGAGGGATAGGTGTGGTACTTCATCCCGTACTCCTCTTTGTAGTCGTCGGAGTTGAAGCAGCAGTAATTGTGGAGGGTCTCACCGTAGACCGGCATCCCCTTGGCCCGGGCCTCCTGTATCGCTTCCAGCCCCTGCTTGGCGCTCACGTGGACGAAGTACACCGGCGATCCGGTCCACTCGGAGACCCGCAACACCCGCCGGATGGACACGTCCTCGGACTCGTTGCTGTGCACCAAGTGCATGTTCCACCACTCGGTTCGCTCCTCTTGGGCCAGCTTCTCGTACATGTGCTGGACCATGTCGTCGTCCTCCGAGTGGACCATCAGCATGGCCCCCAGGCGCTGCACCCGCTCCATGAGGTCGTGCAGGTGGCCCATGCGGACCATGCGCGGCTCGCCTGAGCTGGAGGCCGGGCGGACGTTGGTGGTGAAGATCTTAAACGTGGAGAATCCGTCTTCAACAGCCTCACCCAGTTGGCCAAACATGTTGTCCGAAAGCGCGCCGCACAGCATTAAGTGGTGGGCGTAGTCGGAGTAGGATTTCCCTTTCCAGACGGACGTTCGCTCCTGGATTGCCTGGTTGACATCGGTGCCGGGAAATTGGATGGCAAAGTCCAGAAGGGTGGTGGTGCCGCCGAAGAGCGCGGCCCGGCTCACCTGCTCCGGTGGAGCGGTTTTCAGGTCTCCCTGCCCCATTATCGGCGCGGCGATGTGGGCATGCGGCTCGATTCCACCGGGCACGACAACCTTGCCGGAGGCGTCAATAATCCGGACCGCATCTTCGGTCAGGGTCCCCGGGGCGGCGACGGCGACGATCTTCTCACCCTGGACCGCCACGTCCCATTCGCCCACTCCCCATGGGGCTACCACCTGACCGCCGCGAATGATCAAATCTAGCATCTTGCCACCTCCATTCGAGCCTAGTTGCCAACTGCCACCGGAGTTTAGCACAAAGCCCTCAGGCTCGCACGAAACCGCATCAGATGTTGCTCCAAGCCGCTGGAACCCGAACCCGGAACGGCCCGCCACGCCGCTACGAGTCTACGGCGGAGCGGGAGAGCGAATCTCCTCGGGCAACGCTTCCTCCCAGTCGGGAAGCAAGGGACGGGTGGTGGCAGGCAGCAGTAGGATGGATAGTACGCCAATCAAGCTCATCGTGAAAGAAAGAGCTATGGTGGCAGTGAAGTCGCCGGTCAGGTCTCGCAGCTGCCCCCCGGCCAAGGACCCTGCCGCCATGCCGACGCCCGATCCCATCATCTGCCAGCCGAAGGTGGCGCCGATGGGGGCGCCGCCGTAGTACTGGCGGTTGATTATGGGGAAAGCGCTCATCTCGCCGCCAAATCCGATACCGAACATGGTGGCGAAAACGTAGAACATCCAGGGCTCGTTGGCGAAGAAGAGCATAAGTACCGGGGCGGTCTGGAGGAAGAAACTCGTCCCCATGGCCCATTTGCTTCCCACGCGGTCGGCGACGACGGGGACCACGAACCGGGTGATAGAACTGGACACCGTGAGGGCGACGAAAGTCCCGGCCGCTGCGGCCTCGGTTACGCCCTTGGCTTCGGCCATGGCCACCAAGTAGACGATTATGATGGAGTGGCCGGCGCATCCCCAGAAGTGGATGCCGATCAGGTTCCAGAAGGTGGTGGTACGCTGGACCTGATGGAGAAATGCCTTGCTTCTGGCTCGGGCCACCTCACCTCTTTGCAGCCTCCGTATGAGTTCCTCCGACGAGGCGCCCAGGGGACGAAGCCCCAGGTCGGCCGGCTCATTGTGGAACAGCGTTATCAGCAGGAGAAGGGCGGCCCCCCCAGCCAGCCCGGGGAGCCAGAAAGCCGCCCTGATGCCGTCAACTCCCCCTCCGAACCAGTTGAGGATGAAAAGCATAATGGGGACAGCTACCAGAGGCCCCAAGCCCTGAGAGGCCTGCAAAATGCCGATGCCAACACCCAGGTGCTTCCTGAACCAGAGGGTAACCGCCGCGGTCAGAGGTACTTGGAATATTCCCATGGCGGAGCTGAGCAGGACCCCAAAGAAGAGGTAGAACTGCCACAAATGGGACATAGTGCCAGTTAGCACCATGCCAGCAATGAACAGGAGGGCTCCCACCACCATGGTGACCCGGACGCCGTAGCGGTCGCCCATCCCGCCGGCCAGAGGGCCGAAAAGCCCGGAGACGATCCACTGGATGGAGAACCCCAGTCCCACGGCGCCGTAGCTCCAACCAAAGGATTCCACGAGCCGCGGGATCAACACACTGGAGGATGTCCTGAAAGAAGAGCTGGTCAGCCGCATCAAGGCCGCCAGCCCCACCACCACCCAGGCGTAATGAATCTTCTGGCCGGCAAAGGTCAGGTTGGCCGGATCCAGGCGGAATTTCACCATCGTAGGCCAGCTAATCGCCGCGGGCCGTGGAGTCCAGACAAGGAGCCAGGGAGGCTGGAGGTCTCATCACGGTTGGCCGAATGTTCCGGAGTCACGACGACAGAGAGCCCGTCCCCTCTCGGTTGGAGTGGTATGGTGAACTCGCGGCAATATTCACATGTAAACTCTTGACAACAAGCGGCGTGCCTGTATAATAAAAGGTTACGGGTATATGCCACAAGCCACGACTTCTGTCATCCCTCTAGCCGACCTCGACTTAAGTAATTCCTCTTTCGAGCCGTTGCTCCGGTCACCCCGACCGATTTATTCACTCGCCCTGAGGAGAATGGGAAATGGGTTTGCCCCCTGCGCCGGATAGACATGCTTTGCAACTTCCTGATATTAAGTCTTACGCCCGAATCCCGCAAGTATTAGATGTCCCCAACCTCATCCAGGGCCAGATCCAGTCTTGGGACTGGTTCAAGACCGATGCGCTCCGCGAAGTCTACGTGGAAATCTCTCCCATTGAAGACTACACCGGAAAGAAGTACGAACTTCATTTCCAGGAACACTACTTCTGGACACCCAAATACACTCCTCAAGAGAGCAAAGAACGGGAAATCACCTTCTCCCAGCCCCTCTACGTCAAAACCCGTCTAGTGATGAAAGACACCGGGGAGATCAAGGAACAGGAGATATTCATGGGTGATATACCCATGATGACTCCCAATGGCACCTTCATTATAAACGGCGCCGAGCGCGTGGTGGTCAGCCAGCTGGTGCGTTCCCCCGGCATCTACTTCGTGTACGAGAAGAACCTGGCGAGCGACCGGAGCCTTTGCTTCGCCAAGCTGATCCCCTCCCGGGGCGCCTGGTTGGAATTCGAAACCAGCTCCAAGGATGTGCTCTCGGTCAAGGTAGACCGCAAACGCAAGGTGTCGGCCACTACCTTCCTCCGGGCGCTGGGAGTGGCCACAGACGAAGAATTGCTCGAACTGTTCGAGGAGGTGGACACCGACGAAAACCACCGGTACATTCAGTCCACCCTGGACCGGGACCCTGCCTCTGAAGTCAAGGATATGAACTTCCGGGAAGACGACCTACGCTCCCTCTGGGAGTGGCTCCGTCCCGATTTCGAGTTCGTCAGCGAACAGGCCAAGCGCATCGCCGCCGCCCAGATCGAGTTCTACCGGCGTCTGCGGCCGGGCGAGCCTCCCAGCCTGGAAAACTCTCGAAACCTGATCCGGAACCTGTTCTTCAGCGCCCGGCGCTACGACCTGGGCCGGGTGGGCCGCTACAAGCTGAACCGCAGGCTGGCCCAGACCAGCAACTCCTCGCTGATGACCCTGAGCCTGGACGACGTGGTGGCCGTAATTCGCACCATGATCCTGGTTAACCAGGGACAGGGACGCCCCGACGACATCGACCACCTGGGCAACCGCCGGGTTAGGGCCGTGGGCGAGTTGGTGCAAAACCAGGTGCGCGTCGGCCTGCTGCGCATGGAGCGGATGGTCAAGGAGAAGATGACCCTGGTGGACCCGGAAACCGCCGCCCCCCAGGGTCTGGTCAACATTCGGCCGGTGGTAGCGGCGGTCAGGGAGTTCTTCGGGGGCTCCCAGTTGTCCCAATTCATGGACCAGACCAACCCCCTGGCCGAGTTGACCCACAAGCGCCGCCTGTCGGCCCTGGGCCCCGGTGGCCTATCCAGGGAACGGGCCGGGTTCGACGTGCGGGACGTCCACTTCTCCCACTACGGGCGGATTTGCCCCATTGAGACGCCGGAAGGCCCCAACATCGGCCTGCTCAGCTCTCTGGCATCCTACGCCCGGATCAACGCCTACGGCTTCATCGAGTCCCCGTATCGCCGGGTATTGAAGAGCCTGCCCAGCGACGCCCCGGAGATGGACGGGCGCATCGCCGGCGCTGACGTGGTGGATGAATCCGGCCAGCTTATCGTCGCCAAGGGAAGGCTCATCAACGGTAAGAAGCTCGCCGCAGTGCGCGAGCTGCCTCAGGGCACGTCGGTGCCCGTCCGGCCTTTCGTGGCCTCCGGTGAGGACGAAGTCATCTACCTATCGGCAGACCAAGAGGAGACCTTCCGGGTGGCCCAGGCCAACTCCCTGTTGGACCGCCGGAACCAGTTCATTGAAGACCGGGTGGAAGTCCGGGTCGGTGAGACCTATACCGAGGACACGCCGGACTCCGTAGACCTGATGGACGTCTCCCCGATGCAAATCATGAGCGTGTCGGCAGCCCTCATCCCGTTCCTGGAGCATGACGACGCCAACCGCGCCCTCATGGGATCCAACATGCAGCGCCAGGCGGTGCCGCTACTCCGGCCCCAGGCGCCGGTGGTGGGCACCGGGATCGAGAGCCGGGTGGCCCGGGACAGCGGCCAGGTGGTGCTCTCCCTGACGTCCGGCACGGTGACGGCGGTAACCGGCCGCGAGATCGTGGTCATGGACCGAGAGGGGGAAGCGCACAATCACCCTCTGATTAAATTTGCCCGCACCAACCAGGGGACCTGCTTCGACCAGCGGGCAATCGTGGCCAAGGGCGACACCGTGGACAGGGGGGACGTTCTGGCCGACAGCTCTTCCACCGACCACGGGGATTTGGCCCTGGGCCAGAACGTGGTGGTCGCCTTCATGTCTTGGGAGGGCTACAACTACGAGGACGCCATCATCGTCAGCGAGAGGCTGGTCAAGGACGACTACTTCACCTCGACCCACATCGAGAAACACGAGATGGAAGCCCGGGAAACCAAGCTGGGTCCCGAGGAGATCACCAGGGACATCCCGAACGTGGGTGAGGCAAGTCTCCGCGACCTGGACGAGAGGGGCATCATTCGAGTCGGCGCCGATGTCGGTCCCGGGGACATTCTGGTGGGCAAGGTTACCCCCAAGGGTGAAACCGAGCTTACCGCGGAAGAGAAGCTGCTGCGAGCCATCTTCGGAGAAAAGTCCCGCGACGTTAAAGACACCTCCTTGCGGGTGCCTCACGGCGAGCGAGGCAAGGTCATCGACGTTAAGGTGCTGGACCGGGCCAACCGGGACGACCTATCGCCCGGCGTCAACGAAGCAGTACGCGTGTGGATTGCCCAGACCCGGAAGATATCCGTCGGGGACAAGATGGCCGGCCGTCACGGCAACAAGGGTGTCGTCGCCCGCATCCTGCCCGAGGAGGACATGCCCTACCTGGCCGACGGCGTCCCGGTGGACATCATCCTGAACCCCATCGGTGTACCTTCTCGGATGAACCTTGGGCAGGTGCTGGAAACCCACCTTGGCTGGGCGGCCCATAACCTGCACTTCCGGGCCAACACGCCGGTGTTCGACGGCGCCCGGGATGTCTCCATTGAAGACGCCCTGGCCCGGGTCTGGTTCGTTCAGCAAGCCGAGGCCAACGAGGCCAGCCCCAACGACGACGCTCCCTGGATCGACTACTCCCGGGCGTATAGCTGGCTGGAGGAGAGGGGCTTCGATGGCCGGCACCTCTTCGATGAATCGGTGAGGGGAGCGGCCCAAGCGGCGTGCTTGCGTCTATGGCTTAAGGACGCGGCCGGCGAAGAAACGGAAGGGCTGGACCCCGCCGAGTTGCACGACTTGGCGTTGAAGGTCCACCGTGAAAAACGTATCTCACCCCCCACCTTTGGCAAGTTCGAGCTATTCGACGGCCGTAGCGGAGAGCCCTTCGACCAACTGGTAACGGTGGGCAGCATCTACATTTTGAAACTCATTCACCTTGTGGAAGACAAGATCCACGCCCGGTCAACCGGGCCTTATTCCATGATCACCCAGCAGCCGCTGGGCGGGAAGGCCCAATTCGGCGGCCAGCGGTTCGGCGAGATGGAAGTCTGGGCACTGGAAGCCTACAGCGCGGCCTACAACTTGCAGGAGGTGTTGACGGTAAAATCCGATGATGTGGCGGGGCGTGTCAAGACCTACGAGGCAGTAGTGAAAGGCGAGCCCATCGGCCAGCCCGGAGTGCCGGAATCATTCAACGTCTTGCTCAAGGAACTCCAGAGCCTGGGGCTGTCCGTGGAGCTGTTGAATGAGGACGACCGGCCTTCACTAACCCGGAGAACCTCCGATGACACCGAGCTTTATCTACCACTGGAGACGATTTAATGGTAAGGATGGCAGACAGAACCGATTCCCAGGGCACCAATTTCAACGCTATTCGAATATCCATCGCCTCTCCAGAGCAGATATTAAACTGGTCCCACGGCGAGGTCACCAAACCGGAAACCATTAACTACCGCACCCTACGGCCGGAGAAAGACGGTCTTTTCTGCGAGCGGCTTTTCGGCCCAACCAAGGACTGGGAGTGCTTCTGCGGCAAGTACAAGCGGATCCGCTACCGGGGAGTCATCTGTGACCGGTGCGGCGTGGAGGTAACCCGATCCAAGGTGCGGCGCGAGCGCATGGGCCACATCCGGCTCGCGGCCCCGGTCGCCCACATCTGGTTCAGCAAAACCACGCCCAGCCGGCTTGGCCTCCTTTTAGACCTCTCTCCCAGAAACCTGGAGCGGGTCCTCTATTTCGCCCAGCACATCATCGTATCCGTGGACGAGGAGGCCAGGCAGGAGTCCGTTGAGGAAGAGCGGGCCAAGTTGGAGAATGAGGTCGAGAAGCGCCGCCGGACCGCCGCGGAGCGGACCCTGGAACTAACCGCAACCGTTGAAGCTGAAATCAGCCCCGAAGCCGGCCCGGAAGCGCAGGTCGAGCAACAGGCCGCCCAGGCTGAGATCG
Organism: Dehalococcoidia bacterium; assembly: GCA_030740155.1. Classification (GTDB taxonomy): domain Bacteria; phylum Chloroflexota; class Dehalococcoidia; order Lucifugimonadales; family UBA3495; genus CAJWBT01. The sequence goes on along the minus strand of JASLXV010000080.1, from coordinate 54,902 downwards.
ACGCCATTAACGCCCAGCTGACCCTGGAAGAGTCACAGCTGGAAGAGCAGTTCCAAACCGTGATCGACGAGCTTCAAGACCTGCGGGTCCACAAGCTCATCGCCGAATCCCGCTACCGGGAGCTTAAAGAGCATTACGGCAAGGTCTTCCAGGCGGCAATGGGGGCCGAGGCCATCCTGGCCATCCTGAGGACCATCGACCTGGAAGCCCTGCGAGAGTACCTGATCCACGAGATGCATTCCACCTCCGGCCAGCGGCGTAAGAAGGCCATCAAGCGGCTGCGGGTCGTCGAGTCCTTCCGCAACAGCGATAACCGGGTAGCAGACATGATCCTCTCCGTGCTGCCGGTTCTGCCTCCGGAGCTGCGGCCCATGGTCCAGCTGGATGGAGGCCGGTTCGCCACCAGCGACCTCAACGACCTCTACCGCCGGGTCATCAACCGGAACAACCGGTTGAAGCGCCTCACCGACCTGGGAGCGCCAGAGATAATTATCCGCAACGAAAAGCGGATGCTCCAGGAGGCGGTGGACGCCCTGATCGACAACGGGCGCCGGGGCCGCCCCATCCAGGGAAGCCATAATCACAAGCTCAAGTCCCTGTCCGACCTGCTGCGCGGCAAGCAAGGCCGCTTCCGCCAGAACCTGTTGGGCAAGCGGGTGGACTACAGCGGCCGCTCCGTGATCGTGGTCGGGCCGGAACTCAAGATGCACCAGTGTGGCCTGCCCAAGCGGATGGCGCTGGAGCTGTTCAAGCCCTTCGTGATGCACCGCCTGGCCGTCTTGGGAATCGCCCCCAACATCAAGAACGCCAAGCGAATGGTGGAGCGGGCCCGGCCCGAGGTTTGGGACATCCTGGAAGACGTGATCAAAGACCGGCCGGTGATGCTGAACCGGGCGCCCACCTTGCACCGGCTGGGCATCCAGGCCTTCATGCCGGTGCTCATCGAAGGCAACGCCATCCAGATTCACCCCCTGGTGTGCTCCGCGTTCAACGCGGACTTCGACGGCGACCAGATGGCGGTCCACGTGCCTCTTTCGAGGATGGCGGTGCTGGAAGCCCGCGAGACCATGCTGAGCACCCACAATATGCTGTCGCCCGCCTCCGGGGACCCGCTGGTCGCACCCACCCTGGACATGGTAATGGGCTGCTTCTACCTCACCGAGTTGCGGGAAGGCAGCGTTGGCGAGGGGCGCCGGTTCTACGACTTCGACGAGGCGCGGATCGCCCATGCGTCGGGGCTCATCGGCCTCCAGGCCCGCATCTTCGTGCGGACCGTCGAGGGCACCGATGGTGACGACTGGACGGAAACCACCTTGGGCCGTCTGATATTCAACGAGATCTTGCCTTCGTCCATCGGCTTCCAAAACAAGTTAATGGACCGAGGCTGCCTGAAAGAGCTGACCGCGGAACTCTACCATAGTCTAACCAACGACGAGACGGCGCAGGCGTTGGACGCGATTAAGGAGTTGGGCTTTCACTACGCCACCGCTTCAGGCATCACCATCGCCATCAACGACATCCAGGTGTCGGTCAAAAAGCCGGAGATATTGAACCGGGCAACCAAGCTGGTCGCCAATCTCGATGAGCAGTTCCTCTCCGGCCTCATCTCCGAGGAGGAACGCTACAACAATGCGGTGGAGGTCTGGACCAAGGCCTCGGACCAGACCACGGCACTAGTGGAAGAGGAGTTGTCCAACTACGGCGGCATCGCGGTAATGGCGCGGTCGGGGGCCAAGGGTAACATTTCCCAGATCAAACAGATGGCCGGCATGCGCGGCCTGATGAGCAACCCCAAGGGGCGGATCATCGACCTGCCCATCAAGTCCAGCTTCCGCGAGGGGCTGACCGCGCTGGAGTACTTCATCTCCACCCACGGAGCCCGCAAAGGTCTGGCCGACACCGCGTTGCGGACCGCCGACAGCGGGTATCTGACCCGCCGGTTGATCGACATAGCTCAGGAAGTAATCGTCCTGGAGAGCGACTGCGGCACCTATGACGCCTATTGGGTATACGTCCGTCCCGACGATCCAATGCATGTGTCGATGCGAGATCGCCTGGTGGGCCGGTACTCGGCGGCCCCCGTTGCTCATCCAGAGACCGGGGAGATACTGGTAGACCGGAACCAGGATATCGACAAACGTATCGCCGACCAGTTGGTGGAAGCCGGCGTGAACGAGATCCCAGTGCGGTCACCGCTGAACTGCGAAGCCCACCGAGGCGTTTGCCAAATGTGTTACGGCCGGTTGCCGGCCACCGGGTTCACGGTGGAAGAAGGCCAGGCGGTGGGCATCATCGCCGCCCAGAGCATCGGCGAGCCGGGCACCCAGCTGACCATGAGGACCTTCCACACCGGAGGCGTTGCCGGCCTGGACATCACCAGCGGCCTGCCCCGAGTGGAAGAGCTGTTCGAAGCCCGTGTCCCCAAAGGGGCCGCCATCTTGGCGGACATCGACGGCACGGTGGAGATAGAGGTCGACGAAGACGGCCGGCGGCTAAAGATGGTTAGCCGGGAGGAGTTCCGGGAGGACTACTCCCTCCCGAAGGACGCCCAGATACTCGTCGAACAGGGAGAGTACGTGGAGCCAGGCATGGTCCTGGCCAGCACCGTCATTTCCTTGTCCGGTGAAAATGGCGCCGCCGCTGAAGATGATCCCACGCCTGCTGAAGAGGTGGTGGCGAACATGGGAGGCCGGGTGGATCTAAACAAAGAAGGCATCTCCATCATCTGGGAGGACGTGGAGGAGCGGGAACACCTCATTCCCGCATCGGCCCACATCCTGGTCAGCGACGGCGCCCAGGTCAAGGCCGGCGACGCCCTCATCGGCGGCCGGTTGAATCCCCATGACATCCTTCATATCGGGGGCAAAGACGATCTGCAACGGTACCTGGTGGATGAGGTTCAGCAGGTGTACCTATCCCAGGGCGTCAGCATTCACGACAAACACATCGAAATAATCCTGCGCCAGATGCTGCGGCGGGTCCAGGTGGAATCCACCGGAGACTCCGACTTTATTCCGGGTCAGATGGTGGACAAATTCGAGTTCCAGGAGAAGAACGCCAAAGTGTTGGCCGAGGGTGGGGAGCCCGCCACGGCCAAGCCAGTGCTGCTGGGGGTTACCCGGGCCTCTCTGCTCACCGATAGCTTCCTGTCAGCGGCATCTTTCCAGGAGACCACCAGGGTTCTCACCCAGGCGGCGGTCAGCGGCGCCCAGGACTGGCTGCTCGGTTTAAAGGAAAACGTAATCATCGGCCGCTTGATCCCGGCTCGCATCGATACCCCAGGCATGGAGCAACTCTTGGAGCCGGAGATCATTTCGGAGCTGACGGTGGCCCCAGGCGGCTGGCTGGGAATTCCCAGTGGGCCCGAAGATATACGGTTCCCCATCTCGGAGGGACCGCCACCTTCCTCGGGCCACCCCTTCTTTCAGGAAGGCGCCGAGGATATAGACCCCGGTGAGGTGGACAATATCTTTGGCGGGGAAGACTCTAGCGATGCCGCCCCGGTGGCCGGGGAGTCCGGCAGCGGCGACCCCATCCTCGACGAGAACACCCCGGACGACAACACCCCGGTGGCAGAGGAGTCCGGCAGCGGCGATGACGGCGGAAAGGAAGTCGACGGCGAGCCCGATGAGTAAAGAGGTTGCCGGAGTTCCGGAGGCGTCTCAGAATGTCGGCCTTGCGGTGGACTTGGCGCCCCGGAACCGGCACCACCTGCATATAGCCAGCCCGGTGATAATCGCCTCCGGCACCTTCGGCTACGACGGATACGGCCGGGGCATGCCCCCGGAGCTGGACTTGAGCCTGTTGGGCGCCGTGATACCCAAGACCGTCTCCCGCCATCCAAGGGAGGGCAACCCGGAGCCGCGCTGGTATCCACAATCCTTTCGCCGGGCATTTGCGGCCGGGGAATTCGTTTTCCTCAACTCTGTCGGCCTGGCCAATCCGGGTATCGAGGCCACCCTTTCCGACGCTGCCCCTCAGTGGGCCGAGCTGGGCACCACCGTGGTGCTGAGCCTGGCCGCCGAAAGCGTCGCGGAATTCGGTGAGATGACGGCCATGACCCAGGGTGCCAGCGGGTTTCAGGCCCTGGAAATCAACCTGAGCTGCCCCAATATCGAGAACGGCGCCATGTTCAGCCATAGCGCCAAGCTCGCGGGGGAAGCGGTGGGGGCCGTGAGGGCCAAGACCGACCTGCCGGTTTTGGTAAAGCTGTCGCCCAACGTGCCCGACATCACCGAGATCGCTCGGGCAGCGGTGGACGCGGGAGCCGATGCCCTGACCATCTCCAACACCATCCCGGCGATGTCCATCGACCTGGAGACCCGCCGGCCGGTGCTCGGCGCCGGCGCCGGCGGCCTTTCCGGCCATGGACTGCGTCCGATTGCCATTTCTCTGGTGTACCGCACCGCCCAGGCCGTGGACGTGCCGATCATCGGCTGCGGGGGTATCTTCGAAGCTGCCCACGCCCTCGAGTTCATCCTGGCGGGCGCCACAGCGGTCCAGGTGGGCAGCGCCAACCTGGTCGACATGGGGTCTCCTTTCCGCATCCTGGAAGGGCTCCGGGAATACCTGGAGCAGTCGGGAGTTCGCCACGTGACCGAGTTGATCGGCGCCGTCCGGACGGGAACCGCGGAGTAGCGGCGGGCCCGGGGCTTCGACCCCGCGGGACCCCGGCAGGCCGTCAAGCCAACCAAAGCCTCCGTGGCGGGTGGTCGGCCGCTGCCACCGGGTTGGGGTAGCGGGCATTGACAACCGCGAAATTAGCGGTATTATCTATAATGATGATCAGTTCACACCGGTTTTACGGGTATTACTGGCTTTTTACTGGCTCCAGCGCTGCCGGCCGAGGTTTGGTGCCCGAAAACAGATGACCTAGAACAAGATTCCCGGAAACACCAAGACCCCAACCGGCAGCGGTTGGGGTGTTTTGTTGTGTTGAGGCAATCATGCCGGATCAGAGCACGATCAATACCGAAAGGTGGACCCCCGGAAGCCGGCGAACGGCGCTACCACGAGACTAAGGGGAGCGAAGACATGCAGCCATCAGCCGCCAGGGACGTACACATCGAGAGCACCATGCAGCTCATCTCACCATTAGATCTGGTCAACAAACTGCCGGTCAGCCCGGAAGCGGAGAAAACCGTGCTATCCGGCCGGCAGCAGCTCCGCGACATCTTGAATGGCCTGGACTCAAGGTTCATGCTGGTCGTCGGGCCATGCTCGATTCATGACGAGAAAGCTGCCCTGGAGTACGCGGGGCGGCTTCTCGAATCCTCGAAGAAGCTGAGTGACCGGCTGCTGATAGTGATGCGCGTCTACTTTGAGAAGCCGCGGACAACGGTGGGCTGGAAGGGGTTCATCTACGATCCCCACCTGGACGACAGCTTTGATATTGAGACAGGCATGCACCGGGCCCGTACTTTGCTCTTGAAGATCGCCGAGATGGGATTGTACGCCGGCTCGGAGTTTCTCGACCCCGTGGTGCCCCAGTATCTGGCGGGCCTGGTGACCTGGGCGACCATCGGCGCCCGTACCACCGAGAGCCAGACCCATCGTCAGATGGCCAGCGGGCTGAGTATGCCTGTGGGGTTCAAGAACGGCACCGACGGCAATGCTCAGATAGCCGTCGACGCGACGGTTTCCGCGCGTTCCAGCCACGCTTTTCTAGGCCTCGACCACGAAGGCCGGACGGCGATCGTCCGTACCACCGGCAACCCGGACGGGCACCTCGTGCTCCGGGGTGGCCGGCACGGACCGAACTACGGCGCCAAGGCCATCGCCGAGTCCAAGATGCAGCTCGAAGCCGCGGGAGTCCGCTCCCATCTCCTGGTGGACTGCAGCCACGGCAATTCCGCCAAAGACTATTCCAAGCAGGCCATTGCCTTAAAATCCGTGGTGGAGCAGCGCGTGGCCGGCAACACCGACATCATCGGCTGCATGCTGGAGAGCCACCTGAACCCGGGCAACCAGAGTTTAAATGGAATCCCGCCCCGATTGAAGTACGGCGTCTCGATCACCGACGCCTGCATCGGATGGGAAGAGACCGAGGAGCTGCTGAACTGGACCCACGAGAGAGTTGGCCAGGCGGTTCAGAGTACCGTCTCGTAGGTGGCCTTGCAATCCAGCCCAGTGTCTCTTGAGCAGCTTGGCGCCCGGTCCGTCATCCCGGCCCTGATTGCATCGGGGCCGCTCGCGGGGAGGGGCTGTCCCATATCTTCTCCGGTGGAAAGCCGTTTACCAGACAACCCACCGGGCCATTTACGCAGCCTGTAGACCCCTCCCTCAACCTGAGTACCGGTTATTCAGAAACATAGGCCCCCCGCCAAGGCGATGCTGAAGTTCTCGCCCGCCGTCTTACCGGGGCGGGATTCGCCGCCATTTACCAGTCAGGCAAAAGCTCTTTGAAGGGCCCTCTCCCGGCTTTTCTGCGCACATTACCCTTCCGAGCCAGTGTGCAGCGGCCGTCTACTTTCGCTACAATAGAGATAATGTCTGTTGTTCTTCCAAGAGGAGGTCCCTGGATGCCGCCAGCCCGGCGCCGGAAGCGGCAAGTGGGGCGGCGCCTCATCATTATGACCGTTCCCTCGCCCGCCGGCCCCTAACGGCGCCCGGCGGGCGGGAACCCGAAATAGGTGGTGACTCGCATGGTTTCCATGCTGCACAAGTTGATTGGCGACGGCAACGAGAAAGCCCTAAAGAAGCTATATCCCCTCCGCGACAAAATAAACGCCCGGGAAGCGGAGGTCCGGAAGCTGACCGATCTACAACTCCAGGAGAAGACCGAAGAGTTCAAGGGCCGGTTGGGGTCTAAGGGAACGTTGGACGACCTGCTCCCGGAAGCCTTCGCCGTGGTGCGGGAGATGGCCATGCGCCGCCTGGGCCAGCGCCATTACGATGTCCAGTTGATCGGCGGCGTCGTCCTCCACCAGGGCGAAATAGCCGAGATGAAGACCGGCGAAGGCAAGACCCTGGTGGCCACCCTGCCGGTGTACCTCAACGCACTGTCCGGGGGCGGCGTCCACGTCGTCACCGTTAACGATTACCTGGCCCGGCGGGACCCGGTGTGGATGGGCCCGGTCTACCATGGGCTGGGCCTGTCGGTGGCGTGCCTGCAACACGATGCCGCCTATCTCTACGACCCCGAGTTTAGCGAGACACCAGCGGGCCTGAAGTACCTCCGTCCGGTCAGCCGGGCCGAGGCGTACCGGGCCGACATCACCTACGGCACCAACAACGAGTTCGGCTTTGACTACCTGCGGGACAACATGGCGCTGGACCTGGCCCACCGGGTGCAACGGGAACTCCACTACGCCATCGTGGACGAGGTGGACAACATCCTCATCGATGAAGCCCGCACCCCTTTGATCATCAGCGGCCCGGCGGAGGAGCCGGTCCAGCAATACTACACCTTCGCCAAGCTGGTCCCCCGGCTGCAATTTGAAGAGGACTACACCATCGACGACCGCACCCGGAGCATCTCCCTAAGCCAAGAAGGCATCTCCAAGATGGAGCGCTGGACCAAGGTGGCGAACCTCTACGACCCGGAGAATTTCCACCTGGTGCACTACATTGAAAACGCCCTCACCGCCCAGGTGATGAAACAGGTGGACAAAGACTACGTGGTGCGCGATGGCGAAATCGTCATAGTCGACGAGTTTACCGGCCGGCTGCAGTTCGGCCGCCGCTGGTCCGACGGGCTCCACCAAGCGGTGGAGGCCAAAGAAGGTCAGAAGATCCAGCGGGAGAGCATCACCTACGCTACCATCACCCTGCAAAACTACTTCCGCATGTACGACAAGCTGGCAGGCATGACTGGTACCGCCGAGACCGAGGCGGACGAGTTTCTCAAGATCTACGGCCTCAACGTAACGGTGGCGCCCACCAACCTGCCAATGGTCCGGGACGAAAGATCGGACCTGGTTTTTCAGACCGAGGAGGCCAAGTGGCGGGTGGTGACCAACGACATCGCGGACCTGCACGAGGAGAAACGTCCAGTGCTGGTAGGCACCACCTCCATCGAGGCGTCAGAACGGCTTAGCGACCGGCTGAACCGCCGGGGCGTTCCCCACCAGGTGCTGAACGCCAAGAATCACGAACACGAGGCCACCATCGTAGCCCAAGCGGGCCGGTTGGGCGCGGTGACCGTGTCCACCAACATGGCCGGACGGGGTACCGACATCATCCTGGGTGGCAGCGATACCGACCGCGCCGACTGGCAAGCCGAGCACGATAATGTGATCCAACTGGGCGGGCTTCATGTTGTTGGGACCGATCACCACGATGCCAGGCGCATCGACAACCAGCTCCGCGGCCGCTCCGGCCGGCAAGGAGACCCCGGCAGCTCCCAGTTCTACGTCTCGCTGGAAGACGACCTGATGAAACGCTTCGGCGGCGAACGGATTAAAACCATCATGGGATGGACCGGGCTCGACAAGGATACCCCGATCGAAAACCGGATGATCACCAAGTCCATCGGCAGCGCCCAGGTCAAGGTGGAGGGTTACCACTTCGACATGCGCAAGCACCTGCTGGAGTTCGACGACGTGCTGAACAAGCAGCGGGAGGTGATATACGGCGACCGGGTCGAAATCGTAGCCGGAGAAAACCTCAAGGAGCGTATCCTCCGAATGATGCGCCTGGAGTTCCAGGGCATGATCCGCCGCTTCCTGGCCAGCCGTCACGCCGACGACTGGGACGTGCCGGGCTTTCTCGACGAACTCGGGCAGGTCTGCGACGTGCCCCAGGACCTGGAGACCGAGGATAAGGTCTACCAGTGGAATCAGGACCAGATCTGGGAGAAGCTATCCGAACATGCCGAGACGGCTTACACCTCTCGGGAGGCCCAGATCGGCGCCGACCAGATGCGGATCCTGGAGAGATTGCTGCTGCTCCGGTCCATCGACACCCACTGGGTCAACCACCTGACCGCCATGGAAAACCTGCGTACCGGAATCGGCCTCCACGCCTACGGGCAGCGGGACCCGTTGGTAATGTACCGCACCGAAGGCCACAAGCTGTTCCAGGACCTGTTGAGCCGCCTGCAGTACGAAGTGGTGCACACGCTGTTCCACGTAACGGTGACCCAGCAACCGGCCGACGGAGGCCGCCGGCCCAACCCCGTCGCCAAGCCCAAGGCCAGCCCGATGCAGGCCGTCCTGGGCCAGGGCCGTGACGCGGTGACCGCCGGCTCGGGAAAGGTCGGACGCAACGCTCCCTGCCCCTGCGGCAGCGGCAAGAAGTACAAGCGTTGCCACGGCGGCAGCGCCTGACCCGCCGCGCCGGTGCACCAAGATTTGAACGATGATGTAGAGGCGGGTTTGAAGCCCGCCTCTACATCAAGGTCCCGGATCCGGGCAGCGTCCATTTTCGTCGGCCGCGGTACCTATCCAATCCGGGCGCGAACGATTCCGAGCCGCAGGCGTGGAATCCCGGTGTCACGCTGAGATTCCTCGTCCCTCCGCTCCTCGGAATGACATCCAGCGACGACCACGTTGGCCATGCGCCTGGAAACTGTCGCGCAAGCAGCTCTGGATCGGCGCACCTGCGCGGCCTTCCCTCCCCGTGACCGTCTTTCCGGCCCTTCCGTGGAAGGGGAATCCAGAGAAGCGGCTCATCGATCCCGGCCTTCGCTGGGCTGACGGACCGGGTTAGATCTCTCTTCAGTGCTTGCGGCCGAAGATCTTAGAGAAGAAGGTGGGCTTGGACGCCGGCGCCGCCGATTCACCCGACAGGTACTTCTCCGGCTCTTTGTCGAAAGCAACCTTGCAGCCCGGCGCGCAAAAGTAGTAGCTGGTCCCCTGGTACTCGCTCTGCCCTCCCGAGGGATTCCCCGTGTCCACTTCCATCTTGCATATGGGATCGATAGCTGTCGCCACGTCCTATTCCTCCACTGATTTGAGTATTATGGAAGGGGCCTGGGAGACCCTCTCTTGCCCGAAAGGGTTCCCCAAAGCCCCATTTGAACAACCGTTTAGACAACCGTTTAGACAACCATCCTAAACAACCTTGGCTCTCCGCAGGCGCAAGGAGTTGCTCACCACGGTAACCGAGCTGAAGGCCATGGCCAGGGCCGCCAGCACCGGGTTCAAGAACCCCTGGTCGCCGAAGAAGAAGTCCATGCTGCCGGGGACGCCGCCCACAGCCTGGAACAGCGGGTACAGGGCCCCGGCCGCCACCGGAATCAGCATCACGTTGTAAAAGAAGGCCCAAAACAGGTTCTGCTTGACCGTCCGGATGGTCTGGCGGCTCAGGTTGAACGCGGTGATTACCCCGCCAACGTCGCTCCGCATCAGGGTAATATCCGCCGACTCCATGGCCACGTCGGTGCCCGTGCCCATGGCCAGTCCCACGTCCGCCTGGGCCAGAGCGGGGGCGTCGTTGATGCCATCGCCCACCATGGCCACCACTTTCCCCTGAGATTGAAGCCGGCGCACCACCGCCGCCTTGTCCTGGGGCAAGACCTCGGCCTCAACCTGGTCCACGCCCAACTGTTCGCCGATCGCCCTGGCGGTCTGAGCATTGTCGCCGGTCAACATCACCACTTCCAGTCCCATCTGCTGCAACCGGGCCACACCGTCCCGGGAAGTCGGCTTCAGGGTGTCGGCCACGGCGATGACTCCCAGGGCGGCGTTTTCGGACGCCAGGAACATGGGCGTCTTGCCCTGGATGGCCAGCTCATGGGCCCTTTCTGCCAGGCCATTGAGCGGGACATTGCCGGCTTCCATGAGAGCCTGGTTGCCGAATTGCAGCAGGCGTCCATCGATTTGGGCCTCGATGCCAAGCCCGGGTATTGCCTGGAAACGTTCCGCCGGCTTCAGCTCCAGGTCCCGCGCCTGGGCCTCCAGGACGATGGCCTCGCCGAGGGGATGTTCCGAGCCCCGCTCCGCCGAGGCCGCCAGCCGCAGCAGTTCATCCTCGGAGGTGCCCACGGCGACCAGGTCGGTAACCACCGGCCTCCCGGTGGTCAGGGTACCGGTCTTGTCCAGCACCACCACGTTGACCTTGTGGGAAATCTCCAAGGCCTGAGCGCCCCGGATCAACACCCCAAGCTCGGCTCCCTTGCCGGTGCCCACTATAATGGCGGTGGGAGTGGCCAGGCCGAGGGCGCAGGGGCAGGCGATGATCAGCACCGCCACGAACACCAGGGTGGCGAAGGTCAAGGCCGGGGCCGGTCCCAGCAGCAGCCAGAACAGGAAGGCGGCCAGGGCGGTGGCGATGACGGCGGGCACGAAGTAGGCCGCCACCTGGTCGGCCAGCCGCTGGATCGGGGCCTTGGAGCCCTGAGCATCCTCCACCAGGCGGATGATCTGGGCCAGCACCGTGTCCTTTCCAACCTTGGTGGCGCTGAACTGGAAAGCGCCGTGCTTGTTGAGAGTGGCGCCGTAGACCACCATGCCGGGCTGCTTGTCCACCGGCATGCTCTCTCCGGTCAGCATCGACTCGTCTACCGTCGAGTAGCCCTCGGTCACCTTTCCGTCCACCTGCACCTTCTCTCCGGGACGCACCAGGATTATATCGCCGGGGACCACCGTATCGATCGGAACGTCCACCTCCCGGCCGTCGCGGATCAAGCGGGCGGTATTGGGGCGCATGCCCATGAGCCGCCGGATGGCCTCCGATGTCTTGCCCTTGGCCCGCGCCTCCAGCCAGCGCCCCAGCATTATCAAGGCGATGATCAGCGCCGCCGTATCGAAGTAGACCTCGGTACCGATTCCGTTGTCCACCAAGACCTGAGGCGACACCGCGTCCAGCAACACCACGGCCACGCTGTAGAGGTATGCGGTGCTGGTGCCCATCGCGATCAGCGTGTGCATGTTGGCCCGCCGGTGCCGCACGGGGGGTATTCCGGAAGAGTAGAACATCCATCCAGCCCAGAACTGGATTGGCGTAGCCACGGCCCACAGCAAGAACGGGTAGAACCCCCGCTCCATGAAAGAATCAACCCACGGAAAAGCACCGAAGGTCCCCAGGAAAAGGAGGATAGCTCCGGCTCCGGCCAGCATCACCTTGTTTCCCAAGGCCCGGATCTCCTTGACCTTGGCCAGCCTATCCATCTCCTCCTTGGTGCTCCCGGTGTCCGTATCCAATCCTTCGACCCGGTATCCGGCCTCCTCGACTGCCTGGCGGAAATCGTCCAGCTCGGCTATACCCGCGACGTAGTCCACCGTGGCTTTTTCGGTGGCCAGGTTGACGGCGGCCTCAGTCACCCCCGAGACCCCTTTCAGGGCCGACTCGACGTGGGCGACGCAGGAGGCGCAGGTCATGCCGCCCAGGTTCAGCGTCATTCGAGAAGTGGAAATCTTGTACCCGGCCTGGCTCACGGCCTCGCGAAGCTGCTCGAAAGGTACCTCCCGCTCGCTAAACTCCACGGCGGCCTTTTCGGTAGCCAGGTTTACACTGACGCCGGCGACGCCCGGGACCTCCTTGAGCGCCGACTCGACATGGGCAACACACGAGGCACAGGTCATCCCCTCCACCGGCAGAGTTACGCGTTCAGCTTGCTGAGATCCAGTAGCCATGTAAGAACCTCTATCTAGAATCGGCCCGGTCATTTGTTGGCCCGGTTATTTGTTGGCAAGAAAGTACAGGTCTTTCAATTCGTCGAGCACCTGGTCCTCGCGCCCAGTCTTGATCCCTTCCACCACGCAGGAGTGCAGGTGACCCTCCAGCATGATACCTTCGATCTTCTCGATGGCCCGCCTGACGGCGTAGGTCTGCTTGAGGACGTCGACGCAATACTTGTCTTCTTCCAGCATCTTACGAATGCCGGATAGGTGCCCCTCGACGTAGCTCAGCCGCTTCAGGGCATCCACTTTGCTATCAGATATCATGGTGCTGTTCCTCATTTCGCTGTACCCCTACCCCCTGGGGGGGGGTTATATTCCACTGTACCCCGATTATGGCCGGACGTCAATTCCGAGTCGCCAAGTGCTTCGCTCCCTGGGTTGGCGCCGCCTCTCGGCAACTCCCAAGAGCGGCCCCACGAATAGATCGTGCTTCGTTGGGGGGTCGCCCTTCCCTGGGTCGGGGTTTGGAGGCGCGCGGCGCAAAGCCCCGTGCGCCTCCAAACGATGTTGGGTGGGTGGGCGGGAATATGATACTCAGTTTAGGTGCGGATCGAGGGCTGCCGCTCCGGCCATCCCTATGTTAAGCTACGAAAACCAAACCGAAGGAGGAGTAACGTGGCGATTGGCTGGGCAATAGTGAGCACCGGGTCCCATTCCGAGAATCGAATCGCTCCTGCCATCGGCGAAACCCCGGGGGCGGAGCTGGTGGCGGTGTGCAGCCGCGACCAGGGTCGCGCCGAGCAGTTTGCCGAGCAACACGGGGCCAAAGCCGCCTACGATTCTGTAGAAGAGATGGTCCGGGACTCCCGGGTGGACGCCGTGTTCATCGTTTCGCCCAACTCGTTACACGCCCGCCACACTTTCCTGGCGGCCCAAGCGGGCAAGCAGGTGATAACGGAAAAGCCCATGGCCACCACACTGGAAGACGCGGTGGACATGGTGCGCCAGTGCCGGACCAACGGCGTCAAGCTGGGGCTGGGCTTCGAACTCAGGCAACACCCCGCCCACAAACTCATGCGCGACGTGATCGCCCAAGGGGCTTTGGGCCGGATCGGTTTGGCCCAAGGGTTATGGGGCGGTGGGGTCCGGGGCCAGGACGAGCCGGCGGCCCGCACGGGCGCGCAACTATGGTGGGAGGACCCGGAAATGGTCGGCGGCGCCTCCCCGATGATGGGCATGGGGGTTCACGTGGTGGACCTGCTGCGGTTCCTCTTGGCCCAGGACCCGATCGAGGTCTCCGCCATCACCGACGGCCAGACCGAGCAGCAACCCTTGGAGCACCTGGTCACCATGCTGCTCCGCTTCGATGGCGGTACCATAGCCACCGTGTGCACCGGGCGGCTCCTCCCCGACCCGCGCAACGATATCTCGATCTATGGCACCGGTGGCCGCGCCGCCGGCAAGGGGACACTATTCGCCGCGCGCCAGGGTGAGGTGGAGATAGTCAGCGACACGGTCAATCAAACTGAGGCCTACCCTGGAAATCTGATGCCCAACTTCGTCGCCATGCTGGAAGACTTTCAGGAGGCTGTCGAGAAGGACCGGCAGCCGGCGGCCACGGGCGAGGATGGCGCCAAGGTGGTGCAAGCGACCTTGGCCATGATCGAGTCGGCCCGTACCGGGCAAAGAATCAAGCTCGATCCCCTCAAGTTCTGACCCGGCTTCTCGTACCTGGCTTGACACCCAGTCCGTCATCCCGGCGAAGGCCGGGATCCAGCCAGCGCCTCCGTGGATTCCGGCCTTCGCCGGAAAGACGTTGGTGGGTAGGGAATGTCGCAGGATCGGCGGCGGAAAGCAATTTACGAAACAGCACACCGGCCGCCGAGTTACGCCGCTCCGCCGCCGAGAGCGGGAATGAAATGGACCTCGCTGCTTTCCTTGACCGGCTCGAGTAACCCCAACTGGCTGCTCTCGCCATCGACAATTACCGCAATACCCAGCATGAGATCGTCCAGATCTTCATCGCAGAGCCAGGCCTTGGTCCCAGGGAACTCCTTCTCCAGGTTGTTGACTATCTGCCGGACCGTTTCGCCAGCTATTTGGACTGTCTTTCGCCCTCCGGTCAGGCTTTGCATTCGAGGAGGGATCCATACTTCCGCCATGTGGCCGCCTATATATAGTTGTGCCGGTACCTTACTTCTCCCAGAGGGCTTCGAGGACCCGGCCAGGACTCATGGGCAATCGGTTCATCCGGACTCCGACCGCCCGGTGGATGGCGTTGGATATCGCCGCCATCGGCGGGACGATGGGCACTTCACCCACACCCCGCACACCGTAGGGATGGCCGGGGTTGGCAACCTCGACGATGACCGTGTCGATCATGGGGAGGTCCAAGCTGGTGGGCATCCGATAGTCCAGGAAGGTGCTGTTCATCATGGCGCCCTGATTGTTGAAGTAATACTCTTCATTGAGCGCCCAACCGATGCCCTGGGTGGCTCCCCCCTGTATTTGTCCGGCGACGATATCGGGGTGGACCGCCTTGCCAACATCTTGGAGGGCGGTATAGCGGAGGATCGACACCTTGCCGGTCTCCGGGTCCACCTCCACGTCCACGATGTGGGTTGCCAGGGCCGGCCCCACGCCCCCGGGGTTGACGCCGGCCCGTCCCGTGATGGGACCGCCGGTGCCGTTCTGCCGGCCCGCTACTTGCTTGAAGGTCAGTTGCAGTTCCGGGTCGGACTTGTGCCGGAGGACGCCATCCCGGTACTCCACGTCTTCCTCCGGGATCTCCCAGACCTTCGCGGCCCTCTGGATCATCTGCCGTTTCACGTCCTCGCCGGCATGGTGCACGGCCCACCCAGTCTTGAAAGTGGCGCCGCTTCCCCCGCTGTTGGAAGTAAAGCCAATGGAATCGGTGTCCGCCACCGCGGGCCTTACATCCTCAACCTGGATTCCCAGGACTTCGGCGAGCTGTTGCGCCAGGGTCGTCCTGGTGCCGCTAAGGTCGACAGAGCCCTCCACCAGGCTAACGGTTCCATCGGAATTGACGATAACCAGGACACTGGACGGACCGGTGTTGTTGCGCCAGTAGCCGCTGGCCACGCCCCTACCCCGGTTGGGCCCTTCCAGAGGCGCTGAGTAGTGGGGGTGAGCTTTGGCCGCCTGCAGGGTTTCGATAAAGCCGATGCGGGGGAACACCGGACCGGTGACCTGGCGGGTTCCTTCCTTGGAGCTGTTGAGCAGACGGAAATCCAGCGGGTCCATCCCCAGCTTCTCGCACAGCTTGTCGATGGCGGTCTCCATGGCGAAGGCGGAGACCGGAGAACCGGGGGCCCGGTAGGCCGCCGACTTGGGCGTGTTCACCACCACGTCGTACCCTTCCAGGCGGGCGTTGGGGATATCGTAGGCCGACATCATGCAAACGCAGCCGGGGACCGCCGGCGAACCCGGAAAGGCCCCGGCCTCGTATATCAGCTCGGCCTCCGCCGCGACGAGCTTCCCTTCTTTGGTGGCGCCGAGCTTGACTTTTATGTGGCTGGCGGAGGTCGGCCCCGAAGACTCGAACACCTCCGTCCGGGTCATGGTCACCCTCACCGGGCGCCCGGTCAGGCGCGCCAGGACGGTCGCCACCGGCTCCACGTAGATGATGCCCTTGGCGCCGAACCCGCCTCCGACCTCCATGGGGATGACCTTGATCTTGGAGGCGGGAATACCCAGGAGCCGGCCGGTCATCTCCCGTACGGTGAAGTGGCCCTGGGTGCTGGACCAGATGATCAGGCTGCCGTCGGATTGCCACATGGCGGTGCCGGTATGGGGCTCGATGTACCCCTGGTGCACGGCCGAGGTGGAGGTCTCATGCTGAACGATAACGTCGGCCTCCGCGAACCCTTTCGCCACGTCTCCCAGGCGGAACTCGAAGTGGTTGGCGATGTTGGAGCCCTCGCTGGGGTCGTCATCGTCCATGACCCCCCCCGGCCGCACCGCCGGGTTGGTCAAGCTGGCGAGCCGCTCGTGCAGGAGGGGCGCCCCGCCTTTCATGGCCTCCTGGGCGTTCATGACCGGCGTGAGGACCTCGTAGTCCACGTCGATGAGGGCCAGCGCCTCCGCCGCGACATGCAGATTGGTTGCCGCCACCGCCGCGATCGCATGACCTTTGTAGAGCGCTTTCTCCCGAGCCATGATGTTCCTGCTCAGGAACCCCATGTTGTGTATCGACCCTTCGGCCAAGTCCGCCACCCGGCCCGAGACCTCGGGGAAATCGGCGGCGGTAATTACCGCGTGAACTCCGGGCAGCGCCTTGGCCCGGCTGGTGTCGATGGACTTTATCCGGGCGTGGGCGTGGGGGCTACGAAGTATCTTGGCTTGCAGCATTCCGGGAAGGCTGGCATCTATTCCAAAACGGGCTCGGCCCGTAACTTTATCGGCGCCATCGGGTCGGATGGGACTGCTGCCCACCACCCTGAATTCCTGAGTGGATAAGACCATGTTGGGTTCATAGTCCGGCATTCGCTGCCTCCATGGCCAAAGTGACTCCCGGCACGATGGCAGGGAGTCTTCGGAACATGTTACCACAATCCGAGATCAGCTAGTGGAGGGGGCGCAACGAGTGCCGGGAGAGGAGGCCGCCCAGTCGCGGCGGGCTGTCCGATGGGCGTTCGTCCGTGCCCGTGGCGCAGCCCCACGCCCAGCCATATCCGCACCCGGCGGTGGGGGCGGTTTCCGTCGACCCGCGCCGGGAGCGGGCCAGGGGCCGCCTGCTGGGAAGCGACGGGACTACCGCTGACGCCCCCCCGGCGGCCCATTTCCGGCCGGAATTATCTAACGCGGCGGGCTAACGCTGCGAGGCACCTGCCGGAGACGGATTGATGACCGTCGCGATCGCACCGATCAACTCGTCCAGGCCAAAGGGCTTCTTGAGCACCGCGCTGACTTTGGCGCCGCGTTCCTCGCCGTCTTCGACCCGCATATTCCAGCCGGTGGCCACAATGATCGGGACACCGGGGCGAGCCTGATTCATGCGCCTGGACACTTCCCAGCCATCAATCTCCGGCATCGCCAGGTCGACAATTGCCAGGTCGAATTCGTGGGCCTGGAACGTATCTACCGCTTCCAGGCCGCTCAAGCAGATGGCTGCCCGGTGGCCGACGGATTCCAGAAGGGTCTGGAGCATTCCGGCCACCAGCGGCTCATCGTCCACCACCAGCACCTCAAGGTAGCGTCGCTGCACCCGTGGTTCCCTGACCCTGGAAACAGGCGACCGGTCGGTTTGGGCCGCGGGGAGCCGGAGGGTGAACGTCGTCCCTTTTCCCAACTCGCTATCCACCAACAGTGTGCCGCCTTGCTGCGTCACCAGATTGTAGGCGATGCTCAAACCCAAACCGGAGCTAGACGGGCCCTTGGTGGTGAAGAAGGGATCGAAGATACGCCCGAGATGCTGGGGGTCGATCCCGGTGCCGTTATCCGCCACCTCCACGGCCACCTCTCCGGCGAAAAGCCTGGACCGCAAGGTGACCAGACCCCCATCGGGCACCGCAGCCACCGCATTGTCGATCAGATTGGTCAATGCTTCTCTCAGGTCTCCCAGATGCGCCTGGACCGGCGGTACCGTGTGAAGGTCAGTTTCGAGCCGAATGCCGGTCCCACTTTGGCCGGCGTCGAACATCCGGAGCGGTTCGGTCAATTCGACAACAGCTCGGATCACGTCGTTCACTGAGAGGAGGGTGAAGGTGCCCCGGGGGACGGGCCGGGCAAACAGTTCGATCCGCCGGACCGTCTCGGCGCACTCTTGGGCCTGCTCCTGAATGGCGTCCAGGGCGCTCCGCTCCCGCGATCCAGCCTCCCCGACTTACCAAGCAGGAATTCAGCGTAGCCAAGGATCACCGCCAGGTTGTTGTTGATGTCGTGGGCCACTCCGGAAGCGAGCCGGCTCACCGCGTTCCTCTTCTCCGCCTGGTACGCCTCCTCGGCTCTCTCTTGCGGGGTGGGGTCGTGGCCGACGCTAAGCAAGTGCTCGGGCTGGCCGTCATCGCTCCCCAAAGGGGTGATGCTGAAGGTGAGATTGCGGCGATTGCCCTCGGCGTCAGTTACGGCGCCCTCTACACCGGTGGTAGCCTCGAATTGCCAGGCCCGGTCAACGGGAGCACTCCCGTTCGTCTTGCCGGGCCGCATCAGCCAGGGATAGGGGAATTCTTGCCCAATGACTTGCTCTCGCTGCAAGCCCGTCATCTGCAGCATCTTGTTATTCGCCAACTCAATGGTGCCCTGCAGGTCGGTAACCATAGCTGGATCTGGCAGGGAGTCGAGGAGTTGGGTCAGGAATCGGCCCCATTCGGCTTGGGTTCTTTCAGGCATACCACCGCCAGCACGTTCACAGTTTACAGTTTAGTTTGCGCCAACTGCCCACAGGAGAACAGGGTACCCACACCCCAACCAATGCTTATCGTCAAGCCAGCCGGATTCATTGGATCTCCGGGGGTCTCCGGCCATGGTCCGGTTCCAGCCGCCGACGCCACGCCGGCCGCAGCGGGGGGAAGCGTTTACGCTCGCAACAGGAGGTATCTTGATAAGTCACTGGGCCGGCGGCCGCACAGCGTCGAAGGGTTTGGCCCTTCTGGTCCGGATCAGGGAATGCCGGAAGCAACTCTTCAGTCGGGTCCTCGCCCGGCCCGGTACCAGTAGTCCCACGGCTGACGGCGCTGGTCGCGCTGGCGCGACGGCCAGATGGGCTGGCGGGTGAGCAGCTTGTAAACGGCGATGATCACCACGCCGGCCAAGACACCTCCCACGTGGGCGAAGAACGCAACGTTGACGGCGTTCGATAGGCCCAATGAGAAGAGAGCTTGGATCAGTTGCCAAAGGGACCACAGCCCCAGCAAGATCAGAGCCCGAACCTCGACCACCGTGATGAAGTAGAAAATTACCAGGGCTCTGATGCGATTGTAGGGATATAGCAGCAAGTACGCCCCGACCACGCCTGAAACAGCCCCACTGGCCCCGATCAGCGGTGACTGCGAGTGGGGGTCTATGGCCATCTGGCTCAGGGCGGCGGCGACGCCGGTCACGAGGAAAAACAGCAGGTATTTTACGTGACCCAAGCGGTTTTCGATGTTATCGCCCAGGACCCACAAGAACGCCATGTTACCGGCAAAGTGAAAGAAGCCACCGTGAATGAACATGTAGGAGACAAGAGTGCCCCAGGTGGGAAGGGGCGAGTCGATATTTTGCAAAAAGAAGCCGCCGACCGGGCCAAACACGGGCAGCTTGCTTTCGGGGCTTGTGAGGAACTCCGCCGGCAATTGCGGGCAGAATTCTTGGACTCGCAGAGGGTTTATGGCCAGCCACTGATGGGTACAAGCCACCCCCTGCGTCAACTCATTTGAGATAAACCCCCATTTGAGGAAGAAGCCGGTGACGTCCAGGTCGCCGCCGCCGCCCAGCAAGGCAAGCCCGCCGAGCTGCAACTCGTAGAGGAATACCAAAGCGTTGAGGCCGATGAGCACCACGTTGACCACGGGAAAGGAACGGCGCTCAACGTCGGCGTCGGCGAAGGGGATCAACGAAAGACCGGCCCGCGGGGGCTACACCGGGACGGGCAGATAATAATCAGGTGACGGCCGGCGCACCTGAGGGACCTCAATGCGCCAGGTCCCCGGCGGCGTGGACGATGATTTCAGCGGCGGTCTGGTGCTGCAACTTGCCCATGTTCAACATTATGTGGTACAGGTTCGGGTCGTTGGGATGCGCCTTGAAAAACTTCCGGAAGAAGGCCACCCTGGCCTGCTCCAGCTCTTCCGCATATTCCTTTGCTTCTTCGAGGTCCAGATGCTCCCGCTCCATCAAGGTCTGCGCCCTGACTTCCAGGGGAGCCAGCAGGCCCACGTGGATGACGCCCGGGGTGTCTGCCAGGATGACGTTGGCTCCTCTGCCCAGGATCACCACGTTGCCCTTTTGGTGCAGGTCCTTCACCACGGTGTTGGTAGCCTCGATGAATGCCTTGTCCGCCACCTTCAGGGTCGCCACCGCGGACTCTCCGGTCAGCTCCGAGTAGGCCTCGGAGGGGAGGCTTTCGATCCCGCGTCCGAAGTACGGCTCGCCGCTGACGCCGGACATGGCCGATCGCTCCAGCATGGTCTGCAAGAAGCTGGCCAGCCGGTCGCGGAACCGGACCACACGCTGCTCTTTGTCGATCAGCGCTCCCATGGGCTTGCCGACGAGCCTGGCGGCCTCCCTGAAGATCAGCCGGTCGACGAAGTTGAGTTCCAGCTCCTGGGCGACTATCTGTCCGATGGGTACCGGGCCGCTGCCAATCGGGCCGTTAATGGTGATTACGGGCATCGTTCTCTCCTCATAAGCCCACTCTAAACACTAGGGGGCATGGCGGTGCAGATTTCTGACGCTCGTACAGCTTTCCCAGCGGAGGTAAGGGGGCCGTAGCCAATGCCACGCCCCACACCGGGCCAGGCCTCGGACCAGGATGGGCCGGGGCCCGGAGGCTCGATTCTATGCAGAGGCGCTGCCCATCAGCCGGGACCGGCGCCGGTTGTATTCGTCGGTCAGCAAACCCATGGCAAAGGAATCGTACCACTCACCGTCCTTGCGATGGGTCTTGCGCAGGTGGCCCTCCAGAACGAAGCCCAGGTGGCGGAACATCCGTAGGGCGTGTTCATTGTAATCCGGAATGTCCGCCCAAACCCGGTGCAGCCCGTGGGCCTGAAAGGCCTGGTCCAGCAGATGAATCAGGGCCATGGTGCCGTAGTGGTGGTGCCACAATTCTTTGCGGCCGATGAGGATGAAAACCTGGGCCTCCAGCAGCGGCCACTCCACAACCAGTTGACCTTCGCCGATGTGGGCTCCATCCGAGGTGTGGAAGGAGTATATCTGGCGATCTTCATTTTCGAAGACGTGGTCCCACTCGGCTTGGGAAGTATGGAGAATCTGGCGGGGAGCGTAACCAATGTGAAGGGGTGCTCCGTCTTCACCTTGGCCGTACCAGGAGGAGTTAACCTCCGGGTCGTCTAGCCAATCCGCCAACCGCTGAACGTCCTCACGGGTAGTGGGCGACAGGGTCACCTCTGGAAACATCCTTACCCCCCGATTGAGAAGAGTTAGGCCGCGGACCCCTGAGTGGCTAGTATCACGTTTTCAGATAATCATCATTTTACCAGCGGTAAACCGGAAAATCAATCGACTTTGGGCACTTCTCTGACCTCCAGGCCAACTGCGTTCGCTCTCCCACCGTATGGCCGAGACATCTGAAAATCGATGCCCGATCAACGTCTCAAATACCGGTTGCGGCTGTGTTATGAGGCTTGGTTCACTCGCTCGCGCCCAGCAGTCCTTCAACCGCCGGCACGGCATGGAGCATATTTTCCCGGACCGGAGTATCATACTCACGGGCCGGGTGTCTGGTTCACCGGGTTTACGGCACGACCCACCCGCTCGAAAGCAGATCTGGGAGCTGAATCAAGGAGGCGCCATGCGGGACAATACCCTCAAAACAAAGCTGGAATCCGGCAATGCTGTCTTCGGGGTCATGATCACCTTTCCGTCCCCTCCGGTTGTGGAGATGATGGGCTACCTAGGGTTCGACTGGGTTCTGATCGACAACGAGCACGGCTCCATAACGGTGGATAACTCTGAGGATTTGATCCGGGCCGCCGAGCTTTCCGGAATCGCCCCCATCGTGCGGCCGGTCGGCAACAAACCGGAGATCATCGCGCCCTTTCTGGACCGGGGCTCCTGGGGGGTCCAAGTCCCCCACGTCAACAATGCCGAGGAAGCCCGGGCCGCCGTGGACGCGGTTAAGTACCACCCCCAGGGGCACCGGGGAATCTTCAGCC
This sequence comes from Dehalococcoidia bacterium, assembly GCA_030740155.1. Lineage (GTDB taxonomy): Bacteria > Chloroflexota > Dehalococcoidia > Lucifugimonadales > UBA3495 > CAJWBT01. The sequence continues at coordinate 32,557 of JASLXV010000080.1, read as the reverse complement.
GGGGCCGCCCTGCGGGCTACGGCCTGACCGGCTCGACGGCACAGTACGCCGAGGAGGCCAACCGCAACACCCTGGTGTGCCTGATGCTGGAAGAGGTGGAGGCCCTGGACAACCTGGAGGAGTTGCTCGCCGTGGAGGGTGTCGACGTGTACTTCATCGGCTCGGGCGACCTGTCCCAATCGATGGGGTACATCGGCCAGCAGACCCATCCCGAGGTCCAGGCCATGATGGAGAACGGTGTCAAGGCCATCCGGGGGGCGGGCCGCATCGCCGGGGTAAGCTGCCCCGACGCTCTGGTGCCCAAGTTCCTCGATATGGGCGTCCAGTATTTTCACAGCAACGTCGGCACCCTGCTCCAGACCTCCAGCGTTACGTACCTCAATGAGATGCGGCGGGCGGCGGCAGCGGCAGGCCTGTAGCACCGGGACTGTCCCCTCTACAACCGAGTTCGGCCCGGCTCATATCAGATCTTCGAGCCGGCCCATCGCCGGGCTTACCCACGCCTGCGGGCTGCCCTATTCGGTGCCGATGAGGTACCCGGCCGGCGCCCGGCGTGCTTCGGCATAAGCGGGTGCCGCGGCCCATTCAATCTCGGTGCCGGGGCTGATCTCCCGCGGTTCACCTGTGGAAGATCGTCACCGGATCGCTGCTTTCTTGGCTTACCCCTTCCCCATGTAGGTGGCCCGAACCGCACGACGATGGGCAGCAGCATCAACCCTCGGCATGGTATCGGCGTGGCGGCGACGGCTCTTGTAACGGTATGGGCCATGGAGCGCGCCGCCTTTCATGCAGTGGCAGCTCGCCTTGTAGCACTTCTTGTAGACCAGGTATCCAAAGGCCTTTTGCACTACCGGCTCAGCCGAATCTTGCACCGGAACCTTTCGGAGCCCTGCCGTCCCCCGGAGTCTCTGGGGCTGTTCGGCCCTTGGCAACGGCGACACGGAGCCGACGGCGACATCCAATCGCATCGGATTGTCCTTCGCGGGTCCGTGGCACCGCCAGACGGTCACCGTGCTGTCAGACCAGACCGCGAGCACTGAATACGTAGCCAGCGGGCGCCCCTCCAGCCGCACGAGCAACCCGTCAGGCAGCGTGTCGGAAGCCACCGTAATCCGCCTCCGGCTGTCTTGCACTACATCACTGCCGGGCTTGTCCATTCCGTCCGTCTCCGCTAACAGAGCCTTGCACTACCAGAATGATACACCCAAAAAGGTAGTGCAAGGCCTCCGCCTCGTCGCTGCACCGCGTCGGCGGTCCCGGTAGAAATTGCTACTTTCGACACTTGAAAGGCACCAAATTCTAGGCCCCTGAGAAACCGGTTCCAGCCACCTGAGCCGTCGATTTGGGTGCCAGCCCAGGCCGCTATCCTTCGGAATCCGCGCCCCTGGGGATTCTTGACTTTACCAGGCCACGGTTTCGATCTCGTTACAGGCAAGAAGGAGTCGGCGGAAGTACCGTGATGGCATTGCCGGTTGGCAGGGACCGGGGAGCCGGTATCAGGTGTTGCACAGATTGGTTACGCCGAAGGAGTAGTAGACCAGGTTTTCCACTCGCAAGTATTGCAGCGCAATCGGCAGGCGCCCCTGGATGGATCTCGGGATTGACGAAAACGCCCGTCTCACCCAGGCCCCGGAACCCCTGAATTCGTCGGGGTGCTGCCCCCATGGCACCGTAGGGGTTGATTCGGTATTGTGGAACTCAGGGCATTCGCGCAAGGCTTCCCACGTCCTCATCTCAATCGACCAAGGTGGAGTGTCGCCCGGAAAAAATACAAACCAGGGGGGAACTATGTACGGGGCTGAGTGGAATTTTCTGGCTTTCGTTCTTTCAGGCATTGCATTCTCATACGGACTCCTAATGTATGCATTCGCCCAGAGACCTTTCGGGCAGTTCTTCAACAGTTCAAAGCCCGCTCTCGCGCGTGGCTCTCGAGTTCGCGCCGAAGAGATGGATGGAGTAACGGTCTTCAGCCTCTCCGAGGCCTAACCGCTTTGGATTGGCCCGAACCAAAAGGGTGTCCTGATCCGCGGGCGCCCGTGTTTACCAGGTTACATAGCTTGTGACCAGCCTCGTGCCGTATACCGATTCTCTGAAAAAGCCTCCCTGGAGTTTGTCGAGGCGGCAGAGTAGAACCCTCTGATCTGCCCCACGCTTACGGGAGCGGAGACTCCGGACACCCCGAGCGACAGACCTACGGGCAAAGGAACAGGGCGACGGTCGTGCCGTCGCCCTGTTGTTTCCGCCGTTGACGCCTTGTCGGCGTTGGCTTACCGTCTGGTCAGGTAGCCGGAGCCGGTTCCCGACAAGCCGCCGCCACGGCCTTAATCTGCGTCATCATGCTTTGGAAGTTCTCGAAGGTGAGGGACTGGGGACCGTCGCACTTGGCCAGGTCCGGGTTGGGGTGGACCTCCACGATCAGCCCGTGAGCCCCGGCGGCGATGGCGGCCAGGGCTACCGGGGTAACCAGATACCACTTCCCGGTGCTATGACTGGGATCGGCGATGATGGGTAGATGGCTCAACCTTTTGATCACCGGGATGGCGGCAACATCCAGGGTGAACCGGGTGAATTGCTCGAAACCCCTGATGCCCCGCTCACAGAGCATGACCTTGTCGTTGCCCGCCGCCAAGACGTACTCCGCCGCCAGCAACCATTCCTCGTAGGGAGCGGCCAGGCCCCGCTTTACCATGACCGGCATTTTGGTGGCGCCCACCTCGTCCAGCAGTGAATAGTTCTGCATGTTGCGGGCTCCGATCTGGAGGACATCGGCGTATTGAGCCACCGTGTCCACGTCCGCCGGCGCCATAACCTCGGTGATGATGGGCAACCCCGTTTCCTTCTTGGCCAACTGGAGGAGCTTGAGCCCGTCCAAGCCCATGCCACGGAAGCTGTAGGGAGACGTGCGCGGCTTGTACGCCCCACCACGTAGCAGGCCGGCCCCGGCTGCCTTCACCGCTCGGGCCGTGGCAACCATCTGCTCTTCGTCTTCCACGGAGCAGGGCCCGGCCATGATCACCGGGTCGGGTCCCCCGATCACGACGTTACCCACCTGTATCGTGGAACCCTCCGGGTGGAACTCCCGGCTGGCCAGCTTATAGGGCTTGGAGATGGGGACCACCTCGATGACTCCCGGCAGAAGCTCGACCTCGTCCTTCAAGTCCGGGGGTATGGTTCCCAAGACCCCTACCACGATGCGTTCCACGCCTATGAAGACTTGGGTTCTCACACCCCGGCCTTCGATCCGTTCCTGGACCCGGGCCAGGTCTTCCGCGGAGCTGTCTCTGGCCATTACCACGATCATATCTGTGCTCACCTTTGGTGGTGGATTTCCCTCGAGGTCCGGCTCCCGGTGGGTCCACCCGAATAGCGGATACAGGATATAGAGGAGGAGCCGTCCCCCGCACCAGGTCACTGGGCCGCTGGGTGTCCCGTCCTCACCGGCGGCGATGCGCCGGCGTCAGTTGAACTAGGCGTCGTCGCCCCTCAGGACGTTCGTGCCGTTGAGATACAGGTTCACCAGTTCCCGAGGCTCTTTGTCGGTGTTGTAGAGGATGAGGACCCGGACACACCGGAGCATGCTACCGGGCACCGCCATCTCACAGGAGCCCAGCAGAGCCGTGGAGGTCCAGCCCAGCTGGCGGGCGGCCGTGGCGGGGAACCCGGCAGTCAGGTCGGGCGTCGTGGTGAAGTAGGTCGCGGCAACGTCTCTTTCCTCGATATGATTGGCCTCGATCAATTGAGCAAGCAACTCCCTGGTGGCCCCCTGGATAGCTTCCTCGGTGTTTTCTTCGGCCACCGTCGCCCCTCTAATGCCGCGGCAAACGCTCATCGGTTAGGTCCTCCCTCTGCCGGTTGCAGCCTGCCGGCCAACTCCCCGACAAGCCGGCTGGCGCGCTCGGCGAGCTGGTCCCGGGGTGATTCTAGCATCACCCGGACCAGGGCGCTACCGACCACCGCGGCCTCGGCTTTCCGGCCGACCGCCTCCACGTGTTCCCGGCGGGAGATGCCGAACCCAACGGCCAGAGGCAGCAAGGTGTGAGCCCGTACCCTATCCACGAGCTGAAAGCTCCGGTCCGAGACTTGCTCCCGAGCGCCGGTCACCCCGGTGACACTGATGCAGTATATGAAGCCGGTGGCTGCGCCGGCACAGGAGGCCCGGATACTCTCATCGGTGCTGGTGGGGGCCAGCAGCGGGATGATAGGTATGTCTCGAGGGGTGCATTGGGCCGCCAGGGGTCCTATTTCAAACTGAGGGAGGTCGACCACGATCAGCCCATCGACGCCGGCCCGCTGGGCATCCTGGCCGAACTGGGCCAGACCGTAGCGGTAGATCGGGTTGTAATACCCCATCAGTATCAAGGGAGTGTCCGGCACCCGCCCGCGCAGTTCCTCCACCATCCCCAGACAGTCCCCCAGGGAGACCCGGTCCTGCAGGGCCCGGAAACTGGACTCCTGGATGGTCGGCCCCTCGGCCAGCGGATCGCTGAAAGGAACCCCCAACTCGACGAGATCGGCTCCGGCCGCCACCAGCTTGGGCACCAGTTCCAGGGTCGCCTTCCGGTCGGGAAATCCGGCGGTCAGGAATACAACGAGGCCCGTTCGGCCTTCCCGTTTAATGGCGGCGAAACTCTCTTCTATCCTATTCATACCCGCCTGCTCATTCCCACTCGCCTCGAACGACCCCTCCGTATGACTACGCAAATCTATATTACATCCGAATGCTGGTCTAGGCCAAGTACGCTTGGACTGCCACAACCAGGGCGTTCTGCCCCGCGTGGGCGGCGATGCTGGTCCATAGAGATCCGGTCCGCCAGTAGAGCCAGGCCAAGGCCAAGCCGGTAATGAAGATGGGCACCAACACACCCACCGACACGTGGGAGACGCTGAAGATCGCCGCGCTTGCCACCATCGCCCACCCCACTCCCAGCCGGGGGATCAGCCCAGCGAAGATGAAACCGCGGAAAAATATCTCCTCGGTCAGGGGCGTGGCCAGCGCCAGGGCCTGAAAAGTGAACACTACACTCAGACCGGGAAAAGCGATGTCGGAGGGAATGTCCGGCGGCGAGAAGACCTCCGGCCCGGCGGCGCTGATCAGGGTCGCGTAGACCGCCGTGGCCGCCAGGCTGAATCCCAGGGTCCCGGCGGTCATGAGCGCGGTTTTTGGCCGGGGAACTCCCCAGGGTACCAGCCCAAGCATCGACGCCGGCGCCCGGCAGCGATGGACCCCGAGATACCAGACTACCCCGACGATGACGAGACCCGTCAGGTGCACGGTGAACCAGGTGATCACCGCTTCTTCATATCTCCCGGCCAGGGCGCCAATTCCAAACGCGGCGAGGGATGCCGGGATGACCAGGATCGCGACCAGCAAGATTGCCAGCGCAACCTGTCCCCCACGCCAGGGGACGCCCGGCCCTTCAGCCCGCTGGTCTTCTCCGGCCACGCTGGGTGATGGCCCGGGCGAACTCAGGAGGTGTCCGCAGTGCTGACAGTAGAAGGCACCCTCGCCCCGAAGGCGGCCACAGTTGGTGCAGTACAACCGTTAATCTCCAGGTTTTCGCAGGGTTTCCCAGGGCTTCTATGAACAGGCTCGCCCGATTTTCTTCGGCCCCAGATTTCCGGCAACACAGAGATGCCATGCGGTGTCGGCCCCGTTCCCTCTGGGGAACCTCTTTTCTGGTGACCCCCCTTACTCGGGAAGGCCTTGAGCGGAGCGCCAAACGGGTGGCGGCAGCAATGAGTATACCAGCATATGCCTGCCTCCCAAACCTCGGCCAGGCGCCCGGCCCTCACCCAGCCCAGGCCCCGCCAGGGCATCCCTCTCCCGTTGGGAGAGGGACCGAGGGTGAGGGCGCGTTTGCACGACGGCCGCCCTTAGGCCATAATACCCCGCGACCGGAGCCGGGGTAAGGAGCGACAGCCCATGCCTTCAGAAACCCCTTTGCCGCGGGAAGCGTTTCTCTCGCTGGCCGCCGCGGCGGGATTGGACGTCAAATCCCCCCACATCGAGGAACTCTATCCATTCGTTCAGACCACTCTGGCCAGCCTCCATCCTCTCATGAACATCGACGTGGCCGGGGCGGAGCCGGACATGGCCTTCATTCCTCTGGGAGCAATCACTGTCCCCAAGTCCTGAGCCGGCCGGGAGCCCGAACCTCCGCGGCATTCCGGGTGCCGGCGACGCCCAAGTTGAAGGGGGAACCAGGGAGAATTATGGAAGCTCTTGAGCTGTGTTACATGAGCGCCGGCGGGCTTTCCCGGCTGGTGCAAAGCCGCGAAGTATCACCGGTGGAGATCGTGGACGCCCTCTTGGCCCGCATCGAGGCCACCGAGCCGGTACTGAACTCCTTCATCACCCTCTTGCCGGAGGAAGCGAGGGCCGCCGCCCGCCGGGCCGAAGGTGAGATTCAAGGGGGAAATTACCGGGGGCCTCTGCACGGCATCCCCGTCGGTCTTAAGGACCTGTTCAACACTGCCGGGGTGCGCACCACCTCGGGCTCCCGGATCTTCGACACCTTTGTTCCCAAGGAAGACTGCACCGTGGCCGCCCGGCTCCATCGCGCCGGGGCTATCCTGCTGGGCAAGCTGAACATGCACCCGTTTGCCTACGGCCCCACGGGCGAGAACCAGGACTACGGCCACATGCACAACCCCTGGGACCCGGAGCTTATCACCGGCGGGTCCAGCGGCGGCTCCGCATCGGCGGCGGCGGCGGGCCAGTGCACCATCACCACCGGGAGCGATACCGGCGGCTCCGTCCGCATCCCGGCCGCCCTTTGCGGCGTCGTGGGCCTCAAGCCCACCTACGGCCTGATCAGCCGCCACGGGCTGGCCCCCCTTTCCTGGTCCCTGGACCACCCCGGCCCCATCGTGCGGACGGTGGAAGACGCCGCCTTGACGATGAACGCCATCGCGGGTCACGACCCCATGGACGTGGCGTCCGCCAGGGTGGACGTTCCCGACTACACCACCGCGCTGACCGGCGACGTTCGCGGCCTGCGCATCGGGCTGCCCAAAGAATACCTGGAGGCGCCCCTGAACCCCCAGGTCTCTCGGGCGGTCCGGGATGCGGTCGCCCTGCTGGAAACCATGGGCGCGGTCGTGACCGAGGTGTCCTTCCCCATGTTCAACCAGTCGCAGGCCATCTCCAGCACCATCTTGATGGCCGAGGCCGCGGCTTGTTACCGGGACCTGCTGGCCCGCGACGGCGGCAGCCTGTACCCTCCGGTGCGGCTGCGCTTCGAAGCGGGCCTGTTCGTCAGCGCCGCCGATTATCTGCGCGCCCAGCAGGCCAGGTCCCTGTTCGACCGCCAGTTCCGCGAACTCCTGGAACAGGTGGACCTCCTGGCCGGCCCCACTGAGCCGGTAACCGCGCCCAAGCTTCTGGCCACCAAGGTGCAGGCCGGGGAACAGACGGTGGGAACCGTGGCGGCCCTAACCCAGTACACCCGCCCCTACAACATCACCGGCTCTCCCGCCATCGCCCTTCCCTGCGGCTTCTCCGATGCGGGCCTGCCCATCAGCCTGCAACTGGCGGGCCGCTCCTTCGATGAGCTGACCGTCCTCCGGGCCGCCCACGCCTACGAGCAGGCAACCGACTGGCACGCGCGCCGGCCGCCAATCTGATTCGGCCCGTTTGGGGTTAGCCACAGAGACACGGAGGACACAGAGATTCTGGAAAGAGAACATCTAATCCGGGTTGCCTGGCCCTCCAGCGGCGCCGCCGTCGAACTTCCTCGCCTGCTCGGACCTGGCCCGTTGCAGCCGACGTACCGAGCGTTGTACTGAAAGCTGTTTTCAAGTTTAGAGCCTCGTTCACCAGTTGGCATTCAAGAACCCGCCCACCCGCCCAGAATGAGGGGGGAACGCTCAGATGAAAGGCGTCATCAGCCAAAAGACCTGACCGAAGAGACGGCAGCCACCGAATCCCTTGTGGACAAAGCACTGAGGTATCGCTGGTAACCGGCTCCCCCTTTCGTAAAGGGGGACCAGGGGGATTTCCCTGTCGCAATTTTGGCCAAGTTTGCTGGCTCCGCCCCGGACTCTTCGGTCCGCCGTTTTCGTGTACAATTCAAGCTCTGGCGCGCCAGCCGATGTGTTCCCACACAACCCGAAGCAAGCCAATTTGCCAGCCACTTCAAATAAGATAACCGCGGTCACCTTCGACCTGTGGCAGACCTTGCTCTTGGACAACCGGGAGCAGGGACAGGCCCGGGCCCTGGTGCGGCTGGAAGGGGCCCAAGACGCCCTGGGCCGGTTCGGTGAACACTACGACCTGGAGCACATCCGGCAAGCCTACCGGGCCTGCTACCGCCGGTGTCACCAGATCCGGGATGAGGAGCGCGACATCAGCTTCCGGGAACAGGTGGAGACCTTCATCAACAACATCAGCCCCGGTCTGGTGGACCGCTTGGACCAGGGCACCCTCGAAGACATCGTGCGGATATACGCCGACTCCTTTCTGGTGCATCCACCGCGGCCCCACGCCGAGGCCGTTCCCGTGCTGCGCGCCCTGCATGAGATGGGGATGCGCCTCGGACTGATCTCCAATACCGGGATGACTCCCGGCACCACCTTTCGGACGTTCCTGGAGCATCACGGCATCCTGGATTACTTCGACATCCTGACCTTCTCCGACGAAGTCAGGCTGGCCAAGTCCTCCACCGAGATCTTCCTGATGACGTTGCGCGCCATGGGCGTTTCCCCTACCGAGGCCGTACACGTGGGCGACCACGTGGTTAACGACGTGGTGGGCGCCAAGCGTTCCGGATTGAAAACCGTGTGGATCACAGGGTTCTACGAGCGGGAGGACCCGTCGGACCCAGAGTCGGAGCCCGATGCCTCCGTTGCGGACCTGGGCCTGGTCGTCTCGGCGATTGCCGGGCTGTCCGGGCGTGGGCCGCGCCCCGGTCCGTACGCGCCTGATCCGGTCCATGATAATTAGCGAGACCGGCGGGGTGTCGCCCATCTATTGGACCGGTTGATGGACGGGAGCCGCGCCTTGACAAGCCCTGGGCAGGATGCTACCGTCGAGTTGCCGCTGCTCCGAAACAAGATTTGCTTTGCTCCGCTCTTCCTCCGATAAATCACCGGAGGTTTTGGTGTCCATGAGAGCGGAATCAATGGGGAATTGAGACCTTCCTCGCGTTGAGAGGGCCATGGTAGAGGCCGGTCCCGAAAACAGCATGGCCGAACTACGAGAGCTGTGCGACACCTTACTTTCCCGGCGGCCTCTCATCCTGGCCAGCAACCGCGGGCCCGTCGAGCACCAGATGACGCCGGAGGGCCACCCCGAGGCCCGCAGGGCTAGCGGAGGGGTTGTCACGGCCCTCAGCGCCCTAACCCAGAACGCGGAGTTCACCTGGGTGGCCAGCGCCATGGGCGAGGGGGACCGAACCGTTGCCTCCAGCGGCCACGGCCGCCACGTCAAGTCGCCACTGCCCGGACACAAGATCAACCTGCGCTACGTCGTCACGCCTCGCCGCGTCTACCACAAATACTACAACGTGCTATGCAACCCCTTGCTCTGGTTCCTCCAGCACTACATGTGGAACCCGCCCTACAACCCCAACGTCGACGCGTCAGTCCATGACGCCTGGCACGGCGGATACGTAACCGTGAACCAGGCCTTCGCGCGGGCGATCGTCGAGGAAGCCCGGGAGTACGGCCAGGCCCCCATCGTCATTGGCCATGATTACCACCTCTACCTGTTGCCGGAGTACGTGCGGGAGGAAATCCCCGACGCCATCATCCACCATTTCATTCACATCCCGTGGCCCGCTTCCCGCTACTGGCAGATGATCCCCAGCTATATCACCCACCAGATCTGCGGCTCCCTCTGCGCCGCAGATCTGGTGGGTTTCCAAACCTCCCTGGACCGGCGGAGCTTCCTGGACTCCATCGAAGAGTTTATTCCGGAGGCGGAGGTGGACCACAAAGCGGGTGTGATCGAATGGCGGGGCCACCAGACCCAGGTCAAGGTCTACCCCATTTCCATCAACGTCGCCGAGGTACAGAGGATAGCTAACTCTCCCCGCGCCCTAGACTACGAGGCACGCCTGGCCCCGATGTGCAATGACATCACCATAATGCGCATCGACCGCGCCGAGCCCAACAAGAATATCATCCGGGGTTTCAAAGCCTATGAGCTGCTGCTCAAGCGCCATCCGGACCTGCAAGGCAAGGTGAGCTTCTTGGCCTTCCTGGTGCCGTCCCGGACCCACATCCGCCAGTATCAACGGTACATGGACGAGATTCAGCAGGTTGTCGGCCAGATCAACAGCGCCCATGCCACCGAGGAGTGGCAGCCCATTGTGACCTTTATCGAGAACAACTACACCCAGGCGATTGCCGGGATGAAGCTGTATGACGCGTTGCTGGTGAACACCATCATCGAAGGCATGAACCTGGTGGCCAAGGAAGGTCCCGTGGTCAATGGCCGGGACGGGGTGCTGGTGTTGTCGGAAACCAGCGGGGTCCACGACCAATTGAAGGAAGGGGCCCTCTCCGTGTCCCCCACCGATATCGAGGGCACCATGGAGGCGTTGTATCAGGCGATCAGCATGTCCTCCGAGGACCGCATGCACCGGGCATCTCTGCTGGTATCATCGGTCTGCCGCGAAGACATCACCCACTGGATAGTCAGCCAACTGAGAGACATCGCCAAGCTGTTGTGACTTTCCTGCCCACGGAGGAGCGCCGGTTCATCCGGTTCACATGGAAGAACTGTTCAGCACGCACCTGCCCGATGGAGAGCGTCCGGACCTTCAGTTCTGCATTTTCCCTCACCTGAAGGAGTTTCTGGTAATCGATCAGCGGGAGCACCCACCGCGTATCGTGCTCTTGAATGCGGCGGATGTTTTCGTCGAAGAGTTCTTCAGGGCGGTGGAAGATCAGTTTTCCGAGGCGGTTCGCGAGGAAACCGAGTTCACATTCGCTCACCTGATTAACCTCCCGTTGCGGGTGGAGATGGCCATCCGGGAAACCGCCATGTCCTTCATCCTGGACCAACTGGGGGTCAGCCCCGACGCTGAGGAAGATATCCCCACCGTCGTCGTGTTCATCGTTAGCGGCGGGGCCCTGGAGTCCCACTCGGAGCGGGTGTTGGACGGCTTGAGAACGCTAGTGAGGTCTCACTGCGGGGAGACCGCAGTGGCCCAGTGGGAAAAAGTGCTCAGCCGGTTGGTCGCCGAGGAGACAGACATCCTCCAGAAGCTGCATGTAACCCAGTTGACCGAAGCCTTGCTGGGAGATTCGCCCGATTACTTCACCCTATGGGAGCACCGGAACTAGTCCACACCAACAGGAGCATCAACGGATGAGCGGCACCGGATTGTTTTTCAACCCCAGGCCGGACGGGCATCCTTTCAAGGACATGATCACCGTCGCCCAGCATGCGGACCGGCTAGGCTACGACGAACTCTGGACCGGCGAGTCATGGGGAATGGATGCCTTCACCGTGTTGACCGCCATCGCCTGTAACACCCGGTCCATTCGCCTGGGCACCGGAATCGTAACGGTGTACAGCCGCACCCCCTCCATGATCGCCCAATGCATCGCCTCTCTGGACTTGGTCTCGGAAGGGAGAGCGATGCTGGGACTGGGGTCCAGCGGGCGGATCGTCATCGAGGATTGGCACGGCCTACCGTTCAAGTATCCCTTGCAACGCACCCGCGAGTACATCGAGATAATCCGCCAGGCCCTGTCCGGCGAGGCGGTGAACCATGAGGGCCGCTTCTACAACTTACGCCGCTTCCGCCTGGGCGCTTCTCCGATTCAAAAACGGATCCCCATCTATCTGGCCAGCTTGGGCCCCAAGAACCTAGACCTGACCGGAGAGCTGGCCGACGGATGGCTACCCATCTGGGTCCATCAGGGACACCTCGCGGGGCTGAAAGAGCAGGTCGCCAAAGGTGCTGCTCGGGCCGGCCGGGACATTTCGGAGATCAGCGTCGCCCCTCAAATCATGTGCCACGTGGCGGACGGGGACGAGGATCTGGCTGACGCCGAGCGGCGGGTCCGCGCCCACATGACCTACTACATCGGCGGCATGGGAACCTACTACTACGACCTGTTCAGCCGCTACGGCTACAAGGCCCAAGCGGACGCCCTCCGGGAAGCCTGGGTTGCCGGCGACCGGGCCAAGGCGGCATCTTCGATCACGGATGAGATGCTGAACAACGTCACCATTCTCGGCGACGCGGCTACCTGCCGGGCCAAGCTGGACCAGTTCCGGCGTAGCGGGGCCGACATGCCGCTGGTCGCGTTCCCCCGCGGCTCCTCCCTACCGGCCATGTTCCGCACCCTGGATGCGCTCGCCCCCCGGGTGACCTCCCGGGCCACCCCCTCGTCATGAAGATCGGCCTGATCTCGGATACCCACCTGGCGGGCCGGGGCTTGGACCTGCCCGGCGAAGTGCTCACCGCGCTGGAAGGTGTCGACCTGATCTTGCATTGCGGCGATCTGGAGTGCCTGGGCGTCCTGGACTGCCTGGAAACGGTGGCCCCGGTGCTGGCGGTGCGGGGCTACGAGGACCCCACCGAGCCGGGTGACCGGCTGGCGGCGGTCACCCGGGTGGTCCAGGCCGAGGCATTAGCAATCGGCATGATCCACGACATCCAATGGCCGGGGCCACGGATCAGCACCACCCCCGACGGCACCGGGTTGATCTTCCCGGAAGGGCGAGGCCGGGATATCGTAGCCCAAAAATTCGGGCAGCCGGTGGACATCGTGGTTTTCGGGGACACCCATCATGAGCTGGTCTGCTATCACGACGGGGTGCTGCTGGTCAACCCGGGCAGCCCAACCTATCCGGGCCGGCACTACCGCCCTGAAGCAATGGGGACCCTCGGAATGCTGGAGATCGAAGGGGGGACGGCCCAGATTCGCCTGCTCTACCTGACTAAAGACCGGCCCGGAGGCTAGCCAGGCCGCCGATGGCCAGGATACTTGTCGTCGAGGACCGTAGCACATTGCGCTCCCTGTACCAGATCGTCTTGAGCCGGCTCGAACACGAAGTAACTTCGGCTCCCACCGGAGAGGCCCGGGAGCTGCGGGACGCCGGCATCCTTCCTACCGCTCCGCTGATTGTCACCACCGCCACAAGCTACGTTGAGGCCCAGGCCGTATCCAGGCCTTTGGGCGCCTGCGCGGTACTGGTCAAGCCGTTCGATATCAGCTCGCCGCTCGCGGCGGTGCAAGAGGCCCTGTCCGCTTCCACCCTGTAGCCGGCCGGCCCGCCACAAACCTGGTACTTCCCTTCGATCATTGGCGTGACGCCGATTGGCGTAACAAATACCGTTCGTGGTGAGCTTCTCGAACCACCTGGTTAGATGGGAATCCTCCTCCACCGTTCGTGGTGAGCCCTTCGGCTGGGCTCAGGACAGGCTTGACGAACCGCCAGCCCCCTCCGAAAAGCCTTGCCCCAAAAGTGCTCTGGACAATGTCACCCCGAGTGAAGCGAGGGGTCTGGTGTGGTGGGTCCAGGCTCCGACGGAGGAACCCCGCACCAGATTCCTCGTCGCAATGCTCCTCGGAAGGCCAGTTTTGAGGCAAAGGCCCTCTGAAGGGAAAAGTTAAGGGTGCCCCATTTACCTGGAGCGCCCCAGTTTCTGCACGGTTCCCGCGAGTCTCTTGCCACGTGGCCTGGCAGCGTCGCCAGGGTTAGATACGGTCGATGAGAGGTGTCACGTCCAGGAATACCGGCGCGAACACCAGGGAAACAATGGCCATCAGCTTGAGCAAGATGTTCAGCGACGGGCCCGAGGTGTCTTTGAAGGGATCACCCACCACATCCCCTTCCACCGCCGCCTTGTGGGCTTCAGACCCTTTCCCTCCGAAGTTGCCCAGTTCCACGTATTTCTTGGCGTTGTCCCATGCTCCACCGGCGGTGGCCATCATGATGGCCAACATGAACCCAGAGCCGACCGCGCCGATCAAGAGACCGCCCAGCGCCTCGGTGCCCAGGATGAAACCGGCGGATACCGGCACAACCACAGCCATCAGGCCGGGAATTATCATCTCCCGGAGGGCCCCACGGGTGGCGATATCCACGCACTTCGCGTATTCCGGCCGATTCGTGCCTTCCATCAATCCGGGAATCTCCCGGAACTGGCGTCGCACCTCGTTTACGATAGAGAAGGCGGCCCGGCCCACGGCGCTCATGGTGAAGGCCGAGAACAGGAAGGGCAGCATGGCCCCAACAAGCAGACCGACCAGGACCTTGTGGTCCAGCAAGTTGATTCCATCGTCGTCCAAGCCGGCGGCCACCGCGTACGCGGCCAGCAGGGCCAGCGAGGTCAGGGCGGCGGAGCCGATGGCGAACCCTTTGCCGGTGGCCGCGGTGGTGTTCCCCAGGGCGTCCAGGGCATCGGTCCTCTCCCGTACCTCGGGGGGCAGCTTGGCCTGCTCGGCGATGCCTCCGGCGTTGTCCGCCACCGGCCCGTAAGCGTCGGTGGCCAGGGTGATGCCCAGGGTGGAAAGGAGGCCGACACCGGCCAGGGCCACCCCGTAGAAGCCGGACAGCTCGAAGGCGATGATAATGGTCACCCCGATGGCGACCAGTGGGATCACCGTGCTCATCATTCCGGTGGCGATACCGCTGATCATCACAGTGGCCGCCCCGGTCTGGGAGTTTTCAGCGATTCTCTGGGTCGGCTTGTAGCTGTACGAGGTGTAGTATTCGGTGGATAGGCCGATTATTATCCCGGCCACCAGTCCGACCAGGACCGCCCAGAACCACTCGATCTCCAGGTCCAGGGCTATCACGGCGACCACGGCAAATACGGCCACCAGCGCCGCCGAGGTGAAAATGCCCCGGCGTAGCGCCCAGAGCAGCTTATCGAAATCGGCGTTTTCCCCGCTCCGGACCACGAAGGTGCCCAGGATTGACGCCAGGATCCCGCCTCCCGCCAGCAGCAGGGGGAACATCGCCTGATCGGCCTTCCAGGCACCCTGGGTCCCGGCCAGCGCTGCCGCCGCCAGGGCAATTGCCGAGATAAGGGAGCCAACGTAGGACTCGAAGAGGTCGGCGCCCATGCCGGCCACGTCGCCAACATTATCGCCCACGTTATCGGCGATGACCCCAGCGTTGCGAGGGTCATCCTCGGGGATGCCGGCTTCAATCTTACCCACCAGGTCGGACCCCACGTCGGCGGCCTTGGTGAAGATGCCGCCGCCAACCCTGGCGAACAGGGCGATAGAGCTTGCTCCAAAACCGAACCCGGCCACCACGCTGATGTCCTTGAAGATCAGGTAGAGGATGGAAACCCCAAGCAGGCCGATGCCCACCACCGTCACCCCCATTACCGACCCGCTGGAAAAGGCCACCCGAAGCGCCGGATTCAGACCGCGCATCGCGGCGGCCGCCGTCCGGACGTTGGCCCGCACCGCCACGCTCATCCCGATGAGCCCAGCAGTAGCCGAACAGAGGGTGCCGGCCAGGTATGAGATGGCGGTCCTGGGCACCAGATCGTCCCGGGTGTGCCAGTCGATGAGCACCCACAAGATGCCGGTCACCACCACAACGAAGGGCACGAGCACCAGGTATTCCCGGCGCAGGAAAGCGCTGGAACCTTCCCGGATGGCGTCGCCGATGGCCCGCATCGCCTCATTGCCCGGATCGGCTTTCAGAACCCTAATGGTGGTGACGCCGGCGAAGAGAAGGGCGATCCCACCGGCCACCATGGCTACAATCAAGAACTCCAATACATCCCCCCAATGAAAGCCAAAACAGGCGAATTTTGAGCGTGGGAAATCTATCACAATCGCCAGGGGGTGTCAAGAAGAAGAGGAAAGCAGTGCGTCGAGACCCGGCATTAGGGGGGGCTTTTCGGCGCGAGAAGACGTTCGGGAAACCCGACCTCAGGGCAGGTAGACGTCGATGTCGGGGAAAGCGATGGCGATGGAGAACCAGAAGGCCCGGCGGGTGTTCAACCGCTCCAGATGAGCGCCCGCCAGAGGCCCGGCGCCCGCCCGGCCGGCGGCGTCCCACACGCTCCCGGTCTCCCGGTCGACAAAGGTCTGATCCCGGTCACGATAATCGAAGGTCAAGGCGCGCCCTTCCACCTCCGGAGAGAAAGCGCCCACGGCCCGGCTTTCGGCCAGTGCGAAGACCACCACCGGCCGGCCGCCCACCCGGTGGTTCACGGCCCCGTCGCCGATCATATCCAGCGGGTAGGCGGTAGTCGCGCCGGCCACTTCCACCGTCAGCACCATCTCCCCGGAAGAGAGGCGGGGATCCAACAGCTCCTTGTGAACGGGAAAAACGAACCCGTCACTCGAAATCCGGGCTTGGTAGCTCTCCGGGAAATCCCTGCCGTACCGGCTACCGGAGAACAGTGAGGCGTTGCCGGCGATCCCGGTCAGCAGGCGCGTCTCCGGGTACAGCCGGCGCCATTCGCCCCAGGCCATGGTGGTTGACGGCAGCAGGCTGAGCCGAGAGTCGGTCAAGGGTCCGACGACGGCCTCGCCGCCCACTTGAAACCAGTATGAGCCGGTTTGGTGGTCGTACATCACCAGGTCGGACTGGTACAGGGCGCTGGTATTGCCGAAGGTAAGGACGCGCCCGTCCAGTTCCCGGCCGTACACTACGCCGCTGAAGCATAGGGGGCAGTAGGTGATCAACACGGGCACATCTTCAATCAGGTCGCTCACCAACTCGTGGCGGTCAAGTACGTTCACCGGGTAGGCGTAGGCCTCGTCTCCGGAGTCGTATCCGATCACCAGGTCGTCGTCGTCAAGCCAGGGCAGGGAATCGGGAGGACCGTAGACCGGCTCGGCGATGGGCATGATGGCGTCGCGCAGGTCCAAGATCAGCGGCTGGGCGGCGCGATCCAGGGACACGTTACCGGCGGGGTCCCCGAAGGTGTCGAAGGTGATGTCTTCGAGCGGAACGCTGTGGATGCTTTTGTCGACCATCGGGACTCCCCCGGAGGTACCGGGAGCCTCCGGAGCGGGCGTACTGGCGGCGGGGACCGGAGTAGACGCTGGAAGCGGTTCTTCATCGCCGCCGTATTCCGACGCCGGGGCCAACGCCGGCGCCCGAGGCGGGGACGAGGTGGCCGCCGGCCCTACGTCGGATGGAGCCGCAAGGCCGGCAGTGGGCGGTGCGGTGCTGGAAGGCGCTGCCGCCGACGGAGGTGGACTGGTGGACGTAGCCGCACTTCCGCAGGCCACGACACCGAGCATCAAGATGCCGGCAGATAGCCAGACGCCCCGATGCCCCAACCACCTCCGAACCAGGCTGGTTCCTCTCTTCCCCATGGATCGCCTCAGCAAGAGTCCGAATGAACCGAATGGCCGCGCATGAATTGAGATGCGAAGCGGCGTTTATCAGATTCACGGCGGGTGATTCACGGCGAAAGAGCGGGTTATCGGAAGCAGCGGCGAATGCTTGGGCCTGCCCCAAGCTCAACGGGTCAAAGCTTGCGAGGGGGGGTGCGTCACGCGAGGACTCGAGCGTCCTCACCCATGCCTGAAAGGACGAGCGGTGCGTTTATCAGAGGGACGACGGAGCATCAAAGTCTGGGTGGCGGCCAGACGGCGCCGACAGGATCCGCCGAAAGAGTCCAGGCCCCGGGTGGGCCGGGTGCTCGACCGGCGGCCCCCTAGCCGCTCCGGCATCTCCAGCGACGGTATTGGTCCGGATTTCCCCAGCGGGGTTGCCTCAGACAGCCTGATTTGCGATGATGCTATCCGCCCCGCAGAGCCATCGCCTGGCCGTCGCTCCGGGGGTTAGTCGCTTCCAAAAGGGGAGGTCAGACCCATGGCATCGTCCTGGGAAAGAATCACGGTCGGGTCCCAAGACATGGACCTCTACCTGGGCCTGCCCGCCGGCTCCGGGCCTTTCCCCGCCGTCCTGATCGGCCCCCATGCGGGCGGCCTCGACCGTTTCATTCAATGGGTAGCCGACCAGCTCGCGGAGGAGGGGTACACCGCCGCGGCCCCCGATCTGTTCCACGAGATCGGTGAAGATGCCCCGGCCGAAAACTCCCAGCGGATACGGCGCCTAAGCGACGCCGGCCTATCCGCCGGTATTGCCACCGCAATGGACTTCCTTCAAAGCCACGCCTCTATCGCCCAAGAGCAAATAGGGGTCACCGGCTTCGGTATCGGAGGCCGGGCCGCGTGGCTGGCAGCCGCCACCAGCCCCAAGTTCAACGCCTCGGTCCCTTTCTACGGGGCGGGCATCTTGGCCCCCCAGGGCGACAATGCCGGGACTCCCCTCGCCAGGGCCGGCGGGATAGCCTGCCCCATCATGTTCCACTTCGGCGAAGACGACGAGGATCCATCTCAGGCGGACATGCGCACCCTGGACGCCGAATTGACGCGCCTCGGCAAGCCTCATCAGTTTTTCGTCTATCCCGGAGCCGGCCACGCTTTCATGGACCCGGCGAGTCCCCACTACCGGAAAGGCCCGTCCCAAGCCGCCTGGATCAGGACCCTGGAGTTCTTCACCGTGCACCTGAAGGGGCTGCCAATAAGGTAGCGGGCCCGGGCCAGGGATAGCCTCGCCACCCGGCGCGATTCGAGGGACAAGAAGGGCAGCTGGTTTTGCGCCGCCTTACTTCAAAGGGCTTCGGCTGGCCTGAGCCTCTCCGGCGCGCTCCGGAAGGGTCCCCCCAAACAAGCGGCCAGCCACCACGAGCAGGACCGTGGCAACGAGTTGGAGAACTCCCATCGCCAGAAAGGCGGTTCGTATTCCCTGGGTAAACGCGAGGGCCGCCCTGGTATCGGCGGCATCGGAGATAACGCTGAGGCTTGGCTCCACCCCACGGGAGGCCATGGCCGCGGTGACTATGACCGTCGCGACCGCTATTCCGGTAACGGTGAAGGCGTTGCGCAGCAGTTGCAAGAAGGCGACTACCACGCTGTGGCGGCTCCGCTCGACGGAGCCCAGAACGGCGCTGTTGATCGGGACGATGAAAACTGCGTAGCCGGCGTTCTGGGCCACCAGCAGCACCACCACCTGGACCAGGGGAGTGCCGGCGGTGATCCGGGAGAGCAGGAGCAGCCCCACGGACGCGAGGGTAGCCCCTCCCACCGCGACCGGCTTCCAGCCGAACCGGTCCGTCAAGCTACCCCCGATGGGCGCTCCAATTATGGTGGTCAGGGAGAAGGAGGCCATGATTAGCCCAGCCCGGCCGGGGGAGTGACCCGCGACTCCCTGCAGGTAGAATGGCATCAGGAAGAGGGGCGAGGCCGCGGCAAGGAAGAACACCCCCCGGCCGGCGACCCCAATGGAGAACAGCGGCGCTTTGAAAAAGGTCAGGTCGAACAGGGGTGATGGGGTCCGCAGCTCCCACCATACGAAACAACCCAGCAACCCAACCGACCCAGCCAACCCGGTCAAGATCAAAGGGGAGTCCCAACCCAGGCGATGACCGTTGGTCATGGCCAGCAGGAAGACCAGCAGGGCCAACGCCGAAAGGGCCGCCCCCAGCCAGTCGAAGGTGCCCCGCCGCAACCTGGCGATGCCCTGGCGCAGGCGGCCGTCGTCCAGGACAACCAGGGCCGGAAGGACGCATAGCGCCCCCAAAGGGGCGTAGACGAAGAAAACGAAGCGCCAGCCCATGGTGTTCACCATCAGTCCGCCCAGCGCCGGCCCGGATACCAGTCCCACGCCTACCGACAGCATGTTGAGGCCCAGGGCCGTGCCCCTCTCCCGGTCGGGGAAAAGTGCGGTTACGATGGCCATCTGGTTGGCGATTATCATGGCCGGCCCCACTCCCTGGAGTACCCTGAACAGGATCAGGGTGGTGAGGTTGGGGGCGAAGCCGGCCAGGGCCGAACCCAGGCTGAGGGCGATCATGCCCCAAAGGAAGACCCGTTTTCGGCCCACCATGTCGGAGAACCGGCCCATGGGGAGTAGGAGGCCGCTGATGGCCAGCAGGTGGCCCAGCGTTACCCACTGCACCGTGGGCAAGTCGCTGTCGAAGTTTTCGGCGATGGTCGGCAGGGCGATGTTGACGGCGCCCAGGTGTGACGCCTCCACCACGGTGGCCACCGCGAGAGCGCCCGCGCCCCACCATTTGTAGTTGGGGCTCCCCATCACCCGTTCTTGCAGGTGCCGGACTATTGTCACTGCTCTATAATCCCCAGTGAGTCTTCCTGTGTCCGGTTGCCGCCGGGGCCCGCACCTTCGGAGCCGAATCCTGGCGTGGATGGAGTACGGCCCCTTCAATCTCGCCGGTCTGGAACGGGCGCTGTCGGCGCGGCCTAGCATAACATGGAATCCATGGGGGTTCTGGGTCCGGCTACCAGTGGGAAGCGGGCTGGCAGCATCCCGCTTCCCTGGGCAGGCCCGCAGGGGAACTGACATTATGTCAATTGAAACGAGCGATGCCCAGCAGGCCAAATACGTCCCCACCGGAATGGCCTTGCGAATCCTGGCCAGAACCGAAGATAGTACTCAGTCAACCTAGTGCTGATAGTTGTCATTCAGAGCGAAGCGAAGAATCTCGTTGTTACGCTGAGATTCTTCGTCGCTGCGCTCCTCAGAATGACACCCTGCCAAAACGAGGTTGACTGACCGCTAGGTTGTGCTGCCCAACTTCGGTGGCGAGGCACAACTCACCCCGTCTCGTTGTCGCATTGGCTCTCCGTGGCGGGCCGGATGCTAAAGTTAACTCGGCGGAATATTTAGGCCCGAAAAGGGACCGCCTGAAGAGGATCGAATGAAACCAGACCAGCTGTTTGAACTTGGGGGAAAGGTAGCCATCGTTACCGGCGGCAACGGCGGGCTGGGGCTGGGCATGGCCCTGGGACTGGCCGGGGCCGGGGCCGACATCCTGGTGGCCGCTCGTGACGCCGGCAAGACCGCCCATGCCTTGCCCCAAATCCTGGCCCTGGGGGTGCGTGCCAGGGGACTATCGGTGGACGTCGCGGAAGAAGCGGATGTCGAGCGGATGGTGGCGGAAGCCATCGAGAGTTTTGGGCGGGTCGACATCCTGATCAACAACGCCGGCATCGCCGTGCGAAGGCAGCCCCAGGACATCTCCGGCGCCGAGTGGGACCGCGTTCTGGACGTGAACCTGCGGTCGGTCTTTCTCGCCTCGAAAGCGGTCTACCCCCAAATGAAAGAGCAGGGCGGGGGCAAGATAATCAACATCGGCTCCATGATGTCCCTCTTCGGGAGCGACTGGGTGTCGCCCTATTCGGCCAGCAAGGGAGGCGTGGTGCAGCTAACCAAGAGCCTGGCACTGGCCTGGGCCGGGGACAACATTCAGGTCAATGCCATACTGCCCGGCTGGTTCGTAACGGGATTGACCGAAAGCATCCCGGCGCAGGACCCGGACCGGTACGATCTGATCAGCCGGCGCATCCCCACTGGACGTTGGGGCCGGCCGGAGGAGCTAGGGGGGTCGGCCGTCTTCCTAGCCAGCGCCGCGTCGGACTACGTCACCGGAGCGGTTCTGGCCGTAGATGGCGGCTATTCGGTCATGTAGATGCGTCTCGGACCGGCCCTTCGGCGGGTGGGCGTTGTGCCGGGGCGAATCGTGGACGATGATGTCTGGATGGAACGGCGCATCCAGTACGCCAAGACGGCCGACGGGGTCAGCATCGCCTTTCGGACCGTGGGCGAAGGCATGCCCCTTGTTTATCTAACCGGCGGCCCGTGGAGTCACATCGAGCGGTGGGCTGCCGATCGAGACGACATAGTGATCTTCACCGTTGAAGAGGCCTTTGAGCTTGGGAAGCAGGTGTTCACCGAGTTGAACTCTTACGCGTAGTGGTCAGAGCCGGCCTCGGAGTACCTGAGCCCGGAGTGTCCGCGAAGAAACGCTTGATGGACAGGGGGTTGACCTCAACCTGGGGTCAACTTCCTGTCCATCCTCGTTTATCCGAAGAAGGATTCCGCTGGGACATTCCCAAAAAACGTCACGCAACGGGGCAACAGATTGCCGGGCCATTTTGCCGGTGGGGGAAGAGGGCTCCTAGACCAGTTTCTTGCCGGCCCAGCCCGCCAGGGATACCTGCCTGAACTGAATGCCGGCGTCCGGGTCCATCTCCACCACGTTGACGGCCCGCACCGGATTGCTCGGAGAAGGCCCGAGGGGCGTGCCGGAATAGGACGCTTTGACCCGTCCGTAGGAGAGGTCCACGTAGCGGTCCCAGTGGCCCAGGGCCAGGTAGTCGCAGGTCGCTCCCTCCACGTCCTCCGGGTAGATCGGAGAGGAGCGCTGATCCACCTCGTGGTCTTCGTGGAAATGACAGTGGGCCAGGGCCACCAGCCAGCGGCCGTTGGCGTTGGGCGGCATTCCCAAGAGGGGACGAAATTCCGGTGCGTGGATCAGCATGGCGCGGCCCCAAAGGTCCAGCGTCAGCTCCGGAAAAGACAGGGTCTCTCCATCATGTTGGGTGAATATGTGGAGGTTGGGTGGCGCGTGCTGGAACGGCTGCCGCAGGTAGATCGATTCGTCGTCGTACAGGTCGTGGTTTCCCGGCAGGATCACCGCCGGTATCGCCAGGCGGCCCACGTGCTCCAGGAAGAACTCGATCACCTCGTCGGATACCCGATGGTTATCAAACACGTCACCGACTAGAAGCAGTATGTCGCCACCCAGGGCGGGAACGGCGTCCACCACGGCCTGGAAGGCCTCCTCGGCCACGGGGTGACCCAGATGGTCCCCCAGGTGAGTGTCCGAGGTGTGGATCAACCTTATCTTTTTCTTGGGGGACAAGCCAAACTCCTTTATCCATGGGCCGGCCCGCAGGCCGGTGTTCCATCGGCGCTAGAATGTGATGCAGAAAAAGTCACCCCGGTCCGCGTGGGGGCCGCCGGCGGGACGGCTCCCTAGACGATGACTTTTTTCTTCCGCAACTCGGTTATCTGGCCGGGGGAGTAACCCCACTCGGCCAGGATCTCTTCGTTATGCTCGCCCAAGAGCGGTGGGGGACGCCGGATGCTTGGCGGGCTCCCGGTCAGCATCAGCGGGCAGTTGGGCATCCGCAGGCCCGGCACTTTGGGATGATCCACGTCCACCATCATGTTTCGGGCCAGCACCTGAGGATCGTTGACGACATCCGCCACGGTTTGGATAGGGCCGCAGGGTATCCCCGCGTCTTCGATGACCTGGACCCAATGGGCCATCGGCTTGGTGCGGAAGACCCGGCTCAATGCTTCCACGCAATCAGTCCGGTTTTCCACCCGGTCATCGTTGGAGGCGAAGCGGGGGTCTTCCACCAGTTCCGGACACCCAATGGCGTGACACAGGCGTTCCCACAACCGCTGGTTGGGGCAGCCGAGAATGAAGAAGCCGTCGGAGGCGGGGAAGCTCTGATAGGGCACCAGGTGCGGATGTCCAGACCCCATCCGGTGGGCTTCTTTCCCAGTTGCCAGGAAGTTGGTGCCATGGTAGCTCATCACGGCCACTTGTCCGTCCAGCAGGGACGTGTCGATCCACTGGCCCTCGCCCGTGTTATCCCGATGGAGCAGAGCGGTCACGACAGAGCCGTAGGCCATCATGCCGGTAAAGAGGTCCACCAGGGAGAAGCCGACTCGAAGGGGCGGCCCATCCGGCTCTCCGGTGAGGTTCATCAGCCCGCTATAGGCCTGGATCACCAGATCGTACCCGGGCTTTTGGGACATTGGACCGGTACGGCCGTAGCCCGAAATGGTGCAGTAGACCATCTTGGGATTGACTTGCTTTATCGCCTCGTAGCCCAAGCCCAAACGGTCCAAGGTGCCCGGGCGGAAGCTCTCGATCATCACGTCGGCGCCCGCTGCCAAACCGAGAACGATGTCGATACCTTCTTTCTCTTTCAGGTTCAGGCCCAGGCTGCGCTTATTGCGATTGAAAGTCAGAAACTGACCGCCCTCTCCGTTCCAGAAAGGGCCCCAGGCGCGGGTCTCATCACCGTGCTCCGGCTCCTCGATCTTGATCACGTCCGCGCCCATATCGCCGAGCAACATGGTGCAGAAAGGCCCGGCAAGGGTACGGCTCAAGTCCACAACTTTGATTCCTTCCAGCGCCGAAGCCATCACTACCTCGCATTGAATCCGGAGATACTGGAAATCCGGTAATATCGACCTCCGGTTTGCCAGTGGGCATTATAGCACGGCATCGCCAAACCGGGGCGCCCGGCGCAGCGGCCGCTGGCGCTACAGGCACGGATGAACCCCGTTCCCGGAGATCAAATCCAATCTCTTTTTCCGGGCGCCAACGGCTCAGGAGTACCGGGCGGGGCTGCCTGAAAGGTCATCCCGGTTCACCCGGCGATAACCCTCTTCTTTCGCAGCTCGGATATTTGGCCGGGGGTGTAGCCCGACTGGCTGAGGATATCTTCGTTATGCTCGCCCAGCAGCGGCGGGTGACGCCGGATGGTCGACGGGCTCCCGGTCAGCATCAGCGGGCAGTTGGGCATCCGCAGGCCGGGCACCTTGGGGTGGTCCACATCCACCATCATGTTTCGGGCCAGCACCTGGGGGTCGTTGACCACTTCCGAGGTGCTTTGGATCGGGCCGCAGGGTATTCCAGCATCCTCGACGAGCTGGACCCAGTGGGCCATCGGCTTGGTGCGAAAGACCTGGCTCAGTGCTTCCACACACGCGGCCCGGTTCTCCACCCGGTCATCGTTGGTGGCGAAGCGAGGGTCTTCCACCAGTTCAGGGCGCCCGATGGCATGGCACAGGCGTTCCCACAGCCGCTGGTTGGGGCAGGCGAGGATGAAAAAGCCGTCGGAGGATGGGAAGCTCTGGTAGGGCACAAGATGAGGATGGCCCGACCCCATCCGGTGGGCTTCTTTCCCGGTGGCCAGATAATTGGTGCCATGATAGCTCATCACGGCCACTTGGCCGTCTAGCAGGGATGTGTCGATCCACTGGCCCTCGCCCGTGTTATCCCGATGGCGCAACGCGGTCACAATAGAGCTATAGGCCATCATGCCGGTAAAAAGGTCCACCAGGGCATAGCCGACCCGGACGGGCGGTCCGTCCGGGTCCCCGGTGAGGTTCATCAGCCCGCTATGACCTTGGATTACAAGGTCGTAACCCGGCTTCTCGGCCATGGGGCCGGTGCGGCCGTAGCCCGATATGGAGCAGTAAACTAGCCGCGGGTTCACCTTGTTGATCGCCTCATAGCCCAGGCCCATCCGGTTCATGGCGCCCGCACGGAAGCTCTCAATCAACACATCGGCCTCGGCCGCCATTCTCAGGACAACTTCGACGCCCTCCTTCTCTTTCAAGTTCAGGCCCAAGCTGCGCTTGTTGCGGTTTAGAGAGAGGAACCCGGTGCTCTCCCCGTGCCAGGTGGGGGCCCAGGAGCGTGTCTCATCGCCGTTCTCCGGCTCCTCGATCTTGACGACGTCCGCGCCCATGTCGCCGAGCAGCATTGCACAGAAGGGACCGGCGAGGAGGCGAGTAACCTCGAGGACCTTGATTCCCTCAAGTGCCAAAGCCATAGCTACCTCTCAAAGAATCCCGTCAAAAAATCCCGGATTCCGGACCCCGAGTCTACCGTGGGGATTATAGCACGGTGACACCAGGCAGAGGCTGGCAGGCCCTCACGATGTCCGCCACCTCTCGGAACATGTGTCCACAATGTCCCCAGTCGATACTCCTATGAGAAGACCGTAGTGAAGCCCGCGTCAAAGTGCTACTATCGAGGCGATCTTGTCAGCGTCGGCAGGGGCCGTCCCCGGTCCGGGGAGGCAGTTCAATTCAAATCAAATCCAATCACCAGGGCCGGCGGGTGATCCCCCAAACTCGCACCAGGATGGACGCAACAAGGTGCGTTCCGGGGGAGCGACACCCACCGGCCGAGAGGACCAGGAAGCATGAGCGATGAAAAGCGGCCTGTCGTGGTCGCGCTGGGGGGAATCAACATGGACCTGGTTGCCGTGGCCTCCCGTCTCCCCGAAGCCGGGGAGACGGTGGTGGGCAGCCGCTTCCTCACCTATCCCGGCGGCAAAGGGGCCAACCAGGCGGTGGCGGCGGCCAGGATGGGGGCCGAGACGTTCATGGTGGGCCGGGTCGGCGACGACATATTCGGGCCGCAGCTTATCGATTCCCTGGCGGCGGCCGGGGTAGACGTTTCCGGGGTCTCCGAAGAGCCGGGCGTCAGCTCGGGAATTGGGGTCATCGCCATCGACGCTTCTGCCCAGAACCGGATCATACAGATTCTAGCGGCGAACGATACCTGCGGCCAGACCGAAGCGGACCGGGTCCGGCGGGCCCTCAAAGGGAACGCGGCCCTGCTGCTGCAACTCGAAGTATCCATCGAACTCTCCCTGGAACTGGCCCACGAAGCCGCCGCCCTGGGCAACATCGTGGTGCTGGACCCTGGTCCGGTGCGGCCCCTTCCGGAGGCGTTCTTCGCCTGCTGCCACGTCATCACGCCCAATGAGACGGAGGCTGAGGCGCTGGTGGGGTTTCCAGTGATTGACCCCGCTTCAGCGGCCAGAGCGGCCGGCGCGTTGCTGAGCCGGGGCGTCCCCGTGGCAATCATCAAACTGGGCGCCCAGGGCGCCTACTACGCCACCGCCGAAGGGGGAGAATACGTTCCTCCCCTACCGGTGACCGCCGTGGATTCGGTGGCGGCCGGCGACGCCTTCAACGGCGCGCTGGCCGCGTCGCTCGCCGCGGGAGAAGACCTGAGCCAGGCGGTTCGAATAGCCTCGGCTGCCGGGGCCCTCGCGGTAACCAGGTTCGGCGCCCAAGACTCGATGCCCTTCAAAGAGGAAGTCGAGGCCTTACTCCGGGACCACGGTCGTTGATCGGGCCGTAGCCGAGACCCCCCGGTGGCCCCTCTTCGTAAGGGGGTAAGGCTTGGCATCAACCCGAAACTACACCCATTGGCACATCAATCCACATCCACAACCAGGTCCCCTCCTTACGAAGGAGGGGATTTAGGGGAGGTTACCCCGCCCGGCCAATGCCGCGCGCGGCCCAACCGGCTCAACAACGGGGCCGCCACGCCTCCGGCGACTTGGGCGATGATAATGACAGTCACCGCCCACCAGTAGGGAGCAGCCTTCACCTCCAGGATGATGGCCGAACCCGCCAGCAACGCCACCAGGGACGCCGACCCCATCGCCGTCCACCTAGCGATACGGGCCGAGGGCCGTTGCGGTTCCAACAGCAGCAGCCAGCACACGTGGGAAAGAGACACCGCCACAATGGCGACGACGGCCACGGTTTTCCAGTAGGCGTCGGAGTCGGGTGTGCCCCAAGTGCCCCCAACCAGCAGCATAAAACCCACGGAAGCGGCGGCCAGCCCCCCGGCGGCCGCGAGCGGGTACCGGCGACGCTGGTGAAGCGCCGCCGGAGCTACTGCTACCAGGCAGAACCCGGCCAAGGACAGGGCCGTCAACAGAAGCCGGCCCCGGGTCTTCGTGTATTCCCCAAGCAAGGCCATAGCCACCAGGACCAGCAGCGCCGCCACCAGCGCGGCCGCCAGGAGAGCCACGGCGGCCCTGGGGGTTATGCGGATGCCGGGAAGCTCGGCCAACGCAAAATACCGCGGAGCATCATCATTGAAAAAGCCACGTCATCTTTCCAGCGTACCCAGAACGTTCCCCCGGTAGATGGGCCTCGGCACCCGCTGCCTGGTCTCGTTCGAGCTTCCATCGATTTTGCCACAGAGGCACAAAGTTCACGGAGATATTAAAGAAAAAGAAACCTCTGTGTTCTCTGTGTCTCTGTGGCTATCCTCCGGCCCCGGTTTCCTGAATCAACACCCTCTCAACTTTGGACATCATAGACCATCGTGGTAAGCTGGGGAAGATATGACAACCGACGACAAATACTGCCCGGCCTGCGCTACCCCTCTGGTGTCGAAAGAGGTGGCGGGCCGGCAACGGCCGGTCTGCCCCGAGTGCGACCGGGTGGTCTACTACGACCCCAAGGTCGCGGCCACCTGCATCGTGGAACGGGAAGGCCAGGTGCTGATGGTGTGCCGGGGCGTTCAGCCGGGCATCGGCCTGTGGAGCATACCCGGCGGCTACGTGGACCAGGGTGAGGTAGTGGAGGAGGCGGCGGTCCGTGAAGTACAGGAAGAAACGGGCCTGGACGTCGAGGTGGTTCGCCTCCTGGGCCTGTATTCCGAACCGGGACAACCGGTGATCGTAGCGGCCTTCGCCGCCCGTGAGACCGGAGGCGTTTTGACAGTCGGCCCGGAGACCCTGGATGTCGGCTTCTTTCCCACCGACAACCTGCCGCCTTTGGCTTTCCCCCGGGACCAGGAGATACTCCAGCTTTGGATGCCCCGATAGCCGGGGGTTCGAGGACCGTGAAAGCTGTTCTCGCCAGGCTCACCTCTACCGCTATTGACCTGCTGTTTCCCCTTCACTGCGCCGGCTGCCGGCGGGAGGGCAATCTGCTCTGCGCCGCCTGCGTTGATGAGTTGCCCCGGCTTTCGCCGCCTTACTGCTCGTCGTGCGCCTCGCCCAACACCCTTTCCCCTTGCCGCGATTGCCGCGGAAGCCCTCTGGCGGTAGACGTCATCCGGGCGCCCTTTCTGATGAAAGGCGCGATCCGGGAGGCGGTCCACAGCTTGTAGTACAGTAAACCGCAGCGTGATATTGGCGTTGGGAGTAAGCCACACCCTGGACTACTGGAAGCCCCCTGGCGGAGTGCTGCCTCAACGCTAGGAGCACCCACACAATTGGGTTGGGATCCACTTACATACGGTGATCCGTGCGACCTTATTCGACACCGTTAGTGTGATATGGTACGGTATCGGGCTAACCCAGGGAGTGCTGCAAGAATCTGGAGCATGCAGCCCTGGCCATGCTCAAGCCTGTGAAGGTGTCCGATACCTTCAACGCTTGGCCATAGCACACCTTGGTGAAGGTGGAAGCCATGCTGAATAGTAAGCCGGAGCTAAGCAAGAACCAAAAGGCGTACGCCAGGGACCTACGAAAGCAGGGAGTTCCAGGCCCAGAAGCCGAAGCTATAGCGGCCCGCATGCCATCAACGGGTCGGATAATCTTGGGTAGCCCGCTAGGTTGGATGAGTAGGTCTCAGGAACTACATCATTGCCAATCTGTTCTCATCACCACCTATATCCAGAACTCAAACGGATGGACAAAAGAGGAAAGATTCACTGGACGGATACTGGCCCTAGCACGAGAATTCCGGGTCGGCGCGATATCCGATGGCAGCGCGAAGGCTTTTCCCGGGAAGATCAACGTTATTCCCACAATCGAGAACTTCGAACTGATACTTTCCGCGGTGGCGCAAGAGAACACCATCGGTCAAGCTATGAACCTCATTATCCGGAGCGGGCTTGGGCCAGGTGGCTTTCCTCTCCTTTGCAAGTTGGCAAGTGTGCAAGGCGAGGTGGGTCGGGCAGTCACGAGATTCACGGAGGCGATCAAGCACGTGGCGTGGGACTTTGGATTGCGTCCATCAGAGCCATCAGACGAATGGTGGGGCTACCATTGGTTGCACTACCTCGTCTCATCGGACAGTTCCCAAATCGATCGAGGAATGCTGCCGCGACCTGCGCAAGAGGGCTTTCGAGCTTTGACGATACCAGGTCTAACGACGTGGAAACCAGAAAAGACATTCAACATCCAGTGGGATATTAGCCAATGTGGTTGGGGCAAGAGACAGGTAGAGCAACACATCCTGGATATCTTTAAGGAACAGTGGGAAGAGGCTACCCAGATTCTTTTTGAGCAGGACTACACTTTTCACAAACAAACAGAAGAATCCAAGCACATCCGCTGGCTGTACTTAGCCATCTGCCCGAGCAAGAAACTAGCTCGCCCGCTGACCTACCAGGAAATCGCTGATCGGGAGGAAGCAGGTGAAGATGCACTGGATACATCGACCGTTACCAAAGCTGTGGGTCGCTTGGGGAGGCGATTGGACATTGATGTTGGGAAGCGGCGCGGTCGCCGAGCATCGACAAGTATTGTGAATTCCAAGTAACTTTTCAGAATGCAGTTACGGTCCCACCGAGGGCTGGTAACCTCAAGGTGGTGGTGAGGTACTTCATCACCACCTTGTTTTATTGGAGTAGACGACTTGGGTGTGTATCCGATTACTCTTCCCTGGAGCTGGCACCATAACCGACTTCCCGATAGTACCCGCGCCGAGGTCGGGAATCCGCTTCTAGTAGACGATGCCAAGTTGAGTGAAATCATCCTTCTGGAGCGGAATCAACAGGAGACCCTTGGTGCATAACAGAGTGACACCGGTGGTCATCCGCCACTACCGTCCGTCCGCATTGGCTCAAATCAACGCTTTGCTGACGTTGTTGAGAGCATGCGGCGGCAGGGAACTGGAGCGAGGGGCGGCCGACCGGTGGAGGAAACCAGGTGTCCGTCGGATAGGTGCTGGTGTGGCGCAGATTGAGGAGTCCTCAGCCTAGTTCGGCTAAATCAGATAATCCCCCAGGGCCGACCGCCTAACCGGCGACCGGCCTTGGGGGGAGGAGGATAACCATGAAGGACCATGACACGTTCTGGGACATAGACGATTTCCAAACTGATGCCATCTACACTGATTTCGGCGAAAGCTTGCCCCCGGATTATGCCACGGATGCGCACCCCTGGAGAGAGCAAACACTGGAGCAGGCTCTGGCGATCGGTAAAACCGCGTACGACATGGCAACGGCTCACGGACCCGTGACTCTCCATGAATGCCCGGCGGCGCTCCTAGCCCTGATCCACAACCTGGTGCCGAAGTTACCTGATCAGAGGGGGCAGAGGAAGAGTGAAGAAGCCGTCTTTCAGCTTCTGACAAAATTAGGTGCCTGCAAGCTAATCTTGTTGCCCGAAGTCCACCTGCTGGGAAGACTAGCGTGGACGCACGGAGGGTTGGAGCCCGATTGGGTAGAGGAATACGAGACCGTATACGAAATGCTGAGGGAAGCCGAGATCCCTCCATACATCTTAGATCATGTCCAATTTAGGTCCAAGGGCCAAGAATGGAGCGTGCCCATGTTCGGGTGGGTCCAAGACATACTATATAGGCTGGCCAGCAACATCGAAACGCCACCAGATGAGGTCGCTGTACTCGCGATCATCGCAGCGATCAGCTGCAGTGAGGAATACGTACCCCTGCCGATAGTTTCTGCTTGCAGAAGCGAACTAAAGAGGTTTCAACTGCATATTCGGGCAACGTGGTCAGTGGATCCTGACTATTGGTCTTGACCCCAAATACCGTTCCAGCAGAAATGCGAGTTTTGTGGATGATAAACAGACTGAAGGACGGTCATCCCATGGAGAAATCCCAGTATTCCCCAGAACGAATCGCGTTCGCCCCGAGGCAGGCCGAGAACGGAGCGCCGGTGCCCGAGGTCTGTCGAAAGATCCGGGTCAGCAAGCAAGCCTACTTCCGGTTGAAGAAACAAACCTTCAGTCCAGGGGTAGGAGAGGTGCGGAGGCTGAAGATCTTTGCTCAGGAGAACTGGAAGCTGCGCCAGCTGGTGGCGAACCTGAGCCTGGACAAGCAGATGCTGCAGGACATGCTCTGAAGAAGGCCCTCGGCCTGCTCAGAGGAAGCTCAACACGGAGTACTCGGTGGTGTCCTACGGGGTGGGCCAGCGGCGGGTGTGCGAGGCAGTGAGCGTGCGGCGGTCCACGTACCGTAACGAGGGCGTGGCGGTAGGGCAGACCGCTCTTCGGATCAAGATCAGAGACCTGGCTTGGGCCAGGGTGAGCTACGGTTACCGGTGTATCCATGTGTTGTTCCAATGGGAGGGCTGGAAGGTGAATGACAAACGGGTATACCGACCGTGCAAGCTGGAGGTCTACCATTGATGACGGCGGAGCGTTGGTCGGGGTGGATAAAACGGTGTTAACGGCATTCCGGTGGTGGCCACCGCCAGGCTGAGGGGCCAACCGGGCAGCAGGACGACAGAGCGCCGGAAGCTAGACCCGATTACTGAGCAGCAGCGGGCGATCCAAGAGGAGACACCATGATCAACCAAGACAGCGCACACAAACGCCCCTACCAGGGGTACAAGCGTCGTGGAGGTCGTCCACCTCTTGATGTCGACATTGTGGCCATCGGCGATGCCGTACGAGAAGCGCGGGCCGGTGGTGATGAGACCATAACCGCGATAGCCCGCAGGTTCGGGGTAAGCCGCGGGTGGATCCACGCTAACGTATACCCGGCCTTGGGGTACCTGAGCCGAGCGAAGTCTGAGCAAAGCCCTCCAGGTCCCGCGGATGCGGGTCCATAGGCTGATCTCTCGCAATACCACCTTGACCGGGGCCGGGACCGGAACTCGACCTGCCGGAATCGTCCAGCCCCTACCAGATCCGAGTGTGTGCCGAGAGGCCTCCGGAGCCGGACAAAGTTCCGGTGAACACCCTAGCCCACATACTACCCCATGAGATCGTCAGGGCCGGGCCCGTGATCACTGCCAGCATCTGCCATTTACCCCGTAAAGTCCGAGACCTAAGCTCACCATGGTCCAGTCCCTACAGCCCTCTCTCCGTGGCCGAGAGCCTCAGCCCTGGCCGCCTTCTCGTCGATCCCGGACCTGAGTTCCGCCGCGAGACCTCACGATAATCACCTTACCACCGGTATCGGTCTCCCAGGCATCGAGGCCAGTCGCGGTCGGCGCTCCACCATACGGGCAATGATCCTCACCTGAGC
>JASLXV010000079.1:0-57185 GCA_030740155.1 Dehalococcoidia bacterium | reverse complement strand
GACAGGGCGGCTTTGCCCCTCGCAATGACGCTGGGGGTGTGTTGCATTTTTCAGAATTGCAGCCAAGTGCCACCTCACAATGTCACCCCGAGTGAAGCGAGGGGTCTCAGGGGCTCGGGTCTCTGCAGTTCCATCAGAAGGCCAAGTCTCTCCACTTCTGGGACGACCGGACCCCTGGTTCCGCCCGGCAATGGTCAATCAACGCTTGGTTTCAGGCTGGGGCTGACAGCTGAACGCTGACCGCTCTAGATCGGCGGCCGGCGGGTGTGCCAATCCGTGGCTTGCTCGTAGGCGTGGGCTACCCGAAACAGCAGCTCTTCCTGGAAGGGCTTGCCGATCACCTGGAGGCCCACCGGCAGGTCCTGGGAGGTGAAGCCACAGTTGACCGACAGCGCCGGCACGTTGGCCAGGTTGAACGGGTTGGTGAAGCTGCGCCTTCCGGCGAAGCCGCGCAGCACCTCTTGCTTGGTGCCCATACCGGATTGGGCGGGGATGGGAGAGGCCGGAATCGATGAAGTGGGCATGACCAGCACGTCAACGCGCTCCAGGGCATCCAGTATCTGCCGGCGCATCACCTCTCGGAGCCGGGTCGCCTTCTGATGGGCCTGGGCGGGCAGGATGCTCCCGCACAACAGGCGAATCTGATTGTTGTGGTCGTATTGGTCCAGGTACTCTTCGATGCCTTTTCGGTGCACCACCGCGGCGTCCACCATGATGAGGGTGGCGGAAATTGCCGCCGAGGCTGCGATAAGGGGTATGGACACCTCTTCGGCCATTGCGCCCAGTTCCCCCAGGGCCGCGATGGCCTTCTCCACGCTTTGAAGCACCTCGGATTCAACGCCGTCGGGTTGCATCCGCTCCCGGACCACCCCCACTTTGATCCCCCGGATTTCGCCATCGAGCTTGGCTAAGTAGTCGGGCACCGGGGCGTCCCAGGTGTAGGGGTCTCTCGGGTCATACCCGGCGATGGCGCCGAGGGTCATGGCGCAGTCGGCCACGGTGCGGGAGATAGGTCCAACGGTGTCCATGGACCAGGAAGCCCCCAGTACGCCGTAGCGGCTGACCCGGCCCCAGCTGGGGCGGATCCCCGCCAGCCCGCAGAAGGCCGCCGGGCCGCGAATGGAGCCACCGGTATCCTCGCCGAGGGACGTGGCGCACAATGAAGCCGCGGTGGCGGCCCCGGAGCCGCTGCTGGATGTGCCCGGGTTACGGGTCAAGTCCCAAGGGTTGTGGGGCTGGCCGTACGGGTGGTGGAAGGCGTCTCCCATGGCGTACTCGCTCATGTTTAGCTTGCCCAGAATAACCGCGCCCGCGCCGCGGAGGTTTGCGATCACCGTGGCATCTTCATCGGGAACGAAGTCCTTGAGGATGGATGAACCGCCGGTGGTCCGAATTCCTTTGGTGTTGAATTGGTCCTTCACCGCCACCGGCAAGCCGTGCATCGGCCCCAGATAGCCGCCGGCGGATATCTCCGTTTCCCGCCGGCGGGCGTCGGCCAACGCCTCTTCGCGGCACACGGTGATGTAGGAGTTGAGCTGACCATCCACCTGGTTAATTCGGTCCAGGTAGGCTTCCACCACTTCAACCGGTGAAACCTCCCGTGCCTTGATCAGTGCGGCCAGTTCAGTGGCTGATAAGAAGGGAATTTGTGCTTTTTCCATATCCAACCGGCTCCTCGGCGCAGGGTCTGTCAGGCGCAGGCTCATTGTGCTGGTGGACGCGGGAGATGTCAACGCGCCGGCGCTTTTGCGGTCAATCATGGGGTATCTACCAAAGGGATGGGTGGCAGCACCCTGTGCCTGAAATGCCCGGTTGCCATACGATTTGGGAGACGCTAACCGTTGGCCCTCTGGCAAGGCCAACGCCGGGGAGCCGCGCCGAGCACGGCGTAGCGAGGTCTGCCTGGACCGTTTCGACCGCCCATTAAGGCGTTCCGGCATCCACGGCTTCATCAAGATTCCCTGAGGTGATCCCTGAGGTGATCAATGAAGCTCGACAACAGCGGCGCTCGATGAAAACGGACTTCGTCACCTGTAGTGAATAGCCGCTCGCCGCACGGGCAAACCCAGCGGCAAACCTGTTGCGGTCAAAGGGCGGGGCCGCCGCCGTGACGAAGCCCTCGGATGTGTTCCAGCCAAGGGGACCGCTGCGAATCCGCAGCCAAGAGTCATGGCATCGTCACCCGGGGGTTCCTCGGCGCACCGGAGCGTGGCGCCGGTAAGTGACCCGCCGGCCAAAATCTTCTGATAATGGCGGAAAGGGGGAATACCTGATGGTCTCCAACAATAACCAAACCACCATGCCAGCCGAGCCAGTTTCTCTATCTCTGGAAACGCTCCAGGAGGCGCCGGGCGCTTGGGAGCACGGCGAAGAGTATGATCCCAATGCCGAAAGCCGGCTTACGCTGGCCAAAGCCACTCGTGACCAGGCAGAATCGGCACGTCAAAAGATAGCGGAGGAAATCCTGGAGGCTACCCGGGAAAATGCCAGAAGCTCATCATCAGCGGAAACAACGCCCTACAACATGCCAAGCACTTGGAGAGTGAGGCGGATACTTGGCACTCCGAAGCCCAGGCCGAGCTAAAGCAGGCCGAGACCTTTAGAGCCGAGGCCGAAGCCAACCGGAATAGCGCCCAACAAAGCGCCATGCGCCTGGAAACTGAAGCGGAAGCGAAGTACGCCGAAGCCGAGGCCGAGTTGAAGCGGGCCGAATCCAACAGAGTCCAAGCGGAAGCCGACCGAGAACGAATTCTCGCAGACTCCCATCGGGCGGCCCGCGCTGTTCTGGATGAGGCCCGCATGGAGTCGGATCGAGATCGCATGGAGTCGGAACGGGAACGTTTGGAGTCGGAACGGGTATGCTTGGACCTCAAACGCCAGGCGTCGGTCGAGGCTCAAGGGATTCTCGCCCAAGCCCGCACAACTCGAGAGGAACTCGAAGCCCAAAGAATATACGCCGACGCAGCCCGGCTCAAGGCATGGTCACAGGACATCCTGATGCAGGTTGAGGAGCAACCGGCCGAGGCTCCTGTGTCCTCAAAGCCGAGCACCAACGGAAACACCGCTTCCCCCGAGCCAGCCAACGGTGCAAAATCCGCGGTCCCGGCCCAAGCCGCGCGCGTCGAGACGGCACGTTCCGGATCGCCCTCGAAGCAAGCGAAGCCAAGAAGCTCCGGCAATGCGAAGAAACCGGCCAACGGCGCAAAATCCGCGGTCCTGGCTCAAGCCGCGATCGTCGAGACGGCGCCTTCTGAAATGCCCTCAAAACAGGACCAGCCCAAGAATTCCGGCAACGCAAAGAGGCCGGCCCGAAGGGCGAAGGCCGCCAAGTAGCAGCCGTCGCTG
This sequence comes from Dehalococcoidia bacterium, assembly GCA_030740155.1. GTDB lineage: Bacteria > Chloroflexota > Dehalococcoidia > Lucifugimonadales > UBA3495 > CAJWBT01. Next base: position 53,840 of record JASLXV010000079.1, on the reverse strand, counting down.
CCGGCAACGGCGTTTCTCAGGCCCGGTATCCGGTTCCACCCGATCACTAACTGCGGACCAATGTTTGAGCTTTGGTTCGCAGTTTCGATTTTAACCCCCCGAGGTCTTTCCCGTCTTGCCAGGCTTCCGCCCCGGAGGGTGCCGAGAGGTCCCGTAGCATCGACGATCCCTGTCTTCCCCGCCGGGCGGACCGAGATATCCGTAGATAGCCCTTGCCCTGTCCATCGAAGCGCACCGCGGAAGCGACCGAGGATGTCACGCTGCTCCCGACGCCGGTCTTTCCGGACCCGCCGGCCTGATGAAAGGAGGAATGAACTCAGGCAACACCGCGGCACTCGCTGGTATAATTAGGCGCCGGGTTCCCGAGGTACGCCCTTGTCCCTGAGAACCCGTCCGATGGGCCGGACAGCACGTTGGGGTGGATTTACCGGCGTGATGCCCGCCTTGAGAGTTTCTTCGAGAGGTGCCGCGATGGACCGGTGGGCCGGAGTTGTGCTAGCCGCTGGAATGGGCATAAGAATGAAGTCCCGGCTTCCCAAGGTACTGCATCGCGTCTGTGGGAAGGAGTTGATTCGCTACCCGGTGGAACTGATGCGCCAGTTGGGAATCGGGCGGCTCGTGGTCGTGGTATCTCCCAGCAGCGCCGCCGCGGTCCGGGAGTTGTTGGGAGCAGACGTGGAATACATCGATCAGCCGTCGGCGTTGGGAACCGGTGACGCGTTGGGCCGCGCCGCCGGGCTGATTGAAGGGAAGGCGGACCACCTCCTGGTGCTGGGGGCCGACTGCCCTCTGCTCCGGGCGGACACCGTCAAGGCCCTGGTGGAGTCCCACACTGCGGCCTCTGACGATATGACCCTGCTTACGGGCGACACTCTCTCGGTCGGCGACCTAGGCCGGGTCCATCAGGATGAATCCGGCAAGGTGGTCAGCATCGTTGAGGCTCCGGACGACCCGGAAACCTCCGAGCTGCCGGGGGTGTTCAACGCCGGCGTTTACTGCTTCACCGCCCCCTGGTTGTGGGAGAACCTGGAACGCGTGGCGCCGAGTCCCAACGGCGAGCGGTACCTCACCTCGCTGGCCGGCATCGGTGCGGCGCACGGCGCAAGAATCCACGGGGTGGCCGCGGCGGACTCGAGTGAGCTTCAAGGTGTCAACGACCGTCTCCAGCTGGCCGAGGTGGAGGCGGTGCATCGCCAGCGTATCCGGGAGCACTGGCTGCTGGCCGGGGTGACAATGGTCGACCCGGCTTCCGTGTTCATCGACCCCGACGTGGCCATCGGCCAGGATACGGTGATCCTGCCTAACACAATGCTGTTGGGCCGGACCAGCATCGGGGAAGGGTGCGAAATCGGGCCGGGTTCCACCATCCGTGACTCGAAGGTCGGCAACCGGTGCCGGGTGACCTCCTCCGCGCTGGAAGAGGCGGCCATGGAAGACGATGTGGACATCGGCCCCTTCAGCCACCTGCGGCCCGGAGCGTACCTGGAGTCCGGGGTCCACGTGGGCAACTTCGCCGAGGTCAAGCAGAGCCGGGTCGGGTCGGGGGCGGCCATGGGACATTTTGGCTATGTGGGTGACGCGTCCATCGGCGCCGGGGTGAACCTGGGAGCAGGCATGGTCACCTGCAACTACGACGGCAAAGACAAACACCGAACGGTCGTCGAGGCGGGCGCCTTCATCGGCTGCGACACGATGCTGGTGGCGCCGGTCACGGTAGGCGAGGGCGCTATTACCGGCGCGGGCTCGGTGGTGACCCGCGATGTCCCGGCAGGTAGACTGGCGGTCGGAGTTCCTGCTAAAATAAAAGTCAAGAATGATAGACCCGACTGACTTAATAGGGGTAAACCCCGTGGGACCTCCCTCCCGGGCCGCAGGCATCCGGTAGGGGGAGTATTGGATATAGACTATTTACCATCGGCTCCAGTTTTCGTCGCGGCGCTTTTGCTGTACGCCTACCTGTGCCTGGCCCGCCACTCAAGAACCTCGACCAACGGCTCCCCAAGAAACGGCCGTCCTTCTCAACTGGCCGGCCACATCCTCTCCTGGCTCACCTACGGATCCGTCATTGCCGCCGCCCTGTCAGGCCTGGCGCTGCTGCGTAGTACCGGAACCACCGGTTGGTTCCCCGCCTCTTTCATGGCCCTGGGCCTGCTCGTTTCAGTGATAGTCGCCGACCGGGTAGCCGCCTATCTCGCGTCTCGCCGGCCGGCCTTGGCCGTTCCCTGGCGCCGCGCCCGGCCCCGGGCGATCAACGGAGGTGCGGACGGCAGAGCCGGAGCAGGAGGCAACGGCGGCCCCGGCAACGGGGGCCGAGAGGACTTCGCCGGCGACCTTTTCCCGGAGAGGGACGAACCGGTAATCACGGAAGCCGACCTGGTCAGCCTGGACCAACGGGACCGGGAGATGCTTCGGTCCATCCTGCGCCTAGACGTTACCACCGCCCGGGAAATCATGATGCCCCGTTTGGACATGGTCTCGGTGGAGGCCGACGCTACTCTGGCCCAGGTGGCCGAGCTGATGACCCAGGGCGGGCATAGCCGCCTTCCGGTCTACGAGGACACCATCGACCGCATCCTGGGAATCGTCCACTCCCTGGAGGTGCTGGAGGTCCTGGCTCGGGGGAAGCCGGGCACCAGCCTTCGCGATCTCGTCCGCCCGGCGTTCATCATTCCTGAAAGCAAGCGCCTGGACGATCTGCTGGAGGAACTGCAGGACAAGGGCGTTCAAATGGCCATCGTGGTGGATGAGTATGGGGGCACCGAGGGGCTGGTCACCATGGAAGACGTGCTGGAGGAGATCGTCGGCGAGATCGAGGACGAGTATACGCGCACCCGGGAGTCCCGGGTGGTCTACTTGCCGGACGGCGCGGTGCTCGTCGATGCCGGAGTGACCACCGACGACGTTGAAGAACTGCTGGCCACCCAGCTTGGCAGCACGGACGTGGATACGTTGGGCGGGTACGTTTACCAGGCCCTGGGCAAGATCCCCCAGGTTGGCGACGTAATAGTCACCGACCACCTCCGTATTGAGGTCATTTCAATACTGGGCCGCCGCCTCCGCAAGCTTCGCATCGAGCGAGTCTCCGGTAACTCGTCCGCCTGAAGCTTCCGAACCCTGGTCTCGCTCAGTTTGTGCTACGGCGAGACGCCGGGGACGGCGAAAAAATCGGCGTAGCTCTGCTTTCCGAACCCGCAGTAGTCCGACAGATGTCTGAGCCCGTAACGCCCGTGAACCGGTGGCTGCTCTTGGAACCAATGCTCCGGCGCGGGGTCGATGGTGCCGATGACGTCCGAGACCGGAGGGAAGGGGTGCGGCATGTCGCCGGTGCCGGTGGAGACCCCGGCCGCAAACTCCGGGGGCACGAACAGGAACGGAGGAGCGGCTCCGTTCTCGTTGTCTTCCTCCTCGGTCAGCAGAACGGTCTTGATGCCGGCGCGCTCGCAAGACTCCAGAGTCAGCATGGTTCCAACAAAGCGCTGTCCCCGGACATCCGTGGTCAAGATGGCCCCTTCGGCGCCCAGCTCAACGGCAAGCAGTGACGCCCGGTCAGCCGCCACCCGGTACTCTCTTTGGTCCGTCCAATTCGTCCGCTGGATGATGCACCCCCGGAAGTTTAGATCCTTGCCATGGCGCCGCCACAGATCCAGCACGACGGGGTTGTTGGCCATCACCCAGGTGGAGCCGCCCCCAGAGTTTCCGCCGGGGCCACCACCGCAGACCGCTCCATCAACCATCTCCGTACCGGACAGGAGCCAGGGCGCCGACAGCCTGATCTGGCCGTAAACGGCGCTCCCGTAACTCCCTTGGGCGCCCGCCACCGGCTCCGAGGAAGCCAGGTGAGGGATGTACACTACGCCCGGCAAGCCGGGGGACGGGGCCGTATCGAATATCTCAACCTCGGGTGGTTCCAGGTCCCTGGTCACCTCCGCCAGGTAGTCCGCAATTTTCAACGCATTGGAGAATGACGCGTAATGCTGTTCTTGGGCCGGCAGGTTGGCGATGGGTCTCACCACGAGGCAGATGCTTATTTGCGACGCATAATGGTGAACCGCTCCCGGGCCGCTCATGTCGATGAACCGGATGTCGAGTACGCGCTCCCTGCTCCATTGCCTGGTTTCCCCTGGCGCCGACTCGATCATACCGGTCAAGTCTAGGCATTCCACGACCGCCACCCCGGCCAGCCGGTGGGTGCGCCCGGTGCCCACCATCTCCGTGGGCCTGCCGCATACGCCAGGATAAGCGGTGCCCTCGCCGTCGACCTTTAGTTTGGGCTCGATGACGTTTTCGTACTCGATAATCCGGACCGACTCACCCGGCCTGGCGATGTGGACATCCGCCTGGGCGACGAACGGGTCCAGGAGCACGATATCCAGCATTTCCTGCTTGTTCAGCACCAGCCGGCCGCCACTTAACTGCGTGCTGGAGCCGAAGGTCACGTCGCTAATCGGGAAGGTGCCAACCTCAAGCCGCATGGGCCACTTCCCTGGAGGACCTGTCGGAGGATGGGTCGAAGACCGTGGGCTTGGTCACCGGAGTTTGGATCGCCTCCAGCGCGGTTTCCACTATGCTGTACATCAACTCTCGGTCGCGATCCCGCGAGAGGTTCGGATCACCGCAAAGGTGTTCGACCCGGACTCCACGGACTATGCGGTGCGCGCCGAGGGATAACGGTACGGCCGGGAGGGCGCTGATAATCGCCACCACTATGCCTTCCCGTTCCAGTTCTTTGGTCATCGTTGCGCCGCAACGATTGCAGCTCCCTCAAGTGGAGGCGATGATCGCCGCCCGCACCCCGTCGTTCTTGAACTGCCGGGCTATCTCTCCGCCGATGCGTTTGGCGTCCGATACCGGGCAGCCGGCGCCCACCACCGAGAAGACCTTGGGATAGATGGCCTTGATCAACCCCTTGGCCTCGGCCGCTCGCAGGGCGGGTAGCGGCATGGCGTAGTTGGGGTTGACGGTGTTGTAGATGTAGCCTTTGAATCCTCCGTGGACCGACTCCCAATCGTCCACGATCAGGGCGTTCAGGCCCGTGATGTTATACGACACCAACTTGCGGGGAATAGCGCTGGACTGTTGGTCCGGGTTGCCCTTGGGCACAATCCCCGCCGAGGTGACCAGCCCAAGGGCGACGCCTCGCAGGTCCAAGATCGGCTCCGGCGGGTCCACCGCCTCGTAAGGCCGGGCCGGGATCTCCGACACGAAGGGCCGGCCCAGCACCCTGTCGAGCACCATGTCAACGGCACGTTGGCCGCCGGGCTTTTCTCGCTGGTGCAGGCGCCGCATTCCAGTGGGCAGAAACCCCTCGACATCGGCCGGCCCCAGAGGCTCCTGTCGCACCAGCTTCAGTCCCAGCCCAAACATGCTCTTCAAGTTGGCGGCCATCTCCACGGGAGTTTCGCCGGTGGGCATGGCTAGAACGGCCTGCCGGTAGGCAGAGAGGCCCGCGTTGTCTGGGTGCATCCCCGTTACCGCGGGTATGCCCATATCCCAGGCCGTCTTACACACCAACGCACAGGCCAGACCGTAGCGGCCGGCGTCGAAGGCCGGTCCGGCGAGAAGCAGGTCAGGTTTTATCTCCCGCAGCGAAGCAGCAACTTGGGCGACAGCTTCTTCCTGGTTGGAAACAAAGAAGTCATCTCCGGCGAAGATGGTGGATACCACGCTGCCCCGCTCTCCCAAGGCCTGCTGCAGCGCCCGGCCGGGTCCGATCGGGCCTTCCTTCACCTGCAAAGGTGTGTCGTTGGCTTCTTCGGAGCCCAGTCCCGCGAAGAACTGGTTGATGTAGTGCACCACCCTTACTTTGGCTGTCGCGCCGTTTGTCACAACGCCTCCTCATGCCTGGTCCAACTTGCGATTGCTCTGCACCCGGTCTTTTTACCACTTGTTGGGTTGGCAGCACAAGGGCTTTCCAGCCGCCGAATGTTGGGCCCGAGAGTATTACAGGCGGCAGCTAGCGCGGCGAGTGGCGGGGCGGTTGGCCGTGGAGAATGGGCGCGCCCGCATCCAGGCCGTCATACCGGCGGGCCTTGGTAGTTTGCGGACTCGTCCTCCGGAGCTTGCCGAAGGGTGCGCCCCCTCGGTTAGGAGGGCCTCAACCAGGCCTCAACCCTATCGAGCGCCGAAGCGGCGGCACGGGGTCAGGTCGTGCTTTTCCAGGCGATCAGTTCGCCGGTAACCACCAGCCGGTGGTCGTAGACCAGGCGAGGCACGCAGGAAACCAGGTGGATGGTGGCCCGGCCCGTGTCGTACAGCTTCATGTCGTCCTGCGGCATCACCTGAGTCGACGTGGCCCGGTACAGGTATTGCTCCTGGCCGTTGTCCGTGACAATGAAGACCTCTTCCCCGTCACGAAGCTTGCCGGGAATCTTGCGCAGGTCGAAGAAGACCGAGCCCTCTCCCAACGTGGGGCTTTCCGTATGGCCGAAAAACCAGGAGCTTCCGGCTTCCCCCGCGTTGGCGGTCTCCGGGATATGCCCCACGACGTTGCTCGGGGTCTCGTAGGCCCGGCTTCCGCTCGGGTCCAGTATCGCCAACTCGGAAACAGCCGAGTCGACGCCGATGGAGGGCACGATGATCCGGCCGGCGGCCGACAACCGGTCTCCGGGCACGGCCAGGCCGAATTCGACCGGGGTGAATCCCTGAAGCAGGAGTTGCTCCCGATAGGATGGCGGCTCGTATCCCAGGGGGTTGCTCCAGGAGGCAGCCTCCAACGATTCGCCCGGATACAGCCGCTGGCTGCGGATGGCGGCAGCGGAGATCGCGGGCAGCAGCATGGCTGACCCCTCCAACGCCGGGGCCCGGCCATCCTTGGAAGCCGCCAGCAACGCCGCGCCGGCGGTTTCCGGCCCGCCCAGCTCTGCTCCCGCGCCGGAGCCCGGAGCGGTAAGAGAGCCTTGGCCCGCGTCTTCCAGGGCGGCCGATGGCCGGTCCGCGAGCACGCCAGGCACGCTGACGTTCAGGTTGTCCAGATCGGCCCCGGCCCGGGCCGCATAGCCGTAATATGCCCCACCGGTCGCCAGCAGCGCCACACCCAAAAGAAGAACGAATATTCCTGAGTATTTGAAGAACCGCCGCTGTAGGCGCCCGCGCAATAACAGGTAGTCGTAACCAGCTTCCATGGCGCCTCCTTCACCCTGAAATGAGAAAACGAATCGGTGAAGATCAGCTTTCGCACTTGGTCTTTGTGGAGCCCCGCACTTCCCACAACCGAAGAGACCCGGGGGTGTTTGGGGAGCCCGGCACCGACGGGCCAGGCCCGATGAGTGCTACCGGACCCGCGAAGGGGACATGCCGCCGGGGGAAATTGGCTCGTTCAGGTAGATGTCACCGTTACGAATCTTGAGGTTGAAGCCACAACCCGGATTGATGCAGACCCATGCTTTGTAATGAACTGACGCGCCCTGACCGCCGTAATCGGACAGCGGAACCAATGAGCCAACGTCGCACTTGAGACATTTGGGTATCCCCCACTCTTCCACGTGATCCTCCTCCCAAATCGTATTCGGGACGAGTATAGCACCCACGATTTCCGAGTTACAAGCAAAACCAATGCGGCCATTAGCCACTTTGTTGAGGGTCTTACGGTACCCCTTGCCGTCTCCCCGGCCCCCTCACCGGCCGAAGGCCCGGCTTCGCCTACTCCAGGAAGTCTCTGAGTTTGCGCGAGCGGGTGGGATGGCGCAACTTTCGTAGCGCCTTGGCTTCGATTTGGCGGATCCGCTCCCGAGTCACCCCAAATTCCCGGCCGACCTCTTCCAAGGTGCGGCTGCGGCCGTCTTCAAGGCCGAACCGCAGCTGCAAGACCCGGGCTTCCCGTTCGGTCAGGGTGTGGAGCACCTCGTCCACTTGCTCTTTCAGAAGCTGGAAAGAGGCGGCATCGGCCGGCGCCGGCGCGTTCCGGTCTTCGATAAAGTCCCCCAGATGGGAGTCTTCTTCTTCCCCTATGGGTGTTTCCAGGGAAACGGGCTCCTGGGAGATTTTCAGGATCTCCTCCACCTTTTCCGGGCCGATCTCCATGGCCAGGCCGATCTCCTCCGGCGTGGGTTCCCGGCCGTACTCCTGGAGCAGTCTACGATGTTGCCGCATCAGTTTGTTGATGGTTTCCACCATGTGGACCGGGATGCGGATGGTCCTGGCCTGGTCGGCGATGGCCCGGGTGATGGCCTGCCGGATCCACCAGGTAGCATAGGTGCTGAACTTGTAGCCCTTGCGGTAGTCGAACTTTTCAACCGCCCGGATCAAGCCGATGTTGCCCTCCTGGATCATGTCCAACAGCGCCATGCCCCGGCCGATGTATTTCTTGGCCACGCTCACCACCAGCCGCAGGTTGGCTTCGGTCAGATGGGCCTGGGCCCGGTCGCTTTCGGCATCGATACGCTTGAAGTAGGCCCGGAACAGGGTATCCAGTTGCTGTAGCTCGGCGGAGCATTCCGGCAGACTCAAGGCAGTACCCAACTGGTCGAGGGTACAGTCCTCCAACACGTCGATGGCGTCGGGGGGAAGCAGCCAGCTGCTCAAGGAGAGGTTGATAACCCGCCCGTAGATGCTTTCCGGGTACTCGCCCAGGGACTCGCCGACGGCGGCGATCATGTCCACGTTCAACCCGGCGTCGATGGCGGCCCGAAGCTTGGGATGGTCGGTTACCTGGGAAAGGGTCAGGTTATGGGGCAGACCCACCTGCTCGCTGAGGGCCACGACCAGTGGTGAAGCCGCCACCAACCGGCGCAACAGCGCCCGGGTGATTTCCCAGGACCGGGGTGGGCGCCCTTCCAGGGCAACGAGTTCCGTTTGCAGGCCCTGCAGGTGCTTACCGCCCTCTATCTTGCGGGCCAGGACCCGCTCGTCGGTGGACGTTAGCAGGCGGACCCGCCCTATCTCCCGCAAGTACATCCGGACGGGGTCGTCCAACACCTCCAGCGTCTCCGCTTCGGGTTCCCAGTCCGGCTCCTCGTTCTCCACCCCTCCCAGCCCGTCTGGGGTTGCGCCGGCCACGGCGCTTCGAACGGTCGGTTCCTCCCACGGTTCGTCGACCGCCTCCACGGCCAGATCCGACGTTTGCCGGGGGGCGCCGCCCGCCTCGCCCAAGCCTTCGTCGTCGGTCCCCTTCACTCCTTGGATGATCTCCCGGAGATTGGTGCCCTCCTCGGGCTCCTCTCCCTTTTCCACAAGATCCTCCGAACTGAGTTCCCGGCCGTTACTGCGTCGTGCCATGAAATAGTCACCCACCTCGTAAAATGTCATGCGCCAGCGAGCCGCGCATATCCTGATTTCTCTTCAATCGTTGGTTTACCTCAAGAACTTCCTGGTGAGACTCTTCCAGCAGGTCCGGAGGGGCTTCGGTAAACTTCATCTGCTCCTCCACCTTCAACTCCCGGAGGTGCCGTTCCTCCAGGCGACGGACCGCGTCCTGGAAGGCCGCCACGCGGTGAGACTGGTCCAGCGGCGGGAACACTTTTTGGGCCAGGGACTCCAAGTGCTCAGTCAATTCCTCATCGAGGATGGCCCGGAGGGGCGCCAGCGAATCCTCGCCTCGGTGGCCTTGGCCCACCCGCACCCACTGGTTGAATATCTCCCGGTTCTCCAGCCGGCGAAAGTACTCGGGCCGCAGGTCGCCCGCTACTTCTTCTATCTCCTCGTGTCCCAGCAACAGAGCCAGGCAATAGTCTTCCACCGGATCCCGGTCCAGTTTGGCGAAGGGCGACGGCGTCGCCGCCCGAGTCTGGGAAGCCGCGCCGTGACGCCGCCGGGCCGCCGTGGGCCTTCCGATGGTGGCCCGCAGGGTCTCCTGGGTGACGCCCAGACGGTCGGCCAACTCCTGGAAGTAATGGTCCTGCTGGGTAGGTTCCGGCACCGCGGCGATCAACGGAAACAGCAGTTCCACCATCCGCGCCTTGCCCTGGGGGGTCGTTGGGTCCACCTGGGCCGATAGGGCGTCAAACACATAAGCCATCAGGGGCATGCCGCCGTCCACCAGCCGGACCCACTCTTCGGGGGACCGCCGGATGACCTCGTCCGGGTCCTGGCCCTGGGGCAACACTGCGATCTTGATCTCCGGCATTTCCTCCCGCCGGTACATGGTGATGCCGCGGGCGGTGCCCGCTTCCCTGGTCTGGATGGCCTTCCAGGAGGTTTCCAGGCTGCGCAGAGTAGCTTGTTGGCCGGCAGTATCGGCATCCAGGGCCATGGTGACGCTGTTGGTGAGACGGCGAATAGCGGCCACCTGGTGCTCGGTGAGGGCCGTCCCCATCGAGGCCACCACATTGCGGAACCCATGTTCGTGGGCGGCTATGGCATCCATGTACCCTTCAACTACCACCAGTCCCTTGGAACCAGCCTCTTCCTTGGCCAAATAGAGAGCGTACAGGAGCCGGCTCTTATCGAAAACCGGGCTCCTAGGCGAGTTTAGGTACTTGGGGTTCGTCTGGTCCAGCGTCCGTCCCCCAAAGCCGCACAACTCCCCCTGGCCGTTCCTGATGGGTATCATCAGCCGGCCTCGGAACAGGTCTCGGGGCCACCCATTGTCCGAAACGCGAACCACTCCGGCCTGGGCCAACTGCTCCGGGGAGTACCCCAGCTTGCCCAGGTAGTTTTTCAGCGACTCCCCGTCTCGGGGGCTGAGGCCCAACTCGAAGGCGTCGATAGACTGGGCGGACAGTTTCCTTCGGTCCAGGTAGGCTCGGGCCTCGGCGCCCTGGTTGGAGGCCAAAACCTCCTGGTAATACTTACGGGCAGCTTCGTTAATCTGAAACGCACCTTGCTGCTGGGATCGGCGCTCCCGGTTGGGCAAGGCAATCCCGGCCTGCTGGGCCAGCCGCTTCAGGGCTTCAGCGAACTCCAGGTTCCCCGCCCGCATGACGAAAGAAAACAGATCGCCGCCGTCCGCGCAAGCCCCGAAGCACCGCCAGGTCTGACGGTCGGGGAAAACGTAGAAGGAGGGGGTCTTTTCCTGGTGAAAAGGACAGTTCGCCCGATAGCTGCGGCCCGCACGGTTCAGGGGAACGTGCTGGGAGACCACTTCCAGAATATCCAGCCGTCCTTTGATGTCGTCGACGACGGTCATCTAAGGCCGCGGCGGCCCAGAAGTCGGTCGACAGGTCTCCGTGGACCCGGCATATGTCACCACCCAACGGCTTTGAGAATGGGCGTTCCAGCATCTCCGGGGTCGGGATGACGGTCCCGGTCTGGTTTTGGAAAACTCGGAAGACAGATTAATCCAAGTTATATTTTACCAAATTCAACGCCGCCAGAACAGATGCCGTCACAGGTGCTCGCACACGGGTTTGGCCCGGCGGAGGATGCTTCGAGCCCAAAAGTACCAGGCCGGCCCGGTAAAACGGCCTACTAATCCCTGGCCCTTTTCGCCGAGGCAGAGTTCATCAGTCCTGCCGATGACGCAGGGCGCGATGCTTTATACAGTGAATGGTATGCCAATCAGGTGCTTCAAATCTCAGACGGGTCGTCGGGAAGACGCCGGAACCTTTTTGGCCGCGGGAACGTCATAGGGATTAGAAAGGGCCGCAACCCGGCCGCAGAACATAGAGGAGGGATGGATATGACTACAGGAAACAAGGTCGCCGCAGGTTTGTTCGCCGGAGCATTGGCCGGGGCCGTGGCCGGGATGTTGCTGGCTCCGAAGCCCGGAAAGGAAACCCGGCACGTCATCGCCGGCCGTCTGGACACTGTCCGTGGAAAGGCCGGGGACCGCTTCGCGGCCTGGCGCCGGGCCAAGGCGAACGGCCGCCACCCCGAGGTGGTCCAGACTCCCTCGGAACGCGATGTGGTCGCCTCCAGCTAGACTAACCCACCCTAGACGCCCGTCGTCCGGATAGTCCGCCGGTCTTCGAAATGCAAATGGGGACCGGCGGAACTAGGCCAGCCGGCGGGCCAGGTCCCGCTTCCGCCCGACCATGTTCGCCAGGTCATCGGTGACCACGGCATCCAGGTGCACCGCCGCCATCTTTTCCAGGTCGCGGCCAAAATCCACGTCCCAGGCCAGCACGCGTCCGCCCCGGCGCTGAAATCTGCGCTGAGCCTGTAGGCTGTAGGTTTCGTCAGCCGGGTCGTACCAGTGGGCCTGCACCAAGGGGCTGAGCCACCGCGACCGGATGGGATAGGGATGTTTCTTCGACCAGATGTAGCCTCGGGCAATCCGCGGTTCCATCCGCCGCAGGTGGTATAGGGCCACGGGGTTGAAGCTGGCCACCAGGGTGCTGTCCCAGCGCCGGTGCCGGCGTACCGTCTCAGCCACCCGGTGGGCAATCGAGCGCATGCCTTTGATGACCACCTTCATCTCAACATTGAGCAGGTAGTCATGGGGCAGGGCTTCGAACACCTCGTCCAGGGTCGGCGCCGTCTCGCCCCGGAAGGCCGGGCTGAACCAGGCGCCGACATCCAGGGCGCGAATCTCGCTAAACGTGCGGTGATTCAGTGGGCCGTGCCCGTCGCTGGTCCGGTCAAGGTACCGGTCGTGGAACACCACCAATCGGCCGTCGCGGGTCAGCCGGACATCCAGCTCAATCCCATCGGCCCCGGCGGCCAGGGCCCGATGAAAGGCGGGTATGGTGTTTTCCGGCGCCTCTTTGACATCACCCCGGTGGGCAATTATCAGCGGCACCGGGAGCGACCCAGGGTCGATGTCCCAGGTGGTCACTCTGTCATTTGGTTTGCCATGGGCCACGGCGGCCTCTACTTGTAGGGATTGCCCTGCGCCAATTGTTTCGCAGGGGACTGGTTCGAAGGACCGGGCAAGTTCCAGTTAACTATCCTCTGCCGACGGGTGTCAAGGACACCCAGCCCTTTCTATCGATACGCGTCACGCGGTCGTTGCCAGTCCAGTGCCGGGCTATTGGGCGAGCGGTAAAGCCGCGGCGGCGAACGGGAGCCGGATGCTGTGACCGTCGACTTATGGAGCCAGGCAGAGGTTCACCCTGTCTCCAAGCGCCGGTGCCATCTCGAAAAATGGCCAGGTCCAGGCTGAGATTCAGGCCCGGTTCAAAAAAGCCCCAACTTGTGCTATTTTGTGAAACCAGTAAACCCTTCACCATAAGAAGGGGCTATTTGCCGGTGGCCGGGGCCGGAGGCGCCGCCGCAACCGCAGCAGGAGGACATATGCCAAATATCGTCGATTGGCCCGCGCGGATGAAGGAAGTGGCCCAGTTCGTCGGCCTTGGCCGTGCCGAATTGGAGCTGGTGCAGTCTACCAAACCGGTGGTCCTGGACCATGTGGAGGAGATTACCGCAGCGGTCTACGACAACTTCTTGCGCTTCCCCGAAGCCCGAAAATTCTTCGAGGACGAGCGTGGAGAGATCGATGAGGAGCGCTTGGTACGGCGCAAGGCCAGCCTCGGCCGCTGGCTGCGCGGGTCCATCGACTTCAAGATTGACGCGGACATCCCGATACAGGTGCTGGCCACCGGCGTCGTTCACAGCCATCCCCCGTCCCACCGGGCGCACCTGGGCTCCATACCCGGCCGGTTCATGGTGGGCTCCATGTCGTTCGTACAGACGGCCCTCGGCGAGTTGCTCGGCAGGGAGATGAAGAACCCGGACCTTGCCCTAAGGGCATCCATCGCCTGGAACAAGCTGCTGATGGTCCAGATGGACATCTTGCTGGCGGGGTACATGACCGACACGCCAACCGAGCCCGAGACGAAACCCAACCCTTAGGCATCCTTCACCACCACAAGCCAAGACTTAAGGAGGCGCTTATCCATGACCAAGGTACTCGTGATCCAGGGCGCTGGCATGAACATGCGGGGCAAGGTTCAGGTTGACATCTTCGGCACCACGACACTGGACCAGATCAACGATCAGATTCGGGCCGATGCCGCGAGTCTGGGGCTGGAGGTGGAAATGTTCCACTCCAACATCGAGGGCGAGGTGATCAACGCCCTCTACGACGCCGACGACCGGAACTTCGACGCCGCCCTGATCAACCCTGCCGGCTACACCACGGGCACGGGGCCGCTGCGCGGGGCAATCACCCACGTGAAGTTTCCCGTCATAGAAGTGCACGCGTCCAACCCGACGGCCCGGGGCACCGTCTCCAACATACTGCCGGTGTGCAAGGGCGCGGTCTATGGCTTCGGCTACTACGGGTACCGGCTGGCCCTGGAGGCGGTCAAACAGATGGTGCAGGCAGCCGGATAGACTCCCTGAGGGGGCTAGCCGAAGCTCACCGCACGATGTGAGCGGAGAATGCCGGGCCGGGCACGCCTTGATTCGATGTTCCGGCGACCTGCCGCCCGGGCCGGCGAAGAAGGGCAACGAAGTATGACCGACATCTTGTAAACGAAGTTGGCCCGGTGTCTGGTAAACGAGGTATGACCGATGTCTCGTAAACAAGGTTGGCCCGGGGTCTGGCAAATGGCTTCATCCTCAGCCCGTCATCCCGGCGAAGGCCGGGATCCAGGGAAGCACTGCTGGATTCCGGCCTTCGCCGGAAAGACGGTGATGGGGCTGGATTCCGGCCTTCGCCGGAAAGACGGTGGTGGCGCGGGATTCCGGCCTTCGCCGGAATGACGGTGCGAGGAGGGATGTCCGCCAATTTCGCCGGTGTTATGCAGCTTGCCAGAAAGTACTCAAGCTTCGATTCTCGCCGGAAGCGGCGGGGACTCTGTTGAGCGCTGTTCTCGGATTGATTGCCCTCGTCGAAATTGTTGCGCCTGCGTGATTAAAGGCAAGCATCGCGCACGGCCCGGGAGATGGCCGCCAAGCGCCGGGTGTTCGACGGCCCGGCCCGAAAGCCGTTGGTGATGAAAGCCATGGCCAGCCCGGAGTCGGGGTCTGTCCAGCCCACCGACGTGCCGGCCCCGCCGTGGCCAAAGGACTGGGAGCCGTCCGTCTCCGAAGACCCCATGCGATTGTCATCCAGCGCCATCCCCAGGCACCGGCGGACCGGCCGCTCCAGGGTATAATCCATCCCCTCGACTTGAAAACGGGTGACCTCGGCGACGGTTTCCGCCGCCAGGACCCGCGTCCCATCAAGAATGCCGCCTCCGGCCAACATCGCGTAGAACCTGGCCAGGTCCCGGGCGGTGGCAATCCCCCCTCCCGCCGGGTGCACCGCCTGGTGCACCTCCGCCCGGTTGTAGGTCGAAACCATGACCGGGCGGTCACAGTCCTCCATTGCATGTTCCTTCGACACCCTCTCTTCCAGAGACGGGGGCAGGCCCACGTAGGTGTCTAGCATCCCCAGCGGCCCGGTCACCTCCTCCTGGAGGAACTGGCTGAAGGGCCGCCCGTCGACCCGCCGGACCAACTCACCGATCACCCAGCCAAAATTGCGGGGATGATAGGCGAGGACCTTGCCCGGCTCGTACACCGGCGAGACCCTCTCCATCGCCCGGACCACGGCGTCCCAGTCCCGCCACACGTCCCAGGTCAGCTCGGCGGGCGTATCCGGAAAACCGCCTCGGTGGGTCAGGATGTGGCGCACGGTGACGTCGGCCTTACCGTTCTGGGCGAAACCGGGCCAATGATCGGCCACCCGGTCGTCCCACCCCAGCTTTCCGCGCTCCCAGAGCAGGTAGATGCAGGCCGCGGCCAGGGGCTTGGTGGAGGAGTACAGGACAAACATGGTGTCGCGAGTGACCGGTTTGCCCAGTTCACCATCGGCCAGTCCGCCGTGGATGTCCAGGACCAGTTTCCCCCGCCGGTACACCGCCAACACCGCGCCCGGATGCACCCCGCTTCGGATCTGCTCTCGAAAGAGTTCCTCCACCCCTTGCAGGGCTTTGGGGTCCATCTGGACCGTATCCGCCGCTACGATCATAGTTCAATCTCCTGCCGGCAGCATCGCATCCCCGGCCGTCGCGGGAGCGATGCCCTCCCCAATCCACCACGGCACAGTATAGCATCCACGCTCCAGGGTGTCCGGCAGCGCGAAGGCAGGATCGCCTTCGGCTTGAATCCGTGCCTGAAATCGCACCTGGAAACTCAAATGGGGGCGCGGCATCGCATCTCCCCAAGCGGCCATACAGGTGAGAGTTCTCTATGCGCGAAGGGTGCCAACACTCTATGCCCTCACGTGCCTGCCCATCCATAATAAGGATAGGCGGAACCGTCCGCCGGGCGGCCACACCGAATGTAGACGGGGGCCTCCCAAAACCTCAGCGTTGGGGGCCTCGGGATCGGCGCCGGCCGGGAAGCTTGGTGTCATTGCCGCTGCAGGGCTTCTAACAGTAGAATGGACCGGGAGACGGATGAAGATGATCAAGCATCTATCCCACTACCGAGAGGATGAGCTTGTGGAAGCTGAGACGTCACCGGTCGAACCTTTTCGTTTTATGACCGAAGCCGGGGTGGTGCTGTGGACCGGTCACCGCGCCGACAGCCTGCCCTCGCTCGCTCGGGGGCTCCAGCAGGTTCCCGGCTCCTCCATCTACTACCACGTCCATCACGCCCTCTTCCGTCGGCGTAAGCACCGCCTGGCCGAGCACACCAATGACTTTGCCCGCTGGGTCTTCACCAGGTTTGGGCAGAAGGGGTTGGCCGAAAAACTCGCCAGTGTGGACCCTCTCGAATGCTCCACCGTCCGCGAATCTCGCGAGCGCCTCGTGTCGTATGTCCAGGAGTACGTGGGCGAAGGAGAGGACTTCCCTCGGGTGCCGTTGGGGTGGGAGTTCTACTTCCTGGAGGCCAGGAGTTTTGTCTTCCCGGCGGGGGTTGAAGCCACCAGCGTTGCGCAACTGGCCGAAGGGGTGGAAAAACTTGGGCTGGCGTGTGTTCTCCACCATTTTATCGAGGCCCGGTTCCGCGATGGTGGCGGCACGAACGATTTCTCCCGGTGGCTCAGGCTTTCGCGGGAGAATGAGAAAGCAGAGGCGCTGGACCGTCTCAACCCCTATTTCCACGACCTGAGCGCGCTGAAAGCCCAGATCGGCGCGGTACTCAGGGGTTAGGTGAGTTCGATGAGTGCTCCGGCCCGCCTCGATGACTACATCCCCTTCGTCGGAGAAGAGGTTATCGACCAGATCCGGCTGATGGTTCGCAGCCTCCGCGGCGCCCATCTGCAGCACGTTAGCTCCACCCGTACCGGCGGCGGGGTAGCTGAAATCCTATCTCGCGTCGTGCCTTTGATGAACGACATGGGCCTGAAGACTGAGTGGACCGTCATCGATGCGCCGGATGCCTTCTTCGACGCCACCAAGAGCTTCCACAACGCCTTGCATGGGGTGGCGGAAGACATCACCCCGGATATGTTCCGGATTTACCGGGAAGTGATGAAGGAAAACGCCTCAAAGATCAACAAGGATGCCGACTACATCATCATCCACGACCCTCAGCCCATGGGCTTGATCGAGGACCGGCCCAACGATCGCGCCAAGTGGACCTGGCGATGTCACATCGACGTGGCCCAGGCGGATCTCCGGGTCTGGGCGTTCCTCAAGCCGTACTTGGATCTTTTCGACGCGGCCGTCTTTCACATTCCCCAGTTTCTGCGCCGGGACCTGTTCATCCCCCAGTACCTCATCCCCCCGTTTATCGATCCGCTTAGCGACAAGAACCGGGACCTCCGGCCGGAGGAGATCCAGACGGTGCTGGACCGATATAACATCTCATCCGACAAGCCGTTTATTCTTCAGGCGAGCCGGTTCGACTGGTTGAAGGACCCGATGGGGACCCTGCGCGCCTACGAGATGGTGAAGCGCTCTACCGATGTAGCGTTTGTGTTCGTGGGCAATTTTGCCCCCGACGATCCGGAAGGACGAGTGGTCTGTGAAGAGGTTGTGAAGGCGGCGGAAGCGTTGCCCGACACCACCGTCATTGTAAACCCCGAGGACAACGATATCACCGTGAACGCCCTCCAACGGGCAGCCGCCCTGGTGATTCAGAAATCCCTTCGCGAAGGCTTTGGCCTCTCGATTACCGAGCCCATGTGGAAAGCCAAACCGGTCGTGGGAGGAGACACGGGGGGAATTTCCTATCAGGTCATCGACGGAGTGACCGGCTTCCTCGTGCAGACCGCGGAAGGCGCCGCCTACCGGATGCGCCAACTACTGTCGAACCCACCGTTGGCCGAACTCATGGGACAGGAGGCCAGGCTTCGGGTGAAGGGCACCTTCCTCCCACCCCATTATCTCCGCAATTGGCTGGGCCTGCTTCTGGGCTTCCAATACCCGGAGCGCGGGGTCAGCGTGCTACCGGGGTAGACTGACCGGTGGGTCCGGTCGGCAGGTCCAGGATAAATTGGAATAGCCAGGGGCCCGGCGCGCCCTCCCGCCATGGATGGGTATCCGGCGGAACGGGCACGGGGCCCCCAGCCAACTTCTAGATTCTGTTGCCCTGCACCAGCACGTTTTGCGGATTGCCCTCCATGGCCCACTGGATGTTTTCCACCGCAAGCAAGAGCCGCTTCAGGGCCCCGTCAGGGGTGTTTGCCGCCATGTGGGGAGACAGGATAATGTTGCCCACCTTGAGCAGCGGGCTTTCAGGCTCGATGGGCTCGTTCACGAACACGTCCACACCCGCGCCGGCGATGCCCCCTGAACTCAAAGCATCCGCCAAAGCGGCCTCGTCGACCAGAAGGCCCCTGCCGGTGTTCACCAGGATGGCGGTCGGCTTCATGAGCCCGAGTTCCCGCGCGCCGATTATATTCTCCGTCAGGCTGGACACGGCAATAACGGTGACCACCACGTCGGACTGCCGTAGCAGGTCGTCCAACTCCACGAACTCCACGCCGTACTCCCGGGCCCGCTCCGGCGAAGGGTTAATTGTATAGGCAACGACATTCATCCCTATTCCCTTGGCCAGCTGCGCGACCCGCTGGCCGATGGGCCCCGTTCCGATGATTCCCATTGTCTTGCCCAGAAGATCGGTGACGTAGGGCCTTCCCCACTCACCCCGCCGGACCATCTGGTCATTCTCCACGAGCTTCCGCGACACTGCCATCGCCATAGCCAGGGAGTGCTCCGCCACCGATGGCGCTGAAAGGGGCGCCATCCTGGTGGCGGTTATTCCCAGTTCTTTGCAGGCCTCCAGGTCCACGTTGTCCACGCCGACAGCCCAGATGGACAGGATCTTCAACTTCGGTAGCTGCTCCAGGACCGACCGGGGGAACTGGACGACGGACCGGATGTTGATAACCGCGTCCGCATCCTTGCAGCGCCTCACCAACTCATCGGGTTCGGGCCGGTCTTCAGTGTAAATATCCACCTCCTCGGAGATGGCGCGTAATAGGTCCTCCGCGGGGGTCCTCGATATCGCGGGCGGGTTGTCGTCGGGTATGACCGACTTCTTTACCAGCTTCTGTTGAGCCATGGGTTCACCTCGTTTTCTCAAGATGGGTGGAATCTCTCGCAAGTGCGTAGCCAGGGGCCTTCCCAAGCCAAGCGACGCCCCATTGTAACACCTCGGAGATACAGACCGGCAAGCAGATAGCAGCACCCTGGCCGCCGGTGGACTGCTAAGGCTGGATGGTCTGTTCAGTGACTTTCTTGGCCTCCCGGAGATCGATTTCAAAGCCCAACCCTGGCTTGGTAGGCGCATGGACCCAGCCTTCAGCGTCTGCTTTCACCGAGTCGAGGTAAACCCCGGGATAGATCGCCTCGTCGAAACACCCCTGGGGCACGGCAATCTCGTAATAGTCGGCATTGTTGATTGCCAGGAGCACGTGGAGGCTGGCGGTCCCTCGGCCAAAGTCATGGGGCTCGAAATTCATATGGTTGATCTCCGCCATGTGGGCCATCTTCATCAGGGCGGTGATGCCGAAGGAAGCCGGTCCGGCCATGATGTCCATGCACCGGCGGCGCACCATCTCGGCGTATTCGTGGATGTCGTCCACCTGGTCTCCCATCCGTACCTGCACCACCTGACAAGCCTGAGTCAGTTCAGTCAGTCCGTCCAGGTCCGTCTTGGGCAGCGGGTCCTCGAACCACCAGAAGTTGAGTTCGTCCAGCACGCGGCCCACCCGCAGCGCATCCTGACGGTCGTAGGGGCCAGGGTAGACCAGGGTGTCCAACATGAGGGTGAAATCGTCGCCCACGGCCTTGCGCACCGCGCGGCACATGCGGATGTCGTCGGCGGCGACGCAGTAGGGATGCAGCTTCACCGCCGTCAAGCCCTTGGCCTGGGCCCAGGGTTGACTCCACGAACTGCTCATCCCTGGCAAAATGGACCGTCGACCCGTAGGCCAGCACCTTCTCCCTGGTGCTGCCCAGCAGCTTGTATATGGGTTGACGCAGGCTCTTGCCCGCGATGTCCCACAGGCCGTAGTCGAGGATGCCGATGGCCTTGTTGGACCAGCGAAACCGGTGCCTGAGCATGTTCTCCATCCGGCCCCGGTCGAAAGGGTCCTGCCCCTCGATGTGCTCCCTGGCTTCAGGCCACAGTTGGGCCAGCAGCAGCAGGTTGTCCGACCGGGAGGACACAACTCCGTCAATCCCTTCGTCGGTTGAGATGATGGCGAGGCCGTTCCGCCGGACCGAGGCGCTGACGAACTCCGGGGTCTCCTGATGATGGTTGGTCCTGGGTTCGAAGATGTGCCCCGTGAGTCCCGTGATCTTCATTTTCCAAGCTCCTTTCCGGTTCCGCTATGTGCGGGCAGAGCGTTCCACCGGCGGCCGGGTGGCCCGCTCCGGGGTCACCTGGGCAAAGGCCGCATCCGGAAAACAAGGCTGGCGCCGGCGACGTTTTCGGGGGTCAAAGGTTTGACGCCCCTCGGCCTGCGGGGTTAGCGAATGGGTCTCGCTTTTTGTTGGATTTACGGGGGAAATCCTCCTCGATCCCCCTTTACAAAGGGGGAGGTGGAGGGATTTGCCAGTCATTCGAGCCTTCGATCGATTCGGCAGTCTGTTCGAGGGCCGGTCGGGGGTTACCGGGATATGCAAGACACGATCTCGCAGCACCGCCAGGCCGAGACCCGGCGGCAAGCCCAACTTTGGCAACTGTCTCCGGCCAGCCGTTGGAGCGCGTCTATGTTTGGGAGGGGCATAGCCCCGGATAGCCGCTAAATCCCCTCTCCTATCAGGTCCAGGGCCGCGCGTCTCGCGTTCTCAGAGCCGACCACGCCCTCCCTCTGCAGGGCGCGAATCTCGTCATCGGTGTAGTTCAGCTCCCTGAGGACCTCCTCGTTGTGCTCCCCCACGGTCGGCGGCGGCAAGCGAAGCGTGGCCGGGGTGTCGGACAGTTTGACGGGGAATCCGGTCAGCTTGATGGGGCCGTAGATCGAATGCTCCATATCCACGATCATTTCGTTGTGGATCACCTGCGGGTCCTCGAAGACCTCTTGCAGATTGTGTACCGGGCCGGGAGGCAGGTCGTACTCCAGGAACCTTCGCTCAACCTCGTCCCGGTCGAACTTCTTGAACCCGGCTTTGAGCACCGGGTAGAACCCCCAGGTCTCCTCACTCCGCAGATCGACATCCTTCCAACGCGGGTCATCAGCGAGCGAAGGTTCGATCTCCAGGGCCTGGCAAACGCGGCCCAAGACATTTTCCGCGAAGGACCCCATCATGGCGAAGTACTTGCCGTCCTTGCACTCGTATATGGCGTACAGAGCGCCGTTTGCGGAGTGACCGCCGGCAGGATGGGGCCTCGGGTACTCCTTGCCGAGATTCAAGACCGCGGCGTTCTCCTGGATGTGGCTCACGATCATGCCGTTCAGGAGGCAGGAGTCGACGATTTGCCCGCGCCCGGTCTGCTCCCGGGCCGCGAGGGCCGCCATCATTCCCTGGGCGAACAGCATGCCGCCCAGAAAGTCGGCGATGAACGTGCCGGCCGGCCGGGGGGGACTTTCCCGGTCGCCGGTCAGCGAGATCATCCCGCCCAGGGCCTGGGCCAGCAGATCCTGCCCGATGCGCTTCTCGTACGGCCCGCTGGAACCGAAACCGGTAGCCACGGCCCAGATGATCCGAGGGTTGATTTTGTCCAGTTCCTCGTATCCGAACCCCATGCGGTCCATGACGCCGGGGCGGAAGTTGCTGGCGACTATGTCGGACACCTTGACCATCTTGTAGATGATCTCCTTGGCCTCCGGCCTCCGAAGGTCGAGGCTTATGGTGCGCTTGTTGCGGTTGTTGGCCAAGAAGTAGGCGCTGATGCCGTTGACCCGGGGCGGGTTTCTGCGGCCGATCTCACCGTCGTTGATGCGCTCCACTTTGATGACGTCCATCCCATAGTCAGCCAGGACCTGGGTGGCCGAAGGCCCCTGCTGCACCTGCGTGAAATCGACCATGCGAATGCCTTGGTAGGGTAGCGTCATCCTCTCCTCCTCAATACCTGGATCACCTGCTTCCGGGCGCCCTTTCGGCGGGTATCGTGGCGCCCGGCTCCTAGAAGTCTAAATAGCCTTGCTTGCCGAAGCCGTAGAAGTCGTGGAGGTGGCTGACGCCGTACCTGCCATGGATTGGCCCCATCTCCTCGGCCCAGTGGGGCTCCGGTTTTCGGACCCCGATGACCCGTTCTACCTTGGGGAAGGTCACCTCCACACCGCCGGTCCCGTTGCTGACCGCGGCCACCAACTCCGGGTTCGAGACCAGCAGCGGCGGCGCCGACCCGTTCTCGTTGTCCTCTTCCTCGGTCATCAGTATCGTGTTGATCCCGGCCCTTTCCAGGGCCTGCACCGTGAGGACGGTCTCGAGAAAGCGCTGTCCCCGGACGTTGGTCGTGACGATGGCCCCCTGGGCCCCCACGTCGATGGCGAGCTGGGCCGCCCGGTTGGCCATGAGTTGCTTCTCGGCCTGGGCTTCCCAGTTGCTGCGAACGACGATGCACCCCACAAAATTGAAGTCGGTCCCGTGGCGGGCACACATGTGGGGCACGATGGTTTCAATGATGGGCCAGGTAGGGTTGTATTGGTAGGCCCCGCATATGGCGCCGTCCAGCACCTCAGTGGGTTGCAGCAGCCATGGCTGGGTTAGGCGTCCGATGCCGTATACGCAGGTGCTGAGGCTGGTCCGGGGACCGTAGCGATACTCCCCGGAGGCCAGCACCGGCACGAATACGACGTTGGGTAGCGAGCTGTCGCGCTGGTTCAGATCGTAGGTTTGGACCTCAGGCGGCTCCAGGCCCACGGTGGTCTGGGCCAGGTAGTCGTTTACCTTCAACATGGCGGCCTGGACCACCCGGTTCCAGTCGTCCGTGTACGAGCCCTCTTGCCACTCCATGGGCACGCACAGGTTGATGGTCGAAGAAAATGGAGTCACCGCCCCCGGCCCGGACATGTCGACATAGTTGACCTCACCGGGAGTCCCCTCGAGGCGGGCGCCCCACCAATGGGAGCCGTCCGGATTCACCCTGGGCATTTCCGAGCAGGGGATGATGGTCATGCCGTTCAGGCGGTGGGTCCTGCCCCTGCCCACCGTGTCCACCGGCCGGCCGGAGATGCCGGGGTAGACCGTGCCGGGCCCCTGGACCTTGACCTTGGGCTCGATCGTGTCTCGCATCTCCATGATACGCGTCCGGTCTCCCGGCCGGGCCACCTCGAGGCCGGCCCAACTCACGGAAGGCTCCTCCATTATCATGGCCACCAACTCGTCCTCGTTGATCTCCAGGACGCCGTCGGCCCAGCGTGTAGTCGTCCCTAACACGATATCTTTAACCGGAAATGTGCCTATTTCCAACCTCATAGGGCGGCCTCCTGAGGCTCGGGCTCGGATGGTTCGAACAGGGTCGGGCCGGAGACGGCCGTCACCAGGGAATTCAGGGCCGTCTCTACGATGCGGACCCCCAGCTCCCAGTCTTTCTGCGCCGAGAGCGCGGGGTCTCCGCAGACGTGGGATACCCGGACTCCCCTGACCACTCGGTTCGCGCCCACCGCCAGGGGTATTGCCGGCATAGCGGTCATGATACCCACTGGAATTCCCGCCCGCTCGATCTCTTTGCCGATCGTTGCGCCGCAACGATTGCAACTCCCTCAAGTGGCCACCAGCAGCACGCCGTCAATGTGATGTTCGTTGAGTTCCGCCGCGATCTCGGCCCCCATGCGCCGGCCGGCACTCACGGCGGCCGCATTGCCGGTCGTGGAGAAAAACCAGGGGTACACGGCTTTAATGGCGCCGGTGTCCTCCAGATACCTCACGGTTTGCAAGGGCATCGCATAGTTGGGGTTCTTGGTGTTGAGAATCAGGGTGCCGAAGCCGCCATGCACCGATTCCCAATCCTCGACGCTCAGGGAACTCACCCCTTCCAGGCTGTACCGGAAGAACTGCTCCGCCCTGCTGCCCACCAGCCGGTCCTCGTTTCCCCGGGGCACCAGGCCGCCGGTCGATACCAGGGCTATGGTCGATTCCTTCAAATTCTTCAGCGGCGTCGCTGGCGGAACCACATCGTAGCCGGTGATAAGCATTTCAGAGACCCACGGCTTTCCCGCGAGCCGAGCGTTCAGCATGTCCACGGCCCGCTCGTAGCCCGGGCGGTCGTGCATCACCTCCCGGCGGATGCCCCTAGGGACGTAGCCTTCCTCCGAGGCGGGGCCCAACTCCTCTCCACGCGCCAGCTTCATCGCCAGTCGGGCCATTCTCCCCACCACCGAGGCCATCTCCGAGATGTCGATCCCCGAGGACACTGCCAGGATTTCCTTGCGATAGGTCAACACTCCCGCGTTGTCCGGGAACATTCCCGTAACGGCGGGGATACCCATGCCTTGGGCCAGCCGGCACACCTCCGCACAGGCCAGGCCGTAACGCCCCGCATCGAACGCGGGCCCGGCTATTACCATATCTGGCTTGATCCGGTCCAGAATTTCAGCCACGGCGGCTTTCGCGGATTCAACTTCCTCGGTGAAGTAGTTGTCTCCGGCCACAATTGTGCTCACCACGGCCGCCTGGTCGCCCAGGGCCGCCTGAAGGGCCCTCCCCGGACCGACCGGCCCCTCTTTCTCCTGGACCGGGGCATAGGCCTGCTCCTCGGCGCCGATACCGCCGAAGAACTGGTTCAAGAAGTGAACAACCGTATTCGGATCTGCCATGTCGTACCTCTTTCCTCGCCCAGCATTCTCTTGCCCTCGGCGACGGCTTGCTCTCCGGTTGACTACCTGCAAACCGCTTCGCCCCGCTGCTTCATCCTTGGGACGCCTTTGACCCCGCCAGCAGGATCATCCCCCGTCCCCTCATTATCGAGGTGGCCGGGAAAAGCAGCCGTCCGTGGGGGCGAAGCTCCTGGGGCAGTTGCTCCCGAGTTTCACTCTCCCTGAGTGCACTTTCAAAGTAAACCCGAAGCAGGCCAAAGTCAACCGGCGTGGAGCGGCGCGAAATTGCCGAGGCGGACTTAATTCAAGAATCCCGTAAGACTGGATTGCGCCTATTGGGAAATTCTACTATAATAGCGCCCGATCTAGGAGGATTTCACGTAATAACTGCAAGATTATGTTAAGGGGGTCGCAATGTCTGCGCTCAAGAAACCCTTTATCGCCCTGTTGGTGCTAGCGATGAGCCTAGCCCTCCTGGCGGTTGCCTGCGGAAGCAGTGCAACGGCTACGCCCGCGCCCACGGCCACGCCCCTCAAAGTTGGGCAACTGAACAGCTTCACCGGCGACCTTTCCGACTTCGGCACGGCCCACCGGAACTCCGGGGCCCTAGCCGGCGACCACGTCAACCAAGCCGGCGGTGTTCTTGGCACCGTGGTGACCATATCGGCCCGAGACACCCAGACCAACGCGCAGGTAGGCGTGGACGCCGCCCGGGCCCTGGTCGACATTGAGGGCGTCGTGGCGATCGTCGGCGCATTGGCCAGCGGCGTCACCATCCCCGTGGTCCAATCGGTAACCGGGCCCAGCGGGATTCTCCAGATCTCCGCTGCCTCCACCTCACCGGCAATAACCGTGCTGGAAGACAACGATTTCATGTTCCGGACTACCGTCTCGGACGCCGCTCAGGGCGTCGTTCTGGCCCGGCTGGCCAAAGAACAGGGCTTCACCTCCGCCTCGGCCCTCTACATCAATAACGCCTACGGCGAGGGTCTGGCCGAACAGTTCAAAGAGACCTTCGAGGCTGAGGGCGGCACCGTCCAGGAGTTGGTGGCCCATGAAGGGACCCAACCCAGCTACGCCTCGGAGCTGAGCAAGGCGACCGGCGGCGGCCCGGATGTCCTGGTAGCCATCAGCTACCCTGAAAGCGCCGAAGTATACCTCCGCGAGGCCCTGGAAGGCGACTACATCTCCACCTTCCTCTTCGTGGACGGGACCAAGTCCGACGACCTCAACGCGGCCATCGGGGCGGACAACCTGGAGGGGACCTTCGGTACGGCCCCGGGCTCGTCATTGACCGGCGCCCGCACCGCCTTCAACGATGCCTATGCCGCGTCTTTCGCCAGCGTGCCGCCGCTTCCCTTCATGGCCGAGACCTATGATGCCGTGGTGCTCATCGCTTTGGCCGCCGAAAAGGCCGGCACGACCACCGACTCCGCCAAGATCCGGGACGCGCTCCGCAGCGTCGCCAACGCCCCCGGCGAGAAGGTGGGGCCCGGCGTCGATAGCATCAAACGCGCCTTGGAGCTGATCCAGGCCGGCCAGGACGTCAACTACGAAGGAGCTGGGGGGTCCCAGGACTTCGACGAGAATGGCGACGTCATATCCACCATCGAGATCTGGAAGATCGAGGGCGGAGAGATCGTCTCCACCGACAGGTTCGAACTCCCGTAGCGGGACTCAGGACCGGTCTACAACGCCCGGTCCGGGGCTGATGCCTCGGCTGGGCGACACCGGCAGCTAAATGGCCCCCAGGCTCCATTTGAATATGCGGAGCCTGGGGGCTTCCTCGTGCTGTCCCGGTCCGGCAGCCAGCAATACGGCTCGCCCGGTGAAACCGTTGAGCCACGATCCCGAGAGACCGGACGGGGACTTTACCTCAAGACCGTCATCCCGCCGAGCGAAACAACGGGGAGCCTCAGGTCATGCGGAGGCACGATCCGAAGAGGCGGCCAGCGGTAGAGGCCGCCTGAGCTACGGCTCCGCTGCCGCGGCCTCCGCATCCGCCGGTACGGGCCGGGAGGTCACTCTCCGCTCGCCCAGGATGCCTTCCGGTCGCAACAGGATCGCCGCCACAACCAGGAAGCCAACCATGAAGAACCGGAAGTTGGGATCGGAGAGGAAGCCGGGGAGAAACTGGGTCCCGGTCCAGATGCCCCACACGACAAAGGCCCCCAGTATCGCACCGAGGTTGTTGCCGCTGCCGCCTACCATCAGCATGGCCCATATTACAAAGGTGGCCAGAAGGGGATCGAAGGTGCGAGGGTCGACGAACCGGATGTTGTGGGCGTAGAGGGCGCCGCCGAAGCCCATGATTACCGCCCCCATCACGAAGGACTGGAGCTTGAAGGCGAACACGTTCTTCCCGCTGGCGGCGGCGGACATCTCGTCTTCACGGATGGCCTTCAGCGCCCTTCCCCAGGGCGACCGGAGCACCCGCTCGACGGAGACATACAGGATAGCCAGAACGACCAGAACCACCACCAGGTACAGGTAGTCGTAATTCTTGGGCGAAATCACGTCCCCGAGGAACTTGGGAATCCGGTAGAGGCCCTTGGAGCCGTTGGCCAGCCACTTCTCGTTCAGGAAGACCAGGCGGACTCCTTCGGCGATGCCTAGGGTGGCGATGGCCAGATAGTCGTCCCGGAGCCTCAGGGTAATGAACCCGATGGCCAGGGCCACCAGGCCGCACACGGCTCCCGCCGCCAGCAACGCTACCAGGAACCAAAGGTCGACGCCCAGGTTCGCCGGCCCCAGGTTCTCCACGAGGTTCCCGCCAAACTTGAAGTCCTCGAACAGCGCCGGGTCGGGCGACGCCGTCGTCAGCAGCGCCGTGGTGTAGGCTCCCAGGGCGAAGAACCCGGCGATCCCGATGTTGAACAACCCGGTGTAGCCCCAATGGACGTTGAGCCCCAGGGCGAAGACCGCGTAGATCCCCGCCAGGATGGCAAACCCGCTGAGGTAGCTCGCGGTACCGGCGAAATCCATCAGGCCTTCTCCCCAAAGATCCCCTGGGGGCGCACCAAGAGCATGAAGATCAAGATCAGAAAGGCGATGGCGGGCTTGTAGGTGGGGTTGATCCACTCGGTGGAGACTTCGGCGGTAACGCCGATCATCAGGGCCCCGACCAGGGCGCCGTAGGGATTGCCGATCCCGCCGAGGATCACCGCCGCGAAGAGGGAGAGCAGGAATCGCCAACCCATGATAGGGAACAGTTGCGCCTGAAACACCGCGAGCAACACCCCCGCGGTGGCGGCCAGAATAGCCCCGACGGCCCACGTCCACCAGATTACCCGTTCCGTGCTGATGCCGCTGACTCTAGCTAAATCCATGTTGTCCGAGGTGGCGCGCATCGCCTTGCCCATCTTGGTGCGGGTCAGATACAGGTAGAGGCCAAGGACCAGCACCAGCACCAACGCCCCTATGAAGACGTGGTCCGGCGGAATGCGGACCCCCATGGGGAGTTGGTAGAAAGGTTTGGAAAGACGCGGGTACTGTTCGGTGCCGCCACCCCAGATTATCTGGACCAGGCCTCGAAGGGCGATCGCCAAGCCCAGGGAGGCCATGGCCAAGACCACCGGGCTGACCCGCCGGGACCTCAGCCGCCGGTAGACACCCACGTCCAGGGCAATCGCCAGGCCGGCCATGGTTGCCCCAACCAGAGGGATAGCCAAGAGTAAGGGATAGCCGAATGTGAAGGGTCCGAATCCCTCTGCCTCCAACCCCAGGCGCGGGAAGAGGTTGCCCAACAGGAAGAAGCCCGTGTAGGCGCCGAGGGTCATGAAGTCGCCGTGGGCGATGTGGGCGAACTTGAGGATGCCGTACAGCAGCGAGAGGCCGATGGCCCCCAGGGCGATGATCATCCCGAGGAACAGGCCGTTCACCACGAGTTCCATCTTGATAACGGAGGAGAAGGCGAGGACGAGAACCACCAGGAATGCCGCAAGCACCCCATGGCCGGCGCCCCAGCGCCGGGGCGGGCGATTATATCTCTCGGTCACCTTGCCGGTCTCGCTATCAATGCATCAGCCTCCCAGGTAAAGCCGCGCCACTTCTGGATTCTCCAGCAAGCACTCGCCCCGGTCCTCCAACACCTTCCGGCCGGCGGCCATCGCGTACCCCTTGTGGGAATGCTTGAGGGCTTGCCGGGCATTCTGCTCGACCAGCAGCAGGGCCACGCCGGTGGCGTTGATCTCGATAATCCTCTGGAAGATCAGATCCACCATGTTGGGCGCCAGGCCGGCCGATGGCTCGTCTAGCATCAGCAACACCGGGTCCAACATGAGGGCCCGGGCTACCGCCAGCATCTGCCGCTGCCCTCCGGAGAGGGTGCCGCCCCGGGCCTTGCGTCGCCCCGCCAGGTCGGGAAAAAGAGCGTACACTTCTTCCAGCCGCCCCCGGTAGTCGTCGGTGCGAACGAAGGCGCCCATCTCCAGGTTCTCCTGGATGGAGAGGGAAGGGAAGACGTTGTTGGACTGGGGGACGTAACACAGGCCCCGGCGCACGATGGATTCCGGGGCCATGCCGGTGACATTCCGGCCCCGGAAACTCACGCTGCCCCTTTTGGGATGCACCAGGCCCAGCACCGTCTTGAGCAGGGTTGACTTGCCCGACCCGTTGGGGCCGATGATGGTGACTATCTCTCCCTGCCCGACATTTATTGAGACACCGTGGAGGATCTCGGAATCCCCATACCCGGCAACCACCTCCGAGACCTCCAGGAGGCTCATTCTGTCCAACCGCCCAGATATGCCTGCAGCACCTGCGGGTCCCGCTGCACTTCCTCTGGCGTACCTTCAGCGATCTTTCGACCCTCGGCCATGACGATCACTGGGTTGCAAAGGCGCATCACCAGGTTCATGTCGTGCTCGATCAGCAGAAAGCTCAGCCCTCGTTCGACACAGGACAGCCGAATATTCTCGGCCAAGTCCTTCATCAAGGTCGGGTTCACCCCGGCTCCCGGCTCGTCCAGCAACACCAATTTGGGCTCGGCCATCAGCGTCCTGGCCAACTCCAGCAGCTTCTTCTGGCCCGTCGAGAGGTTGCCCGCGTATTCGTCTTTGAGATGTATCAGATTCACGAACTCCAGGACGTCCACGGCCCGGGCCTCGAATTCGAGTTCCTGGCGTTTCACCCGCCAGGGCAGGAACCAGGAGTTCCAGACCTGTTCCCCAGCTTGGCCAGACGGCACCACCATCAGGTTTTCCAGGACGGTCATACGCTTGAGTTCCCGGGGTATCTGGAAGGTCCGTACGATGCCCCTGCGGAAAAGTTGGTGAGGCGCCAGCCCATCGATACGTTCACCGTCGAAGAGAATCTGGCCACCGCTGCAGCGCAAGAACCCGGTTATCAGGTTGAATAGGGTGGTCTTCCCGGCCCCGTTGGGGCCGATCAGCCCCGTGATCGTCCCTTCCTTGACATTAAAGGAGCAGCCGCTGACCGCCCGGAGGCCGTCGAAATCTTTCACCACTTCCTGTACTTCCAGAATGGAGCGTCCGTCGGCCATCTTACCGGCTCACCGTTCCTCTAACGTAACTGGTTGACCAGGTCAGGCCTATTATGGCACAGGGCGGCAGCGTCCGCCACACGACAGGGGGGCCGCTGCTCGGCTTTGGGAGCAGGTAGCCAAGATGCTCCGGGCATGGGGGTGTGTAGTGGCCAGGGAGGGCGGAGACGGCCCCGTTGGGCACCGAGCGGCGGGGGCCATTCGGGGCCCAACGGGGAAGCTGTCTAGGGTAGGCAGTTAGGGTGGATCGTTTCGATACTCCTCATCGACTCACACCTAGCCCGCGATGAGGGCCGCTTGAGTAACAAGGTACAGAAACTCCGTTACGTCGGGGCCGTCCGGCAAGAAGCCGCTCACCCGCCCGGCCACGGCGCGCACGCCCTCCATGCTGCTTTCCAGAGACCAGAAGCTCTCGCGCAGTATCTCGGCGTACTCCGCCACCGCCGCGTCGAGTTGGAAGCGGGGAGAGGCCGCTGCAAAGGTTGCGCTGAGCTGGTTGCGATAGAAGTCGCGGCCGATCTCAGTCACTTCACCCGTGTCGGGGTCCTCGTACCTCACGTTCACGGTGGCCAGGCGGCCTTCGGCCCCGGGGAGGAGCTTCAGTTCGCAGAGGGCCGTCACGTTGTGGCCGGACCCCACTTCGCCGGCGTCCACCGCGTCGTTGCGGAAGTCCCGGTCGGCCACCCGGCGGTTCTCGTATCCCAAGAGGCGAAAGCGGCTCACCACTTCCGGGTTGAAATCCACCTGCACCTTAGCGTCTCTGGCGATCAAATACAGAGTACCGGTAAGGTTTTCCACAAAGATACGCCGGGCTTCGTTTAAGGTATCCACGTAGGCGTAGGTGCCGTCGCCGTCGTTGGCGAGTCGCTCCATCAGGACATCATTGAAGTTCCCCATTCCGAAGCCCACCGTGGAGAGAGTGACACCGTCGGCTGAGTTGTCGCGGACGGATTTCAGAATGGATTCCGCCGCGGTGTTTCCCACGTTGGCCACGCCGTCCGAAAGCAGGATCAACCCGTTGATGCGCTCCGGGCTCAGATCCTCCCGCGCGCCATGAGATAGCCCAGTTTGAGCCCATCCTCGGCGTTGGTAGAGCCGTCGGGATGGGATTCCCGGACGGCCCCGGGTTAACCGCGGGGGTTTCGGCCGGCGTAGTGGCGGGTATCGCGAAACTTTCCCCGCCGCAGGCCACCAGGAGCCTCGCTAGCAGTAAAGCACAAAAGAGAGCAGGTTTGAGCATGGTGATTCCTCCTCATCCAGTCTTGATCGGGTGTTGATATCAAAACGAGGGGAGGCTGCAAAAAGTTCCTGCGGGCTGAGAGGGGGCGGTCGCCAGAGCAAGACGTGGTGCCCTGGTTCCCATGTGGCCTTACGATCCGGCCCATCGGCTCGTAGCATGGCTTGATACCGGGTCCGTTATCCCGGCGAAGGCCGGGATCAAGCCAGCGCTTCCCTGGATTCCGGCCTTCGCCGGAAAGACGATGGAAAGACGAATATGGGGCGGTGAACGGAGCAAGACATAGCGGGCCGTCTCGCATATAGCCCCTCGGTCCAGCCCATCTGCTCGCAGCATGGCTTGACACCGGGTCCGTCATCCCGGCGAAGGCCGGGATCCAGCCAGCGCTTCCCTAGATTCCGGCCTTCGCCGGAAAGACGATGGCGGGGCGGGGGTGGCGGCCCCGATGCAATCGGGGACGATGGTGGGGTGGAAATGCCGCACAATTTCGCCGAGGGGAAGCCAGTTACCAGCCCCTGTATAGACAGCTGGATTTGATCGAGATCTTGGTTGATCTGTTGAATCCCACTCAGTCCCCCTTTACAAAGGGGGACTGAGTGGGATTTCCTGGTCGCCAGGTTTGGCGGCTTGTTCAAGGCTCGTAACAAAAACAAAACGGTACACCGGAGGGTAGGTTACAGCGCCAGATAGGCCCTCCTGACCTCTTCATTCCTCTCTAGGTCTTGGGAGCTGCTTTCGAAACGGACCTCGCCCTTTTCCAGCACGTAGACCCGGTCGCTAAGCTCCAGGGCGAACTTCAGATTCTGCTCGGTGACCAGGATGGTCATGCCCTCTTCCTTCAGCTTCCGGACCTGCTCGGCGAGGCGCCGCACCACCAGGGGCGCCAGGCCCTCCGACGGCTCGTCCAGAAGCAGCAGCCGGGGGTTGCCCATCAAGGCTCTGGCGATGGCGAGCATCTGCTGCTCTCCTCCGCTCAAGTGCACGCCGAGGCGGCCGTCCAGCTTTTCCAGGTCCAAAAAGAGATCGTAGACCCGCTCCACACTCCACCCTCCAGCCGTGCCGCGGGGTTTCCTTCTGGCCACCGCCAGGTTCTCCCGGACGGTCAGGTCCGGGAATATCCTCCGGTCCTCGGGGACCAATGCGACGCCCTTTCGGGCGATGGCGTGGGGAGGCTTGCCCTGAATCTCCTCGCCCATGAAGGTGATGCTTCCCCGGGAGGGAGGGGTCAGGCCCATGATGCCGCGCAGGGTGGTGGTTTTGCCCGCTCCGTTTCTCCCAAGCAAGGCCACCACCTCTCCCTCGGCGATCGACAGGGAGATACCGAAAAGGACGTGGCTCAGCCCATAGTAAGTGTGGATTTCATTTGCTTCCAGGATCAAACCGTCTCGCCCAGGTAGACCCTTTGGACGTTCTCGTTGCCCCTGACTCCTTGGGGGGTCCCGGAAGCGATGATCCGGCCTTGATGCATCACCGTGACCGTCTGGGAGATGGAGAAGACCATGTCCATGTCGTGCTCGGTAAACAGCAGGGTCAGCCCCCGCTCCCGGGTGACCCGCTCAATGAGGTCGATGCTTGAAGCGGTCTCTTGAGGAGACATCCCCGCGGTGGGTTCATCAAGCAGCAACAGGTCAGGATTGTTGGCCAGCGCTATGGCCAGCTCCACCCGCTTCTGGTCGCCGTGGGAGAGCGAGGCGGCGGTGTGCCCAGCGAGTTCGTTCAGGCCGACACTCTCCAGGATTTGAAGGGTTTCCCGCCGGACCAGGTTTCGAGCCGGGGAGAAGAGGTTCAGGCTTTTACCTTGCTGGGACAGCACCGCGACCTGCACGTTCGCGAACACCGTCAGACTGGAGAAGATGTTGATCCGCTGAAACGACCTGCCGATACCCCGCTTGCATATTTGATGCGGGGACAGCCTCGTGATCGGTTCCCCCTTGAAGAAAACCGTGCCCGAATCGGGGGGAACGTGTCCGGTTAGCAAATTGAAGAAACTGGTCTTGCCCGCGCCGTTGGGCCCGATGATCGAGCCGATCTCCCCCTCCCGCAGGCTGAAGTCCACGCCGTCCACGGCGCGCACACCGCCGAAGTGCTTCTTGAGCCCTTCAGTCTTCAGGATGGTTTCGCCCGCCGGGTCCATCAGCTTCGGTCCCGAGGCTCTTCCGCCGCCACCGGCCCATGAAGCACCGGGGAACCGGAAGCTTGCCCTTCGCTAGGGGCATTGCCCCTCGACCCAAGCCTCATCGTCGCCAGCCGCGCCGCCCGTTGCAACATGCCGCCGACGCCCAGGGGAAAGAAGATGGCCACCACCAGCGCCGCGGCCCCCAGAGTCAGGCCCTCAAGAGTCAGGATTTGCCCCAAATGCTTTTCGGTCAACTCGGGAAACACCCCTTGCACCGAGTCTCGGAGATACACCACCAGGCCCGCCCCCAGCGCCGGTCCCCAGAATAGGTGGACTCCTCCCAGAAGAGACATGAGCAGCACCTGGGCTCCCAGCAGCCAGAACAGCATCTCGGGGTGGACAAAATGGTTGTGAACGGCGAAAAGCCCCCCGGCCAGTCCCGCGAAGAACCCCGATATGACGAAGGCCAGCAACCGGTAGTGCCGCACGGGTACCCCGACAAACTCGGCTCGGGTGGGGTTCTCCCGGATTGCCTGAAGGGTGTAGCCGAAGGCCGAGTTCACCACCAGGTAGAGGACCAGAAGGGCCGCCGCCACGATGGCCACAATGAAGAAGTAAAGGGACACACTCCCCGGTGAAGAGATCGGGTCCGGGATGGACGTGGCGGCGACGGCCAGGCTGTCGTCGCCGTTGGTGAAGCTGACCCACTTGTTGGCGACGCTCCAGGCTATCTGACCGACCGCCAGGGTGAACAGGGCGAAGTAGATTTGGGCCAGCCGCAACGCGAGGAAGCCCATGACCAGGGCAGCAGCGGCTCCCAAAACCGGCGCCGCCACTAGGGCGGCCAGGAAAGGGGCCCCGGTCTTGGCGAGGAGGAGGGCCAGCGTGTACCCGCCCAAACCGAACAGGGCGGCGTGGCCGAAGGATACCAACCCGCAATAGCCCAGGAGAAGGTTATAGCTCACGGCGAAGAGGGCGAAGATAACGACCTCGCTGAGCAAGATAACCTTGAAGTCGGAGAGAACGAAGGGCGCCGCCGCCATCAGCCCGGCGCCGGCGAGCAAGGGCAGCCAGGACCGCCAGGTTTCAGGGCCGATAACCATTCTCTTCCCCATCGGACCGCAGATGTTCAACCCTCACTCCTCCAGGGGCTTGCCCAGAAGCCCCCAGGGCCGCAGCAGCAGGGCCACGGCCATTATCACGAAGACGAACGCCAGGGCAAACTGAGGAACCAGGAGGACCCCAAAGGTGGTGACCTCGGCGATGATGAGAGCCCCCAGCAGCGAGCCGCCGAAGCTGCCCAACCCTCCGACCACCACCACGATGAATGCCAGCAATATGATCTGCACGTCCATGGTGGGGGAGATGGCCACCCCTCGTCCGGCGTCCAGGGCGCCCGCCAGTCCGCCGAGTCCGGCCCCCAGGGCAAAGACTATCGTGAATAGTAAGGGAACGTTGACCCCAAGAGCGCTGGTCATCTCCCGGTCCGAAGCGGCCGCCCGGATGGTCCTGCCCAGACCGGTTCGCTGCAGCAGCAGCCACATACCCAGGGCCACCGCCAGCGCCACGACGATGAGGAAGATATTGTATTCGGGGAAGGGACGCCCCATGACGGACACGGACCCCGAGAGGAGATCGGGGCGGCTGATGGACTTGAACTCCCCTCCGAAGGACATCCGCATCACGTCGGCGATAATGAGAATGAGGCCAAATGTCAGCAGGAACTGGTGGAAATGGGGGCGCCGGTAGATGCGGCGCAGCAGCACCACCTCAACGGCCCCGCCGATCAGGGCGACGATCAGGGGCGCCAGGGCCAGGGCGATCCAGAAGTGCCCCGGAGTGTCGGCGAACCGGGAAACGAGCCAGTAAGCGGTGAAGGCGCCCATCATGTACATGGAGCCGTGGGCAAAGTTGACGATCCCCAACACCCCGAAGATCAGGCTGAGCCCGGAGGCGATGAGGAAGAGTACCATGGCCATCGAGAGGCCGCCCAGGAGCTGGAAGACCACGCAGCCCGGGTCGGAGAGGCAGGAGGTGAAACTTGATACGCTCAGCAGCATAATCAGGTGGCTGGAACGGGCGGGCCCGGATGGCTAACGTACTGTCCTGTAACCAGTTTTACATCTCTGAGATTGCGCCACATTCCATCCCCACGGTCGTCTCTCCGGCCCCTGCCGGAATCCCGCCCGACATCCGTCTTTCCGGCGAAGGCCGGAATCCAGCAGTGCTTCCTTGGATCCCGGCCTTCGCCGGGATGACGGTCTGAGGATGAAGCCATTACCAGACGCTCGGGCTCCCTCTCAATGACCGGTCAATGCCCGGCGTCCCAGATACCGTTCGTGGTGAGCTTGTCGAACCGCCGGCCCCTCGGCCTTCGACAAGCTCAAGGTGAACGGACGATCATTTAGGCAATTCTCGATAACCGGTACCGGGCTAATTCCGCACCGGTACTTGGAACCTTCCGCTGCAAGGCTATTTCCCCGCTCGGCGCGCTTCAACCTCGGCGATACTGAGGATCACATCGCTTCCCGACACCGGGACGAGATCAGTGAGTATTGGGAAGGGGTATTCCTCGCTTTGGGTACTGCTCCCCACCCAGATCATCGGGTCGGCCTGATGATCGAAGGCTCGGATGGTTGCCCGGCCGGTTGGGGTATCGATGGTCAAGTCTTCCAGAGCGTCGGCCACCGCCTCGGTCTCGGTGGTGCCCGCCTTCTCGATAGCCTCCGCCAGGAAGTAGGTGGCATTATACCCCTGCAGGGCGCCGATCATCGGCTGCTCACCCGTGGCGTTGAAGTAATCCCTGGTGAACCTCTGGGCCGCCGGGGTGTCCAGGCTGTACCAAGGGAAGCCGGAGCCGGCGACTATGCCCTCCGGCATCTCCGCGCCCACGGCTTTGAGGATATCCAGGTCCATGTTGTAGGTCACCAGCGTCGTCTCGTCGAAGAACCCGAAGGGGATGGCTTGCTTGATGAAGTTGATCTGGTCCCCGCCCCACATGGAGGCGTAGACGGCGTCGGGCTTCTCCTCCAGGATAGCGGTGATGAAAGGGGTGAAGTCGGGATTCAACATGGGTGGCCACAGCTCGGCAACCACCTCCACCTCGGGCTTCAACTCCTGCAATTTGCCCATAAAGTCGTTGACCGCGTCGTGCCCGAAGGCGTAGTCGGGCCCGATGGTCACGTACCTGGTTTCCGGCCGCTCCGCCATCACCGTCGCCACGGCCCGGCCGGATATGACGGTATCCGTGGAGCTGCGGAAGACGTAGCGGTGGCCCAGATCGGCGGTGGTCGATGAAGACTGGGCCAGAGAGTCGATGAAGATGATCTCATTCTCTTTGGCAAACTCGGACACAGCCTGGGCTACTCCGCTGCTGATCGTCCCCATGAGAAAGTCGACATCCTCCTCCAGGACCAGGGACTGGGTCTCTCGAAGGGCCACCGTGGGGCTAAGGTGCGTCTCCCGCACGGCCAGTTCCATCGGGCGCCCCAAGACGCCGCCCGCGGCGTTGATTTCGCTTACCGCCAGGTTGTGGCCCTTCACCGCTCCCTGGGTATAGACGGCCGCTATGCTGCTCAGCCCGTAGAGAACTCCAACTTTTATGGGCGGCCCAGCCGGAGCCGCCGGGGTCGGGGTCGCCACGACGACTACCTGCTTCTCGACTTCGACCGTCCGTTCCACCACCTTCTCCACCTCAATCACGATCGCTGTCGGTTCCCCGCCGCCACACGCGGCCAAAGACAAGGCCGCCAGGGAGAACAGCAACACCAGCAGAAACGGCATCCGGCTTCGCCATGGGGACATGATTTCCACCTTACTTAAAGAAAGAATGAATTGGGCAATTTGGTCGAAAAGCCGGCCCGATGCGGGCCGGAAAGCGGCGGGGACTCCGCACCTTGGCCAAGGGTTGGCCGGCGCTTCGCCAACGCGGACGTCCGCCTTTTCACCTGCCACGCGCCGGTTTCCCCAGAGCATGGCGGGATGGATGCTGGATGGACGGGTTTGCGGATCAAGCCACGGTAGAGCCAGCCTTCTCGCACCAGCCAAACCACGGATCGACGTTAGGATAGTTGCATATCTGTTAGCTGTCAAATAGAAGGAGGCGCAAGGCTCCGGCGGCCGCTCCCCGGTTCCACCTAATTAATGGAAAGCTGGTGGGTACGAATTAACCCCCTATCCCCGCCACGCATCAAACCTCACTCCGGGACCAGAATCACCCCCCTTGACCTTCCATTCAAATGGAAGGTTTATAATCGATTCAGGCGGTCTCTGGAGGTTGGCCTGTGAGAATCGGTGAGCTGGCGGCGGCAACTGGCCTGACGGCGAAAACCATCCGCTTCTACGAAGGGGAGGGCTTGCTGCCCGAGCCTGTCCGCACCACGTCCGGATACAGGGTCTACGGCGAAGCCGATGCGAAACGGCTGGACTTCGTTCTAAAAGCCAAACGCCTTGGCCTCTCGCTGAGTGAGATCAAGAGCGTCCTGCAGCTACACGACCGCCGGGAACCCACGTGCGTCCATGTTCGAACGCTTCTCGAAGAAAAACTGTCCCAGGTTGAGAAGGCCATCGCGGAACTCCATGAGTTCCGGGCCGAGCTTTCCACGCTGCGAGACCAGGCGGGCGGCCTGGTGGACTGCAGACCGTTAGGCGGAGACATATGCGGGATCATCGAGGGAAGCGCACCCGCCGAAGGGGAGGCAGCCGTGGGCTGGCTCGACGACCGCCGGGTAGGAAAGGCGGGGGCCAGAGGAAGCGGCCGGGGCCTTTGACCAGGTCAATCCGGCCGGGAAACGGCGGCTACTGTCGGAGCCGGCCCGATCTTCGAGCAACCCGGAACCAATACCAGCGGAGGCAAATACATGGCCCCTCGTGTTCTCCTTTACGTTCAGCCCGATGGTTGACACTTCTGTGACCGCACGGAAGAGTTTCTTTCCCAGACCGGTATCTCATTCCAGGTGAGGGACATCATCAACGATGCCTCGGCCATGACTGAACTGACCAGAATCGGGGTTCTGACCACGCCGGTTACCGTGATAGATGGAGAGGTGGTCGTCGGCTTCGACCGCCAAAAGCTCGAGAGGTTGCTGGCGGCATAACCTGCCCGGCGCCCGAGTCAACGAAGAACCGCCCAATGGGACCGTGCCGGTGCGCAGCATCAACTACGAGCACGTACCCCACGCCGTGTTCACCAATCCCCAGGTGGCCGCCGTGGGCCTCACCGAGGACCAGGAGATGCAGCGCTTCAACGCCTGCTCTTGTCGCACCATCTACATGGATGCCGTTCCCAAGGCCCAGGCCCTCAAAGAGGAACGGGGAGTCTTCAAGATGGCCATCCACCCGCGAAGCTCCAAGGTCCTGGGGGTGCACATCGTCGCGCCCAACGCGGCCGACTTGATTCATGAGGCCACCCTAGCCGTGAAGTTCGGCCTGACCGTTGACGACCTCATCGATACTCTGCACGTTTTTCGGACCTTTAGTGAAGGCATCAAACGGGTGGCCCAGGCCTTCACCCACGATGTATCGATGATGGCCTGTTGCGTGGAGTAGGTTTTGGAATCCGAACACCGGCTGGAAGATGTTCTGACCTCGGACTGGTCCACCGGCTTGCGCCTCACCAGCATCCCTCAGGCCATGGAGCGGTTGGGCCTCCCCGACGATCCGGGCCTGCGCTGGCGGCTGGCCGGCCGGCTGGAGGGGCAGTGGCGCGGCACGCTCCTCGGCCCCGAAAAGCAGCGCGAGATATTGGCGTCCCTAGGACGGCTGCCGGATGAAGCCCTGGCCGGGGAGGGGGGGTTCTCCAAGCGATGGGCTGACCAGGTGGATACCTGGCACCCGGCATCTATCCTGCTCTCCGAGGATGAGAAACTGGTGGCGCGGCATATTTTGATGGCCCACCGCGAGGGTTTGTCACTGCCCCG
The DNA here is from genome assembly GCA_030740155.1 of Dehalococcoidia bacterium. Classification (GTDB taxonomy): domain Bacteria; phylum Chloroflexota; class Dehalococcoidia; order Lucifugimonadales; family UBA3495; genus CAJWBT01. The sequence goes on along the minus strand of JASLXV010000079.1, from coordinate 14,156 downwards.
CCCCGAGGAGACAGCGGCGGTTCTCGGTCTCACGGTTCAGGGTGTTCACCGTGCCCTCCGCATGCTGGGCCTGATCGACTTCCTTTTCATCGAGGATGGCTGGCGCGCCGCTCACTACTCCCTTAACGAAGGTCACGAGCGCCTGCTGGATGGGCTTGGGTTTTCCTTCCATACGGTGACTCTGGATACGGGAGAGCGGTTCGGAATATCCTGAGCCGTGGACTTCTTGCTGCTGGTCAGCAGCCAGTACCGGGGACGGTCGCTGACCCTCGACGACGCCTGCGCCCATTGTGTGGACCGGATTCAGATCGGCGTTGCGGACGGAGCGCTGGCTCGCGTGTCCCCGGATGAGACCGTCGTCTACCGGGGCGGCACCTGAGGCAATAATAACCTCTTCCGGTCGGAAGAGCACCTGCGGGACTGGGGTGGAGGAGAGTTGCCAAGCCATGGCGACTGGATGCCGGTCGACCGGTTCCTGGAGTCGCTGGCATGAGGGCTGGGTTTACAAATGTCTGATGCACATGAAGGGTTGCTGATGACAACTGGAAGTCCGGCGCGGGGCCGGGCCGTAAGCGCGATTGGCGCCGGGGTCCTCCTGATGGCTGTCGCCGGCTTGCGAGACTCGGCCCCGGACGCGCCTCTATCCGGGATCAGAACCAAGCTGCCCACAACCCTCGGTCTCAGCAATGACGTGTTGGCTATGAAATTGGAGAACCGCATCGCCTGAGCGTCAGCCGGGGCCCGCCTATTCAGGTGTGGCCGAATTAGGATGCAGGATTGCATTGCAAAATCTTGGTTTCCATGGTAGCCTCGGGGCACTCAATGATATTGGGAAGCTTCTATCGATATTTAGCTTGTCACTCGACGTAAACTAGCCATCCGATACACACTTTTCGTCGGGACCGGCGGGATGGGTGCAGTGGGGCTCCGGCGCAGAAGTGCCGTTGCCCCAATTGTTCTTTTGCCCCTGGGTACGCCGGGAGCCTGCCAAGAACGCCGGCCCGCGGGGCCGGCACCACCGAGGGAGTTGTGCCGGCACAGTCCGGCATCGGCTTGGATAACTGTCTAAAGGAGGTAGACCGATGGACAAAATACTGGGCATTGGAGACCTCACGTCAGTCGACACGTGGAGAGGGGTGGTGGCAGAGACCATCGGCGTCTTGGTGTTCGTTCTCGTCGGGACGGGCGCCATCATCGCCACGGGTGCCCTGGACGTCCTTTCCGGCAACGTGGCGGCGGATGCCACGGTCTTGACCGGCAGTGCCAGACTAGTGGCAATCGCCTTGGCCTTGGGGTTCACCTACATGGCATTGGTGGCCCTGACCGTCGGTATCTCCGGTGGGCACATCAATCCGGCGGTAACCTTTGGCGCCGTGGTCACCGGACGCATGGGCGTGGCCAAAGGCGTCGTGTATGTGATTGGCCAAGTAGCCGGCGCCATCGTCGCCTCATATATTCTCAAGGTGGTGCTGACTGACGTCGCGATAGGCATCGAAGGGAATTTGGGTGGCGTGGCGTGGAATCCGATCGCGGTGGATAACCTTGGGTCGGCCCTGGTCATCGAGTTGATCCTCGGCTTCGTCCTGGTCTTCGTGATGTTGGCGGCCGTCATCGGTCCCGGTGAAGGGGCGTCACCCGTCGCTCCGATAGCCGTGGGCCTGATTGTGGTCGTGGGGACTCTCCTGGCCTGGGGATTGACCGGAGCGGCCATGAATCCGGCCCGGGCTTTGGGTCCGGCGTTGGCTGCCGAGATGTGGACGGACCACTGGATCTACTGGGTTGGGCCGTTGGGCGGGGCCGCCATTGCCGGAATAATCTACGATGGAGTGTTCACGGGGAGACTGTGGGGCAAGAGATAACTGGCGGATAGACGGAACTCCTCCAGCCGCTTCCAACATCGTTGAATGTCTGGCGTCCCCTGGTGCCCGGTTTTACCACCGGGGCGTTGAATGAATAGCGCCCCGGTGGTAGACGGTAAGTAGTCTGCGCCAAGATTCCGGGCCGCACCCTGTGCCCGGCGAGGGGTTGGCCTTCGGCAGCGGTCGGTCGATGCGGTGGAGGGGTCCTTAGTAAGGCGATCAGTTCAAGTTGTCAGTTCGGTTCAGCTACTCTTTGGACCTGCCACCGAAGCAGGTCTTTCGTGAGATGCTGAACGAGACGCGGTGCGCCGGGAAATCCCACGCTGGGAACGCGATGCCCGCCTTCCGGGCTTGGCAGGCCGCGCTCCTGGCCAACGCGATTGGGAAGGATCGTCCAGCTCCCGGGTGGGGTCAAGGCCCCCGGCGCATTCCCCGATCCAGCCTTCCGGCGGCTCGCTTCGTCCCCGGCGGTGTTGCCCAAGATAATCCTTTTTCATTTCCGGGGGCCCGGTCGTCGGCGAGCGAAACTCGGCCCGAAACGAGACTCCGGAGGCAGGACCGCCCGAGTGAACGAAATGACCAAAGGTTTCGTGCTCCGAACCCTGATTTCCAGTCAAAGGAGAATTGATTCTTATATGATGTGACAATCCCTCAAATAACCAATATAATAACCGGATTCATATCAACATCCAGTATTCTCTGAGGCGCGGGCCCCAGAGGAGGCGAAACGATTCTTGGTGTCTCGGCTGCGGGTACGGCCGGTTGGAAACGGAGCAACATCACTGGAGCAACATCACTGAGGAGGTCTCGGATGTCGTCCGAAATCACCAGCCTAGAGCAACCTTTAGATGTGATGTTTCTGATCCACAAGGCGCTGCGCGCCGAGGCCGTCCGAACGGAAAAGGCGGTGGTAGACCTGGAGGACGGCAGCAGCCTGCAAACCTTCAAGCTGGCTTTCAACTCTTGGGCAACGGCCCTCTTGTATCACGCCGAAGCGGAGATGGGCGCCGATATGGGCAAGCGAGAAGAGTCGGAAGGCGGGGAAGCGGAATTATCGGTGAGGGTGAAAATGGCCCTGTTGGCCCAGGAGGATGCCGAACACGAGGAGTTGGTCGAACAAGTCCAAGAGGTGCTGACAGTGCTGGACGAGGATATTGGAGCGACCAGCATCATCACCCGCACGAAGCAACACCTTTACCGGCAGGTAGTCTCCCTGCGGATAACTCAGGAAGACCACCTGGAATCCGAGGAGGCATTGGTCCTGCCCATGGTGCGCCAGCGGCTGACCGAGGAGCAGCAGCTCACGGTGGCCAGGGCCCTCTTAATCGACGATCAGGCCGACGACCCCCGCTGGATAGTTGACTGGGTAACCCGGGATTTGAGTTCGGGCGAGCAGAAGCTGCTGGCGGACCTGGAGGCCCGTTTCAATGGGTCGGTGCCCTCAGATGGCTAGCGGGACCCGCGGCTCCCCGAGCCGGGCGCCGCCAACACAGACCCGCTGAAAGGCCGGCCCGGCGAGCGCGCCCCATGGCTTTGGCCCGGCAGAAAGTGGGAGAGCAGAATCGGAGATTCTTCACCCTCTTGACGGCAACGGCTCGGAAAAGCTAGACTGACCGAACGTTCCGGCTCTCGATTTCTGGCGGACAGCGCCTATCGGGTGTGGCGGACCACACATTCCACGAAAAGAGCAAGGAGGTCTGACGATGGCATTGGAGACTACCAAACTTGAGGCCCCCATTGACATGATGATCCTGATGCACAAAGCCTTCCGGGCCCAGTCGGAGCGGACGGAGGCGTTGGCGGCCGAGGCGCAGAGCGGCGGCGACCTGGGAGCACTTAAAGAAGCTTTCATGTTCTGGATGAAGCAACTGCTCTATCACGCCACCATCGAAGATAAGGTCATGACCGCCCCCTTGACCGATTGTCAGCCGGCCCGGGACAACGAGTCCGAGCACGCCGAGCTGGCGGCTCAGGGCACAGGCCTGGTGGGTTTCATCGAAAAGGGCGATGGAGCCGGATTGGAAGAGAGCGTGAAAGCTGCCATGCTCTCTATGGAGGACGGTCAGCACCAGGAGCTGGCGGATAAGGCACAAGAGGTTGAGGCCGCCTTGAAGGCCGCGCTAGGGGAGAGCACCGTTACCGGCCGGACCAGGAGGCACCTGTACCGGCGGATCATGGCGCTTCGAATCCTAGAGTACGATCACTTCGAGAATGAAGAAGCGTTTGTGTGCTCCGTGGTAAAGGAACGGATGAGCGAGCAGGAACAGCTTGACATGGTCAAGCAGATCCTGACCGAAGAAGGGGCCGATGATCCCCGCTGGATAATCCAATGGGTTCAAGATGAGATCGATCCCGCCGAGCGCGAGTGGCTAACCGCACTCGAGGGCCGTTTCAGCAACGGCTCCGGCGGAGGAGTCTCGGGCGGCTCCGGAGAGAGCGAGCGCAAGCCGGGGTTCTTCTCGAAGCTCTTCGGGTCAAAATAAAACCAACAATGCCCGGCGCGGCCAAGGTCATCGTTTTCCCGGTTGCCTGACCCGCGTTCACCGATAGCACTTGGCCACTTGGCCACTCGGCCTCCCCAGTTCGAGGTGAACTCCCTCGAACTGGGGAGGCTGTTTTCTTTCGAGAAGCCACCAACGAGGGAAATGGGGGCCGCGCCCCCAACCGGGCGCCGTGGCGGATGAGGATGGACTGCCCTGGAGGCCCCCTCCCGGCGCATTCTTGCGGTTATCACTCAGCAAGCCGGTGGAGGCGCCGGTCACATCGTGGCGGGACTTCTTACCGGTCCGGTGACCCCAATTGCCGGTGACGGGAGCGTCCCTCTCCGCCGGGCCTAAATGCAGACGCAGGTCACGGTGTTGGTGATGCCGTGGATGGGGCGGATCTTGTGGCGCAGGATCGCGGTGACGTCCTCCTGGGTGTCCGCTTCCAGGTCGACGACCAGATCGTACGGCCCCAGGACCTCGTGAACCACCGCCCCGGGAATCCCCTGCACCTGCTCGAGGATCGCCCGGGTGCTCGCGGGCTCCGTGTTAATCAAGATATACGCGCTTGCCGCCATGGTGGCACCTCCAGCCAGTGACCGCATCGCCGGACCGGTGTGGGTTCGCCGCCGGCTGCAACGTCGTGAGATCGAACTTCGCGGGCCCTTCGGGCAACCAACCCAAAGCTGCCGCCCTTGGGCAAGGACAGTCCTTCGACAAGCTCGGAAAGAATGGCCGGAGCGCTTCTCCGCCGTTCGCGTTACGCTCCTCGAACCGTCCCTCGGGATAGTTCCCTAGCCGTTCCCGCGGATCCCCAGCTCCGCCAAGGCGCCTTGGCTGTCAACGGGCACTTCAAGGCCCTGGTTCCGGCCCGCCTGGTACATCTTCTGAATGGCCTCCAGAGTATCGGCCGGTGGCCGCCGGCCCTCTCCTTGATGCAGCGCCAGGTCGGGGAGCGAACTGTACGCCTGGTCCACGTTCCAGTAAAAAGACAGCAGCCAACTCAGCTCCCGCTCGTTGGCTGGATTGGGGATGTCTTCGATATCGTACATCTCGTTGACGACCTTGGTGTACCGGAGGATGCCGGCCTTGTCCTGGTCGTCCCGTCCGTAGTACCGTATTCTGCTCAACTCCGCGATGCGCTTGATGTACTCTTCCCGTCCGTAGATCGTCTCGGGCAGCCACTCCTTGCGAAGGTCCAGGACTTCCTTTCCCTGGGCGTCAACAATGGCCACGGCGACGTCCGATCGCAACGCGGGGTCATGCTCGAACTTCACCGCGCCCCGCAGCAGCGCTTCCGTGAGCATCAACGTCAGGTCCCTGGTGACCTTCTTGTATCCTTCGCCGCTGGCCTCGTCGTTGGTATCCGCGCCGACGCCACCGGTGTTGAAGGCGTAGTACTCTTGGGGCAGCCCGCCCTGCTCAAACTGTTGCAGGATATGGTACATCAAGTTGGCGTTCTCATCCTCCAACCCGATGATGAACGGGTCGGAGAAATACTCCACGTAGGGCCGGCCAATGGTGCCGATCGCAGCCCCCATCTGAACGGCTTCACCGTACATCAGTACCCGCACGAACTGTTTCGCGTTTAGGCGCCTGAGCGGCGGGGTGATCGTGTTCAGCCGCATTACCGCCTGCCAGAAAACCCGGTCGGTGCGCTCCATTGGCACGTGCACGGTATCGCTATCTTGCCCGCTGGTAACGCTCTCGATTACGTGCTGGGCCCCTTTCCTGGCGACGAGGCGGGGGCGGGAGAGGGTTACCCGCATGTTGCGGACCGGGTTCAGCCTGAAGTTGGGGACCCCGGTGTCGATGTCGATCGGCACGTTCTCCAGTGCCTCTTCGGTGTTGGGGGCCTCCTTGGTCCCTCGGACAGCCTCGTAGGTAATCGGGTCTTCTTCCTGGTTCAGCCCAAAGGGCATCGCGTACATGTTGTTCTCGGTGCCGTCAATCGAGTAAGGGATGCGGACGGGCTTCCCATCGCGCACCGTCTCGATGGGCGCCGGCAGTGGTTGCACGAGCACGATGTCATCGTTCATCGGGAAGACCCCTTCCTCGGGATCTACTTTCAACTTGAGGCTCTTGCCGAGTTCACTGTTGACGAGATCGAGCATGATGGTCAGGGTGCTCTTACCGTGTAGCGACGGGCCGACGGTTACCATGGCGGTGTTCTTCATGGTTCCGTCCAGGGTCTTGGCTCGCGCCAGGCTGAGCGCCGCCTGGACTGCCAGACCCTTGACCTGTTTTACCAGGAACATGGCGATCGTCAGTGGACCCATCTTGTGTTCGCCCACGTAATCGAACCCCAAGTGCAGGGACAGGCCTTTGGTCGGCGCCTTGAACACGAGTTGGGTCAGGCCGGATTCTTTGATCCGTGCTTTGAGGTCTTCGGGTAGGCCCAGGCTGGTCAGCCACTCGGGGAGGGAGACCTCCAGAATGTCGGGCGTCCGAACGCGCTCAGCATCGGGGCAATCGAAGGTCAACTGCCGCCACATGACGGGGATCTGGAGATAGCGGGTGCCGAACAAAAGCTGGCGGGCGTGGAAGGACCGGCCGGGTACATCGCAAATCTTCCGGTCCGATTGAACGATGGTCTCACCGGAGGCAAAGTGCTCCTCCATCTTCTTGGCAATGTGACTGAAGACTTTGGCGAAGAGGGCTTGATTGGGCTCGCTGAATGCCAGGGCATCCCGGTTCCTGGTGAAGCCGTCGATGAAATACTGGGTCAGGTCAGGCCGGCGCACGACACCCAACTGGCTGAAAAAGCCCAGGCCGCCACTATCCAGCCGGACCACCACCTCAGGCCAGGCCCGGCCGGCGGCCTTGCCGGCAGCATTGGCCTTCTCGGCCTCCTGAGCGATCTGCCGGGCCTCTTCCAAGATTTGTTCTTGTTTCTCACGGGACAGGTCCTGAAAGATCGACATGCGGTCGGTGAGCCAATCGTTCGATGGGTTGAAAAAGGGACTGTCGGGTTTATGGCCCCGCCTAGCCACCGCAACCAGTTCCTCCAGAGCTTCCGCGAACGCCGGGTTGACCGGAGGCCCGGAGAGCGGAGAGCTGGGGGGTTGCCGGTCTTGCGGGTCCATAATATCGTCTCCCATATGAGTCCCACCTCGTGAAAAAAGCCGGGGTTGGTAGGGGCTCGACAAGTCAGTGATTGTATTCACAATCCTGCTGTTCGTATGCTACATCGTTGCTGCAGCCAAGTCAAAAGTTTTCGAAAGAGGAACGAGCAGGGTGCCTCACCTCCGACGGTGGGTATGAGCCAAGGCCCAGCCGCGAGGGCCGGCACCCACCGGAGACTCTCAGGACCTACCGCGCCGGCTCGATCTTTCGTTTCGGAGGCTTGGCCAGCAGCACTAGCACCATGGAGGCGATGGTGGCGCCGGAGAAGCCCAGGAACGCCTTCTCATAGCTGCCGGTGGTATCAAAAACGTACCCGGAGATGATTGGGCCCACGACAATCCCAGCCGTTTGAATGAAGCTGCGAAATCCCTGAATGGTGGCGTATGACCTCCGCCCGAAATACTCGGCGATTATCGCCTGGGGAATCACCGAGATACCCCCTTGAGACGCCGAGTACAACAGCAGGACCGGTAAGACCCCGGAGACGCTGCTGGCCCTGGCTATAAAAATGATGGCGACGGTCATCGTGGCCAGCGATGCCGCCATTACGTACCGGCGGTTTACGTAGTCCCCCAGCGTGCTCAGCCCGAACCGGCCCGGAATGCTCATGACCCCCACCATGCCGGCCAGCCAGGCAGCCCTGACCGGCGACGCTCCCAGGCCGACGAAGAACGGCACCAGGTGCAGGCCCACGCCGCCGCTGACCAGGGAGCGGGCCATTATGGAGAGGCTCAAGAACCAGAAGCTCGAGGTTCGCAGCGCTTCCCGGGCGCTGAAGTCTCGAGAAAGGTCGGGCTGCCCCGGAGGAGCAGGGCCGGTCTCGCCCTCCCGGGACCTGGGAGGTTCGCCATCAGGCAATAGGCCGTAGGCCTCGGGGCGGTGCCGGAACACGGAGGCGATAGGGAGAGCAATGAACAGGAGGGCGACACCGATAATCAGGGTGGCGTCGCTCCAGCCGAACCGGTCCACCAACCAGCCCACAGCCGGCACGAAAAACCCGCCGAGCCCAACTCCGGACCACAGGATACCGAATGCCAATCCCCGCTTCTTGTTGAACCAGTTGGCCACCGCCGTGGTTACCGGGGTGCTCATCCCCATGCCGTTGCCCAGGGTTATGAACAGGATGAACACGATGAAGAAGGCCACCAGCGGGTCGATGTTGAAGAAGCCAGCCAGCCAGCCCATCTTGCTCATGAGCACGTACCCCAACGCCATGATCGGCAGGCCGATCATCATCAGGCGCCGGGGACCGAACCGGTCAACGAAGAAGCCCTCGATGGGGCCGAGCAGCCCCACTTCCAGGCGAGCGAGGGAGAAGACCAGGGAGATGATGGTCCGGCTCCAACCGAACTCTTTACCGAGGGGGATGATGAAGTTGCTAAAGCCGTGGAAGTTGATCCCGGCGGAGATGGACATCGCCAATCCGCCCGCGATGACGATCCACCAACCATAGAAAAACCCCTGCTGCTGAGTCCGGGCGGCCTCAGCAGCAGGGGTGGAATGCCTCCTGCTCTTGAACAATTTCACGGGGTGGGGACTCCTATCAGAGCAGTCTCCTGCCGGGGCGTTCGTGACGATTCGATCTATCGAGCCGCCTGGATTCTACCACCACTCAAGCGCGAGCGGCCACCGCCGCTGGGGCAGACCTAATCCGGTGTCGGATACTCGCGGGGAGGCAAACAAGGGCGGGAATTTGCCCGGCAGCCACCTCTTGCCCGGCCGGGGCAGAGGGAGCGCCACCGGTCATGGAACTGGAATGACTTGGCCGGCGCGTCTAGGCTAGAAATCAGTCAGCTTGATGCTGATGGTTGTCATTCTTGTATCTGGGCCTTGGGGCGGAGGTGAGAGCGTTGTCATTGCTTCGAAAATGTCATGCCGAGCCAGCCGTAGCGGCGAGGCATCTGGGATGGGGATTCTCCTCCACCTCCCCAGATCCCTCGTCCTTCCCGCGAAGGACTCGGGATGACGTAGCGGCGTCTATTTTCGTCGGCCGTCGTGCCGGTGGCGGCCAGCATGAATGATTCCGGCTAAAGGGCGCGGCCTGCGCCGAGGTTGGCTCGCCTAAACGATCACCTTTTGGCGGCGCAGTTCGTCCACCTCTTCCTGGGTCATCCCGCCGAGGGTCGTGAACACTTCGTCGGAGTGCTCCCCGTACAGAGGAGAACGGCTCAACTCCACCTGAGAATCTGATAGCCTCACCGGGGAGCCTATCGCGGTGTACTTTCCGCGGACCGGGTGCACGAGTTCGGTAACCACCCCGCGCTCGATCAGGTGGGGCTGTTTAAGCACCTCGGCGGTATCGAACACCGCGCCGCAGGGAACGCCCGCCTCGCCGAAGGCCTCCATGACTACGCGCTTCTCCCGGACTTCGGTCCAAGCTTTGATAATGCCGAACAGGTCCACGGAGTGATCCAGCCGGTCGGACGGGCCGGCGAACCTCGGGTCCTCCAGCAAGTCTTGCCGGTCCATCACCCCCACCGCCGCGCTGAACATGACGTTGTTTTCGGCGGGAATTATCATGTACACGTAGTCGTTGGGGCCACCGGGAGCGCACGGGAAGAGACCGCCCAACCCCATTGGGTGGCCGCGGCCCGGGAACTCCAGGCGCGGCTCCGGCTGCCCGTCCTTCAACGTCCCGGTAAAGCGGACCCTAGTCAGGTTGAGCACCGCCTCCTGCATGGCAACCTCCACCACCTGTCCCTTGCCGGTCACGTTGCGCTGGACCAGAGCCGCCAGAAGGCCGATGACGATGTGCATGCCCGTGCCCGAATCACCCACGCCGGGACCCGAGACCGAAGGCGGCCGGTCATCCCAGCCAGTAACGCTCATGGCGCCGCTGGTCGCCTGGGCCACGTGCTCGAAGCACTTGTAATCTGCGTACGGGCCGTATGAGCCGTACCCCTTCACCGACCCGTAGATCAGGCGAGGGTTGATCTTGCTGAGGTCTTCGTAGCCCAATCCCAGCCGTTCCATGGCTCCGGGCCCACGGTTCTCCACCACAATATCGGCGGAGTTAATCAGAGTCTTGAACACCTCCTTGCCTTTCTGCTGCCGGAGGTCAAGGGTAACGCTCTTCTTGTTGCTGTTCAGCAAGAGGAAGAAATAGCTGTCTTTGTCGGGGTCGTCGCGGCGCAGCCAGCGGGAGCGGTCCCCTCTGCCATCGGCCATCTCCACCTTGATAACATCTGCGCCCAGCCAGGCCAGCATTTGCGTACAGGAAGGACCTGCCTGTTCGTGGGTCATATCGATGACCCGAATCCCATCCAATGCCTTACCCATCGTGGACCTCCTAATGGCCGCGCTCTGGCCCCCAGCAACGACACCCGGAGGCTCCGGCTCCAATTCTAACACGTCGTGGAGGAGTGATGCGGTTGCCGAGGCGCCCGGCTGACTACCAATAAACACCCAAAGGGGGTTATAATCTTGCATGTCCTGGCGGCCTTGCACAAAAGTGTGCCGGCCGGCGGGAGCATTGGAGGGGGCGCAAAATGGTGTCCGATCGGTCGCGAAGGCGAATATCCAACGTGGAGCTGGCGGTTCGTCATTTCGAACTGGGCCAGTCGGTGGACGAATTGGCGGCAGCTATGAACGTCGATCAATCGACCATCAGAAGGAGGCTGAGCCAGGCGAAGAAAGACGGCTTGGTGCGCACCCTGGTGGTGCCCCCTCTGGACTACGCCGAACTCACGAAGCTGGAGCAGGATGTCCGCTACCGGTTCGATCTGGAGAGCGTGGTGCTGACCGCCGGCCGGGAAGACATCATGGACATGCCCGACGAGACCGCGGCGAAAGAGGCGTTGGTCCTCAGCATCGCGCAGGCGGCAGCCCGGTACCTGGAGGAACATCTCACCAACCGGGACACCCTGGTGGTCCCCTGGGGACGGATGGCAAACTACATTGCCCGGCAACTTAGGCCGCCTCAGTCTCTGCCCGGGGTCACCGTGGTACCGATGGTCGGGGTTCTGGCGCTGGAGCACAACCCGTTCGACGCGAACCTATTGGCCTCCGCCTTTGCTTCCAAGTTTGGCGGGCGCTCCTTCTTGCTGCCCGCTCCGGCATTGGTCGAGAGAGCCCTCGGCGAGGTAATAGAGGCCATTCCCCTGGTGCGGCGAGTCAAGGAGCTTTACGAAGAGGCGACGGTGGCCATCGTCCCCCTGGCGGCGCCCGACCCGGAGCGCTCCACCGTGGTCCGCATGGACTTGGTCAGCAGCGATACGGTGAGGAATCTGGTGGGCCAGGGCGCGGTGGGTGAGATCGCCTCCCACTGGTGGTTCGACCGGGAAGGGCGGACGGTGGAGGAGCCAGCGAGGCACGCCATCGGGCTGGGTCTTGATGGGCTATCCCGGATGGTCAAACGCAGGGCCAAGGTGATCGCCGTGGTTGGCGCCAGCCGGGAAAGGATCGCCCCCCTCAGGGTGGCGCTGGATCACCAACTCGTCAACACCTTGATCACCGACGACGTCACCGCGAAATTGCTGCTGTCCCTGGCATAGGAACGGCGGCACAACAGATTCGAGGAGGCCCCATCACCCGGTGAACCGCGCTCGGCAATAGCCCGGCCAGTCCACCTTAAGCCAAGAGATAAGATGTGCTGCCCCACCGATGACGAAGCAGCACAACTTTCACCTTTTCGCTCTCGCGGCGATTCTCCGGGCCGGGCCGGACCGCGGGCGTGACAAACTACTCAGGCCGGCCACTCAGGCACAGCGCCGCAGGGTGGCAGAATCTACACCGGTAGTCGCCGAGGCGAGAGCCGAAGCAGGCTGCAATCACGCCACGGGCTGCATGAAGACGTTGGACATCCCCGCCCGGTCCACCCGGCGTTGAATCTCCTCCACATCGGTGGTGTAGGTGCCAAGCTCGTTCATCCGGTCAAAGTAGACCGAACCGGAGAAGGTGAACTTGTCAGCCAGGCCCTCTTCCGTCTCCATCCGCTCCCGTCCGTAGGAGTTATACTCGCCGACCGCGGTGCTGCGGGGGATGGTCAACAGCGCCTTCCCCAGCGAGTAGCGAACGGCGTTGTGGCCGGCCAGGGTCCCCGTGGCGATGGCCTCGGTGTGACCGACGAAGAGGCCCGCCTTCTCCCCGGCGCAGAACAGGTTGGGAACGTCGTTCACCTTGAGGGTATCGTCCCGGGGAGCGATGGCCATGAAGCGCACGGAATTGCCGATGCCGCCCGCGTAGGGGTCTTCGAAGCGGGCATTCTCCAGGCCCTTGATCTCCCGAAGCTCGTCGATGGGGAAGTAAGAGGTCATGAGCTTGACGTGGCCCGTGTCCAAGAGGACCACGTTTTCGGCGAACTCAGGGAGCGCGTACTGCTGGCAGACCTTCATGGACAGCAACTCCCTCTTCCTTTCGATCATGTCCTTGGGAATGGGCAGGACGGCTACTCCGGCGCGTTTCATCTCGTCTCTGACACCCTGGCTCACCGATCCGGAATGGAGCTTGCACGAACCGCTCATGGCGCCGGGGGTCCCATCCATCTTCCGGCCCACGATCTCGGTAACGCCCGCCTTGGCGGTGATGCTGACCCGGTTGCCGAAGGTGATACAACGCAGGACGCATTCGGCGCACCCGTGGCCGTACTTGCGGCAGTTTGGGATGGAACCGGCGGTGCCCGTGGTGTCGATGAAGGCATCCCCCTCGATTTCCGTGCCGCCTTCCAGCTTCAGCGCCGCGATGCCTCCGTCTTCCATGACGACGTTTGTAACCCGGCTCATGGTCCAGAGATCGACACCTTTGTCCAGTAAGTAGCGCCGGACGGTGGGCTCCATTACCGCCACGTCGTAGAGGCTGGAGTGCTTGTGCCCGGGAAACTCCATGTTCTGATGGAGGCTGGAGTCGTCCATGAGGTGGAACAGGGCGCCCCCGCCCATGGCAATCATCTCCTCGGCGGCGGTGAACCGGCCGTTGTTCCGGAAAATGCCCCCCACCTGGCCGGTGCCCAGAATGGTATCCGCTTTCTCGATAAGGACCGCCTCGCCCCCGGCCTGCACCGTTGCCACGGCCGCGGCGCAACCAGCCCAGCCGGCCCCCGCAATTACCACCCTCGCCATAGCTATCCTCCTTCAGTCTCTTGCACCGCTCTTCCCATCGTCGCTTTCTACTATACCATCCTCGTTGGACGCAGGCACACTTTCGGGGTGGGGTGTTGGGGATGGGTGGGAGCGTGCCGGGTGGGCTGGACAAGCCCGTGGCGCCAACGCCAATCGGCTTCAGACCCCAAGCGATACGATCGCGCCAAGGCCGTGGATGCCTGGCCGATGGGGCTCGGCAACGTCATCCGGTCAAACTAGCCTACCAATGCACGAACATCGGCATGACTGTTCATCCTCGATAAACTCTGGAGCCTTCAAGGGGAGAATCCCCGTCAATGTTGCTGTCGTGGCAGTCGCCTCCACCGAAACCTGGAGCGCCTCCAACACTACCCGTCTATCCGCCTCGTCCGCTTTCTCCAACCACTGAGTCACGCCCAGACAAACCCGCATGAGAAGGTTCCTGTCAACGAGTTGGGTGTTAAACCCGACTGGGTGCTGGAGAGTGCTAAGCTGCTGGTTCAACCCGGTACGCTCACGAGAGATCTCCTCTGTGTAGACCGTCAGCGATAATGGGACACATTGGGGGTAAGAAAACCCGAGAGAGTGGAAGTGGCGTGAGCTCCTGGAATGAAGGTACATTACTTCCAGAA
>JASLXV010000078.1:0-2236 GCA_030740155.1 Dehalococcoidia bacterium | reverse complement strand
ATGGCCTCCACCTGAGGGGCGGCGGCGGCGGCCATCTTCTGTACGTCGTCGTCGTCGTGCATGTCCGCCATGGCGCCCATGTCGTGGGAGACGACGGCGATGGGGTAGTCGGGAATACCCTGGGCCCGGGCCATGCCCCGGCCGGTAGTCATCACCAGCTTTTCAACGCCGATGGCGGCGGCGGGAATGCCTGCCCGCTCCATGGTCAACGCGTCGAGCACACTGCCCGACGTGCAGGAGCCTCAATCACCCACGCCGGTGATCACGGCGTCGCAGCTCTTGATTATCTCCTCCCGGATCTCCAGGGGAGCCAGGTTGCCGATGTACGGCTTCTTTCGGAACACCACAGTCTCGAAGCTGTACTTCTGGCGCAGCATGTCGACGACGGTGTTGATAACCCGGTCACCGTAGGGCCGGCCGTTCCAGATGACGCCCAGGGTCTGGCCGTCCAGTGTCCAGTTGCGCGGCGCCATGGTCACCTTGCCGGTCGCGGGACCCGCCGTGGGGTTGAAAATCTCCAACATGATTCACTCCTTTCCTGGATCGGCTTGCCGCCTGAGGGTGCCGCTTTGCGGGCCGGTCCGGTTACATGTCCGGTTCAGGGCCTCGGATTCGTTACTTGCCGCGGATCGCCACGGTCACGGGGTCGGTTGAGACGCCATAGGGGGCGATAAAACACAGCCGGGGCCCGGCATTGCCCCCGCCCATAATCACGTAAATATCCGAACGGCGCAGGAGGCTGGTGTCGTCGAACATTATCCGGTCGTATTCATCGGATTTGAAGACGTGGGCGAACCGCTGATCGTCCCCAGGTTCCACTGGGTGAGCAATCCCGGCGTAGCCCGCAAACTCCGACGAATGGGTGCCCCAGAGGCCCCGGCGTTTCAGCTCCGCCACCGACCTCATGCACTTCTCAAACACATAATCGCGCACGTCATTCTTGCTCCACCCAAAGCCGATGAAGACATCAGCGAAGTGCGGAGGGATGAACAGGGGATAGGTGCCCCGAAAAAAGTCGTAGGTGGATATGGCGTCCACCATCGAGTCCAGCATGAGTTCAGGGGCGGCCGTTCTCTGGCAGTAGACCTGATAGGGTCCGGGGTACGTTGAAAGGGCCGTCACGGTACTGGTTTCGCGGTCGAAGCCCAGCTGCACGTGCAGCGGGTCCCAAGAGGATTCCTCGTTCTCTGCGACGCAGTAGTGGCCCCGGCCGGGGTTCCCCCATTGGCCCCGCTGAATGCCGTCGGGGCGGGCCTCGGCGCAGTTCCACAGCAGAAGGCTGATGGCGCGGGCCACCGTGCTGCTGGGGCGGTTGCCGGCGGAGCTGAACAGATACATGCCGCTGTTGAATCCAAGCTCCTTCCCCAGGGGGCCGTTGACGATGAGGAGGGGCCAGGCGCTGCCGAGGGTGGCGATGTGGTTGAACTTGAAGTCCGGGTGGCAGATGGCCTCCACGGCCGCCACCAATACCGGCATGTACTCGGCCTTGCAGCCGGCCATGACGGAGTTGATGGCCAATTTCTCGGCGGTGATAAGGCGGTCTCGCTCCGGAATCTCGCCGATTACCTGTTCTGGCTCCAGGCCGGCGTACTCCAGGAACTCCACGATCCCCTTTTCGGTGGGCGGGACCACTGGATGGCCGTCGGTCCAGCCCCGGTCGTAGAAGAGTTCGATGGCATCTTCCACGCTGTCAACGCTCAATCGCTCGGAAACCAATTGCTTGCTCATACCCCACTTCCTGGTTGCGCCGGTACTGGTCCGCCTGGAGCCGGCTGTCTCGCCGGTCTCGCCTTGAGGGCCACGGCCGTGATTATATCATAGGGACCCTATTTGGAAGCGTTGGCCGTGCAGTGTGCGCCTTGCCTGGACAGCCCCCGTCACCTAGGGTTGCAGCGGATTCCGGTCACCCGGGCAGCGATGCAGTACTGCGTTGGCGACACTCCGCTGGCGCCGCCGCCAAAGGTCATCGGCCCCATCCATCGAATGAAGGTCCAGAAACGCGGCATGACTCGGGTACCAGACGGCCAGAATCTCATCGACCCGGTCGTGCTCGCAGCCGATCGGCTGGCCGTGTACCGGTGTTCGCCAAAGCACTCGGCCGCCAACTCGAGCGATCGTCTCCATCATTACGGCCACGTAGGTTCGATACTCCTCGCCGTTCGGGTATGCGGCAGCCGGGGTGTAACGGTTGAGATTGAGCATCAGGACTGGAACATCGTGGCCGCCGCCGGCCGTC
>JASLXV010000077.1:0-62894 GCA_030740155.1 Dehalococcoidia bacterium | reverse complement strand
AGAGCTACCAGCAGACTCGCCGTAGCGCGGCTTATCTCGTATTCCTCGATTATTAGAGGCAAGAGGGGGGCGACGACGAAGGCATTCATACCCACCGCCAGGTGGGCCGCCAGGAGAAGCCCCGCAATCACGAAGCGATAGCGGTTGCTGGGCAAAGCTCGACCGGTCACTCTCTGGCCGGGTAACGACTCCATCACCTCGCTACCGCCACCCGGCTTTCCCACAGCCAAACCTTGGTTTCCCGCCCCGAACCAACCCAGCGGGGGGAGGATAGAGCCATGCCCAGAAAAAGGGTATCGCTCCCGCCTGCGTTTACAATTTTTTCATCCAAGGGGCTACTATAGCAGGCCCTCACCCCGGCTAGCCAGCCAAACCGGCCCGTTATTGAGGGTCATTCCTTTTCGATTTCGTTCGGAAGCCCTCGCCTGCTCCGGCCGGAGTTGAGCCGGGGTGGCGTCAATCCCACGGGCCACGAGGTCGACACCCGGCCGTTTTGCGCGCCTCCCGGACGCATCCGGCAGCCTGGAGATTCGGCTAGCCGGCTCGCCGCAATGCGACCGCCGGGGCCCGGCCGGAGGTTATCAAGATAAACGATAATCATATTGCTTTATTACTATCTCACTGGATATATAGACTTTAATTCTATCTGTATTAACGATAATCATAGCATCTTACTATCAATATATGCTCGTTTAGTTGACAGCTTGGACTTAGCCAGTCTATATTGCCTCGGACGCCGTTGCGGGCATGCGGTGCAACTCTGGATGCGGCCAACGATAAGTTGGTGGACGCGTGGGGTTGATGAGCAATTGGCTATCTATCGGGCTGCAAGACCGGCGCTATCCGCACCCGTAATCCCGAGATGGTTTGTGGCGGCCAAAAGGTAGGCTCCAAATCTTTCATCTAGCTAATTCAAACGGGGAGGCCCGGCAATGCATCGCCGATTGATAAGGAACTCTAGGGCAACGATATTCGTTTCAGTGATGCTGCTCCTGATCGTTGCTATGGCCTGCGGGTCTTCGGCTACGGCGACACCCAGACCCACCAGCCCATCCGCGCCCGCCGCCACCGCGGCGCCCGCCGCTACTATCGTTCCGGCGGGTATCGCGGCGCCGGTGGCCACCACGGTACCTGCGGCAACGACGGCGCCCAGGGCCACTCAGGTACCGGCGCCGGTGGCGACAATGGCCCCCACACCCACAACCGCCGTGAGGGACCGGCCCTACGAGACCATCAACGTGGGGCAGAAGGAGCTGGGAGTCTTCGAAGGCCACCCCAAGCTGGTGAAGAACCCGGCACTCTTCGTCAGCCAGACCGCTCCCATAGGAGAGGCCCTGGCGCACGCCAACCTCGAGCGAAAGATGGTGCCCTGGCTGACTGAGTCCTGGAGCATCTCCGAGGACTTCATGACCTGGACCTTCAAAATACGGAAGGGAGTCCAGTTCCACAAGGGCTACGGGGAAATGACCGCCGAGGACGTGATTTGGTCGTACTCAGAAGGCTGGGCCGAGAACGAGCTTCACGTGAGAAACCCCACTTTTAGGTCCTTCTGGCAGGCTGAAGGCGGCTCCGCGACGGCGCCGGATCCCTACACCATAGTGGTGAACACCGGCACGCCTCTCTCCGAACTCGTGATGCTGCAGGACTGGATGGGAGTACCCCCAGCCGGCTCCGCCAACTGGGTGGTGAGCAAGAAACAGACCGAGGAGATCGGGGTGGAAGCCGCCAACCGGGACATCGCCGCCACCGGTTCCTGGGAGATAGTGGAGCACAAGCCCGCGGAGTTCTGGAGGATGCGGGCGGTGGAGGACCACTGGCGTCAGACTCCATATTTCGCGGAGCTGACCTTCTGGGAAGTCCCCGAGGAGTCTGCCCGCCTGGCCGGGTTCCAGACCGGAACCCTGGACACCTACCTCATGGCTTTCGATTCAATCCCGGCGATCGAGGCCGTGCCGGGGGCCAAATTCGTGTCGGTCCCTGGAGCCATTGATGTCGCCCTTCTCTTCTACGGCAACTACTTGGTGGAAGCGGGCACCGCTGACTCACGTGCAGCCTACGACCCCGACCTTGCTTGGATATCGTCCAATGCCGACCTAGACTCCCCGGAGTGGGAGCGGGCCCGCAAGGTGCGGGAGGCCCTGTCCATCGCTATTGACCGGGAACTAATCATAGAGACGGTGCTCCGGGGTTTTGCCCGGCCCATTGCCCTGCGATACTGGGGGAACCACGAGGAGCAATTGAAAGGACGGCACTGGGAGTTCGACCCGGAACGGGCCAAGCAACTGCTGGAGGAGGCGGGGTACCCGGATGGCTTCAAGATCACCCTCACCCCGGCGATCAGGGGAGCACCCGCTGAGACAGAAACCTGCGAGGCGATATTCACCATGTGGGGGGACATTGGGATAGATGTCGACTTCCAGCGCGTCCCCTACGGCACGCTGCGGCCCACGATAGTGGGGCGCACCTACCAGGGAGCTACGTGCCACGCCGTGGGAGCGCGGTCGGTGACACCGGGCCTCTTCCCCCAGTTGACCGTCGCTGGTTCCTTCAACCACGGCGCCACTCACCCCTTCTTCGAGGACATAATGCCCCGGATCGCCGGCGCCTTGGACCGAGAGGAGCTGGATCGCCTGACGGGGGAGTTGGGCATATTCCTCTTCGACAACGCCCTGACCCAAATTGGGTTCTACTCCGTTGACGCCATTTGGCCCGTGGGCCCCAGGCTGGAGCCGTGGGCCGAAAATGTGAAGACCGGGGACCTCAGGAACATCAACGGCTACGAGTGGATCCAGCACCGTAAGTAGGGGTTCCCGGCAGCCCCTGGTCGAACAAACCAGGAAAGGCCGATTGCGGAGAGGGCCCCCGGGTAGCACCGGGGGCCCCTTCCTGTGCTCATACCAGAGGCCCGGGCAACTCAGGACCCATCTCCAACAGGGTACGGAGCCAGGCGTAGATCCCTGGGCCGCGGTAGATAGAGAGTCAGCCCCCATGGCCGAGTGGCCGGACCCTGCCCTGTTTTCATTCATCAAATGGACCCCATATCCCGATACCAAGGCCCTGCACTATTGCATAATCCAATACTTTTCACGGTATATTATCACTACTTACGTGACGAACTGACAGGTTTAGCGGCGTAGCTTATATTGCTTCGAGTGATTCGGTGGCTGCCCGGAGTAGCTTTGAGGACTGCTACGATAAGGCCGCTGATTATGTTTGTATGATGGTTCTTCCAGCAAGCACCCCCACCTAAATAACGATATCCGGATATTTAGACGAAGGTTACTCTAGGTTATCGTTAGTCGTGGCTCTCCAAGAATCTGATACTGAGGGGTCTTAGAACGCGAAGCCGCTGGTTGAATAACTCCAAGGGAATGATATTCACTTCAGTAATTTTGCTCCTGCTTTTCATCGTAGCCTGTGGGTCGGCGGCCACGGCAACAGCGCGGCTCACCACCGCCCCGGCGGCTACCACGGCGCCAGCGGCCACCACCGCCCCGGCGGGTCCCGCGGCAACGAGGGCGCCGGCGGCGGCCGCCACCGCGGTGCCCGTTTCGACGCCCCGGCCCACCTCCCCCGCCGCGATGGCAAAGCCCAGCGGCACCATCAACGTAGGCCAGAAAGAAATCGCTCCCTTCATAGGCCATCCCAATCTGGCGGGCAATCCTCAGGTTTTCATCAACTCCGCCATCGGCGTCACGGAGTCGATGGCAATGTATGACGTGGACGGGGAGCTGGCCCCGATGCTGGCGACCAGTTGGAGCGTCTCCGAGGACTTCATCACCTGGACCTTCAAGCTCCGGCAGGGAGTCCAGTTCCAGAAGGGCTATGGCGAGATGACCGCCGAAGACGTGGCCTGGTCCCACGAGATGATCGCCACCAGTGAAAGGCACCCCAGCGCCTCCGACGCCTGGAACATTTGGCTCAACGAGAACGGCTCTGTCACTACCCCAGACGATTACACGGTGGCGTTGAACACCGGCGAGCCATTCTCCGACATCGGCATAAAAGAGCTGATGGCCACCCCCAGGTCTTCGGTGGCCTATATTGTCAGCAAGAAACAGAATGATGAAATCGGCGAGGACGAGACCAACCGGAATACGGCCGCCACGGGGCCCTGGGAGATCGAAGAGTCCCGCTCCGCTGAATTCTGGCGGCTGATGACGGCCGTCGAGGACCACTGGCGCAGGACGCCCGCCTTTGCCGAGCTGGTCCTCTGGGAGGTCCCCGAGGAGTCCGCCCGGGTGGCCGGCTTCCAGACCGGAAACCTGGACACCTCGGTCATAGCCCTTGATTCCCTGGACCTGATACAGCAGGTGGAGGGTGCCCAGTTCATGCAGGTGCCCGGCGCGGGCCAGGCCGGCCTTCATCTATATGGACAGCAATACGTGGTCGCCGGAGAGGGCAAAGCGGACTCCAACTACCATCCGGACCTTCCTTGGGTGTCCCCAGACTCGGACCTCAACTCCGAAGAGTGGGCCAAGGCCCGCAAGGTTCGCCTGGCCCTATCCATAGCCATCGACCGCCAACTGCTGGTCGACACCCTGCTGAAGGGTTTCGGCCACCCATTGGTCGCCAAGGAATGGGCGGGGCCGGACGAGGCCCGGATTCCGGCTGACATGGTCTGGGAATTCAACCCGGACCGGGCCAAGCAGCTTTTGTCCGAGGCGGGTTACCCCGACGGCTTCTCCATGACCCTGACACCGTCCATCCGCAACGCGCCCGCCGAGGTGGAAGCCTGCGAGGCCATCGCCCAGATGTGGGACGATATCGGCGTCACCGTGGAGTTCCAGCGGATACCCTATAGTGCCCTCCGGCCCCAGCTGGTGGGACAGACCTATCAGGGGGCAACCTGCCACTCCTCGGCCATCCGGCTGGCGCCGACCCATGGCCTAGCCAACTATACCGATAACTCCACCTTCAACTACGGGGCGAGTCACCCCTAGCTTGAAGAGAAGACCGCGCTGGCCAAGCGGACGATCGGCCTGGCGGAACGCCACGCTATCAAGGACGAGACCCTCCAGTTCATGTTCAATGAGGTGTTCGTCCTGGCCTGCGGAGCGTCGGCCACGGCAACGCCCCAACCCACCAGTACCCCCAGACCCGCGGCTACCGCGGCGCCCGCCGCCACCATCGTCCCGGCGGGTATTGCGGCGCCGGTCGCTACCACGGCGCCGGCAGGTCCCGGAGCAGCCACGGCGCCGGCGGCCACCGCCGTGCCCACCTCAACGCCCGCGCCCACGGCCATGGCGCCACAGGCGAAGCCCAGGGGCACCCTGAACATGGGGCTCCCGGAGACGGGCGTATTTGAAGCACACCCCCGGTTGACTCCCCCCCCCCTCGAATTTCGGTTACTAACCTAGGGGTAGCGGAAGGGATATTCACGATCCGAGAAGATCTATCCGCCGGCGGCCTGCTGGCCGAATCGTGGAGCGTTTCCTCGGACTTCCTGACTTGGACTTTCAATATGCGCAAGGGAGTCCATTTCCACAAAGGTTGCGGGGAGATGACCGCAGAAGACTTCGTCTACTCCCAAAACCAGCTCTTCGAAGGCGCCAAGCACGCCAGGGCCAAAAGAATAGGGGACTTCTGGAACCACCCCGATGGCTCCGTGGAGTTCCCGGACACCTACACCGTCAAGGTGAACACGGGCGAACCCTGGGTGGATGGCCAAGTGTTCGAGTGGATGGCAAACCAGGGAGGGGCCAGTTCCTGGGTGGTCAGCAAGAAGCAGTCCGGCGATGTAGGCGTTGACGCCGCCAGCAAGAATATCGCGGCCACCGGACCCTGGGAGATAGTGCAGGAGCGTCCCGATGAGTTCTGGAGGATGGAGGCCGTCGAGGGCCACTGGCGCCATACCCCCTACTTCGCCGAGTTGGTATTCTGGACGGTGCCCGAGGAGGCAAGCCGGATGGCGGGCTTCCAGACGGGCAACCTGGACACCTTCCAGATGGACTTCGACAGCATACCCGCGATAGAGAAAGTCGAAGGGGCCAGTCTGATGTCAGTGCCCAATGCCGGTCAAGCGGGGCTGAACATATACGGCCAGACCTACACCAGAGTGGGCACGCCCGATCAGTCCCCCAGCTATGACCCGGACCTGGCGTGGGTGTCCGGCAACCTCGATCCAGCCTCCGAGGAGTGGGACAAGGCCAGGAAGGTCCGCAAGGCCATCGCCATCGACCGCGAGGTCATCGTAGAAACCATACTGCGGGGCTTCGGGAGGCCCCTGGTCTTGCGGGACTGGGCTGGCTACGAGAGCCGGATGCCGGACCGGTGGAAGCATGACTTTGACCCGGACGGGGCCCGGCGGTTGCTGGCCGAGGCCGGCTACGCCGACGGGTTCTCCATAACCCTTACCCCGGCCATCCGGGGCGCCCCCGCCGAGGTAGAGGCGTGCCAAGCGGTGGCCCAGATGTGGCGCGACGTGGGCATCGACGTGAAGGAACAGAACGTCCCCTACTCCACCATCCGCCCCACCTTCATATCCAGGTCATACCAAGGGGCCACCTGCCACTCGGTAGCTATCCGGCTGGTGGTGTCCGTCGGCGCTGGCCTGGCAAAGCCGTAAAGAAGCATGCCCCCGGATAACACTAGGGGCCTTTCCTCTTGCCAAAGAAGTGGAGCCGGTGAAGAGAGTCGAACTCTTGGCCTGCGGTTTACGAAACCGCTGCTCCGCCACTGATCTACACCGGCCCGCGTTGACCGGCGGGAGGAATGTCACGCCTTTAATGAGACCGTGGAATTATCGATAACCGCGATATATTCTATTAAACAGTATCATTAATTACGATAATTTTTCCGATTTGCCATCTCCTTTTACGATAATACTAGGAAACCATTATCAATATATACCCAATTGATTGACAGCTATAGTTGGATGCTTTATATTCCTGCGAGTATTTTATGCTACCACGCAATAGCCTCTTGCCAGCGGCCGGCGGCTCAACCGTAGATGTGTTGGGCTGGGGCAGCTGCGGCTATTCTTGCCACAGCAGGGCTGGCGTGGTCCGTGTGTCCAGACCGGCGATTACCCCTGATGGCAGCAAACCCTAGGTCTCCAACAATTTCATGCTGGGAGGTCCGAAAATGCATCATCGCTGGCCCGTAAGTCCACGAGGAATAGTACTCATCTCCGCAGTCCTGCTTTTGGTATTCGTCTTAGCCTGTGGCGCGTCGGCCACGGCAACACCCCAACCCACCAATACCCCCAGAGCCGCAGCTACCGCGGCGCCCGCCGCCACCATCGTCCCGGCGGGTATCGCGGCGCCGGTGGCAACCACGGCGCCGGCAAGTTCCGGAGGAGCCGCGCCGGCGGCCACCGCCGTGCCCACCTCAGCGCCCGCGCCCACAGCCGCGGCCTCCCAGGCGAAGCCCAAGGGCACTCTGAACATGGGTGTCCCGGAGACGGGCGTATTTGAAGCGCACCCCGTGTTTACCTCCTCGCCTCGAATATCGTGGACAAACGTGGCAGTCGGGGAAGGGGTATTCACGATCCGGCCAGACCTTTCCGCCGCCCCTTTCCTGGCCGAGTCGTGGAGCGTTTCCGAGGACTTCCTGACCTGGACCTTTAATATGCGCAAAGGGGTCCAGTTCCACAAGGGCTACGGGGAGATGACCGCCGAAGATCTCGTCTACTCCCAGCAGCAATTCGGCGAAGGCGCCAAGCACGCCAGGGCCGCCTTTATGAAGAAATTCTGGGGCCACGAGGACGGCTCCGTAGAGTACCCGAACCCCCACACTGTCAAGGTGAACACCGGTGAACCCTGGGTGGATGGCCG
The DNA here is from genome assembly GCA_030740155.1 of Dehalococcoidia bacterium. Lineage (GTDB taxonomy): Bacteria > Chloroflexota > Dehalococcoidia > Lucifugimonadales > UBA3495 > CAJWBT01. The sequence goes on along the minus strand of JASLXV010000077.1, from coordinate 55,116 downwards.
GGTGTTCGAATGGATGGCGAACCAGGGAGGCGCCAGTTCCTGGGTGGTCAGCAAGAAGCAGTCCGACGAAGTGGGCGCTGACGCGGCCAGCAAGAATATCGCCGCCACGGGACCCTGGGAGATAATGGATGAACGCGCCGGCGAGTTCTGGAGGATGGAGGCCGTTGAGGACCATTGGCGCCAAACCCCCTACTTCCACGAGCTGACCTTCTGGACCGTCCCCGAGGAGTCGAGCCGGGTGGCCGGCTTCCAGACCGGTAACCTGGACACCTTCCAGATGGAATTCGACAGCATACCCGTGATAGAAAAAGTCCCGGGGGCCAGGCTGATGTCGGTGAACAATGCCGGCCAGGCTGGACTGAACATCTACGGCCAGACCTACTCCGACTGGCCGGAGGAGGGAGAAAAGGCGCCTAGCTATGACCCAGGGCTAGCTTGGGTGTCCGGCAATGCTGACGTCACTTCTGAGGAGTGGCAGAATGCCGTGAAGGTCAAAAAGGCCATGGCCATCGCCATCGACCGTGAGGCCATCGTGGACACCATACTGCGGGGCTTCGGGAAACCCCTGGTCCTGCGAGACTGGGCCGGTCACGAAGGCCGGATGCCGGAACGGTGGAAGCATGATTTTGACCCGGGCCGGGCCCGGGAACTGCTGGCCGAGGCCGGCTACCCGGACGGGTTCTCCATAACCCTTACCCCGGCCATTCGATCTGCCCCCGGCGAAGTAGAGGCGTGCCAGGCTGTAGCCCAGATGTGGCGCGACGTGGGCATCGACGTGAAGGAACAGAAACTCCCCTACTCCACCCTTCGTCCTAGCTTCATTTCCCGCACCCAAAAAGGTGCCACCTGCCACTCCGTAGCGATACGGCTGGTCGTGTCCGTAGGCGCCGGTAACTACGCCAATACGTCGACGTTCAGCTACGGTACCCATCACCCCGACCTGGACGTGCTCGTCAAAACCGCCGCCCTCGAGATGGACCCGGCGAAGCGGATGCTGAGGGAGGTTGAGATCTACGACTTCATGTACGACAACGTAATGGCCTTCGGCCTTTATTCCTTCGACGCCGTATGGCCGGTGGGCCCGAAGATTCAGGAATGGGAGCCGGACGGCTATGATGACCTGAGAAAGGTTACCGGATTCCAGTTCATTAAGCCCAGAGAGTAACCCGGCAGGCACGGCAACAAATCCCACCGGCGCCGCCGCTCTGCACCGATAGACGGCATGGAATGGGCGCGGCGGCGCCGGTGGGATGTTTATCAGCGCAACCCGCCAGCGCCGGCCTGGCAAAGCCGTAAAGAAGCAGGCCCCCGGATAACACCAGGGGCCTTTTCTCTTGCCAAAGAAGTGGAGCCGGTGAAGAGAGTCGAACTCTTGGCCTGCGGTTTACGAAACCGCTGCTCTGCCACTGAGCTACACCGGCCCGAGTTGAACGGCGGGCTTGCCACGAATCTCCACTCCTCCGAGGCAACTGGGGACCCGTTTCAGGGTCTCACCCAGGCCCCCCGGCAAGCCAAGAGTGACGGTTCATTCATTCTACTACCAAACGGGGCACGGCGGCAGGGCCGTGAAGTATCGGCTGTGACGATTCTTGAGGTGTTGCAACGCCTGGGCCGTGGGGCCCAAGCTCGAGCCTTGGGACGACCTTGTAGGAAAGGGCGACCTCGGGCAGATTAACGGCATGGAATGGGTTCAGCCCCGCAAGTAGCGTTGGATTAGCGCGGCTCCCGTCCCTCCCCCCGGCGAAACGGCAGGAAAAGGCCCCTGGTGCTATCCAGGGGCCTTTTCCTGGTCTTTGAGAAGTGGAGCCGGTGAAGAGAGTCGAACTCTTGGCCTGCGGTTTACGAAACCGCTGCTCTGCCACTGAGCTACACCGGCCCGGTTCAAGGCGGGCCCAAAACCCAGGTAGACCTATTCTACTACCAAACAAGGAATGGGGGCAGAGCCTTGAAGTATCGGTGTTAGTGATATACAAAGGCTATTAATATCAATACATACGATACTTTTGGCGCATACTATCATGGGTAACGATAACTTACGGGAAACAGTATCAGCATAGAACCATCCAGTTGACAGCCCCTATCTGGATGATTTATATTTCAACGCACGTTTTATGCGAACACGCGATGATCTCTTGGCCGCGCCCTACGGTAAGGGGTCGGATGTGTTGGGTCTCCAGAAGTAATCAGTCGTTTGGTTCCGGCAAAGCTGACGCTGATCGCTCGCCATTCTAATTTAATGTCCAATGCTTGCACCCAGGGAGGTCTAGACAATGCGACACCACCGGCCAAGGTTTTCCCGGGCCATGGTATTCACCTCTGCCGTTCTGCTGCTGCTGTTCATAGTAGCCTGCGGCTCGGCAGCCACGGCAACGCCCCGGCCCACTTCGGCCCCAGCGGCCACCACGGGACCGGCAGCCACCAGCATTCCGGGGGCCACCGTGGCCCCGGCAGCCACCGTCGCTCCGGCGGCTACTTCGGCCCCAGGGGCCAAGCCACCGGCTGCGACCCTCACTCCGGTGCCCACATCGACACCGGTCCCCACCTCTTCGGCACCGCCGGCCAAGCCCAGGGGCACCATTAACCTGGGGCTCAAGGATATGGGACCTTTCATGTCTCATCCCAGGCTGACCGGCCAGCCCCAGATCTTCGTCGCCAACGCAATCGGCATCACTGAATCCCTGGGAATGTACAACGAAACGGATGGGGCCATTGAGCCGATGCTGGCGGAGAGCTGGACCATCTCCAGCGACTTCAAAACCTGGACCTTCAATCTCCAGAAGGGAGTCCAGTTCCACCAGGGCTACGGGGAGATGACCGCCGAAGACGTGCTCTGGTCCATGGGGCAGATCGGCGAAAGCGAAAAACACACCAGGGCCCAGAACGTCAGGGCGGTGTGGTTCAACGAGGCCGGGACCACCGAGACTCCCGATGACCACACCATCGTCCTAAACACCGGCGAGGCGTTCTCCGACATCGTCGTGAACGAGCTGCTCGGCACCCCCAGGTCTTCCATGGCCTACGTTACCAGCAAGAAGCAGCACGATGCAGAGGGCGAGGAGGAGACCAACCGCAACACGGCCGCCACCGGCCCCTGGGCCATCGACGAGTGGCGCACCGGGGAGTTCTGGCGGCTGAGCGCCGTCGAGGACCACTGGCGCAAGACGCCTTTCTTCGCCGAGCTATGGGTCTGGGAGATCCCCGAGGAGTCCGCCCGGGTGGCCGGCTTCCAGACGGGCCACCTGGATACCTTTGCCATGGCTCTGGACTCCCTGCCTTTGGTGGAATCCGTGCCCGGAGCCAAGCTGATGCAAGTGCCCAATGCGGGCCAGGCCGGTTTGAACTTCTTCGGCCAGCTGTACGGGACCCCTGAGCCGGCGGAAAGCTACGATCCCGAGCTTCCGTGGGTGTCCGGCAACTCCGACCCTGCATCTGAAGAGTGGGACACGGCCCGCAAGGTGCGCTTGGCCCTGTCCATCGCCATCGACCGCCAGCTCCTGGTGGACACGCTGCTGCGCGGTTTTGGCCGCCCCCTGGTGCTGAGAGACTGGGCCGGCACGGACGAGGCGCGGCTGCCGGCCGACATGACATGGGACTTTGACCCGGACCGGGCCCAGGATCTTCTGGCCGAGGCGGGCTATCCAGATGGCTTCTCCATCACCCTGACTACAGCCATCCGCAACGCTCCCTCCGAGCTGGAGGCCTGTGAGGCCATCGCCCAGATGTGGGACGATATCGGACTGGACGTCAACTTCCAACGGATCCCCTACTCCGCCTTCCGGCCAACCCTGGTCGGCCGGACCTACAAGGGAGCTAGTTGCCACTCCGTGTCCATCCGGTTGGCGCCGGTCCACGGGCTGGGCAACTACAAGTACGATTCCGTGTTCAACTACGGGACCATGCACCCCTTCCTGGAAGAGAAGGTCTCCGAGGCCCAGCGGGCCACGGCCAAGGATGACCGGGAGAAGCTCGAGATGGAGATCGCCCGGTTCATGTACGACAACGTGTTCGGCCAAACCGGCCTGTACGTGTTCGACAACATCTGGGCCATCGGTCCCAAGCTCGAGCCGTGGGACGACCACATCAAGCGCGGCGACCTGCGGCAACAGAACGGCATGGAATGGGCAATGCCTCGCCAGTAAAGGCCTTCAGCACGGGCTGAGACGCCCAATCCACTACCGCCACAACAGACAGGCCCCCGGTGTATACACCGGGGGCCTGTTTCTTTGCTTGAAATCGGATCGGATGCAGGATGCAACCCTTGACCCGGCGATAGGCCTGTTTTACCGGAGGCCGGCCGCCTCAGCCAGAGCCATCAGACATCGGTCTAAGCGATATACATCGGCATGTAATATTAATGTTGCACTGGGCAGTTGACAATCCACAGCTAGCTTATTAATATTGTATCGAAAATACTATCTTGTTGCATGATAGTATCGGCTGCTTCTATCGCTTAGTGCCTGGCCGGCGATAGAACGGTCGGCCAGGCCCAAAGGGCAACCAGCGGGCCAACCCCCGGCAAAACAGGACGCTTCTGCAGCCGCAACCAGTGACCGTCCGCTGGACCGAAAGGGTTCAATTTCCAACATTTCCTATCAGGGAGGACCAACAATGTTTCAGGGCTGGCCAAGGTTTTCCAAGGCGATGGTACTCACCTCCGCCGTTCTATTACTGCTCTTAATAGCAGCCTGCGGGGCATCAGCCACCGCAACACCCCAGCCGACCAGCGCCCCGGCCGCCACCACGGCGCCCCAGGCCACCACAGCACCGGCCGCTACCACGGCGCCCCAGGCCACCACAGCACCGGCGGCCACTTCGGGCGCAACGAGCCAGCCGGCGGCGCCAACCCTCACTCCGGTGCCCACGTCGACGCCGATCCCCGCCTCCTCCGAACCGGCGGTCAAGCCCACGGGCACCATCAACTTGGGGCTCAAAGACATGGGACCTTTCATGTCGCACCCCAGGCTGACCGGCCAGCCCCAGATCTTCATCGTCAACGCCACCGGCATCACGGAATCCCTGGGTATGGCGAATGAAACAAACGGGGCCCTCGAGCCCATGCTGGCCGAGAGCTGGAGCGTCTCCACCGACTTCAAGACCTGGACCTTCAACCTCCGCAAAGGGGTCCAGTTCCACCAGGGCTACGGGGAGATGACCGCTGAAGACGTGATCTGGTCCATGGGGCAGATCAGCGAAAGCGAAAGGCACACCAGGGCTCAGAACGCCAAATCAGTGTGGTTCAACGAGAGCGGTTCCATCGAGACTCCCGACGACCACAGCATCATCCTGAACACCGGAGAGACGTTCTCCGACATCATCGTAAACGAGTTGCTCGGCACCCCCAGGTCTTCCGTTGCCTACGTAACCAGCAAGAAGCAGCACGATGCAGTTGGCGAGGAAGAGACCAACCGCAACACGGCCGCCACCGGGCCTTGGGCAATCGAAGAATGGCGCACCGGGGAGTTCTGGCGGCTGAGCGCCACCGAGGACCACTGGCGCCGGACTCCTTTCTTCTCCGAGTTGACGCTGTGGGAGATCCCCGAGGAGTCCGCCCGAGTGGCCGGATTCCAGACGGGCAATCTGGACACCTTCGCGATGGCCCTGGACTCCCTGCCCCTGGTGGAATCCGTGGAGGGAGCCAAGCTGATGCAGGTGCCCGACGCGGGCCAGGCCGGCCTGAACTTCTACGGACAGATGCACGTTGGGGCCGGCACCGAAGAGCAGGCGGATAACTACGACCCCTCCCTTCCCTGGGTGTCCGGGAACGCGGACATCACCTCTGAAGAGTGGGACGATGCTCGCAAGGTGCGCTTGGCACTGTCCATAGCCATCGACCGCCAGCTGCTGATCGATACCCTGCTCCGCGGCTTCGGCCATTCTCTGGCCTTGCGGGACTGGGGCGGCCCGGATGAGGCTCGGCTGCCGGCGGAGATGACCTGGGACTTTGACCCGGACCTGGCCAAGCAGCTTCTCACCGAAGCAGGCTACCCCGACGGTTTCGACATCACCCTGACTACCGCCGTACGCAACGCCCCCTCCGAGGTGGAGGCCTGTGAGGCCATCGCCCAGATGTGGGACGACATCGGCATCAACGTCGATTTCCAGAGGATCCCCTACTCCGCCTTCCGGCCAACCCTGGTCGGCCGGACCTACAAGGGAGCCTCGTGCCACTCCGTGGGCATCCGGCTGGCGCCGATCCACGGGCTGGGCAACTACACCTTCAAGTCCGTCTTCAACTATGGGTCCATGCACCCCTTCCTAGAGGAGAAGATTCCCGCCGGTCAAACGAGTGTCGCCAAGGATGACCGCGAAGGGATCGAGATGGAGATCGCCGAGTTCATGTTCAACAACGTGTTCGGCGAAACGGGCCTGTACGTGTTCGACAATATTTGGGCCATCGGTCCCAAGCTGGAGCCGTGGGACGACCACATCAAGCGTGGCGACCTTCGGCAGATCAATGGCCTGGAATGGGCCCGGCCGCGCCAGTAGAGGTTCTCGGCAAACGCTGACCGGCCCAAAACCAGCGAGTTTGTAGCAAGACAGGCCCCCGGGTAACACCGGGGGCCTGTCTATTTGCCCGGCGATGGAACCGGTGATGAAGCTGGTGGGGAGATGCAACCCCACTCCCGGACCAGGCCCGCCGGTTCCCCCACCTTGGTCGACGCGACGCTAACGCGTGCCTCCGCTCGCCCGCCCTCAAGGAAACCGCCCCATTACCCATGGGGAGACGGTTCCATTGACCCGCCAAGATGTGTCATAATTCCTACTCTCACCACAATCTGTTGACAGCCGAGGTTTCGATAGTTACTATTGCTTCACGTGATTTTGAGGACAGGTCGTATCCCCTCTGGGGGGTCCCTGGCAAGACGGACGGTTCGCCAGCAGTTTCGCGGTCGTTTGGACGGGTTCGGACCCACCAGCCGGGACTGCGGCGAGCGAACGCTTGGCTTGATGAAAAACAGGGGAGCGGCATCTAAATCGGTGCTTACCTCGTAGTAGTTAGCGGTGGAGGGCGGGGGTGATGTCATGGTCTTGGCGAGTAGGCAATGTATAGGGTACAATCTTTCATGGTCTTCGCGGGGCGCACCGCCCTTGGGCTAGGCCTGGGTTCGGGATTCAGCATAGCAGGGATTGGGATCGCCTGGGGGTTCTTCGTGTTCTCCAGCTCCCGGTCCCTCGACACCATGCTATGGTCCCTCATGATTGGGGCCGGCCTGGGGGCTGGGCTGGGCGGATTCCTGGCCTGGCTGCGGCTCGATGGCGAAAACCTCCTCTTGCTGTTGGCAGCAGCGATCTTGGCGGCAGCGGCAGGCATCGGCGGGGCGTGGGGGGGCTACGCCTATGGGGCGCGCCAAACAGTCGAGTGCTGCGCGATGCCGACGGTCACGCCGATCACTTACACCGCCGCGGGGGCCACGTTGGTGGCTAGTGGGGCGGCGATGGTTTTCAGCCTGGCCCGGGATGTGATGCGCCGGTGGCGCCACACCCGTATCGATAATCACGAATCACACGGCTTGACGGTGTAACAGCATGCAAAAGTTTCTACTCCGACGCTTGATCATCGCCATAATCACAATTTTTGTTGTGTCCCTGATCATCTTCATCATGAGCCGGGTTTCCGGGGACCCCAGGCACATCTACCTGGACGACTACTCCACCCAGGAGGACTGGGACCGGATGGGGGCTCTGCTGGGGCTGGACAAGCCGTACTATGAGCAATACGGAATATTCCTGAAGAAAGCGGTTAGGGGAGACTTCGGAGAGTCGATCAGAGAAGGGGAGCCGGTAATGTCGGTCATACTGGACCGCCTGCCCAACACCCTTCAGCTCGGCGTCGCCGCCTTTGCTTTCTCGGTGCTGGTGGGAGTACCCCTGGGGATACTCTCGGCGGTGAAGCGGGGGAGCGCCTTGGACCTCACCGGTAAACTAGTGTCTTTGATCGGCCAGTCGGCCCCTCCGTTCTGGCTGGGCATAATGCTGATGTTCTTCTTCGCCGTGAAGCTGGGGTGGGTTCCCCCCTATGGCCGGCAGGAATGGAGCAGCATCTTGCTCCCTGGCATCACCCTAGGCTGGTTCTACGTGGCCGCCAATCTGCGGCTCATCCGATCGGCCATGCTGGACGTGCTGGACTCGGAGTACATCAAGCTGGCCCGGGCTAAAGGCGTATCCCCCAAGATGGTCATTTTCAAACATGCCCTGCGCAACGCCCTCATCCCGCCTTTGACCTTTGCCGGTGTGACCCTGGGGGCCCTGGTGACCGGCTCCCTGGTGGTTGAGACCGTGTTCGCTTGGCCCGGCCTGGGCAAGCTGGCCATCGAGGCACTGTTCGGAGCAGACTATCCTCTTCTGCAGGGGGTGGTTATAGTCTTCACTTTAATGTACGTAACGGCCGCCCTGACTGTGGACGTGCTGTACGCCTATATCGATCCCAGAATCCGCTACGGCTAGCGGAATAGGAGGACACCGTGGCAGCCAGTACCGGCCAGATCGTTGAAGCCCCCCCGCTAACAACGCGCAACCGGGTCGCCAGCATGTGGCGGTCCCTGCGGCGCTTGCCGATAATTCCAGTCGCACTGCTGTCAATAGTCGTCTTTGCCGGGGTCACCGCCGATTGGATCGCACCCCATGACCCCGAGAGAGGGGACCTGCGGTTGAGAATGCTGCCGCCATTTTGGTCCGGAGAAGAGACCACTATTAAGACGGTGGTGGATAAGGTTGCCCTGGGGCACAGCAACGCCCAGATTAGTCTCAGGGACGCCCAAAAAATCCGGACCGAGGCCGAATTAGGCGAGAGTGTGGCAGTGACCGTCAGGGAGGGGGGCTCCACCGACTTCCTCTTGGGAACCGACCACCTGGGCCGGGACGTATTCTCCCGCGTCATCTTTGGCGCCCGCATCTCCTTGGTCGTGGCGCTGGTTACCCTGGGAGTTGGCGGCACCGTCGGGGTGGCCTTGGGCCTGGCGGCGGGGTGGTACGGGGGCTGGATCGATGAAATATCCATGCGCCTCGTCGACATCAAGCTGTCCATTCCCCTAATCTTGATCGCCCTGGTCCTGGTCATATCCCTGGGCCAATCCTTCATGCTCATCGTGGGGGTATTGGCCATCTGGATCTGGCCCAGGTTTGCCCGGCAGATACGGGCGGAGGTGCTGCAACTCAAGAACATGGACTATGTGGCCCTGGCCAAAGTGTCCGGGGCTTCCACCATGCGTATCCTTTTCATCCACATCTTCCCCGGCACCATCAACACGCTGATCGTAGTGGCCACCCTCCAGGTGGGCATAGTAATACTTCTGGAATCCACCTTGAGCTTCCTGGGGGCGGGAGTACCGCCGCCCACACCGGCTTGGGGCTCCATGGTAGCCGATGGCCGGGATAAACTGGGGGGTGGGTTCTGGTGGATTTCCACCTTCCCGGGCGTGGCCATCATGGTGACCGTGATGTCGTTGAACCTATTTGGCGACTGGCTGAGGGACACGCTGGACCCCAAGCTCCGGCAGATGGAGTAGCCGTTCCGGCGATCCACGCGGTCTTGGGGGGCAGGTAGCCAGAATCCTGAGAATCAGGTAGTATTGGACTTGGCCGGGTCCGGGGTGGCCGGCCCGGAGATTCAAACACGAGGACTGGGGATTGAGTATGGCGGCCAGCGCCAAAGCTAGCGGCAACGTTGTTCTAGATGTTCAAGACCTGCGCACCTACTTCCGGACCCGCTGGGGTACGGTCAAAGCGGTGGACGGGGTCAGTTTTACCCTGGACCGGGGAGAGACTCTGGGTATCGTGGGCGAGTCGGGCTGTGGCAAGTCCGTCACCATGCTGTCTCTGATGCGTCTCATCCCAATCCCTCCGGGGCGCGAAGTGGGCGGGAAGATTATCCTGGACGGAGAGGACCTGCTCCAGCTCACGGAAAAAGAGATGACCGACATCCGGGGCAGGAAGATCGCCCTGATCGTCCAGGACCCGATGACCTCCTTGAACCCGGTGTTTTCCATCGGAAACCAGGTGGTGGAGGCCATCAAGCTCCATCAAAACCTGCCCAAGAAGAGCCTGATGGCCAGCGCGCTGGATGTCCTGAGAAAGGTCAACATACCCGCTGCCGAGACGCGGATGCGGGACTACCCTCACCAGATGAGCGGCGGAATGCGCCAGAGGGTGGTGGGTGCCATGGGCATCTCCTGCCAGCCTCAGGTGCTTATAGCGGACGAGCCAACCACGTCCCTGGACGTCACCATTCAGGCCCAGTACTTGGCGCTGCTCAACGAGATAAAAAGGGAGTCGGACGTGGCGCTGCTCTTCATCACCCACGACTTCGGCATCGTGGCCAAGATGTGCGACCGGGTGGCCGTCATGTACGCCGGGAGAATTGTCGAAATGGGAGGGGTCCGTGATATCTTCAACCATCCGGCCCATCCGTATACCGAGGCCCTGATGGCTTCGGTGCCCAGGATGGAAGAGGATGTGGACCGGCTGTTCTCCATAGACGGACAGCCACCGACGCTGCATGATCTGCCGCCGGGCTGTTCCTTCGCGACCCGCTGCCAATACGTCATGGAGCGCTGCCGGGAGGAGTATCCCCCTCAAATAGAGGCCCGCGAAGGCCACATTTCCGCTTGTTGGAGGCTGGCATAACTACTTCAACTGAAAATTCCATTCAGGCCCGCGACGGCCAGGTGTTGCTGGAAGCACGGGACCTGAAGAAGCACTTTCCGGTTACCAAAGGCCTCTTGTTCTCCAAGACAACGGGCTACCTGCGGGCCGTCGACGGGGTCTCCTTCGAGTTGAAGGCCGGCGAGACACTGGGTATCGTGGGCGAGTCGGGTTGCGGCAAGACCACGACGGCGAAGATGCTGCTGATGCTGGAAACGCCCACATCCGGAAGCATTCTCTTCCAGGGTGAAGACGTCGCCCGGGCCAAATCCGCGAAACGAAGAGCCTACCGTAGCTCGGTCCAGGCCGTGTTCCAAGACCCGTGGAGTTCCCTGAATCCCCGGATGCGGGTCAGAGATCTGGTCGCCGAGCCCATGGTCATCAACTGGCAGCTTTCAAAACCGGAGATCAAGGAGCGGACCCTCAAGCTGCTCCAGAACGTCGGGCTGAACAGCTACCATTCCAATCTGTACCCCCACGAGTTCAGCGGAGGACAGCGGCAGCGGCTGGCCATCGCCCGGTCGCTGGCCCTGAACCCCAAGCTCATCGTCCTCGACGAACCGGTATCGGGGCTGGACGTGTCCATTCGCGCCCAGATCATGAACCTGCTCAAGGACCTTCAGGGCGAGTTCAACGTTAGCTACTTGCTGATCGCCCACCACCTGGCCACGGTGCGATTCATGTGCCACCGGGTGGCTGTGATGTACCTGGGCGAGATAGTGGAGTTTTCGGAAGTCAGAGAACTGTACAACAATCCGTCCCACCCTTACACCAAGGCGCTGATGTCCGCGGCTCTTCCCTCGCACCCCGACACCCAGCACGAAGAGATGATCCTGACCGGAGAGGTCCCCTCTCCGTTGAACCCTCCGTCGGGCTGCCGCTTCCACCCGCGCTGTCCTTTCGTAATGGACCGGTGTTCCGTTGATATTCCCGTGCGAAAAGAGGTGGCTCCAGGGCACGAAGTCTCCTGCCACCTGTACTGACGCGCCGGCGCCACCCGGCCCCGGCAATTCGCGACGGGGCGGTTCTCGATTGAGGGGCCGCCAGTCCGCCATAGAGAATCGCCGCGACCACGAAAAGAGGAAAGAAGAGATGCCCCACCTTGCGGTGGGGCATCTCTTCTTGGTTTCAGATTGCACCGGAATGGGCCAGGCCTGCGATGAACGCCTATTTCAGGATAGCGTCCCTCGCCTAGGCCCCTAGGAGCGCCCACTCGCCCTGACCCGGCGGAAACGCACGGGACGATCGCGGTTAGCCCAGCTCTTTCTCCATGGGTTTGAAACGGCAGCCGTCGGCGAAAATATCGAAGAAGTCGGCGGTGGTTTCCAACTCCACATGCTCAATGCCGCGCACCATCTCCTCCACCGTGCGCCGCATTTCCCGCGACACCAGCATGATGGTCGCGCCCTCCAACGAGGCGTTGCCGACTTTTACGATCTTCTCCGCGGGCAGGTTGGCGATGAACCCTATCTCCACGGCGTTCCCAACATTGACGTAGTTGGCGAATGCCCCGGCCAGATAGAGGGCATCCAATTGGTCCGGGTTGACCCCGTAGCGGCGGAGCAAAATGTACTGGCCGGCATAGTTGGCCGACTTGGCCTGCGCAAGCGCGCTGACATCGGCCCTGGACAAAGACATCCTCGGCTCCGGCACGAATGGGAACTCCTGCCCCCCATCCGCGAACGCGCCCAACTCTCCCATCTGGCCCGTGTCCCGGAGTTGGGCCAGCAGGTCCACCAAACCCGAACCGCAAATTCCCTGGGGCTCCAGATTCCCGATGGTGCGGTACTTGACCTCGCCGCCGGCGATCTGGACAGACTCGATAGCGCCGTCGTAGCCCGGCATCCCGTGGGCGATCTGACCCCCTTCAAAGGCGGGCCCCGCCGGACACGACGCCGCCAGCATGTGGTGCCGGTTGCCCAGGACCACCTCGGTGTTGGTGCCCACATCCACCAGCATGACGACGCCGTCCTTTTGGTCCATGCCGACGGCCAGCAGCCCGGCCGCGATGTCCGCTCCTACGTGGCTGCCGATCAGCGGGCCGCCGTACACGCTGGCGTCAGGGAACACGCGAAGTCCCAGGTCCTTCGCTTGAGCGGCAACGGAAGTGCTCGAGCGAAGGCCCTTCTGAAATTCAAGCTCGGTGCCCGACCGGTACGGCTTCTCGCCGATGGACTGGACGTTCAGGCCGAAGAAGATGTCCCGCATCGTCGAGTTGCCCACCACCACTACCTCATAGATCAGCCTGCGATGGAATCGAAGACGGCGGGCCATGTCTCCGATCTCAAAGTTGACTGCCGACAGCATCACCTGCTGTAGCTCGCCCCGGTACGGCCCTCCATCGTAGGAAATCCGGTTCATTACATCGCTGCCGCCGAACCGCTGCGGGTTCTCGAAGGACGCGGTGTGTACGATCTCGCCGCTCTCCATGTCGACCAGGTTCAGCGCCACCGTGGTCGTGCCGGCATCGATCGCCAGGCCGTAGATCTTGCCCCGGTACCGGTCGAGCGACTGGTGCCCGAAGTACACTGCGTCGCCCTGGCGCACCGTCAAGGGGTCCAGCTTCACCCTTCGCCGCCGGGCACGGGTGAGAATCCGGGGCTGCCGGCGCAGCACGGCGAACTCCACATCCCCATCGGGGTCAACAATCTCCGCTTGGCAGGCCAGCCGGTAGCTCCCACCCAAGAAGGCTTCCAGCTCGCTCGGTGGGCTCAGAGACTCGGCGCCGCGCCGGATTTCAACGATGCACTCGTGGCATTCCCCGTTCCGGCGGCAAGAGGTGGGAACCCTGACTTTCAGGTCGTCGGCGTAGTCGAAAATAGTCTTACCGGCGGCCAGGTCAAGCTCATGGCCATCGTGGTGGAGGGGAGACATGCGGGTATTGTAACACCAGCGGGGGGCCTGGCGGCCTCAGGTCTCCCACGCGGCACGATAATCCAGCTTGTCGCTGCCCGTGCAGACGGGCAACTCGCCGGGTGTCCTGGACTGGTTGCGGCAACCGAAGGGGGCCGTGCAACGATCCCGGGCATTCTTGTAGGGGCAACGCCAGTGGGACACGTTGCTGACCGTCTCGGAGATATCCCGGAAAATCTCCTGCAACCGGTCCATGCTGGCCTGGTAGCGCTCTTTGTCGGCCTCCTGGCTCACCCTTGGACCTCCTCTTGCGAGATAGCAGGCGTGTTCTCCGAGGCCCGGTCTCCGACCGAGAGCCGGCCGGCCAGCTCAACGCAGGCCATGGCGTCTTTGCCGTACCCGTCGGCGCCCATGTCGTCGGCGAACTCCTGGCTCAACGGCGCGCCGCCCACCATTATCTTGACCGTGCCCCGCAACTCGGCCTCTTCAAAGGCCTCGATGGTCTTGCCCATATTGGGCAGCGTGGTGGTCAAAAGCGCCGACATGCCCAGGACTTGAGCGCCGTGCTCGGCCACCGCGTCGATAAACTCCTCCGGCCGGATGTCCACGCCCAGATCATGAACGGTGAAGCCGGCGCCGCGGAGCATCATGACGCACAGGTTCTTGCCGATATCGTGGAGGTCCCCCTTGACCGTACCGGTGACCACGACTCCCTTGGGGCGTATCCCGGACTCGGAAAGTATGGGCTCCAAATGGGCCATGCCGGCCTTCATGGCCCGGGCGGCCACCAGCACCTCCGGCACGAAGATGATGTTGTCGCGGAACTTGATGCCCACCAGCGCCATGCCGGAGACCAGGCCGTCATCCAGGATATCGTTGGCCGAGAATCCCTGATCCAGGGCCTGCCGGGTGAGCCGGTCAACCCCCTGGTGATCACCGGTGATGACCGCGTAGGATACCTCCTGCATCAGGGGGTGTGCCTGCTCAAAGCGCGCCCCGGCGGCCTGCCGCTCCTCGGTATCGGCAACCTGCTCTAATTCCTTTTCCAGACGTTCGTCGATCTTCGGCATATCCGTCTGCCCGTCTACCCGTGGTCCTTTTGTGGTGACTTCAGGAAACTGCTTTCTTCCGAGAGGCGGCTCTCCTCAGCTCTCCTGAAGTTTTCCGCCCGAGGCGCACCAGTCCTCGATGGCCCGGGGAATCTCCATCAGGTTCTCCAGCTTGGTCGCCAGGGGCACCGCACACTCCGGAGCGATCAATTGCACGCCCGCGTTCAAGCACCGGTAGACCTCTTGTCGCACCTGTTCCGGCCCCTGGGTGTAGAGGGTTTCCGGGTTGTTGATGTTTCCCGCCAGGCGGATACCCCCGTCCACGATGTCCATGGCCTTCTGTGGGTCGTTCTTCGAGTCGAAGTGGAAGCAGGACATCCCGGTCTGAGCGATGTAATCCATCCGGTCAAGGGTATTGCCGCAGATGTGCAGGATCAGCGGGACCGGCAACCGCTGCGCCATCTCCTGATGTATCTCCAGCAAGAATCTTTTGTAGTATTCCCCGCTGACCAGGTCTCCGGTGGCGTGGTCCGGAAAGGTCAGCGCGTCCGCCCCGGCCGCGATCTGCGCCTCACCGAAGAGCACCGAGACCTCTTTCAGGCGCTCCAGGCAGCGCTTGACCGCATCGGGCTCGTCCACCGTCATGAGGAGGAAGCTCTCCACCCCGAAGACGTGGTAGGCCAGGGTCCACGGCCCCATTGTCTTGCCGATGACGGCCACCCGGTCCCCAAACTCCTGCTTCAGTATCTCGATGGCTTTTATGACGGTCTGAGTGTCCCGGTGCTCCAAGAAGCCCTTCGGGATGCGCACGTCTTCAGGGCCCTTCCAGATGGGCCGTTGCATCCGCACCGTGGGCCAGTTGTCCTTCTCTTCCCACTGCATCTCGCAGCCTAGGGCCGATGATTCCTGGATGATGGTGAAGTAGGGTGTGACGGAATCGAAGCCCAGCTCAGTGTGGCCGGTGGCCGCCAGCCGGGCCGCCAACTCCGGATCGCGGCAGGCGTCCGGGAAGGGAGCGTCCACCAGGTCCATCATCTCCACCGTCGCCACGTTGGTGGGATTGGCCGCCGGTGGGCGGTCCACGGGCTCGCCCCTCAGGGCATTCATCACTCGTTCCCTTGGCGTCATCCGCTCAGTTAGCGCCGTAGCTGGGCCTCCTGCCGGCTCAGAGCCGGCCATTGAATAGACGGCTGAACCCGATTGGCATGCGAAATCCCCCTAATCCCCCTTTACCAAAGGGGGACTTCTGTCTTGGTTGCTTCGGTATTGTATTCAATTTTCAGGGGGTGGGTGAGAAGCCGAGGGTGCCGGTGGTCATCTGGCCGCGTTGAGCCTCAGCCTCCATCATACTCTCCGCGGCGCTCACGTTGCGGGAGTAGGGCAGCAGCAGGCGCATCAACCCGTCGTGGCGGCTGCCGCAGGGGAAGGTTACCTCGGTGTCGCTGACCTTTTCCATTTCGCCGTAGCGCACAAACCCCGAGGCGACCATTCGCAGCCGCGCCGGGAGATTGGGAGCCTCTCCCTCGCCCGATACCTGGTAGACCCAACCCGCCTTCTCGGGTCTGCCCTCGACGATCAGGGTCAGCGCGCTCCTGGTATCGGCAACCGACAAACGGCCCTCGGCCGGAGCTTGGCCGGGTTTCCAACTCACCGCCCGCGACATCAGGAACTTCACCGCCCGCCGGTGGAAGTATCCGCAGAGAAACCTTGCCCGGTTGTGGGTCCCCTCCACCGGGGCCAGGCCACCCTGGGCTACGAGCTGGTCCCGTACCTGCTCCACCCGATCCTGGGCCCCCGGTTTCTGGCTGAACGTCCAGACGGTGTAGGTGCCGTCCCTCACGTACAGGCCCAGGCTGATTTGATGAAAATGGGGGTCCACCGGCACCAGCTCGACGCATGACCCGTATCGCTGGATGACGCCGGCCACCCGAGACGGCTCCGCTCCCCCGGCTGGCGCCATCGTCTTACCTAGCCTCTCAACGCAGCGGCCAGAGCGCAAATGTGCTGCGGGCCGGTCCCGCAGCACCCACCGATGATGTTGATGCCGATGTCGGCGAGGATTTTGAAGTGCTCCCCCATGTACTCGGGCGTCTCGGGATACACAACCTCTCCGTCCCTGAGAAGGGGAATGCCGGCGTTGGAGTGGATCAGCAGGTAGCCGCCGGTTGCCTGACGCAGCTCCCTGGCCAGCTCGACCATCACCTCGATGCCGTTGCCGCAGTTGGCGCCGGTAATGTGGGCCCCTGCCTCTAACGACGCCTTGAGCGCTCGGTCCGGGGTCACACCCATCATGGTGAAAAAGCCCCGTGGACCTTTGTCGAACACCATCGTCGACGCCACCACCAGGCCGGTATTCTCCCTGGCCGCTCTGATGGCCAGGGCCGCCTCTTCCACTGCCGTCATGGTCTCGACGACCACGCCGTCGACGCCCCCCTCTTCCAGGGCGGTGACCTGCTCCACGAAGACGTCCAGCATCTCCGCCTCGCTGACCTCTCCCAGGGGCTCCAGGAATTGGCCCGTGGGTCCGACAGACCCAAAAACGTAGCTGCCCGGTGGCGCTTGGCTGCGCGCAAGCTGGGCTCCCAGCCGGTTGAACTCAGGCACCCGGTCTCCGTGGCCGTGCTTCTCCAACATAAAACGGTTGGCGCCAAAGGTGTTGGTCAGGACCAGGTCAGACCCGGCCTCGAAGTAGGCGCGGGCCATGCCTTGGACCACCTCGGGGCGGCTGACGTTGAACTCCTCGGGGCAGGCGCCGGGCGCCAGGCCGTGGCCCTGGAGGTAGGTCCCGGCGCCGCCGTCGGAAATGAGCCGGTCACCTCGGGCCAGCCGGTCCAGAATTGAAGGTCCGTTCTTGCCAGTTACACTCATAGCGCACACCAATTGCCAACTGATTTGAGGGGGCCGGGCCGGCCGGGTTACCCACTCACGATACAATAAATCCACCACAGTGAACAGAGGCCGCCCTCACCCTCGTTCCCTCTCCCACAGGAGATGGATGCCCAGGCGCAGCCTGGGCTGGGTGAGAGCCCGGCTTTCGCCAGCCGATATTTGGCGTACAATGCTAACCACTGGAACTTTACCTGCGATAAACTCCACTCCGAGACTCGAGCCCCGACTGGGCCGCGGAGCCGGCGGCCCACCCGGTCCCTTAGCCACGAACAGGAGGAAGACGATGGAACCTGACCGATTCGAGTACTCCCCAATCATCGACCGCCCCATCATTTCCTGGCCCGATAACGCCCGGGTGGCATTCTGGCTCTCCCCCAACGTGGAGTACATGGAGTATGACCCGGCGCCCAACCCACGGCTGTTCCCGGTCGGCAGCGTGACCTTGCCCTCGCCAAACATGCAGCGCTACCGGACCCGCGACTACGGAAACCGCGTCGCCTTCTGGCGGATGCTTGAGGTGATAGACAAGTATCAGATCAGATGCACCGCGTCGCTCAACGAGGCGGTCCTGGACCACTTCCCCGAAATCCGGGACGCCATGGTCGCCCGCGACTGGGACTACATGTCCCACGGCATCTACAACAACAACGTCCTCACCGGGATGTCCAACGACGCAGAGCGGGAGTTCTACCGGGACATCATCGATACGCTGAAGAAGCAGACCGGCAAGCAGTTGAAGGGCATGCTGGGCCCGGCCATCTCCCACACCATCGACACGCCCGACCTGATGGCGGAAGCCGGCCTCATCTACCACACCGACTGGTTCCACGACGACCAGCCGTTCCCCCTCAAGGTGAAAAAGGGTAAACTTATCTCTCTGCCCTATACCCTCGAGGTGAACGACAGCGCCGCGGCCATGGAAAACGGCACCGACGGCAAATACTTCGCCCAGATATGTAAGGACCAGTTCGATGTCCTGTACGAGCAGGGAGCTGAGAGCGGCCGGGTCATGTGTATCGCGCTGCACCCGTTCTACATCGGAGCGCCCCACCGGATCAAGTACCTGGACGAGATTCTGGATTACATCCTGTCCCACGATGGCGTGTGGAAAACGACCGCCGACGAAATCGCCGACTACTACATGGAGAACTACTACGACCAGGTTCTGGCCTACCTGGAGGACCGGCGGGCGGAGCTAAACCCCGTTTAGAGCATGGACCGGCCCCCAGGCCCGAAAATCTTGCTCGTATCAGCATCGAGAGAGGAAGGACTATGCCACTTCTGCGAACGCCAGGGATGGACCACGACTACTACGACTTCTCATCCATCACCAGCCGGCCCCGGCTGGAATGGCCCTACGCCGCCAACGTTGCCTTTTGCGTCATCGTCAACCTGGAGCATTACGAGCTAATTCCCCCGGAGGACGCATATACCCTCAAGCTCCGATATGGCCCGCCGCGGATCCGGCCCGCGCCGGACATCAGCTCGTTCTCCTACCGGGAGTACGGCAACCGGGTCGGGGTCTTCGGGATCATGAAGCTCCTGGACAAGTACGGGATACGGGCTACCGCGGCCCTGGACGCGACCGTCGCCGGCCACAACCCGTTCCTGGTGAAGGAGTGCCAGAAGCGCGGTTGGGAATTCATGGCCCACGGCATAACCGCCCGCCGCTTGATCACCTCGTTGATGTCGGAGGAACAGGAACGGGACCACATCCGGACCAGCGTGCAGGCCGTCGAGAAGGCGACTGGGGAGAAGCCGGCCGGTTGGT
This sequence comes from Dehalococcoidia bacterium, assembly GCA_030740155.1. Classification (GTDB taxonomy): domain Bacteria; phylum Chloroflexota; class Dehalococcoidia; order Lucifugimonadales; family UBA3495; genus CAJWBT01. The sequence continues at coordinate 35,913 of JASLXV010000077.1, read as the reverse complement.
TTGGGATCGAATACAGCGAGTCGGCGCGGACTCCCAACCTTCTGGCTGAACAGGGCATCCGGTACACCTGCGACTGGCCCAACGACGAGCAGCCCTATGCGATGCGAGTGAAGGGGGGGACGATGTACTCCCTTCCCGTGACCGTCGAACTGGACGACGACAAGGCCCTTGGACTGCGCAGCATGGCCATCATGGACTACGCCGAGATCGCCAAGGACACCTTCGACGTCCTGCACCGGGATGGGGCGGAAAGCGGGCGCCTGCTGATGCTCAATCTCCATCCGTACGTGATGGGCCAACCCTACCGCCTCAAGTACCTGGACCAGATACTGGCCCACATTTGCGGACGGGACGGCGTGTGGAAGGCAACCGGCTCCGAAATAGTTGACTGGTATTCGAAGCTAGGCCGAGGGTAGGAGCACGGAATCATGACTGTGGCAAACCCGGCTGTAGAAGGCTATATTGCTCAGCTGAGCGGGGAGGACTTGCTGATCCCTCTGGAGTGGAACACTTTCCTCGCCATCGGGCCTCCCTACCCTGAGACCGAGTTTCAGCGCCAGGAGGTAACCGCCCGGTTCCAGCGCAACGGCTACGACTGGGACATCCACGGCACGGTATACACCCCCGCCAAGGAAGCGATACCGGGCTACTCATTCGTCCTGATCCACGGCGGAGGTGTCAACGAGCTTGATTTCCAGGTCACGCCTGACGGCCGGCCGGGCCTGGCCAGCGTGCTTGCGGCCCAGGGCTTCCGGGTCCTGACCCCCAGCTATCCGGGGCTCTGGCCGCCGGGCGGCCGGTGGGAGAAGCCCGTCACCCAGCGGAAACCCTTCTACCTGCTGGACCAGACCATCGGCGAGGAGGAGCTTGAGGACCGGCTCCTCAAGGCCACCTACCAGGTATACGTGCAAGGCATCACCCTCCTGGTCGACGAGCACCTGGCGGGACAGAAGCTCTTCGTCATGGGACATTCCACCGGGGGGCCCATGGCGGTGAGCCTGGCCGAGCAGGTCACCAACGCGGAGGTGGCCGGCATCGTGGGCTGGGCCAGCGGCGGCCCCGACGGATGGCTGCTGCAGTTGCGCCAGGAAACCAAGCCCCAGGGCGGCCCCTTGTCCAGAAAGACCGGCCTCTCCGAGATTACCTACCGCACCGTGGACGAGTACCGCCACTCTTCCGGGTACGAGGACATTCCGGAGTTGACCCCTTGGGGCGGCCTGGAGGAGCGTTTCGAGCTTACAGAGGACACGACTCCGACCTTCAATCCCGCCCTGCAAAACACCCAGCACCTGGGAGACCCCGAGGTGCTGGATGAATACCGGAAACTCACCGGTCTGCCGCCGGGGGAGTACTTCCGGCACTTCGACGAGCCGGACCTGGAACTCCTCGAGGGCATCAAGGTCCTGCTCATCGACGGGGAGAACGACAAGCTCCACTGGAAGATCGGGAAGCGGGTGGAGGACAAGCAGGAGTATTTCATCACCAAGCTGTACGCCGAAAAGACCAAGGGCGCCCACCTGGTGCTGCTGCCCAAGTTCACGCACATGGGCCACTGGGCGCTCCACAACGAGCGGATCGTCTACCTCTGGCTGTGGGCCGTGCGGTCGGGCTATTTCGGCGACCTGGGCTAGCCCGCGGGCCGCTGGACCGGGGAACGCTTCAGATGTGTAACACCGCGCCCTCCGAGAATGTTGCCATCTTCGATCTGAGCCCACACTGAAGACGGGTGAAGGCTGGGGGCAGCCGAGTTCAGTGCTCGGTCAGATTGGTAATTACAGAATGTCATGCTGAGCCGGGCCGAAGGGCTCTGAATGACCAATGTCAACGCTGGTTTGACTGGGTACGTGTGACCCGTAAGTGGCTCGATCGCCGCTCCGTCATCCCGGCGAAGGCCGGGATCCAGCCGGCGCTTCTCTGGATTCCGGCCTTCGCCGGAAAGACGAGCGCGGGGCTTCGCGGCGTTCCGCCGGCGCGGTCCACACGTTGACAGTCCAGCGTTTTCTTCATATACTCCGGCCACTCAAGACCTCCCCGTCACCGGCTGAGTGATCACCTCGAGAACGCGGTCCGGACTGAAGCCCAGCGGCAGCGCTTCTTCCAATTCAGAAGCCGTTCCAAAGGCGAGAAAGCCTGTGGCCTCCGGCCCGGACCCGGCAGGCGGCGGAGCTGAGAAGGGCCCGGAGGAGGGAGAAGCATGCCCCGAACAACCGGTACTGTCCCCCTGACCCTACGGGTCAATGGGGTGGAACATAAGATCCAGGTGAAGCCGCGGCACACCCTCCTGGAGGTGCTGCGTGACGACCTCGGATTGACCGGCGCCAAGCGCGGGTGTGACGACGGCACCTGCGGCACCTGCACCGTCACCGCCAACGGCCGCATGGCCCGAGCCTGCCGCGTGTCGTTGCGGCGGGCCGAGGGCCTGGAGGTCGTCACCATTGAAGGATTGGGTGGAGGCTTGGGCGGCTCGGATCGGCTCCACCCCCTGCAGGAAGCCTTCATCGAGGCCGACGCGGTCCAGTGCGGCTTCTGCACGCCGGGGATGATCCTGGCGGCCAAGGCCCTGCTGGATCGCAACCCGGCTCCCACCCGGCCGCAGATTGTCAAGGCCCTTGGGGGCAACCTGTGCCGCTGCACCGGCTACGTCAGCATCGTCGACGCCATCGCCCGGGTTGCCGGTGGCGGCCGGGGAGACTCTCCCGAGCCGGCGCGGCCGCCCGGTGAAACCCACCCAAGGGATGACGCCCGGGACAAGGTGTTGGGGACGGCCCTCTATGCCGCCGACCTGACCATGGAGGGCATGCTCCACGGGGCGATACTGCGGAGCCCTCATCCCCACGCCGATGTCGTCAGCATCGACGATACCGAGGCCAGAGCGGTGCCCGGCGTGGTGGCCGTGGTCACGGAGAAGGATGTACCCGGACCGAACCGTTACGGGCGAGCGGTCAAGGACCAGCCCGTGCTGGCCGACGGCCGGGTGCGCCAGATCGGAGACCCGGTGGCCGCCGTGGCCGCCACCTCGCCGGAGGCCGCGGCCCAAGCGGTCTCCCTGCTGCGGGTGACCTACAAGCCCCTGCCGGCGGTCCTGGACCCCGCCGGGGCGCTGGAGGAAAACGCCCCCCAGATCCACGAAAGCGGTAACCTCTTGTCCGAGGGGGCCCATGGCTGGGGCGACGTGGAGGCCGGCCTGGCCGAGGCCGACCTGGTGGTGGAGGAAACGTACACCACTCCCTGGATCGAACAGGGCTACCTGGAGCCGGATGCGGTGCTGGCCTATGTGGGCGACGGCGGGGTGCTCGTGGTTCGCACTTCCACCCAATACTCCTTCATGCTGCAAAAGGCCATTGCCGAGAACCTGGCCCTTCCCGAAGAGCGGGTCCAGGTCCTTCCCACCGTCGTCGGCGGCGCCTTCGGCGGCAAAAACGACGCCACTCCCCACTGCATTGTGGCCCTCCTGGCGCTGAAGACGGGCCGGCCGGTGAAGCTGGTCTATACTCGCGCCGAGACCTTCGCTTTCACCTACAAGCGTCACCCCTTCCGGATCCATTGCCGCACCGGCGTAAAAAAGAATGGCAGGCTCACCGCCCTGGATGTCGAGTTTCTGGCCGATACCGGAGCCTACGCCCATTCGGGACCGGCGGTGTTCGTCCGGTCCGGGCTCTCCTTGGGGAGCCCCTACCGTTTCGCCAACGCGTCGATCCGCGGAAAGACCGTGTACACCAACAACATCCCGGCGGGGTCCATGCGAGGATTCGGAGCACCCCAGGCGGTATTCGCCATCGAGTCCCAAATGGACATCATGGCTGCCAAACTGGGCCTCGACCCGCTGAAGTTTCGCGAAATGAACCGCCGCCGGTCCGACCCCACCGAGGCGACACCCCAGCAGGTGGAACAGGAGGCAGCATACCAGGCCACCATCGACGCCGTCCGGCCCTACTACCTGGAAGCTTTGCAGGCCCGTCAGGCCAAACCCCGGAGCGAAGGCCGGTGGCGTCGCGGGGTGGGGATGGCCTCCATGCGCTATGGCGTCGGGTCTGCCGGCCGGACTCACGATCCCGGGCGAGTGGACCTGGAGCTTGGGGCCGATGGCAACGTCCGGGTCCGCACCGGGCTCATGGAACTGGGCCAGGGCTCCGACACCGTGTGGCAGCTCATTGTCGCCCAGGCGCTGGGGCTGCCCCAGGGGTCCGTCTCGGTGGTCAGCGGCGACACCGCCGTTACGCCTGACTCGGGCACCACCGGAGGCAGCAGGGCTACCTATTACGTGGGAAACGCGGCTTGGGACGGGGCGGTCAAGCTCAAGGAGGCCATCCTCTCCACGGCGTCCGAGATGCTGGAGGGGCCCGCCGAAGACCTGGAATTGAAGGATGGCCGGGTCACCCTTGCGAGGGGAAACGGCTCCCCCGAGGTGTCGGTCTCCCTGGCTCAGGTGGCCGAGGCCAGGCTCTCGGCAAGGCTCCCCCTCGACTTTAACGGGGTCTTTGATGCCGCGCCCCTTATCCATGAGTTGGGGACCGGGGAGATGAACCCCTTTCCGGTGTACGTCTCAGCCACCCACCTGGCGGAGGTGGAGGTGAGCCCCCAGGGCGAGGTGCGGGTGCTCCGGATAGTGGCCGCCCACGACGTGGGACGAGCCGTTTTTCCCGAGGGCCTGAAGGGCCAGATAGAAGGGGCGGTCGCCATGGGACTGGGCTTTGCGCTCAAAGAGGAGTACCGTCCGGGAGAGACGGCCGGCTTCAAGCAGTACCGCATCCCCACCGCGCGGGAACTCCCCGAGGTGGTCATCAAGCTGGTTGAGTTGGTGGACCCTTCGGCGGGCCTCGGAGCCAAGGGCGCGGCGGAGTGCGCCCTGGTGCCCGTGGCGCCGGCCATCGCCAACGCCATCGCCGACGCAACGGGGGCCCGCATCCACGACCTTCCCGCCACGCCCCAACGCCTGCGGGCGCTGTTGGACTGACCCGCCATCCGGCGATCCCGGCTTGCCGGGTGTTTCGGCAGGTGTTCCGGATGAAGGCCGGGCTCGGCTTTCGGCCGGCGCGCCGAGGGCCGGAATTCGACTTTCGGGTGCGCCCGTCGCCAATCCGCACCGCACCGGGAACGGAGAACATGCAGGGGAACACTGAATGGAAGTAACAAAACCTGCCGGGAACGGGACCCCACATCTCGAGGGCGTCCGTATCCTCGACCTGACCCGCATCCTCGCCGGGCCCTACTGTTCCCTGCTCCTCGGAGAGATGGGGGCGGATGTGATCAAGGTGGAACCGCCGGGGACGGGCGACCATTCGAGACGTGCCGGGGCCTCCGGAGCCAGGGACGGCCTGCACTACCTCGCCTGGAACTTCCACCGGCGGAGCATCACCCTCAACATGTACGAGGAGGAGGGGCGAACCATTTTCCGGAAGATGGTCGAAGGGGCCGACGTGGTGCTGGAGAATTTCCGCCCCGGAGTCATGGCCCGGATGGGCTTCGGCTACGACGATCTGAAAAAGATCAAGCCGGACATCATCCTCACCTCGATCAGCGGCTACGGCCAAGACACCAGCTTCTCCAACTACCCGGCCCACAATACCGTCGTACTCAGCTTTACCGGCTGGATGGACCTGAACGGCTTTGCCGATGGCCCGCCGCTCCGGCCCCCCGGTTCCATGGGCGACGCCGTCGCCGGGACCTATGCCGCCCTGGGGACATTGGCGGCGCTGTACCGCAAGCAGGCCAATGGCACGGGGGAGCACGTGGACATCGCCATGATGGACTGCCTGGTGGGGCAGATTGCCTACGATCTAGCCAACTACATCGTGACCGGCGAGGAAGCCACCAGAAAGGGCAACGGGTCGGCCGACCGGGCGTTCCACAATGTGTACCGGACTAAGGACGGCTGGATCTACATCCAGGCGGACCTGGAAAACCAGTGGAAACGTTTGGCCGAGACCATGGGCATGCCGGAACTGCTGGACGACCCAAGGTTCCGCACCGAGGCGGACCGGGTAAGCCACAAGAAGGAACTGGATGCGATAGCCCAGGAGTGGGTCAAAGACCGCGCCCGCGACGATGTGTTCCACCTGCTCGCGGGGGCCGGCGTGCCCGCCAGTCCGGTGAACACCGTGGCCGATATCGCCACCCACCCCCACCTGAAGGAGCGGGGGATGCTCCACGAGGTGGACCATCCCGTTCACGGCAAGCTCCCGGCCCTGACCCCCCGCATCAAGTTCGAGGAGACCCCGGCACGGAAGCCGGCCTATCCCCCGATGCTGGGGGAGAACAACGAAGAGGTGTACCGGGAGATGCTGGGCTACGACGAAAGCACCCTCGCCGGCTTGAAAGCGCGAGGCATAATATAACCGGGACAAGTCCCAAGGCACTACTCAATCGGAGGTGAAAATGGCCGCTCGAGAGGACGACCCCCAGCTGCCCCTCAGCGGGATTCGCGTGGTGGACCTGGGCCGGCGGCTGGCGGCGCCCGTGTGCGGCACCCACCTGGCTGACTTCGGGGCCGACGTGATCAAGGTGGAGATACCCGACGGAGGGGACCTGCGCCGACGCACCAGGCCCAGCGAGCACATCAACGGGCTCAATCCCGACTTCGCCGTGGATAACCGCAACAAGCGAAGCGTTACCCTGGACCTGCACAGCCCGGCGGGCCAGGGACTGCTGAAACGCCTGGTGGGCCTTTCAGACGTGCTCCTCGAGAACTTCCGCCCCGGCACCCTGGAGAAATGGGACCTGGGTTACGAGAGCCTTTCCAAGGTGAACCCATGCCTCATCATCGCCAGGATCAGCGCCTACGGGCAGACCGGGCCCCACGGCAACCGGGTGGGAGAGGCTACCACCACCGCCGCGTACGCCGGGCACGTGTACATCAACGGGTTTCCCGAGGGCCCTCCCCTGCGCCTGGCCGCGGCCTACGGGGACCACCTGGGCGCCCTCTTCACCCTCTACGGCATCATGATGGCGCTGCGGGTGCGGGAACGCACCGGCAAGGGCCAGGTCGTCGATACCGCCCTGTACGAATCCCTATTCCGCATCACCGGCTCCCTGGTGCCGGCCTACGCGGCCCACGGCCTGATCCGGAATCGCCGGGGAAACACCGACTCGGGCCAGCCGGCGGTCGGCATCTTCCTTGCGGGCGACGGGAAGTACGTGGCCGTGGACTCGGGAGACGACCGCCATTTCGCCCGCTGGGCCGAGAGAATCGGCCGCCTGGACATGGTGGACAATCCCAGTTACAAGAACGTGAAAGACCGGATTGAACACGGCCCGGAAATTGACGAGATGATTACCCAATGGATCGGAGACCGCACGGGACACGAGGTGGTGGCCGTCCTCCAGGAGTTGGGAATTCCCTCGGACGTGGTCAATAGCGCCAAGGAAATCTACGAGGAGCCCCACTTCCACGAGCGAGGTTCCATATTGCCCGTGGAGGTCGCCGGCGGCCCCACCATGTACATGCCGGGCCTCCAGCCCCACCTTTCCGAAACACCGGGACGCGTCAAGAAGTTCAGACTGGGGCTGGGCGAGCACAACGAAGAGGTGTATCAGGGCCTCTTGGGAATGTCCCCGGCCGAGCTTGCCGCGCTCAAGAACGATGGTGTCATCTGAGGCCCGGAGTGTCGTTATTCAGCGATTCGGTCAGTAGCTAACTGGTCAGGGAAAATGTCAGTTTATGAGAGGTGCGTTCACGTCTTCCGTCAGCCCGGAATCGTAGGTGAAGACTTAAGATTGGATTTGTGAACAACACAAGAGAACGCGCCTTGTATTTGATAGGTCTTCCGGCGGGTCACGGAGCAGTGGACGCGGGGACCGCCGCGCTCTGGATCATTGCACCGTTCATCGCTGCTAGCTGGGGCCTTACTTCAACCCAGGTGGGGCTCATCTTCACCGTCATGGCCGTCTCCGCAGGGATGACTCACATCCCCGCCAGTTTGGTGGGGGAGACTCGGTTCCGCGGAATCTTTCTACTCAGCACATTCTGGTGGGTGGCTGGGGCATATTTAGCGGCGTCCCTCGCACCTAGCTATTTAGCGCTCTTGGTTTTCGTTGCTCTGGCGTCATCCGGAGCTGCGGCGTGGCATCCGGTAGCGATGGGCACTCTAACGGAACGTATGCCGGGACGGCGCGCCATGGCTTTAGCAGTGCACTACGTCGGCGGGTCCTTTACGGAGGTTCTGGCGCCGATTGTGGCTGGTGTCCTTCTTGTCTTCATGGACTGGCGCAGCGTGATTCAAGTTACGGTGGTGCCGGCTCTGATCATGGGGGTGCTTTTCCTGCGGCTGCACAGGAGCATCCGCCCGCCAACAATGGGATCCGTGACTCTGCAAGACCTAAAAGGCCAAGCCAGGTTAGTCTGGAAGCCAACCAGCTTGGCCGGCCTGGGGATCCTGGGACTTCACAGTATGGCGATGGTGGGCTTGTGGAGTATGATGCCGCTCTACCTGGTGGAAGAACGTGAACTCTCGTCCAGCGTGGCGGGCACGTTATTCTCCGTCATGGTCTTGGCTGGGAGCCTGGGCGCGGTACTCCTTGGCCGTCTGTTGGACAAACGCGGCCGTAAGATACTGACCGTGTCAGCCCTGTTGGTTGGCGCAACCTCGCCTCTTCTAATACTGTGGGCTCCCACCGTGCCTATCATGATCAGTGCGCTGATGCTGGCTGGGTTTGTTATCATGGGCTTGCTACCTGCCCTAATCGCGACGGTCCTAAGCATCGTAGGTGGACGACAAATGGTAATGATCGGCCTGATCATGGGGACTGGCGAGGTGGTCGGTGCTTTGGGAGCGTTGCTCGCAGGAGTGGCCGGGGAGACTGACCTAAGACTGTCGTTAGTGGTAGTATCGATTATTGCTCTTGGCAGTGCACTTCTCGCATCCATGCACCCCTTCACGCCAGCCGTCTCGGAGCACGATACAGACGGTTCCATATGACTTTCAGGGATGTTTTTGAGCAACCTATATGTACATGGTTATTGGTGAATAATGGGGGCCAAGAAACTGCCGATATTCAGTTGTGGAGTTAGGAAGGTTCAGGTGGGCAAACAAAGGAGGCCGCTCAGCGCCCGACCCCGGACCCCTTTAAGATAACTTCGCCCGCGGGCTTCTCCGAAGAGGACCCGCGGAACGACACGGACCCCACGGCGAAGATGATTGAGGAGGATGTAATCATGGCCAAGCTTAACGTGCTAAACCCCGTGGCCAACACGGTTGTAACGAAAAGGCAGCTGGCAGACCGCCTGCCGGACCTGAACGCCAAAAGGGTCGGGCTCTATTGGAACGGCAAGGGCGGAGGCGACATCGCCCTGAGGGCCATCGGCGAGCAACTGCAGCGGCGGTTCACCGATGTGCAGGTGGAGATGATCCACTCCGCTATCCCCGGCCCCAAGGAGATGGTCGAAGCCGGCAAGGGCTTCAACCTGGTGGTGGGTTCAACGGGAGATTGAGGCTCCTGTGCGTCATGGCTTGCCCATGACCTGGGGGAGATGGAGCAAAGCGGCGTCGCGACGGTTGGCTTCATTTCCAAGACCTTCGAGCACGATTTTCAGACCAGCGCCAAGGTTTTCGGCGTGCCGGGTCTGCCCTACGTCATCGTGGCCGAACGGGCATTGCCCACCATGGGGCCTGACGAGATCGGCCGCAGGGTGGAGGGCGTGGTGGACCAGGTAATCGATAGGCTCACCGCCTTCTCTCCATCGGCTGCCGAGGGAGCTTCCCACGAAGAGTTGGTCAATCTGGGGACGACCCTCTTCGGCCTGGAGGTCCCGGATACGGAGATCTTCGAAGGCTCCGATCAGCTCGATGCCTGGTCCAAGATGAACGCCACCTACCTGGAGCGCGGGTGGGGCGATGGTTTTCCCCTGGTGCCTGCCACCCCGGAGTTGGTCGGAGCCATGCTCACGGGCACCAAGAGGTCACCCCAGGAGACCATCGCGGTCCTGGAGCCTTGCTTCGGCATCGCCACCGTGGAGAAGCTGGCGGTCAACGCGGTCATGGCGGGATGTAAGCCCGAGCATCTGCCGGTACTCATCGCCGCGGTGGAAGCGATCAGCGATCCTCTATACGAGCTTCGGCACGTCGCAATGTCCACCAGCCCCTACACGCCCATGCTGGTGATCAACGGCCCCATCGTCCAGCGCATTGGCCTGAACTCGGGCATGGCCTGCCTTGGACCGGGTGCTCCCTCGGCGGTGAACACCGTCATCGGGCGCGCGCTGCGCCTGATCCTGATGAACGTCAGCGGCAACTACGTGGGCATCACCGACCTGGACACCCTCGGGGACCCCAACAAGTACAGCATGTGCCTGGCGGAGCGGGAGGAGGAGAACCCCTGGGAACCCCTTCACGTCGAGCGGGGCTACCGCAAAGATCAGAGCACGGTTACGGCCTTCGTGGCCAACGTCAACATCACCCACGCCGACCACTACACCACCGAGCCCGTGCCCTTCCTGCGCCGGCTGGCCAGCGTCGTCTGCAACCCGGGGGTTACCGCGACCGGCTGGTGGATGGGCCGGCCCCAGAAAGACATCAACCCCATGGACCTCAAGCCGGACGACTACGACCACGACTGCCTCATCATCCTCTGTCCCAACCACGCCCGCATGCTGGCGCTCCAGGGCTGGGCGAAACCGGGGGTGAAGGAGGCCCTTCATCTTTTCGCGAAGATGCCGGTCCGCGAGGGGCCGGGCCTCGTCGGGACCGCGCTGCTCCGGTATGGCAATGACAATAGCAAGGTCAGGAACGAGTGGGGGTGGCTGGCTGACTACCCGGACCTGGAAGTGCCGGCGTACCGGAGCCCGGATTCCTACCAGATCATTGTGGCCGGCGCCGACTCCCAGAAGAGCATGGTGGTGCTGGGCGGCAAGAAGGCGATAACCCGGCTCATCGAGGAATAGCCGGGCGCCCGGTGAATCCGGATTGAAGAATGGCGTGTGCTGCTCCATCGAAGGCTGAGCAGCACACGCCATTGTCTCTTTCCCCCGCCGGAGGACGGGGTCAAACCGTCATTTTCTTACCGATGACCGGTCCTCGAAACTAGACCGTCATTTCAACAGTCGGCGTTACAAATACCGTTCGTGGTGAGCCCTTCGGCCGGCTCAAGACAGGCTTGTCGAACCACCTACCCCGCGTTCTTCGACGTGCCCAGGGTAAACGGATGTTCATAGCGGCAATTCTCGATATTTGGCACTAGGCTGACCGAGTTTTAGACCCGGAAGGGATGGGGGACCGGCTTCCCGCCCTTGAGGGGCAACACCACGGTGGCGTTGCCGGGAATGGGCACGGTGCCGTCGTCCTTCCTCAACCCGATGTCCAGTTCCACATAGCCCAGGCCGTCTTTTTCGAACCTGTTGGTCACCCGGCCGAAGAAGGTGACGGCCTGCCCGGGGTGGACCATGGCTGCGTTTTTCTGGTAGGTCTTATAGACCCAGCCATCCGGACCGGTCCAGTTGAACAATAGACCCCAAAGGTACGCCTGGGAGAAGGAACCCGAGACCACCGCTTCAGGGTTGCCGTCATGCTCGATGGAATACTTGCTGTCGTAGTGGTCCCGGCGCAGGGTCTCGGTTGCGGAGCACCACCGCGTCATTATGGGGACGGTGATCATCAGCCTGGTCTCGGGCAGCTCCGTTCCTATCTCAGTATCCTCGTAGTAATTGGTTTTAGTCGCGACCATTGTTGCCCTCCTCTGACTGCAAGACGATGCCTATTAGTTGAAGGCCTCGCCCTTCATTTGCCGGGCGATGCCGACGTGATGGTTGATGGCCAGAATATCCCCATTCTGGTTGGTGTAGGTCCGGTCTATATAGACGATGCCCAGCTTACCGCTTCTCCCCGTCTTCTCGATGATGTTCACTATCTTGCTCTTAATGCTGATGATGTCGCCGGCCCGCGGCAACTGAAAGCACTCCACTTCATCACCGCCATGGAACTGGGCCATGTTTCCGGGCCAAGGTATGCGAATCTCGTTCTCTTCCTCCCTGTCACCCCGCACGTCATCATCCGGACCCTTCGTCCGCACCAGGTCGGGAGAGCCCATCGGCTTCTTATAGAAGCCCGTGGCGCGAAGGGCGTACGGTACGGAGACGCAGCCAGGGCCGAACTTAGTTTTGTCGGCGTACTCTTTGTCATACCACAGAGGATTGTCGTCCATCGTGGCCTGTACCCAGCGCCGCGTTTCGCTCTTGCACACCTCATCCGGGGCCGCCTCTGTCGAAGATTCCTTTCCAATCATGGCCAGCACTTCCGGTGTCAGCACTTTTTCGATAGCCATGCCTCCTCCTCTTTCTGTTGTTTCCCTTTCCCGAGATAACCTTGCTGCCCAGCCATGTCGGGGTCTGTCAGCCCGGCGCCGCGCAACAAAGTGGACCTACGTGGGACAGACGTGCCAGACTCTTGAGGGCGGGTTGTTGTGTCAACAATCATGCCTGAATGAACCCGGCCCACTCCTTCCGAGTGAGTGTAGCACCGGCACGGCTCAAGTCAAGACCGCTGGCTCCCATCAGCGGGTCCCAGCCGCCTCCGGCGCATCCTGCCAAGCACCATCGAGGGCCGCGGCCGGCCCGAGGGCTTGCCGTGGACTTGACCCGTGCTTACAATGAGCCTGACCTGGGGGCCTGACTTGGGGCTTTTATCCCGGCCACTGCTGAGACGGGGGCCGGCCCAGGCCCCAAACATTGATCGGACCGGAGGGGGTTGCCATGAGAGGCGTAGTTTTCCTCGGAGACCGCGAGTTGGAGATCAGAGAGCTGCCGTACCCGGCGCCCGGCCCCGGTGAGGCGGTCATCGCCATGAAGGCTTCTGGGTTGTGTGGCAGCGACCTGCGACCCTACCGCCTCAGCAAAGAGGAGAAGGGAGACCCGGCGCAACTCAAAGTGAACGGCCATGAGCCCTGTGGGGTGATCGCCGAGGTTGGCGAGGGCGTGACCACCCTCAAGGTGGGCGACCGGGTGATGATGCATCATTACACCGGATGCCGGACTTGCCGCATGTGCCGCATTGGCTATACTCAAATGTGCCTCAACGGCTCACAGACCTACGGAAGGGCCCAGAACGGCGGACATGAAGACTTCCTGGGGGCTCCCGCCTACACCTTTGTCCCCATGCCCGATGCCCTGAGCTTTGCGGAGGGCGCGGCCTGCGCCTGCGGCACCGGCACGGCGTTCTTTGCAATCAAGCGGTTGGGAATCTCGGGCACGGATACCATCGCCATATTCGGCCAGGGGCCCGTCGGCGCCAGCGCCACCATGATCGCCGTCGCCATGGGCGCCAGGGTCATTGCCGTAGACATGATCCCGGAGCGGTTAGAAATGGCGAAGAAGCTCGGCGCCGACGTGGTCATCGACGCCTCCAGGCAAGATTCCGTGGCAGCCATCAGAGAGCTGACCCACGGTGAAGGCGCGGATGCCACCCTCGACGCCACCGGCCTCCCGGCGGCGCGTATCAACGCCGTGGACAGCGCCATGCTGTGGGGAAGGGTTTGCTTCGTGGGAGAGGGCAACACCACCACTTTCGACGTCAGCCCCCAGATCATTCACAAGCAGCTCACCATACTCGGCTCCTGGACCTTCAGCCTCAGCGGGTTGGCGGAGGTCGCCAACTTCGTGGTGGAGCGGCGGCTCCCGCTGCTGGACCTGATAACCCACCGGTACACCCTCGACCAGGCGGCCGAGGCCTACCAGCTTTTCGACACCGGAAAGACCGGCAAGGCGGTCTTCTTGTGGGACTAGGCCTACCGGCGGCCCCGGCCCCCGGAGGTGGGAAGGGCCCCTTTCCACCTCCGTAGCAGCGAGCACTTGGGTCAAGCATGCTCGGGCCGGGTATCAGGAACCTAGAATCGCGGGAGTGATGCCCATGAGCCGGTAGAACCAGCCGCTGACGGCCATGAAGTTGCCGCTGATGAGCAGGACCGCGTAACCGGCGATCACCGTCGCGCTGGCCAGCCCCATCCACGGCATGATCTTCTCCATTTTGAACAGCAACGGGAGGGTTCTGGCCATCGCGGGGATGAAGCAGGCCGTCAACTGGAACAGGCAGGGCCGCCTTCGCCGGTAAACTAACGATTCAATCCGACGCTAGCTCTGGCTGGTGGACTCAGAAGCATACCCGTGGGAGACGGCCCAGGCAACAACCTGGGAGCGGTTCCTCAAATGCAGCTTGCTTATGATGTTCTTCATGTGGTAGCTGACCGTGTTCTCGGAGATGAAGAGGACGGCCGATATCTCTTTGTTGGTGGCCCCCAGCGTCAGCTGCTCTAGGACCTCCCGCTCCCGGGGAGTCAAGCCCGACTGCCCCGGGTCCAGGCTGGGCGGCTCATCCTTGAGCCGGGCGAACTCTTGAAGAAGCCTTCTTGCCAGGCCCGGAGACATAATCGGCTCGCCCCTCTTGACCCGTTCCAGCAGGTCGGCGAACTCGTCCTCCCGAAGGTTCTTCAGCAGGTAGCCGTCGGCTCCGCTTTTGATGGCTTCAAACAGGTCCTGATCGTCATCCGAGACCGTAAGCATGATCACTTTCACGCCTGGGGACTCGGATTTGATGGCTCGCGTGGCTTCAAGGCCGCCCAGAGTGGGCATGTTAATGTCCATGAAGATGAGGTCCGGCCGGAGTTCGCGGGTCCGGGCAATGGCCTCCTGCCCGTCTCCCGCTTGACCAACGACGTCAACGCCCCAGGCGGCGAGGAGACTGGTCAGGCCGGCTCGAAACAGCGCGTGGTCATCCACCAATAGGACCTTCATCATTTTGAAAGCCTAGTTGTTAGGCTGGGGCAGCGGAACGCGGATCTCCACCCTCGTCCCTTTGCCGATGGCTGTATCGATCTTTAGGGCGCCACCCACGGCTTCCGCACGTTCCCGCATCGTCTGGAGGCCGAACCGCGGCCACCCCGTCAATCGAGGCCGGGCCAGCTCGAACCCCTGCCCGTCGTCGGCTATGGTCACGCGGAGTTCGTTGTTGCCGTTGGGTTCAAACTTCACCCGTACCGTGGTGGCCTTCGAATGCTTTCTGACGTTGGTCAACGCCTCTTGCACCACCCTCATAAGCTGAATCTCGACCGAAGGGGGCAGCTTTGATTTCTCGGCTCCGGTGGGAACATTTATCTCAACGGGAATACCGGACATCTCCATATAGCGCTCGGTGTACTCACGCAGCGCCGGAAGCAGCCCCTCGTGCCGCATAGAGGCCAATCTCAACCCCAGAATCCCCTCTCGAACGTCCGCATACAGGTCCCGGGCCGTGTCCTCCATCTTGGTGAGTTCCTCGCGCGCTTCCTCGACCCGGCCGTCGGAAAGGAATTTTCTGACCGCGATGGTCTGGGTATTGATGTAGCCCAACAGTTGGGCCATCCCGTCATGCATCTCCCGGGCGATGCGCTCCCGCTCTTGCAAGACGGCCAGGTCCTGGACCTGCCGGTAGAGCCGGGCATTTTCGACGGCAACGGCCAGACGTTCTCCGATGCCTTCAAGCAGGTGTATCTCCCTGGGCCTTTTCAAGGCATCTGCCGAGAAGGCGGCTACCGTGAGAACACCCACCAGCTTTGCCTGATGGAGTAACGGAAGCGCACAGAACGTGTTGAATCCTTCGTTGACCACCCGTTGTCTCAAGAACCTGGGATCAGAGGCGAGGTCGTGTACCACAACGGGCTCCAGGTCTTTCG
Source organism: Dehalococcoidia bacterium (assembly GCA_030740155.1). Lineage (GTDB taxonomy): Bacteria > Chloroflexota > Dehalococcoidia > Lucifugimonadales > UBA3495 > CAJWBT01. Next base: position 20,283 of record JASLXV010000077.1, on the reverse strand, counting down.
CCACGATCCCGGGTATCCCTTCGCCCAGTTCAAGCTCGGTCCGTTCAAGGAAGGCCTCCTGGCGCGGCCCCCGGTGGCAACCCATGGTCAACTTGTCTTCAGGGCCCATAAGCCAGATCTCGGCCTCCTCCGCCGATGTCACCTCGATGATCGTATCCAGAGACCTGTTGAGAAGCTCGTCCAGGTCGAGTGAAGAAGCTACCGCCTTACCGACTTCGAGAAGCGCCCCAAGCTCCCGATTCCGAAGCTGGGCTTCCTCATCCAAAGTGGCATTGCGGATGGCCATCCCCAACTGACCCCCGATGCCATGAAGGAACTCCTGGTCGTCAGGCGTGAATCTGCGCTCCTCCCGAGTGGCAACCACCAGAATTCCAGTGACCTCGCCCTCGAAGTTCAACGGAGCGCTGAGACCCGACCTGACCCCTTCCCGCTTGGCCAACTCCGCGACCCTGGGGTCGTCGAAGAGTCGTTCCATGACCACAATCTGGCCGGTCCTGACAACCTCAGCGGCGATGGGATCGTCCTGAAGCTTGGTATTCTGGATGCCAGCCACCAATTCGGGTGAAAACCCCCGGTGACAGACCGCGGAATGCACCTCTTCGTCAAGGTCCACGATGCAGACCAGCCCGGCGTCTGCCTTCATGGTTGAGAGGATGTCGTCCAAGCTGGCACCGAGCAATTCCACCAGGCCTGGTTTAGCTGCCGCGGCTTTGGCGATGCTGTTCAGCCCCTGGAGTTGGCGGTTCTGCTCCAATACCTTCCGCTGCAGCCTGCCAACCAGACCGAACATACTGTAGGAGAAGACGATCACGCCAACGACCATGGCCGAGTTGATGGCGATGAATCCAGGAACGGTGTGGAGAGGTCCGGATAAGGCGGTGTGCCTCAATACATCCAGGGATGAAAGAAACACCACCGGCAGCACGATGGCCAGCCACCTCAGCCGGTGCATGTTGAGGGGCCATCTTCCCTTGGCTTCGCTGTTCTCGACGGCCACAGGTCTTGGCGCTCCCGACGGTGGATAGGATCAATCTTTCAAACTAATGATACCAGACTATAGCGGCCGAGAGCTTGCAGGCCGGAGTCGTTTGGGCCTGCCAGAACAGGTAGGCGCAAATGCCAGGATTGGTAGCAATTGGCCCCCTTGAGCTTGCCCGCCCCCCGGCGTATCCTCTACAGGGGCCTCACGCCGGGCCGCTGACGGGCGAAGGGCTCGATAGCCGGCCGGTCCCGCCTACAACTTCCCGTGGATTTCTGGGGCTGTCATCTCGGGAGGATCGGTGGGGTTCCGGCCAACAGCCCTCAGTCACCCTCGGAGCAGCCCGGAGGCGCGAGGAGCTTGGCTCCCGCCCATCCGGCATGACAGGTGGATGGCGATACAGAGATGGCGGGCGGGCGGCCGGCGGCCAGGCACTTGGGGGCTCGACTGCCGCCGCCCGCCCGAACCGGGCTACTAACCGGACCTAACCGTCCAAACCTGATCAACCAGGAATAACTTACCAGATAAGGGGGAAATCATGAAGATCACGAATGTCCGGGCCATACCGCTATCCAGCCCGATCCCCAACGAGAACCAGCACCGGACGGACCTCGGCACCAGGGTCAAGAGCGACTCGGTATTGATACAGGTGGAGACAGACGAGGGGCTGACCGGGCTCGGCGCATCGCTGGGCAGCCCGCCGGTGGTCAAGGCGATAGTGGAGCACGAACTAGCGCCGGCGCTGGCGGGTGAAGACCCGATGTACTCGGAGCGCCTCTACGAGAAGATGTACAACGGCTCTCGCTGGAAGCCTGCCCTGGACCGGGGCCACGCGCAGCCCGGTGACGGCCGGCGCGGCATAACCATGGAGGCGATTTCCGGGGTGGACATCGCGATCTGGGACGTGAAGTCTCAAGTACTCGGGGTGCCTATCTACAAAGCCCTCGGCGCGGTGCGCGACAACGTCCGAGGCTACGCCTCCGGCGGGTGGGCCCCCGGCGACGAGGCGGAACAGGAGATGGGAGGGTACGCCGCCAAAGGGTTCGACGCCGTGAAGATGCGGGTGGTGGGGCGAGACGGGTTCTCGATTGAAAACACCATCAGGAGGGTTAAGGCCGCCCGCCGCGGCATCGGCCCCAACGTCGAACTGATGCTGGACGCCCATGGCTCTCTGGACGTTTCCACCGCCATCCGGCTGGCTAGGCAGCTCGAGGAGTTCGACATCTCCTGGTTTGAAGAGCCCGTCTCTCCCGATGACCATCGCGGGCTGGCCGAGGTGCGCCGGTCCACCACCATACCCATCGCCACGGGGGAGCGAGAGTTCACCAGGTTTGATTTCGAAGACCTTTTCCTGCACCGGTCCCTGGACATCGCTCAACCGGACATCGCCCGGGCGGGCGGTTTCACCGAGATACGGCGGATCGCGGCGATGGCATCGGCCAAAGGAATCAGGCTGGCGCCTCACGCCTGGGGCTCCGGCGTCCTCTTCGCGGCCAGCATCCACGTGGCCATGTCCTCGGTGAACTGCCACATACTGGAGGTCAGCCAGGGTCACATGCCGATGATGCACGACCTGTTCGAGGAGCCGTATGACATTCGGGACGGCGCGGTGTACGCGCCACAACGGCCGGGCCTCGGCTTCACTCTGCGTAAGGATGCCCTGGAGGAGTTCCGATACCTGGAGGGACCGGAGTACGTATTCTAGGCGCCTGGTCAACCTATTGCGATAATCGTCGTTCCGAGTGGAGTGAGGATCTTATTGTTACGCTGGGTCGCTTCGTCGTTCCGCTCCTAAAAATAACAACCCGCCAAGACCAGGTCTTCTGAGTAGCGTGTGCCGGGGCGCTAGGGTTAGTCCAAAACCCACGTCATGGAGAAGCCCGGAGAGGCCTCGCGTCCGCGGCGGGCGGACGTGAGGCCTCTCTAAATAGCATACCAGCGAGGGGGGCAGTGCCGTTTCGCGGACGTTTTGACGCCGGCTTGGGACTCCCATCGTGGCCTTCCGTCTCCGCCGGGGGACAGGAATTGGTCCCCTCAAACAGGGCGGACTGCTTTGCTCCTGGCTGCCCCTGCCTCAGGGAGTGCCCGCTCTCCACTCTTCGATGACCTGTTTGAATCCCTTTTCGGCCATCAAGCGGCCCCACTCTTTCCGGGTGTCGGTCCCGTGCCCCGCAATGCTCAATTCACCGCTCATCAGTACAGTTTGTCTGAATCCCATAGTATCCATCGCCATATTGACGTTGCGTTTCTTGATCATCAGCATCTCCAGAGGGATTCTGGCGATGTGCGCCGCCATCTTTTCCACGGCCGCATCCAGCTCATCAGCAGGCACCGCCCTGGTTGCCCAGCCGATCCGAACTGCCTCGGTGCCGTCCATCAGCCCACCCAGGAACATGAACTCCTTTGCCTTCCTTACCCCGACCAGGGAGAGCCACACCGGTGAGTAGATGCCTTGCCCAATGGGCGATGGCACCTGAGAAGGGCCAATTTGGGCATCTTCAGCCACCACCACCAGGTCGCACAGGCCGGCGAGCATGCTGCCGGCGGCGAAACAAGCTCCATGAACCTGGGCGATTACCGGCTTCGGCATATCCCACACGCTGAGATAAAGCCGGACGCGCATCGTCATGTCCACCCGGTGTTCCTCGGTGTGGTCGCCCAACTCGCGGCCTCCGGACTCCCATTCGGGCCGGCCGTAGTCGTGGCCGGCGCAGAAGCCGCGGCCGGCCCCTTTGAGGATCACCACCCTCACCTCGTCGTCGTCCTCCGCCTCCCTCAGTGCCTTTCTCAAGTTGTAGAGCAGGTCCTTGTTCAGCGCGTTCAATTTCTGCGGGCGGTTCAAGGTTATCTTGGCGACATGCCCTTCTTTTTCGTAGATCAGGTTATCGAATCGCATTCTTCCCTCCTTGCTTGCCGAACCCGGTCACAGGACAATACCCCCACCCCGGCGGCAAGACCTCTCGCGGCCCGGGAGGGGCCACCGCCGGGCTGTTTCCTTTCCACGGTTGGAGGATGGTAGAGGCGCAGGTTCGTGAGGGCCGTTCCCGGTTGTGCCTGCCGGGATTTCCGCCGGCAAGCCGGTTTCAGGCAATGTAAACCGGCAACCCGCAAAGGGCAGGCCGGCCCAAGCTGGAGCGGAAACTGGGAACAATCAGGTCGCCGAACGCAGGCCCGTTCGAGACTCCTTCGGGAGACCTCCTCCGGACTCGCTCTCAGACCGGCAACGCGTTGAAGCGAGGCTCAGACTATCCCGTCAGCCCGGAGCTTCTCCACTGCGGCTCCGTCGTATCCCATAATCTCCGCCAGCAACTCCTCGTTGTGCTCCCCCAGGAGAGGTGGAGCGGTTATCTCCTGCGGCGAGTCGGAGAGTTTTATCGGCGAGCCCACGGTCAGGAAGCGGCGAGAGGGGTGGTCAACCTCGACGAGCATCCCCCGCTCTCTCAGGTGGGTGTCCTCGATCAAGTCTCCGGTATCGAGGACGGCGCCACAGGGGACCCCGGCCGCGCCCAGGATTTCCATCACATCATGTTTGCCGAGCTGAGAGGTCCACTCCTCAATAGCCGAGTCCACGGCCCCGGCGTTCTCCACCCGGGCCTCGGGGGTGGCGAAGCGGGGGTCTTCAATCATGTCTTCCCGGCCCATGGCCCGAAGCAGGGCAAGCCACATCTGTCGCTGGGCGGTGATGTAGACGTAGTCATTGAGCCCGCCCGGGTAGCACTTGTAGCAGTTGCTGGGCACGTTGGAACCCAGGTGGTTTCCGGCCCGTTCCACCGTCACGCCAAAGCGCTGGTGGTCCCGAATCCGAACCCGCATAAGGTTGAACACGGCATCTTGCATCGAGACCTCTACTTGCTGGCCTTTGCCGGTCTGGTGGCGCTGCTCCAGCGCCGCCAAGACCCCCACGACGGCGTGCATGCCAGTACCGGAATCGCCGATGGCCGCGCCGTTGACGAAGGGTGGCGTCTCCGGAGTGCCGGTAGTGCTCATGGCGCCCCCGGTGGCCTGGGCGACGGGCTCATAGCTCTTGAAGGAACTGTAGGGTCCGAAGGTGCCGAATCCCTTGATAGAGGTGTAGATAAGCCTCGGGTTTAGCTGCTGCAGGGCTTCAAAACCGAAGCCCAGACGGTCCAGGGCGCCGGGGCCGAAATTCTCCACCAGCACGTCGGAAGTCTTCAGCAGGGCGGTGAAGATCTCCTTGCCCTGGGCCGTCTTGAGGTTGACGGTCAGGCTCCGCTTGTTGGCATTCAGCATCAGAAAGAAGAGACTGTCACTATCGGGCATGTCCCGCATATTGGACCGGGCCACGTCTCCCTGGCCGGGCTCTTCAAGCTTGATCACGTCGGCGCCGAACCACGCCAGTATTTGAGCACACGATGGCCCTGCCTGATTATGGGTCATGTCAATAACTCGGATACCATCCAGCGCCTTAACCATAGCCAAGCCCCCTGTTCAAATTTGCTCCGGTGCAGGTCTACATGCTGGTTCGCTCAGGCGCCCGGCCTGAGCGAACATCTTGGAAAAGGGTCTTCCTGTGCTGCCTACCCATGTGGGCTACCGGTTCTTGAACACGGGCAGGCGCTTCTCGGAGAAGGCCTTCGGACCCTCGACACTGTCCTCCATGCCCACCAGATTCCTCTCCAAGGCCTGGCCAAAAGCCCGGGCCTCCATCGGACCCATGTAGTACGACCGGTGGAGGATCTGCTTGAGGTTGGCCATCGAACGAGGGGCCAGGTTGATTGCCCGCTTGGCCCAGTCCATCGCCTCCTCCATCAGCTTCTCCTTGGGGACCACCTTGTTCACGAAGCCAATCTCATAGGCACGCTGTGCCGAGATTCGCTTGTCGCCCCACATCGCCAACTCCAGAGCATGGCCCATCCCAATGAGCCGGGGAAGGATATGAACCCAGGAGGCCCCCAAGTTCCAGCGCACCTCCGGGATGCCGAACTCGGCGTGCTCCGCGGCGATACGAATGTCGCACTGGAGGGCGAGGTTGAAGCCGCCGGCCAGGGAGAATCCATTGATCGCGGCGATAACGGGCTTCCACACTTCGAGGGTCTCGTTGACGGGGGTGACCGTTCGGAAGGTAGGAGGCCTCTCGCCCCTGGCGTCGTACTCGGCCCGTTCCCTCAAGTCCATTCCCGCACAGAAGGACCGGTCGCCCGAACCGGTGAGGATGGCTACCCGGGCACTGTGATCTCTGCCGAACTCCTCCCAGTACTCGTACAACGCGTGCCGCAAGGCCCCGCTGATGGCGTTCATCCGCTCGGGCCGGTTCAAAGTGATGACCCAGATGCGGCCGTCTTCATGCTTCTCCAACAATACCGGTTGATCAGCCATACCAACCTCCTAAAACGCTCCACTCGACGCTACCTGAGATCGACTCGCCGGCGCGTGATGCGCTCAGGACGCGCTCAGATCGAAGGCCCCTCGGCGATGGGTCCAACGGTAGCTCCCAATCCCGCCACTGTCAACTTCTATCCGTCACCCTCGGGCAGGCTCAGGCCGGGGGTGGGGCCTGCGAATAACCGGCGGACCCGATCACTCGCTGATCGTCGAGCGATAGGCGTCACCTTCCGTGGCATCTTTTATACTTTTTGCCACTCCCGCAGGGACATTTCTCGTTCCGGCCGATCTTCGGGCCGTAGTCTCGAAGTATTGCCCGCTTCTCTTCGCAATCAGCGCAGGTGCATGCGGGCGGATGTTCCGAGTACCAGTTGGGTCTTCCCATTCCTCACCATCGGCGGGCTCCTCTTGGCAAGCATTTGCCTTTGACCTGCCCTCCGCCTTTGTACCACTTGCAACGTTGGTCCCGCAAGGGCTTGGTCCCGGCCCCACTGGCGACGCCCGCGCCGGTATTTGGCCGCAGCCTTCCCCAAGCGTGGTATTATTAGGCGGAAAGTTGGGAACCTCCTTCGGCCAGGGCCTGATGGGGCCGGAGTTCCCACTTGGGAGGAATAATGGCGACTGGAAGCACCAACGGCAGCAAAGGCCCCTTGGACGGCATCAAGGTGGTGGACCTGACGCGCTTCCAGGCGGGGCCGATCTGTACCATGTTACTGGGGGACATGGGGGCGGAAGTGATCAAGGTGGAAGAGCCCGGCGGCGGCGACCACGGCCGGGACTACGAGCCCGCCATAGACGGCCTCTCTTGTTTTTTCGCCGCCTACAACCGCAATAAGAAAAGCGTCACCCTGAACCTCAAGTCCGAGAAAGGTAAGGAGCTTATGGCCGGGCTGGTCCGGTGGGGAGACGTGGTGGTGGAGAACTTCCGCCCCGGCGTCATGGCCCGCCTGGGCTTCTCCTACGATGAGATGCGCCAGATCAACCCCAGCATCATCGTGGTGGCCACTTCGGGCTTCGGGCAGAAGGGCCCTTACTCGGCGCGCGCGTCCTTTGACATGGTAGCCCAGGCCATGAGCGGGGTGATGAGCATTACCGGACAGGAGGGCGGCCTTCCGACCCGGGCGGGCCCCGCCATCGCCGACTCCACGGGCGGCTTCTTCGGCGCCCTGGGCACGGTACTCGCCCTGTTCCACAAGGAGAGGACCGGCGAGGGGCAGTACGTGGACGTCTCGCTCCTGGACGGCCAACTCCTGATGATGGCCTACCCTCTCATGCGGGCGTTCATGGGCGAGGAAATGAAGCCGGGAGTCGCCCAAGTAGCACCGGCGGACTCTTACCCAACGGCCGACGGTAGATTCGTCTTCATCTTTGGCCACGATAACTCCCACTTCCCCATATTGTGCCGGCTCGCCGGCAGGCCGGAGATGGCCGATGACCCCCGCTACAGCAGCCGGGTGAAGCGGTTTGAGCATCGGCATGAGCTGAACGATATGGTGATCCAGTGGACCAGCAGCCTGACCGCCGACGCCCTGGAGGCGCTCCTCCTCGAGGCCGGACTTCCCTTTGGCAAGGTCAACGAATTGACGGAGGTGCTGGCAGACCCCCACATCCTAACTCAGGAGTCACTGGTGAGTGTGGACCACTACGGAAAGGGGACCCTCCCCTTGGTGAATGTGACACCCCGGCTTTCCAAGTCTCCGGGGTCCATCCGCACCCCGTGCCCCTTGCTGGGCCAGCACAACGAAGAGGTCTACTGCGGCCTGCTGGACCTTCCGAAAGAGGATTTGAAAACCCTCGAGGAGGAAGGCGTCATTTAGCCGGCTGGAACAATGGCCCAAATCGGCCGAGGAGGGAAGATGGAGAACGGAATAACCAACGAGAATAAAGGCCCCCTGGTGGGCGTCAAGGTGGTCGACCTGACCCACTACCAAGCGGGGCCTATCTGCACCATGATGCTGGGCGACATGGGCGCGGAGATAATCAAGGTGGAGGAACCCCGCGCCGGCGACCACGGCCGGGACAACGACCCCGGCATCGACGGCCTCTCCGCCTTTTTCGCCTCCTACAACCGCAACAAGAAGAGCGCCACCCTGAACCTCAAATCGGAGAAGGGCAAGGAGCTGATGAGAAAGCTGGTCCAGTGGGCGGACGTGCTGGTGGAGAACTTTCGCCCCGGCGTCATGGCCCGCCTGGGCTTCGCTTACGAAGACGTGTCCAAGTTGAACTCCGGTATCATCATGGTTTCCAGCTCGGCCTTCGGACAGACGGGCCCCTACGCCCAGCGCGCGGGCTTCGACACGGTGGCTCAGGCCATGAGCGGCCTCATGAGCGTCACGGGCTTCGATGACCGCCCGCCGGCCAGGGTCGGGCCCGCCGTCGCCGACTCCACGGCCGGCTTCTTCGGCATGATAGGCACCATCCTAGCCCTCTACCACAAGCAGAGGACCGGTGAGGGACAGTTCGTGGACATTTCCCTTCTGGAGGGCCAGGTGGCGCTGATGGGCTATACCATCATGCGCGACTTCATGGGCGTCAAAGTGGGGCGAACCGGCAATCAGAGCACCGGCGCCTCGCCAGCGGCCGCCTACCCAACCTCGGACGGCAAATACGTCTACATCTTCGCCCAGGACTCTAGCCACTTCCCCCGCCTATGCGGGCTCATGGGCAAGCCGGAGCTGGCGGATGACCCACGCTTCCGCGACCGGCCCGGGCGCACGAAAAACCGGGAGGAGATCAACGATCTCGTGGGCCAGTGGGCCTGCACCTTGACCGCCGATGCTCTGGAGGCCATCTTGAACGAGGCGGGACTTGCCTACGGCAGGGTCAACGAAGTGGAGGACGTGATGAAAGACCCGCAAGTTCAGGCCCGGGAGATGCTGGTGGAGGTGGAACACCACGGCAAGGGCACGCTCCCCTTGGTGGCGGTGCTTCCCAAGCTGTCCAAGACGCCTGGGTCGATCCGGATGCCCAGTCCTCTGTTGGGCGAGCACAACGAGGAAATCTATTGCGGCATCTGCGACGTTTCAAAAGAAGAACTCGCGACGCTGAAGGCGGAAGGGGTCATTTAACCGCGTTGAAGAGCAAGCCGGGCCTTCGGGGCGTATCTACCGTCTCCCCAAGGACCCGTCTTCAGACTTACCCTGCTGAACCACGGTAGGCTGCTAGACTCGACCGAAAGCGGGTTTGGCGGGCAAGATCCCCCTGAATCCCCCTTGGTAAAGGGGGGCTGAGGGGGATTTTCTCCTGGTCGAGCTGAGCGGCCTGTTCAACAAATGGTCACCGGCGCCGCCGCCCATGCCGTCCGGCGTCAGTCGCTCCGGAGGCGTGGTATTATACCCAACAGATGGAATCCCCCAGCGGAGGGGCCGGCCCGTCCGGGGGGTTACGCCAAGGAGGAAGAATGGTGAACGGCAACGGCATGAGCGCCGAGAACGAAGGACCTCTGGTTGGGATCAAAGTAGTGGACTTGACCCGGTTCCAGGCGGGGCCCACCTGCACCATGATACTGGGCGACATGGGAGCCGAGGTGATCAAGGTCGAGGAGCCCGGCAGCGGCGACCACGGCCGCCAAAACTCACCCAACATCGACGGTCTTTCGGTCTATTTCGCCGCCTTCAACCGCAACAAGAGGAGCGTCACCCTCAACCTCAAGACGGAAAAGGGGAAGGAGCTGCTGCGCGGCTTGGTCGAGCGAGCGGACGTGCTGGTGGAGAACTATCGCCCCGGCGTCATGGCCCGGTTCGGCTTCTCCTACGAAGAAGTGTCCAAGATGAGCCCCGGCATTGTCATGGTATCCAGCTCGGGCTTCGGGCAGACCGGACCCTACGCCAAGCGCGCGGCCTTCGATACGGTGGCCCAGGCCATGAGCGGCATGATGAGCGTGACGGGATTCGATGACCGCCCCGGAGTCAGGGTCGGGCCCGCCATCGCCGACTCCACGGCCGGCTTCTTCGGAGCCATGGGTGCGATTCTGGCCCTCTACCATAAGAAGTGCACCGGCGAGGGACAGCTGGTGGACGTATCCCTCCTCGAAGGCCAGTTGGTGCTGATGGCCTACACCCTCATGCGACAGTCCGTGGGCTCGACAATGAAGCGGGGGGGCTCCAACGGCGCCGGCGCCGGACCGTCGGCCGCCTTTCCGACATCCGATGGCAAGTTTGTTTACGTCTTCGCCCAGGACGCCAACCACTTCCCGCGCATATGCGCGCTCATGGGCACGCCGGAACTGGCCGAGAACCCGCGCTACGCCTCACGAGCCGGGCGCACGGAACACCGGGACGAGCTGAACGAGATCGTGTCCAAGTGGACCAAAACCCTGACCGCCGACGCCCTGGAGGCCATCTTGGGAGAGGCGGAGCTGGCCTACGGCCGGGTCAACGAGTTGGCCGACGTCTTGGAAGACCCGCAAATCCAAGCCCGGGAAATGCTGGTGGAGGTGGACCACCACGGCAAGGGCGATCTCCCGCTCGTGGGAGTGTTCCCCAAACTGTCCAAGTCGCCGGGTTCTATTCGGATGCCATGCCCTCTGTTGGGCCAGCACAACGAGGAAATCTACTGCGGCATCCTGGACGTTTCCAAGGAAGAGTTCGCCAAGCTGCAGGAAGAAGGGGTCATCTAGCCGTTCAGTAATCGTCTCTGCCTCCCGATTGTCGAGATAATTTCTTGGAGGGCCCTAGGCCGTTCAGGGGGCAGGTGCCCCAATTCCAACATCCGGGACCAGTTGGAATGCCACTGGCTCAGGCTGCCACCGTGGCGGTCCCGGTCAACCAGCGCGCCCCGGCACGGGAGCGCTTCCGGCCCTTGGGGGTTCCGTAGTTCTTGATCCCGCAACAATGCCTGGCTAGGCGAGCGGGAGGTTACGGGGCGACGGGTTGCGCTCCCGGTTTTCCCAAGGTACACTGTCGAACCGTGGGGCTTGTTTCCACTGCGTCCGGGCCACTGGTCCGGGCCGTGTCCAAGACGCGCCCCGACGCGAAAGCCAAGGGTTGTTTGACACCGGTACCATCTGGCACTTACCGCCGGGAACAGCGGGGATAAACTGAGCCGGGGATGAGCCTGTAAACTGCTGATTGCCGCCACTTTCACCGGGACTTCTCTTCCCAGATTAAAGGGAGTCCACGGGGGCGAAGCGGGCCCCGCGCTGTGACGCCGGTTCCGCGGCGGCCAACCGGATGGCGACAACCCGGCGATGATCTCGGAGCTTCATCTGTTTTAAGGAGGAAGTATGGCTGAAACCAATGGATCCATTATTACCGCCAGGGCGCTGAAGAATGAGGGAGTGGATACCATCTTCTTCCTCACCGGTGGCCCCATCACGCCCATCATCGTGGCTGCCGACAAGCTGGGCATCAGATGTGTCGACTGCCGGCATGAACAGGCCGCGGGTTTTGAGGCCCACGCCTACGCCCGGGTGACCGGCAAGCCGGGCATCTTCGTTACCGCCTCGGGACCGGGGACTACCAACGCGGTGACCAGCATGGCCAACGCCCTGACAGACTGCGCACCAGTAATATTGCTGGGAGGGGCCAGCGCCGCGGTCCTCTTCGGCAAGGGCGGCTTCCAGGAGATCGATCAGGTGGCGATCTTCAAGCCGGTCACCAAATGGGCGGAGCGGGCCATTGACGCCAAGCGTATTCCCGAAATCGTGAGCACTGCCTTCCGGGCGGTGACCACCGGGAGGCCGGGACCCGCGTACATCGACTTGCCTTCGGACATCCTTTCCGACCCGGTGGATGAGGACTTAGTCTCCTACCCCACGGGGACCAGGACCGCTGCCCGGCCCGGCGGGGACCCCGCCCAGATCAAGGAAGCGGCCGAGCTTCTGGCCAAGGCTAAAAAGCCGATAATCATTGCGGGCACGGGCACCTTCTGGTCCCAATCGGGGCCGGAGTTCCAGGAGTTCGTGGAGAAGACCAACATCCCGTTCTTCACCATGCCTCAGACCCGAGGGATCGTCCCCGACGACCATGATATGAGTTTCCTCGCCGCCCGCTCCAAGGCCTTCAGGGAGGCCGACGTCATCCTGGTCATGGGCACCCGGTTCAACTACATGCTGGCCTTCGCCCAGGCCCCCAGGCTCAACGGCGACGCCAAGATAATCCAGGTGGACATCGACGCATCGGAGATAGGTCACAACCGGGCGGTGGACGTCGGCATCGTCGGCGATTGCAAGGTAGTTTTCCAGCAGCTCACCGATGCGCTGGGAGACCGGCGCAAGGGCGCCAGCGGCGAGTGGATCGATACGCTTCGCGCCCAAGACGCCGCCACCAAGGAGAAGCAAGAGGTCCAGATGGAGAGCGACGCGGTCCCCATCCATCCCCTCAGGCTCTGCAAAGAGGTCAGGGACTTCCTGGACCGGGACGCCATCCTGGTGGTGGACGGGCAGGAGATCCTGAACTTCGGCCGTCAGTCGATCCCCAGCTTCAACCCCGGCAGCCGGTTGAACTCCGGTCCCTTCGGCAACATCGGCACCGGCTTGCCCTTCGGGATCGGGGCCAAGGTTGCCAAGCCCGAGAAGCAGGTGCTGGTGCTCACGGGCGACGGGTCCTTTGGCTTCAACTCCATGGAGCTGGACTCGATGTCCCGCAATAAGATCAACGTCATCACCGTCATCAGCAACAACGCTGGGTGGGCCGCCGGGGCGCCCGCAAAGAAGGATGAGCCCGGCCGATACCTGGGCTTCAGCAACTATGAGGGGATGGCGGAGGCCTACGGCTGCTACGCCGAACGAGTGGAAAAGCCGGAAGACATCCGGCCCGCCCTGGAGCGCGCCGCCGCCGCCGGTAGGCCCGCCCTCATCAACGTGGTGGTGGAGTCCGAGGTGAAGGTGATCACCCAGGAGTTCTCCTCCCACAAGACTGACTCCATCGGCCAAAAGCGCACCTACGAGGGCTAAGACACCTCGAGGCAAGGCGCGAGAGAATCCGGCCTAACAGAAGAGGCATCGGGGAATACCCCGATGCCTCTTCTATTTTCCAGTGCGGCCAAGGCCTGCTGATGGCCATTTCCTTGACCGGCCTCCGGCCCAACGCCCCCCGGAGGCCCGGCCCCAAAGTAATATAGTGTAGGTCACCCCGTGTCAAGCGAGGTGGAGACGGGGCCGGGTCCAAGTTTTCTTTCCAAGTTCCCCTGGAAAAATCCCACACCAGATCCCTTGTCCCTTCGCTCCTCGGAAAGACAGTGCGGCCGCTCTTCGAAACGACGGTTTTGAAGCCAAGCCCCGCTGGAGGTGTGGGGCCGAGCCGGAAATGGGCTATACGGCGATGGAGGCGAAACCGACGGTCACCTTCGCGGCCCGCTGGTTCTCTCCCCAAACTTCCATTTCCAACAGGGTCTTGCCATCCTCTTGTGGGGTCTTCTCGATGACCTTTCCCTTGGCGGTAATGACATCCCCGGGGATGGTGATCCCGACATAGTACACCATGATCTTGCCGCCGGAGAACCAGTCCATGCCAAAGGTGTTGATGAGCATCTCCTCCACGCAAGCGGACATCTGGAGGCCCTGAACGATGGGTGCCGGCCGCCCCACTTTCTCCGCCATTTCGGGGCTGGTGTGCTGGTTCACCGGGTTTCGGCCCATCTTGGCCCAGTCCGGCCAGCCGGAAAAGAGGCGCATGTGCCCGAGGCTCATGGTAAAGGACAGGCTCGGGAGATCATCGCCTACATTAAGGTCTGCCACGTTCACTACTCCGGTAGTCATTGCACTCCTCCTTAGATTGTAAGATTATCCCTCATTCCCGAAGGTTATTTAGCGGTACTGAACCTTTTGCCCCGCGGGCAGAGCACAATTGGTGTAGGTACCAATCAATATCTCCTCGTCGCCCTCGTCGGTAATCCTGACTTCCCACACCAGATACCACTTGCCCCGCTTTTCGTATTTCTCGACAACCTTCCCCTCGGCGCGAATCTTCGTGCCCACCGTTACGGGCTTCTTGTGTTCCACTTCACACCGGGAGTGAACGCTGCCGCCGGGGGCAATGATGCGAACACCCCTGAGGCCCAGACCCAGGTTCTCCAACACCGCCGGTGGCACGATGGGCTCTCCCAAAGGTGAACTGTACCGATACCAGTTGTCGTTGGGGCTGTCCAGGGCATGTGCGTACCACTGGACCAGCGCGGGAGTGAGTTCAATCTCGACGGACTGGGTCGCGACACCTACCTGAACATCTTCGAACGCAAGCTCTTGAACCGTGACCATAACCTACCTCCTCCTGTTGATATTCTCTTGTTGGCCTGATGAGTCACCGCAGCGGCCATTACCGAATAGCCCTCTTTCTAGAATGGGGCACCGCTCCGCCGACCCCATTTCACGCCCCCGCTACCGCGTCGCCCGCTCGGGCACAGGCGGCCGCCCCCTGGCCGGCGCGCCGCCCCGAGGCGAGAGCTGTCGCGAGCCCGCCGAGGTAGCCCGCGTTGCTGACGTTGCCCACGTCGCAGCCCGCGGCGTACAGGTGGGGGATGGGACTGATCCTCACCTCCGAGTTCTCCGCGATCGCTAGGGGAAGGGTGGAGATGCTAGACGACCGCCGGAGGACCCGCAGTTCCGTGTCGACTTCCAGCCCGCCGGTGGTAAACGTGACGCCGGGCCGGACCATTACCGCGCTGAAAGGTGGCTTCGCTATCGGGAAGCGGTTACCCCGCCGTGGAGGATCGAGCCGGTCCTGCAGACCTCCGACCTGCGATTGCCCGGCCCATGATCGCCCGGCGAGTGACTTATTGTACTCCCGCAGGGTGAGAAGCGCATTGCCGCCGGCAACCCCCCACCCTTCCAGGCCCTCGCACAGTTCCTCCAGTGATTTGTGTTCCATCACCGGGCCGCCGGCGCGACGCACCCGTTCGAGGGAGACGCGGGCTCGCTGGCCGTATTGCAGGGGGGCGTCGGCGATTTCCGCATCCACGACGTAGACGGCCGTCGCGTCCCGTTGCAGAGCTATCGCATGGTTGAGGCGCTCCTCGCCCGTCCCCGCCGATTCGTCGGTGAACCGGCGTCCGTCGAGGTTGATGGCCACGGCCGCGGGACCGTAGCGCTGGGTCATTTCCATGAACTCTTTGGGCCCGAAACTGGCCGGAGGGGCCGGGAGTGAGTGGCCGTAGAAGGTCGACATTGACGAGGTGGCGGCGGCGCCAATTCCGGTGGCGGCGAGAAAGCCGTCCCCCGTGCTCCACGGGTTGGAGCGCAGGTAGACTTTATCGACGTGGGGCGTCACGTACCGCGCCAGCAATTCAGGATTGCCTTGAAAGCCGCCGGTCGCCAGGACGACGGCCCCGGCCTCGATGTCAACGATGCCGCTCCTCGAGAATACCCGCACGCCACGGACCTCGCCGTCTTCGTGCAGCAGGCTATCCATGGGCGATTCCAGCTCAACTTCTCCGCCCAGCGCCTGCACGCGAGACTCGAGCACCGCGTTGAGGTCGTGGGCATTGGCGGCGCGGCCCCGGCCGTGGCCCATGAAATCCCGCTCCGCCTCCAATTTGACGCCGTGGCCTTCCAGCCAGGATATTCCCTCCCACAGATCATCCAACACCATGTCCTGAAGGTCGATGTTGCCGTCGGGCATCATCTCTCGCAGCAGGGCTTTGCTGGTGAAAGTCCAGATGAGCCCGCCGGAAAGCTTCATGGAGCCCCCCGACCGGGAGCCTTTCTCCAGGGTGATAACGTTGGCGTGGTTCTCCAGCGCCGCTAACGAGGCGCACAAACCGGCCATTCCGCCACCTACGACGACCACATCAGTCTGCCGGCGGATCACCATGCGCTCCGAGCCTCCTCGCCCATCCTCTGGGGCAGGGTCCGGCCCTTGGATACAGATACGGCCTCGGCCTGCCCTCCGGCCTTCCGCGCTCGCGCACAGGCAGCCGCTCCCAGTCCGGCCCGCCGCCCGGTGGTGAGGGCGGTCCCGAGCCCGCCCATGTAGCCGGCGTTGCTGATGTTGCCCACGTCGCAACCCGCTGCATAAAGGTTGGGGATGGGATTGAACCTCACTTCCGAGTGCTCCGCGATCGCCAGGGGAAGGGTGGAGCTGCTCGACGACCGCCGGAGGACCCGCAACTCCGTGTCAACTTCCAGCCCGCCGTGGGTGAACGTGACGCCCGGCCGGACCAGTACCGCGGTAAAGGGCGGCTTCATGATCGGGTAGTGGTTCCCTCGCCGTGGGGGATCGAGTTGGTCCGGATGCCCGTCGGCAAGCGCTTGATTGAACTCCCGCAGGGTGAGGAGCGCGCCGGCGCCGGCGACTCCCCAAACCTCCAGGGCCTCGCACAGTTCCTCCAGCGTCTGCCGTTCGATCACCGGGCCGCCGCGTTTACGCAGCCGTTCGGTGAAGGTCCGGGGCAGGCCTTGCCGCAGGGGAATCTCCGCGATCTCCGCGTCCGTGATGTAGACGGCCGTGGCGTCCCGCTGCAAAGCCATTGCTTGGGCGAGGTGCTCCTCGCCCGTACCTCCCGATTCGTCGGCGAACCGGAGGCCATCGAGGTTGATGGCCACGGACACATGCCCCTGGCGCTGGGTCATGTCTCTCAATTCCTTTGGGCCGAATCCGGTCGGAGGGGCGGGAAGGGCGTGGCCGTAGAAAGCCGACATTGCCGGGGTGACGGCGGCGCCGATGCCCGTGGCGGCTAGAAAGCCGTCGCCCGTGCTCCACGGGTTAGCGCGCAGGTAGACCTTGCCCGCGTGGGGCGTTACGTACCGCGCCAGCAGTTCGGGGTTTCCCTGGAAGCCGCCGCTGGCCAGGACGACAGCCCCGGCCTCGATGTCGACGGCGCCCCCTGGCGACGACACTCGCACCCCACGGACCACGCCATCCTCGTACAGCAAGGTCTCCATAGATGTTTCCAGCTCAAGTTCTCCGCCAAGGGCTTGCAGCCGGGACTCGAACAGCCAGGCAAGATCGGGGGGGCTGGCGGCGCGGCCCCGGCCGTAGCTCTTGAAACCCCGCTCCGCGTCCAGGATGGCGCCGTGGCCCTCTAGCCAGGAGATCCCCTCCCACAGGTCATCCAGTACCATGTCCTGAAGGGCGATGTTGCCGCCGGGTATCTTCTCACGCACGAGAGCCCGGCTGAGGAAAGTCCAGATGAGCCCGCCGGAAAGCCTCATGGACCCCCCGGACCGGGTGCCTTTCTCCACGGTGATGACCTGAGCGTGGTCCTCCAATGCCGCCAGCGAGGCGCACATCCCGGACATTCCGCCACCTACGACGACCACATCGGTCTGTCTGCGCATCACCAAATGCTTCGGACCTCCGCGCCCATCCCCGGGGGGCATGACCCGGCAAGTGATGCCTATCCGGCCTCGGCCCGCCCACCAGTCTTATTGCGCTCCATGGTTCAACAGCGGCCGTCCTCTTTCCCGGCCATTGGTCGCAGTTTGAGGTACTTATCACCGCCTTTCGCAGCCTACGCTCCCCGGTAGTTCGTGTCAAGGACGCCTGGCCGCGTTGCACCGGTGAGCGTGACGCCCCTCGACGGATCGGAGAATATATCAACCGCGACGAGGCGATATTGCTTCATTACTTGAACGCGGATCGAACGCCACACGGCAGCGATGGGCAATAGCGTTGAACTTGACCGAGCGATGGTGACGGCGAGCCGGGCCGCCGCCATCGGCCGAAGTGGTGACAGAGTGCCGCAAGGGTGCGGCGTTGGGGGAGCGACCCCGACCGGGTGGGCTACGCTCACCCGGTAATCGCGGGCATGTCCTCCAGCAGCCGGCCTCGCCCCGAGATCGGCTGGTCGACGCCCACCGTTTGCAGGCACCGCCAGATAGTAGCCTGGCTCGACGTGACCACCGGTTTGCCAAGGCGCTGTTCCAGCTCCTGAGCCACCTCCAGGGTCCGCCACGCGGTGCACGGCAGGAACATAGCATCGGCCTCGGGCCGGGCGGCGGTCGCCGCAAACTTGGCAATCTCCCTGGGGTCGTGCTCGTTGATTTCTTGGGTACCAGCCATGCAAATGCTTGGGTCGCTGTCCACGTTGAGGACCTGGAAGCCCAGACCTTCGAAATAGACCCGAAGTTTTTCGTTGGCGAAGTCGGGATAGGGAGTCGCGATCGAGATACGATGGGCGCCCAGGGTGCGCAGCGCGAAGACCACCGAGGGGCTGGTGAGCACGACGGGAGTACCCACTGCCGCGCCCAAGTTTCGCTCCATCTCCAGTGGCCACTCCGGTCCCCGGTAGAAGGTGTTGAACGTGGCCGCCACGGCGATCACGTCGACATTCGCCTGCGCCAGGTACCTTGCACCCGCCTCAATATCCGAGTTCATCCGGTCGATTGCCTCGTCGGTGAGGGCCTGGTTTTGAAGCCAAAGCCGGTGCGAGTGGACGGTCACGTCATCCGGGACGGCCCGGTTGAAATCGGGTTCCGCCACACTGTTGGTGGCGGGTACCAGTATCCCCAAGCGTTTTCGAGCGCCCATAGGCTCTCCTCCCAATGGAAGACTTGCCAGGTGCGGAGACCGGCGGGGCGCCAAAACCAACGCCTCCTGTTCCAGCCGACGGGATGGCTGTTAATTCTAACCCCGGACCCACCGAGATTCAACCGGCCGCCGGTTCACCCAGGCCGGACGAATACCGGCTCCTGGGCCGCCGTGAGGCGAAAAATGGCGTTGCTCTCGTGAATTTCCTCTACGCGTCTGGTACAATCAGATTAGGCTGGCAGGTGGGGCCGGTACATGAGGCCGGCAAGGCTTTGTGGGCAGATCGACGGTACCAGTCAGCCCTCAGAAACACATTGCGTCCCAGTAGCTCAGGGGATAGAGCGGCTGCCTTCTAAACGTATTACACCGTATCTGAACCCCCATCTCTAGCCTCAAAATTATCCCCTGTGCATCCATAGTTGTACATGGGTGTACAGGCAAAACTTGAAAAAATAATTGAAAAAAACTAGGCACGACTCAGGCACAGGATACGCCTTAGATAATCAAACAAGCGAGGCATAGAAAAAGATAATACCTTCATACCCAGCATAGAATTCTTCTTCCCTACGATATATCCCCAATTAATAAACCCTTCTCCCATATTGCTGAGAGAAGGGTTTTGTTGTTGCCTACTGGTTATACGTTTTTATTTATAGGTGGTATCTAGTTGGTATAGAGTCTCGCTATCTAATTCAACTCACTTGGGTTACTCTACTTCCTCTGCAAAGGTTATCTTCCACTCCCCTTCGACTGTTGCAAATTTCATAAGGATGCGACGGGTGCCTAGCGGCTCTTTCAAAGCCACATACATCTCTGCCTCGTTTACCCCTTTTATGCGAGGCGGGCTTTCCTCGCTTACCCCTAGCTTCACCCCAAACATCTTCATCTGGTTGATACCCTTTTCCACCTCACCCCTATGTGCCTGACGGTAGTTCTCCTCCAGATACGACACCGCCTTTTCCGCATCGTAAGAGTTCAACGCATCCCAATAAGCGAAGGTCAGCTGCCGCAGGGCGTCTGTGTCACGCACCCGAATTGCTTGCTGGGCGGGCACCAGCGTGAGAGTATCGGTCGGAGACGTCGGCGTGTTGGCCGGAATCGGCGCAACAACAGATTTTTGGGTGGTTGTGGTGACCACCACTACAGATGCATCTATGTTCGTCGTGGAAATTGATTCTGGAGGGGCACTGGAACAACCAACGGTAGCAATGTACAGGGCGATTCCAATCAGTACCACCATAATTCTAGGTAACTTCATTGCCCACCCCCCGGATTGTGCAAATCCCCAACTTGTTATGGGACCTCTACCTAGAGGTTAGGTACAAAGAAAATATTCTGAAACCGGAGCTATGTAGCTGTAGTATACCCCTATTTAGCCCTGTAAGGCCCACACAGCGGTTGTTTTGTTAATACTGACCTTCCCCCGAAGTTAGTATCGCTGGTTAGTAGAGTCCGACTGCTGCCTCAGCATACTCCCTCAGCGATCTGCCGTTCAACGAGCTGTGGGGCCTGACCTCGTTGTAGTCCACCCGCCAGTCCTCGATGATCTCCCTG
>JASLXV010000076.1:0-13748 GCA_030740155.1 Dehalococcoidia bacterium | reverse complement strand
ATGGAAGGCGGCCTGGATCTCAGGAAGCAATACCACAAAGCTTTGCATCACCCAGTGGAAAATGGCGTGACCGGAAGCCAGAGCGGTTATCATAAATCGGCCTGTCATCCGAATGTCTCTTTCTTGAGCAGCCGTTGTCATTGCATCTCCTGTCTCTGTTGCGACCAAGTCACATGAACGATCTGTCGCCCTTCCTCGATGGAGCATCCCAGGCCAGTGGCCAATTCGCCGTCGTAGGGAGCCTGTCCTATCTCCACCAAGTGACTTATGATGACATGATATGCTTTGTTGGCAACCAGCACAAATGGGACAGTTTGGGACCTGAGAGATCAGGGGTGTGGTAGAGCTTGGGCGAACTCCTTGAGGGTCCGGTGTGGTGGTTCGTGGTGATGTGAAAGTGGTGCGGCCCCTGAATTGTAGGTATAGTACCCAGGGAACGGCTCCAATGTGATCCATTTGTGCTAATTATCAGCACCTTCACGCTTTATGAGACCCATACGTATCGGGGACCGAAGGCGTGTCGGACAGGTTCATTCTTTATGGACATTGGCTCTTGGTTCCAGCTGGTGGTGATTTGTTTTCTTGGTGCCATATCACCAGGACCAAGCCTTGCTTTAGTAGCTGGCAATACTATCGTCGGAGGGAGGACCTATGGTATTGCTACTAGTCTTGGACATGCGGCTGGCATCGGTTTATGGGCATTCCTGACTGCGATGGGAATAGCAGAGGTGCTGGTAGATCAGTCGAGCATCTTGTTGGCTTCACGAACGTCAGGTGCGTTTCTTATTGCATATATAGGGTTTCGTACAATCATGGTTGGCGACGGGCTGCCAGTTCAACAGAAAGACGAGCGATCAATTGGTTCTACACTATTGCTTAGAGGCACTGGCGAAGGGTTTCTGATCTCTCTCCTTAATCCAAAGGTTGCTCTATTCTTTCTTGCAATATTCAGCCATCTCGTCGACTCGGACTCAAGTTGGTTAGAAACAGGGTTAATGGGAATCGCCGCAGCGGCGATCGATGCTTGCTGGTACGTCTCCGTGGCTTTGATGCTGGCAGGAACTGGATTAATGAACGCTCTTCGTAGTAGCGAAACCGCTATCCGCAGGATTAGTGGCGGCCTTCTTATTCTCATCGCACTATATTTCTTTGCAGTAACGATTCGAGGTCTATTGTTATAGATAGTCAGCACAAATGGGACAGTTTGGGACCCAAGAGATCAGAGGTGTGGGAGAGCTTGAGTGAATTCCCTGAGGGTCCGGTTATGACGTTTTCGCCTCTCGATGGTCTGGGCCTCTTCGGTCCGCGCTTCTGCTGCCGGGGCCTTGCTGATTACTGACTGGGACACATCTGCTCCTTTCTGTGAGTACTTTACCTTCACTCCAGGAGCTCACGCCACCTCCCCTCTCTCGGGTTTTCTTACCCCCCGATGTGTCCCATTATCGCTGACGGTCTACACTCCTCGAAGGTGATGCCCTCCAGCACGTCGGGTCCCTGTTCGTTCAGGAGGGGCACCTCGGCCAGTTGCGCCTGGTTGACATAATATACCTTACCCATTTGCCGGTCATCCAGGTAACGTAGCTCCCAGCCTTCGGCCAGGGACAAAACGAAGCAGGTCTTCTTGTACACCCGCGCCTTGGACTCGCAATACTGGAGGGCCCCGGTGAGCATGGGATTGATGGCCAGCCAGCGGTCCCCAGACAACTCGACCAGCAAGAACTTTCCCCGGCGATGGACCAGGTTGAGGGTCCGGCCTTGAATGTCGTTGGAGAAGTCCCCGGCCGGGGAGCGCAGGACGGTGGGCTTCAGCACCCTGGCGGAGCTGATTTGTTGCCGTTGCACCCGGCCGTTGAGGAAAGTTTTGATCACTTCCAGGTCCGGCGCCTCGGGCATGCCCGCCTCCTCGACGATGCTGACGCTAATATGGACGGGCCCCGCTCCGCTGTCAACGGCCGGAGTTCGTTACCTGGCCGCGGTCCGGCGCCGCTGGTAACCCGCATCGATGATTGGTATTATTGACGCAACCTAGCGCATGGAGGTCTCGTAATGGCAATTCGGACCCGCATCGGCGTCATGGTACCTTCGACAAACACAACCTGTGAAGCGGATTTCAATATGGTCGCTCCCCCAAACACGACCATCCATTGCCACCGCATGTGGTTGACCAACATCGCCCGGGGCACCGATGGCATGGACCTGATGAACCAGGATATCGAAACGGCTGCCAAGTATCTGGCCACGGCGAAGGTCGACGTCATCGCCTACGGCTGCACCACCGGCAGCTTCTACAAAGGGCCGGGCTGGGACGACGAGATGATCGACCTCATTCAAAAGACAGCCGGAGTGCCGGCGGCGGCCACCAGCCCGTCGGTGGTGGAAGCGCTGCGGTTCTTTGGGGCCAAGCGCATCTCCGTCGCTTCGCCTTACAAGGAGTGGGCCAATGTCAGGCTACGGGGTTACCTGGAGGCGCAGGGATTCGAAGTGCTCAACGTCGACGGCGAACCTGTTGCCGCCGAATCGGGCTCCCAGGGCATCAACGACCAGGACCCGGAGTCGGTGTTGGAGTTCGCCTCCAGCGTGTGCCATCCCGAGGCCGACGCTCTGCTCTGCTCGTGCACCGCGTGGCGGTCCGTGGAGGTTGTGGCCGAGTTGGAGAAGCGGACGGGCAAACCCGTGGTCACCTCCAATCAGGCCAACATCTGGGCCACCTTCCGGAAGGTGGGCATCAACCAGCCGATATACGGGTTCGGCAGTCTGCTGGAGAGCCTCGGCAAGGTCCCGGCGTAGGCGAAGTAGCTTGGCCGGTCACCAGCCTCCGAGGCCGGGTGCACCGGTCACAGCCATTTACAGTTATGGCTCAGGAACGCCTGGCCCCGGTTGCATGGGGGTAGGCCGCCTGGTACGGCTGGCTGGATACTCTCCGGACCCTGCCACCCGTAGAAGAGAAGGAAATCGGTCAGTTCCCCGCCGTCGGCCAGTTCGACGGGCCGCGGGTTGTTGTACATCAGGCCGGGTACCGGGACCAGCCGGCGTTTCGGGCTCCAGGAGCTGCCTCCATCGGTGGTGACCCACTCTTCGACCTCTCCGCCGCCGTAGGAAAGTGTCTCGCCGTCGATATCCCCAACGACCAGGTGTGCGGTCATCGTGCTGCCGTTGCGGCGAGTCAGGTTGCTGCCGGCCCAGGTATGGTTCGTTCGGGTGACGGGCTGCCACGTCCATTCTCCGCCATCGCGCCTGACGAAGTAGAAATCACACTCCCACGGCGTCTCCCCTGAAACGGGCACCATGAAACACGGCTCGCCTCTCTCGTCCACGGCAATCGACGGCATGTTGGTAAGCCGGTGGCCGGTGTCCCAGACCTTGCATTTCTCTGCCTGCCGCCGGGTGACGGGCGCCTCCAGCTTTTCCCCGTCGATCGTGTAGAGGGCCCCGGAGGGGATATCCAGCCGAAGGTAATACAGGTGATACCGGTCGGTGGTGCGAAAACTGCGATTGTAGACGGGGTGGAGCTTCTTCCGCTCGTCCCAGTAGATGAACGCAATATGGAGTGACCGGCCGTCTTCATCGGCATGGACGCTGTGGTACGATCCCGCCCAGGTGTCGGAGTCGTCCTGCGGGTCCCGGTCGAAGTCAACAACGGGCGATTCGGGAGGTGTCCAGGAGTTACCCCCGTCATGGGAGATCAGGTAGGACCAGTAGCCCATGTGTCCGAATACGCGATAGTAAAGCAGCAGCGTGGCGTCGTCGATTCGGAGCACCCGAGGGTAGCTTATCGATGGAGCGATCTCGGAGCCCTTTCTCCAGTCCTCCGGGGACTCGGGCAAGGTCTCGGGACCGGCCGAGACCAGGTGTATCCCGCCGTCACGGACGTGGCAGTTGTACAGGACATGGATACGCCGCTCGAGGTCGAACCAGATAATGGGAGCGAAGTGGTGGTCATAATGCTCGACCGCTCCGGCGCGGACAGGATCCGACCACTTCTCGTTCCTGAGATCGTAGGTGATGAGGTGGGGGTGTGCCTCGGGGCCGTTTGGGTTGGCCTGATAGGCGAAGTAGATGACGTCGTTGAGACATAGGGCCTGGGGGCCCATTCGGATGTCGTAGATCATTTTCTCGCAGCCGTGAAGCGCGAACGGCTTGCCCAAGCTCTCCGACAACGGTGCCTCCTCGGTTTCAATATGGCTCGCCGGAAAGCCGCCCGGCGAGGGCGGCACCGGCCCGGCCAAGTTACAGGCCCATGAATAGACAGCTAGACTTGATCAAGAGCCCGGTTGCGGGGTCAAATCCCCCTGTTTCCCCCTTTATAAAGGGGGATTCTTTCGTCGCCAGGTTTAGCAGCTTGTTTAGGGCTCTGCGGGTGCTGAATCGGATAGGCTAGAAGCGGGAGAGGCGCTTTGGCCGGCCGGCCCGCCGCCGCAACCCACCCGGGCCACGGGTGGGGAGAGTGGGGACCGGCGCGTGGGTCATCGGCACACCCTCATTTCCGGCGGAACAGGCCCAGGAAGCGGTCCTGGTAGTGCTCGAAGAGGCCCCACCTGGTAAGCTCCCGGTGTAATTTCTGGGGGTCCGATCCTCTTTCCACCTGCCGGAAGAGCGATTCAATTCGTTGGACCGCGCCCCGGGGAACTTCCACGTCAGGATGTGGGTCCAGTAGCCCCATGGCCTGTATCTCGTCCACGTTGGAGGACAGGGATGCAGTGGTGTAGTCGTAGATGAACTTCATGAGTGACAGGTCCCACAATTCATCGGCCCCCATGATCACGGCGGCCGAGTCGACGCCTCGCTGGTCCAGGTCGTCAGCTATCCGCTGGGCTACCGCATGGGCCTCGCCGCCGACTATTTCGAGGCCGCCCGGCTCGTTGCGATACTGGTACAGGAGGCCGGGGCTGTTGGGGCCGTATTGCATCACCATGGACTCCATGTACTGTCTGGCGTCGTCGCCGAACCCTTCCAGGTTCAGCATGTAGGTGGGGGTCACGATGGCGGGCCGCTGCGACACCACCTTCCCATCGCGGACTACGCTCTCCTCCGTCCCCGGCACGAGGTCACTGTAGATAGGCGTCGTAACCAGGTAGTACCGTAGATCGGTGGCGCCAAAGGTGGCCAAGTGTCGCTTGGGCGGGCGCAGCACCTGGGTTTGCTGGAGGGCGCTTGCTATGCGGTGGTCAAATTCGTCCATGCCAGGGTTCTCTCGCGGCGGGGCCGGATGCGGCGCCTCGACGCTGCTCCAAATGCTTAGCTATGTATCTTACCACGGGCCAGGCGACGGCACTCTTGTTTCCAACCGGCTCCCGGTGGGTCTATCGGGCCCCGCGGCGACGGGCCGCCCGTCTGGGTGAGGCTCTTTCGGAAGGGCCGGGGATACGGCCCACCGTCTTCAGGCATCGTGCCGGATTTATTTCGCCGGTCGGATGCCGAAATTTGGCCGGGAACTTGGTGGAGCGAAATCCCCTTAAATCCCCCTTTAGCAAAGTGGGACTTTGAGGCGTTTCCTCGTGGCGCGGTCTGCCAGTGCGAGGTTTGAGAGGCCGTTACTGAGCAGGGCCGGCGTCGCCGCCTGGCGGGCCGGACCGCCACATATTACAATGGGCCGGAATGGGGCCGGAAAAGCCTGGTAAAAAGAGGGATCAAGCGGCTCGAGAGCCTTGGCCGGGAGGTGTGACCAGATGGCTGAGCACAAGGAACTGCGCTTCGGTATTTCTATTCCGCAGATCTTCCCTGACGGGGTAATCGACCCGGCTGCCATCGCCCGGTGGCTGGTCAAGGCGGAGTCTCTGGGCTACTACGGAGCATGGACCCAGGAGCAGGTCCTGGGCGCCGTGGCCGCTCTCGACCCGGTTCCGTTGCTGTCCTACGCCGCGGCGCTGACCAGCCGCATCAAGCTTGGCACCTCGGTGTTGCTGACCGCGCTGCGAAACCCGGTCCCCCTGGCCAAGAGCCTGGCGACCCTGGACCAGCTCTCCCAGGGGAGGCTCATGGTGGGCATGGGTCTGGGGGGATATGCCGACATCTACCCCGCCTTCGGCATGACCCGTGAGGGCCGGGCCCGCCGGTTCGAAGAGGGGGTCCAGTTGATGAAAAAGCTTTGGACTCAGGACAAGGTGACCTTCCGCGGGCGCTTCACGCAGCTGGACAACCAATCCATTGACCCGAGGCCATTGCAAAATCCCCATCCTCCCATCTGGATCGGGGCCGTCTCTCCTGGGGCCTTGAAACGGGCCGTCCGGCTGGGGGATGGCTGGATGGGCGCCGGGGCTTCTTCGACCTCGAATTTCACCGAAGAGATAAAGCTTATCCGGCAGTACCTGGAGGAGGAAGGCCGGGACCCGGACACCTTTACCCTCTCCAAGAGGGTCTATGTCGCGGTAGACCGGGACAAAAAGCGGGCGGACCAGAAGCTCCGGGAGTGGTTTGGACGCTACAGCGGAGATCCCGAGAAGATCAGAGTTGCGGTCTTTGGCTCCGAGGACGAGTGCATCGACGAGTTGGCCAAGGTTGTGGCCGAGGGCATCGAAATGCTCATGGTAAACCCGCTGTACGATTTCGAGGAGCAGGCGGAGCGCCTGGCCAAAGACGTGCTGCCCAAGCTTGGCTGATGCCCTCGGCGGTCTGGCAAACTGATCCAATCAAATGGATCGACAAGCTCACCACGAATGGTGAGGAGGAGCGTTCCCACCTGACCAGGTGGATCGACAAGCTTGCCACGAACGGTGGAGGAGTGTTCCCACCTGACCAGGTGGTTCGACAAGCTCACCACGAACAGTGAGGAGGAGCGTTTCCACCTGACCAGGTGGTTCGACAAGCTCACCACGAACGGTAGAGGAGGATTCTCGTCCGTTCGCTCGGGTCTCCCCTCCCGTTCGCCTTGATCTCCCCCCCGTTCGTCCTGAGCTTGTCGAAGGATGGTCCATTAGAGGCCGTCGGGTAATGAGCCAGTTTCACCGCCGGCCGCGGGCCGCGTCAGGTGAACCGGTCCGGGCGGTACGCGCTCAGCATTTCCACCGTGGCGCCCTCGACGATCTCCAGGGCGGCCAGTTCACCAATCAGCGGGGCCAGGGTGACGCCGCTGTGGGTCAAAGCAACGTAGACGTTGGGGGCTGCTTGGGAGAACCCCAGCACCGGGAAGCCGTCCCGGGGCATCGGGCGATAGGCCACCGCGGCCGGGAATGCCTTGGCTCCGGCCAGGGCCGGCAGATAGTGGACCGCCCGGGCCAGCACGTCGTCGGCGTGGCGCTGGGAGTCATCGAGGCTCAGGCTGGCTTCGGCGCTCTCGCCCACGGTCACCACGCCGTCGGTGGACTGGCGGATGTGTATCACCCCGCGGCCGTCCTGGAGCGTGGGCGGGTACAGGACCGGAACCGTGGGCAACAACGGCGGGCGCGGGTCGGTCTTGATGGTCACGCCGGGGCTTACCGGCTGGGGAAGGTCGATCGCCGCCATGGCGGCCAGCCTCGTTATCCCTACTCCCGCCGCCAGCACCACCACGTCGCAGGGCAGATTGCCCCTTTCGGTTTCCACCCCCACCACCCGCACGTCCCCGGTCGCGCTTTCGGCCAGGGTTAAGCCGGTAGCAGGGGTCTCCTGGTGCAACTTCAAGCCCCACTGGGCGGCACGCTGCAAGCAGGCATCGATGACCTTTACAGGGTCGACCTGCCCGTCAGCTTCAGTATAGATGGCGGCGGTAACCGGCCCGGGAGACAGCCCCGGCTCTAGCTCCAGCATCTCGGCTTTGTCGACTATCCGGCAGGGGTAGCCCCACCCTTGAAGCTGCTTGACCAGCTGGTACATCTCTTCAGCGGCCTCGGGGGTTGCGACCCACTGGAGCCGCCCGCCCCAACGCAGGCCCACGTCGCCTCCCAGATGGCCGGCGAACCGGCCCCACATCTCCTGGGAGCGCCGGCTGAGGTCGTGGTATAAGGCCGGCGCCTTGGCGGTGGCGTTGATCCAGGCAAAGGAGCGGCTGGAGGCTCCGGACCCCGGACTATGCTCGTCGATTACGGTGACCGACGCGCCTCGGCGGCATAAATGATAGGCTATGGACGCGCCGACTATGCCCGCGCCGATTACCACCACGCTGGGCCCGCCGCGCTTGTTCTGTTGCGCCATCGGAACTCCTCCCGTATTCGCCACGATCTAGGTCCATTTTAGCAAGGCCGCTCCTGCATTAGCCCCCTAACAGTACGTATTGCCACCCGGCCGGGCCGCCCCTAGTATGGCTGTATCCATTTTCAGGACGAACCGAGAATCAGGTAATCAACAGTAGAAGGAGAGTAGAATGCCAGGCGACGCCGTAGCAGTAGCACCCCATGCCTATAAAGTCTTGCTGGAAAACGACCAAGTACGAGTGCTTGAATTCAAAGGCAGCTCTGGAATGAAGACCGAGATGCACACGCATCCAAACCTGGTGGCTATTGCCATCACAGGCGGCAAGTTCAAGTTCACGTTGGGCGACGGCGCATCCTTCGAAGCCGAGCTACAAGCGGGCCAGGCGATGTACTATGACGCTCACTCCCACTCCACCGAGGTCTTGGGGACCAGCTAAACCCACGTCCTCCTGGTCGAGCTGAAGTAGCTCCCGGCGCGACTATCGCAGCAGCTCCTCTCGAAGCCGGCGCACCACGATCGGGACCTCATCATCCAGCAGGTTCAGCGGCGACACCGCCAGTTCGTCGGGCCGGCCCAGTAGATTGAGGTGAATGGCGGGGTCGCCCTGCTCCAGGGCCGCCGCCACCTGGCTTCGAGAAGGGCCACGCCACTCCCCGTTGAACCGAATCACGGCGCTGGGGGTCAGGTAGTCAAAATCGTCGTGCATCAGCGTCACATCCAAGCCGGGGAACTCGGACATGGCATCCACCACCTGCTGGGCTAGCTGGCGGTAGTGGCGAGTCTCCTCTTCTTCATCCTCATCCACGAAGATTTCCAACGCCGTGATCAGCCCCACGATTTCCTCCTTGGACACCTTCGCGGGACGCCCGAGGAACTGGTTGGGGCTGGCGTTGGTTGAAGCCGCCGCTATGAGGTCCTTCCGCCCACAGAGAATGCCCGCTCCCTGGGGCCCTCGGACCCCCTTTCCCCCGCTGTAGACCACCATGTCGGCCCCTTCCGCCACGTACCGGCGCAGGTTGCTCCGGGGCGGCAGCATCGAGGCGGCGTCCACAATTACGGGAACCCCGTGCCGATGGGCGATGTCGCAGACTTCGTCAAGGGGCAACGTGCGCCGGTCGGTCAATGGAGCGCAGAGGTAGGCCACCGCCGCGGTATTCTCGCCGATCGCTCCTTCCAGCTCCCAGCCGTGGCAACGCTTTCCGCCGCCTACTCCGACAAGCTTGCCGCCGGCGGCCCGGTACGCCTGGTCGTAGGGGAAGCGATGCATGTTCTGGATGACGATTTCGTCTTTCATTCCCTCGGTATTGGGCAAACGATGCATCTTCACCGGGTCACTGCCGGCGATACACGCCAGGGCCTGCAGCAGCAGCCCCCCCGCGGCGCCGCTGCAGACGAACCCCGCTTCGGCGCCCGTGAGCCGGGCGATGACCTCCCCGGCTTTATCGTTCAGCTCGCCCACGTCCACTAGTACCGTGGCGGCTTCGGCCATCACCTCCAACACTTCCGGGCGAGTCCTGGTCCCGCCGAGCCGGGTGGTCGCGCCGGTGGCGACGATGATGGGCTTGAGCCCAAGCCTCCCATACGCCTCCGCCGGGTCTCTCTTGCCGGTAGCCATAAGGTCCTCCTGAGGGTTGAAGTATCAGATACAAGATCGGTCGCCTGGGCGGCATCGAGCCCGATCGACTTACGGGCTTTCCGGCGGATGGAGCAATGTGCCGGAAAAAGCGTCTGGTCTGCGCTGCCGCCAAGGGTGGGGCAATTGTATTCTCTACCTCGGCCGGGGTCAATCGGGGGTCAATCGAAGGTAAACGGCCGTCCAAGGTTGTCGTTTCGGGTATCGTGTCCCGTGGCGGCCGGCGGTTATACCTGGGGCCACACCTGGGTGGCGAAGTCCTCCATGTCCTGCAATGCCTGCCCCAGATCGCTCCGGCGGGAGCTGCCGGGACCGGCGAAGTCTACCACCAGTTGGCTGACCCCTAGCTCCTCATACCGGCGGATGTCCGAGGCGATCTGGTCCGCGCTGCCGGAGAAGGGGTGGCGGTCTCCGTTGCTTGATGCCGCCGCGCCCGCGCCGTTCTCCAGGCCGTAACCGTGGACCCGGTAGATGACGGCGATCTCGTCCGGGTTTCGGCCCACCGCTTCGGCCTGAAGGCGCAAACTTCTGATCCTCGCCACCAGCCGCTCCGGGCCGCCGGACTGAGGGTTGATTCTCGAGCTTACCGGGTGCCAGCCGTCCGCCAGCCGGGCCGCCCGGCGAATGGCCGCGCGGCTTTCCCCGCCCACCCAGATTGGCGGATGGGGCTTCTGCACCGGTTGGGGCAGGAAACCGATGTCGGAGAACCGGCAGTACCGGCCGTCGAAAGAAGGATTATCGCTGGTCCACAGCTCTTTGAACGCCCGGATAAACTCGTTGGTGACCTCGCCCCTCTCCTCGAAATACGAGAGCCCCAGGGTTTCGAACTCCTTTCGCATCCAACCCACGCCGACGCCCACGGTCAGGCGCCCTTGAGACAAGACATCCAGGGTGGCCAGCGCTTTGGCGGCTATTATGGGATTGCGGTGGGGCAGTATCATGACGCTGGTAACCAGCCGCAGACGGTCGGTCTGACCGGCCAAGAACGACAACACCGTAAGCTGTTCCAGGCAGGAGCCGCTCACGGTGCTGGGATGGACGCGGCGCTGGTTGTACGGATACAAAGAGCCGACGTTACGGGGCAGAACAATGTGGTCGGAGGCCGTGAGGCAGTCGTACCCCAACTCCTCGCCCCGCTTGGCGGCGGCCACCATGGCCTCCGGCGCGGCCAGAGGACCGCTTCCCGGGATGGTGAACCCATATTTCATACCAGGTCTCCTTCCAGCCCGATGGGTCCGGATCCGGGCCTCAGCCTTCCCGGGCCAGGACCAGCCCCCAGACCGAGGCGGCGCCGGCAGCCTTGAGGGCGGCGGCGCCGGCCGACAGAGTGCTCCCGGTGGTGGCCACGTCGTCGACCAGCACCACTTTCATTCCTCGAACTTCGCCGGTGCACCGGAACCCTCCCTCAACGTTGGCCCTCCGCTGCTGCCGGGAGGCCGCGCCGGCCTGCGGCGGTGCGTTGGTGATCCGGGCCAGCAGCCCCTCCTCAAACGCCAGGCCCGAGACCTTGGCCAGCTCCCGGGCCAGCAGCGCCGATTGGTTGTAGCCGCGGCTCCGGTATCGCCGGGGGTGCAACGGTACCGGCACAAGCACCTCTCCCGCCGCCGGATGGCCGGCCAGAAATTTGGCCAGCAGGCGGCCCAACTCCGGGGCGGCAGCGCGAACGCCCCGGTATTTCAAGCTGTGCCGCTTTCTACAGCATGAAATATGGGCTCAAAAGCGTAAGTAACCTCGACTGTGGCCTTCTTCTTGCGGCCCTCCCCGGTCGTGTGTACGGAGATACCCCACACCAGCGCCTCTACGACCTGGCGCTTTGTTTTCCAATCGAGGGTGCCCTGGATTGTGTCCCGGAGCGTTTTGAGCAGACTCTCGGCATTGGCCAACTTGCCGATGTTCACACCACGTTCGGCGTCCGCGGCTGCCATGCTGGCTAGCTCTTTTTGCAGTGGCTCCAACTCTAGCCGGGACCGCTGAACGTGGGCGTCCAGGGCGTCGATGTCGATGAGCCCTCTTCGGTATGCGTCCAGGAGCCGGTCCTTCTCTGTCTCCTTGGAAGCTATGGCCTGCTGTAGCTCACGCTTCCTGCCCTCGGAAGGTGCGGCCTGGAGTTCCGTTTCAATCCGCTCCTGAAGCTTGTCTATTACCCCACCTGGGTTCATCACGAAGGACTCTATATCCTCCCACACCAAATTCTCAAGCCAATCGGTGCCTATCACCTTGGCGTCGCAGCGTTCTCGGCCAGCCTTGTCCCCAAGCTGCGACCCGCATCGGTAATAGTAGCGCCTCCAATCACCCCCCTTGGCGGTATTGAGCGAACCCACGTACATTCTGCCGCAGTTTGAGCACTGGACGAGGCCCCGGAGAAGATACAGGTGGTCCTCTTCGCGTTTCGACAGGCGCTTGTTAGAGTCGAGCTGCCGCTGTGCCCGCTCCCAGATCTCACCGTCAACCAAGGTCGGGACTTCACGCTCAATCTTCCGGCCCTTGGCGTCCCAGACATGGGTGCCTTTGTAGGTCTCGGAGCGGATTATCCGAGTTACGTTGGTCGGCCACCACGATGCCCCAGGCTTCGCTTTGTACTGTGCCTCTGTCTGACCACGGCGATGGTATTTCCGCCACATCGGGATGCCCTCGTCGTTGAGCTGTTTGGCGGTGGCCATAGCGGAGTTACGTTCATCAGCTATCATCCGAAAGATACGCTGGACGATCTCTGCCTCGGAGAACGCACACCCGTTCCTCGGGGTCCAGTCGGGGGTCAAGTAACCGTCGACATCGACCAGGTAGCCGTAGGGGACCACACCTCCCGTCCATTTGCCCATGGTCGCCACCCTCGCTCGTCCCATGCTGGTGCGCTCAATGATTGTCCCCCGCTCTAGCTCAGCAACAGCAGCTATCATCTGTATGGCGAACCGGCCCATGGGGTTAGTAGTGTCAAAGGTCTCGGTCATGGACCGGAGCCCTATTCCGACCTCCTCGAAGAAGTCGACGATGTCCAGGAAGGTCCGCAGGCTCCGGGCCAGCCGGTCCAGGCGGTAGAAAATCACTACGTCGAATTTGTGGGCCTTCGCGTCTTCGGTCAGGCGTGAGCCTGCTGGCCGCTTGTCTAATGGCACGGTTCCGGAGATGCCATCGTCCAGGTACTCTTCAACGATGTTCATGTTCCAGTGAGGCGCGAAACCCCGTAGAGCCTCAATCTGGCCGCCAATGGTGTGGCGGTCCCGCTGGTCATCGGTACTCACCCTGGCGTATAGGGCGGCCGACATGGGCCGGTCATCATGTCCATTCGCGTTTGCCACGGCGTCCCCTTCCCGGTTTTATACCTGGCTTCGGTCTGTTAGCCATGTAGTACTCGAGTGATGTGATCAACACCAACCAGTCCCGTCCCACCTTTAGACCCGCCAGTGTTCCGTACTCCATCAACCGCCTGATATGGGCCTGGGAAATGCCAGACCTTTCGCTCGCCTGCCTCGTGGTAGCATACCCCTGTAGCATCCCATTACTATACACCCTAGAGAGGATATATCAGAACAAGGGAGCAATCATCTTCTGTGACTAGAGCCTATAGCCAGGCCGTGCGGTTGGTTCGTACAGTTGAAAGACCAAGTGGGACCGGCCCCTTGGTGAAATTCCGCGGGCCAAGCGACGAACAGGTGTTGTCGGCGGCCTATACTCTTAATCAGACTTGAGGTCAGAGGCGGCGGCGTTTCCATTGCTGGCTCAGATGCGGACGCCCTGCAACTAACACGGCCTCATTGTCCATCGCTGGCCTCTTAGATCCAGTCCTCTTTTGGGTTACTAATACCGGTTCAAGCAGGGTCGCCCGATGGCCATCGTCTCCGGGAGCTGGGAGGGGCACCAGGGCGTCGTTTATAGCGGTGCGTTCAACCGGACCGGCCCGTGATAATGGTCACGCGTTCCACGCTCCGGAATCGATGGTAGTGCCCCATGCGAGAACGCACTCGAAGGCTCCCGCTACCCGGCGAGCGGCTGCTCAGAGGTATTGTCGCCG
>JASLXV010000075.1:0-4753 GCA_030740155.1 Dehalococcoidia bacterium | reverse complement strand
CATCGTCCCGATCACTCCCATCATGCGCCACTTGCAGATCAAGCTCATGCTGGACCGGACGGAAGCTAAGGTCATGGTCATCCCGCCGAGGTTCCGGAATTTCGATTACAGGGCGATGATGGAGGAATTGGTCGACGAGTTGCCGTCGCTCAGGGCTGTGATCGTGATCGGCGATCCGACGCCCAATGGGATGCTCTCCTTCGAAAGGGACATCCTGCTCCAGCGAACGGAAGTGGGGCGTTCGGCGGAGGAGCTGCGCAAGCTGCGTCCCGATCCCGTTTACGACGTAAGCGCGATCTGCTTCACCTCGGGCACCACGGGAGAGCCCAAGGGAGTGATGCACAGCCAGGCCACCATCATGTATCACAGCCGTGCCCTGGGGTCGGTGTTGGGGCTGACCTGGGATGACAAGATTCTCATGGGTTCGCCTCTCGGCCACTACACCGGGTTCGCGTACGGCGTCAACATGCCGTTGATGTTGGGAAGCAAGATCGTCCTCATGGATATGTGGGAGCCCGAAACCGCCGTGCGCCTCATCGCCGAGGAGCGGGTGACCTGGACCATGGGGGCCACGCCTTTCCTGATGGACCTGACCCGAGCCAATGCGTTGGACAGCTACGACGTGTCCTCGCTGCGCTACTTCGTCTGCGCCGGGGCCACCATCCCCAACGCTCTGGTGGAGGAGGCGCACCAGCGCCTTCCTTGCCGCGTCATATCTGCTTGGGGCATGACAGAAGACGGCGCCGTCACAATTGTCAGTCCGAACGACCCACCCTCGAGGGCGGCGGAGAGCGACGGCGGACCGGTTCCCGGCATGGAGGTCCGCATCGTGGATCCTGTCAGCCGAACGCCGTTGCCCACCGATACGGAAGGAGCCTTGGTGGCGCGCGGGCCTGGTCAATTCGTGGGCTACTACAAGCGGGCCGACCTTTGGGAGGAGGCCTACGACTCCGAGCAGTGGTTCGACACGGGCGATCTGGCGCGCATGGATGAGCAGGGATACATTCGCATCAGCGGACGGACCAAGGACATCGTCATCCGCGGCGGGGAGAACGTTCCCGTCGTGGAGGTTGAGGAGATCCTCTTCCGACATCCCAAGGTGATGGAAGTCGCGGTGGTGGGCACGACGGACCCGCGGATGGGAGAGAGGGCGTGCGCCTGCGTGACGCTGGTCGCAGGCGAACGGCTCAGCTTCGACGAGCTCCAAGCGTGGTTCGACAAGAGCCGGACCGCCAAGCAGTACTGGCCCGAAAGGCTAGAGGTGTTCGACGAGCTCCCCAAAACGCCCTCCGGGAAGATCCAAAAGTTCCTTCTTCGGGACTGGGTCGACGCAAGGCACGAATAGCAATACGAGGAGAGAGATGCTCGAAGCACTGAACCTGGAAGGAAAGGCCATCATCGTCACCGGCGGAGGCACCGGCCTGGGTCGCGAAATGGCGCTGCATCTGGCCGGGGCCGGAGCCGATCTGGCGTTAGCTGCCCGCCGGCCGGGTCCACTGGAGGCGGTGAAGGCGGAGGTCGAGGCTCTGGGTCGGCGCGCGATGGCCATCCCCACCGATATCACCGATTCAGCGCAGGTCAACCGGATGGTGGAGTCGGTGCTATGGACATTCGGGCGGGTGGACGTTCTGGTGAACAATGCCGGGCAGCCCAACGAGCCTCTCAAGCCCATCTGGGAGGTGTCCGACGCCGAATGGCACGCCGGTATCGATGCTAACCTCACCGGCGCTTTCTACTGTGCTCGGGCGGTGGCCCAGCCCATGATCCAACGCGGGGGCGGTAGGATAATCAATGTCGCATCCCACTTCGGGCTACGTGGCGTACGCGGCGAATACGTGTACGCGGTGGCCAAGGGCGGCATGGTGCAACTCACTCGCACGCTGGCCGCTAGCCTCTCCCGCGAGGGCGTCACCTGCGTCACCCTGGCGCCGGGCGCTTTCACCACCGAGGCCACGGCTTCGCTTCGCGAGGAGATGCCCCGAAACGAGCACGTTCCGGTGGGATACTTTGGTCCCCCCGACGAGATCGGACCCGCCGTTGTTTTCCTGGCCTCCGATGCGTCCGAGTACATGAACGGGGAGATTTTCCCAATCGACGGAGGAGTTCTGGCCAGCGGCGTCGCCCCCACGGGTTACGCGCCAGTGCGAACCTGGGACCCTGGGAACGGAGGCGTTTGATGCCGATTCCACCTCAGTGGAACCTACAAGGGAAGACCGCCCTGCTCACCACCAGCGGCCACTTCGCCACGCCGTTCCTGGCCGCGGCGCTGGCCGAAGCGGGCGCTCGCGTCACAGTTGCCGGCGGTCCACATGATGCTCTGGAGGCTGCTCGTCAAGCCACAAGCGCCTACAGTGACGTCGCGATCTTCCCCGCCGACGTCACCGACCCGGCCAGCGTACGCGGCGCCGTACAGCAGGCGATCGACGTTCATGGTGGCCTGGACCTCCTGGTCAACAACTGCCAGTTGGCAGCCGCCAAGCCCTTCCTGGAGACGGACCTTGAGGAGTTCGACCAGGTTCTGACCCATAACCTGCATAGCGTCTTCCTATTCTGCCAGACGGCCGCGAAACATATGCAGAGCCAGGGCGCCGGCCGCATCGTCAACGTGAGCTCGGCGTTGGCGGAGCGAGGCGTCGAGAACATGGCGGCTTATTGTGCCAGCATGGCGGGGATAGCTCAGCTCACTCGGGTGCTGGGTCTGGAGCTAAGCCGCACGGCCATCCGCGTAAACGGGATCGGCCCCGGCTGGTTCATCGGCGAAGAACGAAGCCTCGAGGATCAGCGGCAAGAGCTCTTTGCGCGCTTCCTTCCATCGCGGCGTTACGGTCACCCGCGGGACCTGGCCGCGCTGCTGGTGTACCTCTGCTCCGACGTCTGCGGTTTCGTCACCGGCCACACCATCTTCGTCGACGGCGGGGCCTTGGCACGCCTGTAAGGGGCTCGCCGGTTGGCCAGGCGCAAACGGTGACACATCAAAGCTGAACGGCACATTGCGCTACTGCGTCCTTGATGACGCTTCAGTTCTAGGCATGCAACGGACGCGGTTCAGCTCACCATTACCATTCGCCGATAGTGTGGAGCACGTTCCTCCTTCGTGTTGCGCGGCAACGCGACCCGGACGCCCGGATTACGCCGAGCGCGGCGAGGATCGGGACACTTAAACCGTTCCCAGCCGTCACCGGGGCCACCTGTCTCCACATAGGGTTGACGTCGATCAACCGACGAACACTATGCGCGGATAGTGTGTGGCGGTCGGTTGTCGTTGCTGTGCCTCCGGTTTGCGGTCAATCAGTTGGTGCGACCGCTAATTACCCAGGCGTGCAGCCTGGTAGCGCACTGCACGGGAAGTGTCTGCTGTGGCGGTCAAAGCACTGACCATAGCGGAGCCTCCAGGTCAAGTTCGTCAAGATCAGGGCACGAATGGTTCACCACGCCCGCCTGGCGCTTCAACACGCTAAGGTGACACTGCTTTGGGATTTGGTCCCCCAGGTGTTGGAGCGAATCGTCGGGCTTTGTCCAGCATTAAGTTTCGAGCACCTATGGTGTTATCGGAAGTGAAAAAGGGTAATCAAAGCAAGGGAGTCACAATGAACCGCGAGTGCCTTTCTCAGCCGATGGCCCGCTGTTACTCCGTTAAAACGTAGATAAGTAGGTGAGATAGCGTGTTTGCCAATGTTCGGAGGTGGCCATACAATCGTCAGCGTCGAAGACCATGGATTATTGGGTCACCCCAGCTTGACGCAGAATATCGGTTGAGTACGCCGAAGCGATCTGGCGCCTATTATCTCGACGTAGAAACCCCGGATAGAATCAATTCCAATATCGGCACGTATACTGTGACAATCACCGTCGAGTCTTCCCCCTCACCGGCACCCACACTCGAGTCGTATGCTGCGCTGGTCGGCGAGCTTGAAGGCCCCGTAACGATTACCGACGTCAGCAAATTCCCGACTTCGTTCGGCGAGGCGCCTCAACTGGCGGCCATGGTCGCCGCGGGTAAGGCGGACTCGGCCGAAGAGCGCCTACCGGTCAAGGATAGCTTGATGGTCATCGAGGCCGTCGAAGGCATCGGCGAATACGGTGGCATCTGGCGCCGCGGCTTTACAGGCCCGGCCGACAAGTGGAACGGCTATCGCTGTTGTTCCGGTCCTGACCACGTGTTGTTCTGGGACTACACGGGCTCCGAACTCCGGCCGAACGTTGCAAAAGACTGGGAGTTCAATGCAGACGGCACGGAGATAACCCTGTTCTTGTGCGAGGGCATGCGATGGTCCGACTGGGCGCCGTTTACAGCCGATGACTTCATGTTTTGGTACGAGGTTCTGTACCAAAACGGAGAGCTTGTCCTAAATAAGACGCCGTGGTTTGCAATAAACGGCAAACAGGGCGTCATGACAAAGATCAATGACTACGCGATCAAGATCGCGTTCGAGGATCCCTACCACTTCTTCACTGACGTGTTGGCTGGCTCGACCTCCTTGGGTGGGCATGCCTACCAAGGCGTGAACGGCATGGGTATGTTCGCGCCGAAACACTACCTAGAGCAGTTCGTGCCGGAATTCGAATTCGTGGGCCGCACAACCGCCAACAGATTGGCTAGGGATCTGGGCTACGACAACTGGGTGGATCTGTTCAAGGTCAAAACGACTGGGCGCTCAATCCAGAACTTCCGGTCGTAACGCCGTGGCAAACCGTAACGCCGATCAACACGTCGACCTGGAAGCTCGAACGCAATCCGTACTACTGGGCAATT
>JASLXV010000074.1:0-86785 GCA_030740155.1 Dehalococcoidia bacterium | reverse complement strand
ACAAGTTCAGAGCCTGCACTGAGCCTGCCGAAGTGACGAGCGGGAAACGCAACCTCTTCCGTTCGTGGTGAGCCTACCGGCCCACCTATGTGGATAGTTATCTAGTCAATCAAGTATACATGGATACTTGCCAAGTGGCGGCCCCGGCCGTCGCCCAGACAACGTTCCCGGTAGGCTAATCGACGCGGGTCAAATATTCTGCCGCTCCGGCACTTCTCCCCGGGCATGGACCAGATAGAAATCGCCGATCTGGCGCAGGGTGAGCCCCACCCAGGCGCCGATGAGGCAAATGGACACCCACACCATCCACGTGTACAGGGCCAGTTGCACGGCGCCACGACCGGCATCAACCTTGGCCCAGCTCAACAGGCTTTGGGCCAGCACCACCAGGCCGCCCACCACCACCGCGTCCAACGCCCCGGACCGAGACCAAAGAAAACCCAGCACGGCGCCCACCAGGGCCAACGACATCAACAGCCAGAAACCGGCTAATATCGAGCCCAACTGCACCGTCTGGCTGGGGTCCAACGGGTCGTCGAGGTCCGGAACATAGGCCAACGCCACCAGCAGGACCACCGGAATGACCGAGGCCAGCACAATTCTGGTCAGGAAACCCTTCAGGCCCGGCCCCAGCATCGGGCCGAAAAGCGTGGTGTAGTCCTCTGGCTCACGGCCAAAACTGCCGGCCGAACCGCTCAAGAGCAGCAAGACCAAGAACGACATGGCGGCGAAGGTGAGGGCGGCGGCCGGGGTGTCGGAAAACTCTACGAAGATCACGTCGAGCGCGGCGAAGGCCAGCAGGGCGATGGCGATCAGCAGGTGATGCACCGGGTCCTCCAGAGTGGTGTCAGGGCGGCAACAAGCCTAACTGAAGCCGAGCCCTTTTTCATTGAGACTAATGTAACGGCCGCCACTCCCGATTACCAGGTGGTCCAACAACTCCACGCCCATCAGCTTGCCGGCATCCAGAAGCTCTTTGGTAACGGACACGTCTTCGGGACTGGGTGTGGGGTCACCTGAAGGATGATTGTGCACGATGATGACTGATGGGGCGTTGTCCCGGACGGCGGGTCGCAGGACCTCGGCCGGCCGCACCATCGAGCTGTTCACGTTTCCGACGTAGATCTCTTGGATGCTGAGCACTTCATTCTTGGTATTCAGCAGCAAAACCCTCAAGTGCTCCTGGTCAAATACCGCCATCTCCGCCTGCACCAGATTGGCCACGTCTGCCGGCGAGTTGATCACCATCCGCTCTTCGGGGGCCAGGGAAACGAACCGGCGGCCCAGCTCCAGCGCGGCCAGAAGCTGGCAGGCCTTGGCTTCGCTCAGCCCGCGTTGGGCGCATAGCTCGGCGAAGGTGGTGCGCCCCAGTCCAGCCAGCCCGTCGAATTGAGCCAGCAGGCGGGTCGCCACCGCGAGGACGTTCTCCCCCTGCATCCCGGTGCGCAGCAGGATGGCGATCAACTCGGTGTTGTTCAGGAGTTTGGCGCCGTAGGCTTTCAGCCTCTCCCGGGGCCGCTCCCCCTGGGGCAGGTCCCGGATCGTTGGCTGGTAGCGGCCGTGGCCGTCCCTGGGCTGATAGTCCATTTCGCCACCCTGCATTCAGATGGGGACCGCTGGAACCTCCGGTAATCTACCCGAAACGGAACCTGGAGTACTCGCCCTCCTCCTTGGTGATGAACTCCAGCAGGGCGGGACGCCCGGAGCGGGTGACTTCCAGCCCCCTCCGAATGGCCGGGATGATCTCCCCAGGGTCCGTGACCTTTTCGCTGAAGGAGCCCATGGCCTGGGCCACCTCGGCAAACTGGCCGCCCACGCGCTTGGCGTCGTAGCGGTCGATGGCCACCGGGAAGCGGCTGTCGGAGTAGATAGCCATGATCGAGTTGTTCATGACAATGGTCAAGATCGGAATCTGCGCCCGCACGGCGGTTTCAACATCCAGGCCCACGGACCCAAAAGCGAAGTCGCCCATGATGTTGATTACCTGCTTGTTCGGAGCGGCCACCTTGGCGCCCATGGCCAGCCCGAGGCTGTAGCCCAGCTGCGTGGACTTACCCCAGCCGATGAAACTGCGGGGGTCGCGGGCCTCCCAGAAGGGCACCACGTGCTCCCGGGAGCTGCCGGACTCATGGGTGATGATCGTCTCGTCCAGGTCCACCGTGTGCATCAGGTCCCAGATGATCCGGTACGGGTTTAGAGGCACCTCGTCGGAGGTCAGCTTGGGCATCCAACGGTCGAGCCACTCCTGCTTGATCCGGCCGATCTCCTTCTGGAGGTCCTGGTCCGCGGGCCGAGTCTCGGCTCCGGTTTGGCGTTTCAGCTCCTCCAGGAACTGGCCCAACACCAGTTTGGCGTCGCCCACCACCGGATACTGGCACTTGTAGTCTTTGTTGATGTCATCATCATCGACGGTCGCGTGGACCAGCGTTTTGCCGGCGGGAATCGGAGTGGCAAAGCTGCTCTTGGTGAAACTGCATCCGATGCCGAAAACCAGGTCGGCGCGGGTCAGATAGTGGTGGACGCCGCCGGTGGTGCTGGATGCTCCGGCGCCGATAGACAGGGGATGATTCTCGGGGAAGGCGCTCTTACCCGGAAGCGTGGTCATCACCGGGGCCTGCAGGAACTCGGCCACCCGGACCAGCTCCTCAGTGGCTTCGGCGTACAGGACGCCCTGCCCGGCATGAATTATGGGCCGCTCGGCGGCCAGCAGGGCTCGGGCCGCCCGGCATATGGCTTCAGGGTCCCCGGCGGTCCGCATCGCAACCGGGGGCTCGTAGTCGAACCGCTCCTCGGCCAGCTCCTCTACCGCAACATCGTTGGGAATCTCCAGCAGCACCGGCCCCGGCCGCCCGCTCCGCAGCTTGGTAAAGGCCCGCCGCATCAGCTCCGGAATTCGCTCGACCAGGTTGACTTCCGCGGACCACTTGGTGATCGTCTCGAAGCTGCGGGTGGGGTAAAAGTTGGGGTGCACCCCTCGCCGGGTTCGAGGCATCCCAGCGGGAAGCAGCAAGATGGGCACCGACTCGGAGAATGCCTGGGCCACACCGCCGAAAGCGTTTTCCGCCCCAGGCCCGTTCTGCATCAAGAACACGCCGGTCCGTTTGCCGTTGGTCACCCTGGCAAAGCCATCCACCATGTGGACGCCCGTACTTTCGTTCCGGAAGATTAACGGCCGGACTCCGGCGATGGCGGCGGCCTCGAGCATCGGCTGGTAGGGAACGCACCCGACGAATTCGACGCCCTCCATCTTCAGGATATTGGCGACAGCGGTGGCT
Source organism: Dehalococcoidia bacterium (assembly GCA_030740155.1). Classification (GTDB taxonomy): domain Bacteria; phylum Chloroflexota; class Dehalococcoidia; order Lucifugimonadales; family UBA3495; genus CAJWBT01. The sequence goes on along the minus strand of JASLXV010000074.1, from coordinate 83,510 downwards.
CCATCCATGACACTCCTCCGGCTCTACAAACGAGTCAACAAAGCTCACGACAAAGGGGATTTACCAGCCGGCGTCATCCTCGCTCCCGTGAGACCGGTGACGACCGGCCTGGCTCCGGTGGGTTCAATGGCCGGATTCAGCCCACGGGAGGGTCTGGAGACGCCTGGCGGGCACCTGCGACACGCGAAGCCAGTGTAGGTTGCACTGGACCGGAGTGTCAAGCTGAATAAGGAGAGGGGGACAGTATCCCACAAGGTGGTGGGCGAAATCCTCCGGTGACCCGATACTGCAAGGACCAGTTGGAGCTGCCGGGCGCCGGGCGCCGGAAGAGGCACGGGCAAAGCGGAGGGCCGGCCAGGCCCCTTAGGCCTCAGAGGAGAAGGCCATCGGGTCTTCCAGGTACTCTATATTCTGCAACTCCGCTCGGGCCGCCTCTTCCAGCATGGCGTCGCCCTCCTTGACGCAGTGCAAGAGCACTTTCTTCGCCAACGGGCCGCCGATCTTGCCCAGGGCGGCGAGGCCCGCCATCTGCACCTGGTACTCGTCATCCTGGAGTGTTGAGACCAGATGAGGCACGGCATCTTCCTCGCCCAACTCGCCGCAAGCATGGGCCGACTCGTACCGGAAAGCCGGCTCCGGGCTCTGGAGTTCCTTGATAAGCACGGGGAGCCAGCTTGGTTCGCCGGTGCGGCCCATCGCGTAAATGGAGCTGGACCTAAGGTCCATATCTTGACTCTCGTACGCCCAGTTTACGTATTTCTTGATGTCCCCGGTGTTGAAAGGGGCGATAGCTTCCAGGCTGCGGCGCCGAACGTCCAGGTGTTGGTCCTGGTCCGCGAGCACCTCCATCAAGCTGTCGTGTATCAACTCCCCGTCTTTAGGCAGCAGCTTTCCTTCCAAGACGATGACGGCAAACTTGCCCAACGCCACGGCCGAAGCAGACCGGGCTCTGGGGCCCTTGTCGGACTTCAGGATTTCGACAAGACTGGGGATCACCGACCGGTCTTCGTGCTCCCACAGCCCCTCTATCGCCTTCTCCATGACCTCTTCATCCCGGTCCTTCAAACACATCTTGAAGACCGCGCAGAAGTCCAACTCGGGGGTGTCTTCGGCCAACTCCACCATCGTTGAGATGATCCAGCGCTGGCGCTCGGCGGGGATGCCGAACCAGGTCCTGGCAAACAGTCCTAACTCTCGAGGGAGCAGGTCAGAGGCTTCAACGAAATCCCCGGCCAAAACGTTGGCCGAGGGGTCCGCCAATGATTCGAGGAAAAGCGCCAGCGACATGACGCCACCTATCCCGGGTTTGCCCGCCGCACACGATCGAGGAGGCAGGGACCGGAGACGCAGGCGAGGCCGCTCTGACGATATAGCATTGAATCCGCTCTGTTTGCCATTTCGCGCTCGTGTCTGGCTATGTTGGTCACTGTAGGGGAAGAAGGTTCTGATAGAACGTCAACGCGTAACCGCCCAACTAAACGCCCTGGAAGGGTTGGTGGCCGGTTAAAGTATAGCATAGTGCCCAGGGCCGACCATGGTCCCGTCCCTCAATCCCAGCGGTCTTTTGATTATCCAGGATTATGCTGGTGCGTCTGTGCAGTTTGGCCCACCGCACGTTCCCTCGCCCTTCGGGAGAGGGATGCCCCGGCGCAGCCAGGGCTGGGTGAGGGCGCTGGCGGGGCCTATCCTTCTGCCGAGGCGTCTCGCCGGAGCCGGGCCATGGTCTCCGGCAACCGCTCTATCAAATCAGAGGCGATGGTCCCCGCGTCGCCCATACGGTCTCTCACCGCCTCGGCCACCCGCCCGTGGAGGTACACCCCGCAGCAGGCAGCATCGGCGGGGGACAAGCCCCGGGCCAGCAGCCCGGCGATTATGCCGGCCAGCACGTCGCCGGTGCCCCCGGAGGCCAGGCCGGGATTGGCGAAGGGCGAAACCCGGACCAGGCCGCCGGGTTCGGCTATCACGGTGTGGGCGCCCTTCAAAACGACGGTAGCGTTCCAATGCGCGGCCCACCGGCGGGCCGATTCCACCCGGTCTTGCTGCACTTCGAGGGTCGAAGCGCCCGTCAGAGTGGCCATCTCTCCGGGGTGAGGCGTCACGGCCACCGGTCCTCTCAAGCGCCGCCGCCAGCCGGCCAGGCCAGACAGATTGTTGAGCCCATCGGCGTCGATCAACAGGGGCACTGATGGGCGCACCTCCGGGAGCAGCCGCTCCACGAAGTCCGTGGTTCCCGCGGACCAGCCCAGGCCGCACCCCAGCAGTATAGAGCTGTAGCGTTCCAAGTTGGAGCGGATGGAGTCGACGGCCTCGGGGCTGACGCGCCCCGCATCGTCATCCGGCAATGGCAGGTGGATCACCTCGGTTAACTTGGCGGCGGCGATGGGATACACGCTCCGGGGCGTGGCCAGGGTTACCAGCCCGGCGCCGGACCGGACCGCCGCCTGAGAGGCCAGGTAGGCCGCGCCCACGTAGTTCCGCGATCCGGCGATCACCAGGGCATGGCCGAAGGTGCCTTTGTGGGAGTTGAGCGGCCTGGCGGGCAGGAGCCAGCCCGCCAGCTCGGAGGTCAGAAGTTCCAGGTCTATCCTTTCTTCTTCCTCCAGGCCGGAGGGCAGCCCAATATCAGCCACCTTCAGCTCACCCGCGTGGGCCGCTCCTGGAAAGGCCAGCAGGCCGGCCTTGGGAAGCCCAAGGGCAACGGTCAGGTCCGCCACCGGGCACGCCGGGTCTACCTCGCCGGTATCTGGGTCGAGGCCGGTGGGCAGGTCCAGTGCCAAAACCCGGGGCTGGGGCCGGGGCGTTGAAAACCGGCCCCGGCCCCGGCAGGCCCCCAGGCACAGCATCACGTCTCGGACGGCCCCTTCCAGGGGACGGGCCCGTCCGGTGCCCAGCACGGCGTCGATGACCAGCCGGGATCCCGCGAGCAATCGCTCCAATTGGGCCAGGCCGGGGTCGCTGGCGGAGCGGAGAACGCCGACGCCGTACTCCAGGGCCAGGTCCATCTTGGGGTCGGTGTCAGGCCGGCGGGTGACCAAGTACGCGGTGACCTCAGCCCCCCAGCGCCGCAGGTGGCGGGCGGCGACCAGGCCGTCGGCCCCGTTATTGCCCGGGCCCACTAGGACCAGCACCCTGGCCCCGGCGGCGCCTCCAAGGTCATGCCGTGCGGCTCGGGCCACCACCAGGCCCGCATTTTCCATCAGGGCATCCGTGCCGACACCGTGGCGCTCCGATGCCGCCTCCAGGGCCGCCATCTGGGCCGCGGTGACGATCTTCATGGGCCCACCTCCCGCCGGACCACTACGAAGGCAACCGCGTATTCACGCGAGTGGGACAGGCTCAGAGCAACCTCCTGAACCCCCAGCCGCTGGGCGCGCCGCTCAGCCCGGCCGTGGAGTTTGATGGAGGGCGCGCCGCTCTCGTGGCGGACAACCTCGATATCCTTCCAGCCCACGCCGCGGTTGCCGGTGCCCAGGGCTTTCATGGTGGCCTCCTTGGCGGCGAAGCGGGCCGCCAGGTTGGGCGGCCGTTCCCGGCAGTAGGCGATCTCCCCGGGCGTGAACACGCGCTCCAGGAAACGCCGGCCGTAGCGCTCCAGGACCCGTCCGACCCGAGGAATTTCGATGATGTCCACGCCGGTGGCGAGCATCGCTATCTACCGGGCGGCGGGGTGGGCATCACGACCCGGTGTGCCCTGGCAGGCCCAGATTCGTCAGGATCTTCGAGACCGAGTAGCTCCGGTTGAGGACGTAGAAGTGGACTCCGGAGACCCCGGCGTCCCACAGCTCCCTAACCTGCCTCGTGGCGTGCTCGATCCCCAGCTCCCGGACCGCATCATCGTCGTCGGCAAATTTGTCGAGCTGCCGGTCCAGTGCCTCCGGAATCCTGGAGCCGCAGAGGGCGGTGAACCGGCGTATCTGGCCGGTACTCAGAAAGGGCAGCACCCCCGGTATGATGGGGACATCGATCCTCGCCTGCCTCGCCCGGTCCACGAAGCTGAAGAAATCGTTGTTGTCGTAGAAAAGCTGAGCGATGAGGAAGTCCACCCCACCCTGCACCTTGAGCTTGGTGTATTCCAGGTCGGTCGCCAGGTCGGGAGATTCAGTATGGCCCTCCGGGTAGCAAGCAGCAGCCACCCCAAACCCAAAGTTCCGCCGGATGTGATGGATCAGGTCGGTGGCGTGGCTGAAGCCCCCCTCTACGGGAACGAAGCCGCTCTCCCCCCGGGGCGGGTCGCCCCGCAGAGCTATGACGTTCTCGACTCCCGCCCGGTCCAGCCGCTCCAACACGCGGTGCAGCTCCTCTCTGGTCTGCCCCACGCAGGTCAGGTGGGCCATCACCCTCAGCTCGGCCTCCGCCATGATCCGCACCGTGATCTCCTCGGTGAAGGAGCGGGTGGTGCCCCCCGCGCCGTAGGTGACGGACACGAAATCCGGGCAGAAAGCCTTCAGCCGCTCTATGGTCCGAAACACCCCGGGAATCCCCTCCGCCGTCTTGGGCGGAAAGAGTTCGCAAGAGATGGTCCGGGTATTCTTCAATAGGTCTATTATCTTCAAATTGAGTGTCCAGTTTCCTCGGTTTCGACGGGAACCGTCGTCTGGTCTCCATCCTGGTCCGGTTTTCAGGTTTCCACTATCTGCCCGCGGCCAGTCGAGACAACAGCTTCATGATAGCATCGGGCAAAAATCCTGTCTAACCGTGGGGGCGGCAGAGACGGGCTAAGACTCGGGCCGGCGCCTCCGGATTTGAGGCGCTCGGCGCGTCTGGGCGATCGACACGGACGGAGGCCGCGGCGTTTTCCTTATCCAGCCCGATCTTGGTATACTCGACCGGGCGGTTCCCCGGCGGCGCCCATCCCGGGTGTCGATACGGCAGACCCGGTTTCTCAGCGCGTTCCACCGGCGAGCTTCCCGGTTGGGCCGGGCGCGGTTATCGGAGCTTCCCCAGATTTCGCCACCCGCCGGGGTCAACCAGGTGAGAACCGCCCCATCTGCGGCAGGAGTAGCGCCATGGACCGATTCCGGGGGGTGCCGCCGATCGAGGACCGGCCATGGCCCGGCCCGCGGTAAACGGCGTCAATGTCAAAGTCCGGGTGCGGCCCAAGGCCGCCGGCAACCAGGTGGTGGGCTACCGGGACGACACCCTGCCTCTGCGAGTGACCGCTCCCCCGGAGGCCGGCCAGGCCAACGCGGCAGTCATCTCCCTGCTGGCCCAAACCCTGGGAATCGCCAAGAGCCGGGTCCGGATAGTCCGGGGACACGCCTCCCGGGACAAGCTGGTGGTGGTGGAGTCGCTGACGCCGGAAGAGGTTCAGCAACGCTTGAGTACCCCCGGCGAAGCGGTGATCCCCCCGTAGTCCCCCTTGGTAAGAGGGGAATCAGGCGAGGTCCCCCGTCACCCTGGCTCTGGCCGGCGCCGGACCCAGAAAGTATAATGGATGCGATTCAGGCCCGGTGAAAGCCGGGGCCGATTCCTGAGCGATTCCCTCGAAGCTCCCACCCAGCCGTCTCTGATGGGGTCCCCGCCGTGAACTACTTGAACTTTGGCTGGCTACTCGATGGCGTCCTGGCCGGGGCCGCCGGGCCCACCAACGGCCGCGACCTGATGTTCCTCAAGCTGCAGGACATCCGGGCGATAATACGCATGGAAGAGAGGACCATTTCCGGGGAGGGTGTAGGCCTGGTCGACCTGTTCGAGCCGGTGCCCGATTTCTCCGCTCCTGAAATGCACCAGATCAAGCGCATGGTCCGGTTCATCGAAGAGCAAATCGAAACGTGGGACCGGCCGGTGGTGGTTACCTGCATGGCGGGTATCGGCCGCACCGGCACGGTGCTGGCCTGCTACATGGTGCACGTGGGTTATACCCCGCGGAATGCCATCAAGCTGGTGCGTGACCTACGCCCCAAATCCTTGGAGAACTGGCTGCAGGAAAGGGCGGTGCACGAGTTCGCCGACCTGCTGAAGACCCAGTAGCGAAGACGAAGGTACGTGGTCACCACAACACCGGCTGAGCCGTACGCGACCCCGAATCCGGCGCCGGGGGGCCAAGGGCCAAGCCGCCGGTCGCCGGCCAGACGGGCCGGGCCGCGGCCAACGGGGCGCCGGCGAAACCAAAAAGGTTAGGCCGCCTGTTTCTTCAAATCCCGGGCATCCACCTTGAGCAGTCCGGGCCCCCGTGTTTCCACTTCCGTAATGCGCCCGCACTGCAAGCATTTCAAGAAGGAGCCGTAGGAGTCGCTCTCCAGGTATAGGTCTCCCTTACACTTATTGCATGCTTTGAAGTAATACATAACCTTACTCCGTCGGCTGGATGAACCCATGCAGCCCTCGGGGGATCTTCCTTCGTTCCCCCTTTGAAGCGGCTTCTCACCTTTGGATTCCTCTGGTATATTTCTATTAGGACCGGTATCCAGACCGGGTGAGGAGAGAGGCCGTTGACTCAGATCGAGAAAGGATACATCGACGATATGGTGGCCCACGCCAGGGCTGAGCTGCCCAACGAATGTTGTGGTATCCTGTCCGGAAAATCGGGCCGGGTCTCCAAGCTCTACCGGATGACCAACGTGGAGGCAAGCCCCTTCCGCTTTTCCATGGACCCCCGGGAGATAGCCGAAGTCGATATGGAGGCCGGGCAAAACGGCTGGGACCTCCTCGCCATATACCATTCGCACACCCGCTCTGAAGCCTTCCCTTCCGATACCGACGTGCGCCTCGCCGCCGGCACCGTCGGACTCTGGCCGGAAATCCGGTACATCCTGGTCTCATTGATGGACGCCGATGCTCCCCAGGTGCGCCTATTCCGGATCGCCGACGGATCGATTACGGAAGAGTTGCTGGAAATTATCTAGATGAGTCCCCGTTAGTGGCGCTCACGTCCGGCACCCACACTCCGGATTGTTTTCCCTTATTACGCTCGCCTACGCAAATCGGATTGGCGCGGGCCGCCAGCCCACCGGAGAGGACGTGGGAGCGCGGATAGGCGGCGCCGGCATCGCTTTCCCTTCCGGGTCGGTCCGCAACCTGCCCGGCAAAGCCGTGAAATTGGCCTTGCCGAGGATCGCGGCCGCGTTGGCGATAGCGGTGCTGGCCCTGCCGGCCTGCGGTGGAGATCCCGAGCCAACACCGACCCCGAATCCTCCCGTTGGCCAGACGCCGAATAATCCGGACCGGCCGGACGGCGTGATACAAATCCAAGAGGAACCGGCCACCTCAAGCTCCGCCACGGCCCCGGCCACCGGAGCGCCTTCAGCCACCCCCTACCCGACACGCCAATCGGCTCCCTCGCCGACTCCACTCCCGGCGCCACAGGCCGGCCCCGAGCCCACGCCCAACCCGGACAACTCGCCCTGGGTCCAGCAACGTTTGGACGCCGTCATTACCCTTTATGACCTCACCGGCGCCGGCGCCGCTCTGCTGCGGAGTCTCGACATCCGCCAGATGCAGGGGGAACCTGGATTCTTCGGCAGCTATGGCTTCAAGAAGTGGGCGGGCGTGGGCGAAGCCAAGCCCACCGGGGTCATGCACGAGATCGGCCATTCCTACTGGGGCGGCTTCCCGATAGTCGGGTTGCCGGAGCTGGGTTGGGACGCACTTCCGGGCGAGTCCCTCTCTCCGGCGATTCAACGCTACCACGCCGATATCCTGTTCTTCATGTCCCAACCGCCCGACGGCTTCGAGCTGCTCCGGCAACGCCTGCGCAACCTGCCCGACCTCTCGGCGGATAACCCGGATCCCCTGCTCCACAACTTGGAAGCCAGCCTCGTCTACAACACCGGCGGCAATCTAGCACTGACACCGCCCATTCTGCGGAAATACTGGAGCCGGTTTCTGAGCGATGGCCCCTTTGACTCCTGGTACGACGCCGTCGGCTGGTACCAATCTCTGCCGCACGAGGACCGGGCAGCAGCCAACAAATACCTGGGCTTCGAGCACCTGGACCTGAGGGGTTACCCGTCGCTCCCCTCTCCCAGCGATGGGGCCGGGCTCCTCCCAGCGCGAAGGGAGACCTTGAATAGGGAGGAGCGCCAGCGGCTGCTGGACCTGGCCGTCCAGTTCGACTTGCTGTTGGGCGACCCCCAAAAAGAAGAGAACTTCCAGTTCTGGCGAGGCTACCTGCGGGACAAAGTTGACCTGCACCGGCTACATGGGGACTACCTCGCCTCGCTGGATCCACAGGAACTGCCCAGGGCCGCCGATCTGGCCGCGGCGCTGGAATTCCTGATCGGGCTGCCGGGGCGGTCGCCCGCGGAGCAATCGAGGCTGCTGGCGGAGCAGTTCCCCAGGCAGCCGTTCCTGGTAAATTTCCTGCCCGCTCTCGACAACCGCACGCTACTGGAGCTTTTCGGCTCAGGCGCCCAGCTGCCCGAGGGGGCCACGCTGCAGGCAACCGCCAGCTTCGTGGATCGACTCAACCGGTTCGGCGCCGTGGTCAACGGCATCCTTGATTCCGGCCGGAAAGACCCCCAACGGGGCACCGGGGAGTTGGCCGCATTTATCTCCGAAGCCAGCTTCGAGCAGAAGGAGGACCTGAGGCTGTTTTTCGACTTGCTCCGGGAAAACGACCCGGCCACGGCCAGCCGGGTGATTCGAGGGCTGGACAAAACCACCATCCGGCGGTTAATGGAGCCGGTACCGGCCCAACTGCGCTTTTCGCTGACTCCGGATGAGCTGTTGGTCAAGCTCGACATCACCGCCGGGGCTGAAACCTCCGCGCTAGAACGGGGTATCACCATTCTGATAGAGGAGCCGTCGGGAAACTTCATCATTGACGAGCCGTTCCTGCACCGGATGTACGAGGTCATCGCCGGCAGGGGGCAGGACCAGACTCAGGAAACGGTGGAGGTGCATCTGGAGACCCCTTTCCCCCTGGAAGGGTTCATCCGCCGGCAGCCCCAGGCCGCCGTGGGCCTGTTGGGCAGCGACCTGGATGCCGCATTGAGGCTAGTATTGGACGGCGACCCCGTGCTATCGCCGCCGGCGCGGATCATCTACCGGCTGATCTACGCCGACCCCGAGCTGGCGGCACGGCTGGTCCAGGCCCTTGATGAATCGGGGGAAGCGGAGCTGGTAGTAGAATCACTGGCCTATTTCGCCTACGACCGGACGCGAGGGGAACTGGCGCCTGGGTTGTCCATCTCCCTGGAGCAGGACGGGGAGTTCTTGCGGGCCATTCTGGGGCTCCTGGGCGTTGACGGGCTGGCCCGGCGGCTGAGCGAAACCTTCGCCGTATTCGGCGGCCGGGCGGCCTCCGGTCAGGCCCCGGCCGACTTCCTGTCACAATACCGCGCCACGCTGGAGGCCGCGGCGGCCACCATCCCGGACGACGCCGTCAGGGGCGAGGTGCAGCAGACCATCGAGCGAGTTGACGCAGCACACGCAACTGGACGCTAGCCATCTCCTCGCCATCATCTTCCTCCGTCCCGCCCACGGTCGCCACCGATACCGCGCCCGCGACATACACCACCACGATCAACACGAACGCGGCGGCAACCAACTTGGCCTTGATCCGGTTGCGCCACAAGATGAGGGCCAACGCCGCGAACATCAGCCCGACGGCGACGCCCCCGGCTATGAAGTGGGCCGGCTCCGTCTGGTTTCCCAGGATACCTTCCCGGTAGAAGGGGTCGACATAGAACAGGATGCTGGCGTTGAAAGCGTTGCTGCCGAAGAGCCCGGCTACCCCCAGGTCCGCCGCCCCGATGCGGGCCGCGGCAATCGCCGATGACATCTCCGGCATCGTGGTCACGAAGGAGACGGCGAGGATTCCCAGGGTGCTGGAGGCCACGCCGGTAATATCGGCGATCTGGTCGGCGCTCCAGGCCAGGAAGAAACCGGCGATCACCACCCCGGCGGACACGCCGAGGAACAAGAGCCAGGCCCGGCGCAGCGTCATTCCCGGCCCTTCCTCTTCCGCTCCGTCCTTTTCGGGTTCCTGGGGCCGAGTGTTGTAGACCACCCACATGCCCGCCACGAACACCACGATGAGGGCCACCGACGATAGGCCGACCTGCCAGAAGGAGATTTCCATCTTGACGGCGCCGAAGAGCACCGCCAGCCCCGTCATGACGATCGCCAGAACCGCCAGGTACCCCTGCTGAGGGGCCACCTGCTGCAGGAACCGCTTTCCGCCGAATATCAGGACCACCAGCGACAGATTGAACATGTTGAGCATGTTGGCGCCCAGGACGTTGCCCACGGCCAGCGCCGGGTTGGGTGGCTCGAGCCGCACCGCCGAGATGTTGGTGGAAAGCTCAGGCAACGAAGTGGCCAGGGCCACCAGCACGCTGCCGACGAACAGCCGCCCCCACCCGGTCAGGGTGGCCAGAGCGTCGCCGTAGACCGCCAGGCGCATGCCGAAGAATATCACGGAACCGGCGCTGACAAAGAAAACGGCTAATGCTATGGTCAGGTCGCTGCTCATATGGTGCCTGCCTCCAGCCTCACGCCAATGCCTCCACGATTAAGTCGCCCATTGCCACGGTGCCGATCGGGGTGACGCCGGGCGCGGCGATGTCCGCGGTACGGTAGCCGCCCTCCAGCACCTGCTCCACAGCCCGCTCCACGCTGGCCGCCTCCTCGGTAAGACCCAGGGAGTAGCGCGCCATCAATGCGACGCTGAGTATTGAACCTATGGGGTTGGCAATGCCCTTCCCGGCGATGTCCGGGGCCGTTCCGTGAATCGGCTCGTACAGGCCCTTCGTGCCCTGGCCTCCTTGCAACCGGGGAACCTGGGCCAGGCTGGCCGAGGGCAAGAGTCCCATCGATGCACCCAAGACCGAGGCCTCGTCGGTCAGAATATCGCCGAAGGTGTTCCCCGCCACGATGACGTCGAAGCGCGCCGGATGTTGGATCAGGTGCATAGCGCAGGCATCCACCAGCACATGTTCCAACTCCACGTTGGGGTACTCGTTCGCCAGGCGGGTCGCCGTCTGCCGCCACAGCCGGGAGCACTCCAACACGTTGGCCTTGTCAACCGAGGCCAGCTTGCCCCGGCGACCCTGGGCCAGTTCGAACCCCACCCGCAGGATGCGCTCGATTTCCGCCTCGCTGTAGCGCATGGTGTCCACGGCCGCCCAGCCCTGGGGGGTCTCGTGGCGGCCTTTGGGCAGGCCGTAGTAAAGGCCTCCGGTCAGCTCCCGCACCACCACCATGTCGACGCCGTTCAGGACCTCGGGCTTGAACACGCTGGAGTCGGCTAACCAGGGGTAGGCCCTGACCGGGCGAATGTTGGCGAAAACGCCCAGTTGGGCGCGTAACAGGAGTAGCCCGTCCTCGGGGCGCACGCTGGCGGAGGGGTCATCCCACTTGGGACCGCCAACCGATCCGAATAGGACCGCGTCGGCCGACTCCGCCAGGCGGCGCACCTCCGGCAAAAGCGGGGTGCCGTGATTGTCGATGGAGATCCCCCCGACATCACCGTACTCCAGCTCCATCCGGTGGCCGAAAGCGCGCCCCACCGCTTCCAGTACCTTCACGCCTTCCGCTGTTACCTCGGGCCCAATGCCGTCACCAGCCAGTACGGCGATCTTGAACTCCACGACTCCTCCCAGCTACAGCGTGTGCCGGCCGCCTGGCGGCCAACCGGGTGTCTTGAGACCCGTTCGAAGGTAGGGCTCGCGCCGGCGCCGCGACGCGCATCGCCCTAGGCAGCCTGTCGCGTCCTCCGGACCAGGATCAACCTCCGGGAGGCGGGCAACAGGAAACGTAATTCATGATGATCGGTATTAGTTGAGCCGACGGCCCAACCCTGAGCCAATGTGGGTTGCCTCGGCGCCGGCCGGGCCGACGGCCGGAGGCCTTCTGGTTTCAAAATCACCGGATATGGGCCGTCCGCACCGGCCCGCACCACAGTATACAAGCAATCTGGCCCCCCATCAAACCACGGCTCCCGGCCGTGGATTACCGATCCTGACCCCTCATGGCGGGGTTGCCCATCCTTCCGGTTTCCATCAAGCAACCTCTCCCCGGAAAAGCTGCGGCCACCCCGGCCGGGGCTTTACCCGAAGACTGTCATTCCGAGTGAAGCGAGGAATCTAGTGCGGGGTCTCTCCTTGGCCTCCTGGAGCCCCAGACTCAGACCCCTCGCTTCACTCGGGGTGACATTTTCCAGGGCGCATTTGAGGAGGGTCCCCCGGCCGGGCACCCTGAGCAACGCTATGGCTTACCCCTGGATGATGCCTTATAATATTCTTGCGGTAAATTCGGCCCTGCGGGATAGCGGCAGATGGACATCACCTTCGAAAGGGGAGACCCCCAACGCCCCAAAGGTCACGCCATGCTCTACTTCCGGGTGGACACCGAACCGGACCGCGTGTACGCCACCTACGTCGTCACCCTGCCGATCAAGGCGGACCTCACCAAGTATGTCCCGCCCTTTCTTTCCTCCCACCTGGGCAACCTGCCCTTGAGCGACTTTTCCGCCTTCGCCATGCCGCCCGTTCCCGAGCCGGTCGATAGTTATCAGGAACTGGAGCGGTTGAGCCGCCTGAGAGACGATGACCTGGTCTACGGGTCCAACATGTTTTCCTTCGACCTGCCGCGGATGATGGAGGCGGTCACCGAGGCGGTGCAGGAGTACTCGCAAATGTACTCCAGCTTCGTTGGGGGCGGTGCGGCCCCGGCGCTGGAAACCGCCGGCAGCCCGGAGATCGCCAGCCGGGAGCCCGAGGACGACCGCTCCTACCACGTCAACGAGGTCCTCTTCGGCCTGATGAGCGAGAGCGACAAGCTCGGCGAGCTGTCCCGGCTGCTGGGCAAGCTGCGCTTCGCCGTGGAGGGACAGGACTCCCGGGAGGCCGACGAGGCAGCTGAGGATATCAGGACCCTGGCCCGGCACCTGCCGGAGGAGTTCTGGGTTTCCACCCTGCTGGCCGTGGCAAAAGACACTTCGAGGAAAGGGTCGAGGTTGGCCCAGCTCTACTTGGACCGCTGTTTTCGCCTCTCCGCCGGGGATGTCTCCAGCGCCCTGGCTCTGGAAGCGGAGATTCAAACTCTCCAAGCCCAGGAGTAGGGAGCAATTCCACCCCCTGGGCCGCGAGGTCAACCGGCCCGCGGTCCCGCAAGCGTCCGCAGTTCCAGCGCTTTCGGCCGTTCCCGGCTGGTACAATAGGAGCCGTGATAAACGGCGTACCGGGAGGGCTTGGACCGGTTGGCGTACCTCTCCCACCTTAACCTGACCAACTTCCGCAGCCTGGTGGAGTTGGACCTCGAGCTTCCTCCCGGCGTGGTGGTGTTCTTCGGGCCCAACGCTCAGGGCAAGACCACCCTGCTGGAGGCGGTTTACCTGCTGGCCATCGCCCGGTCCTTTCGCGCCGGGGACGAGCGGGAGGTGGTAAACTTTCAGGCTGCCGCGGAGGGCGGCCAGGGGCTGGTGGGCGGCACCGTTGAGCAACAGGGCGAGCGTCTTCAAATCTATGTAGGGTATCAATGCTTGCCCGGCGTGCCCGGCTCCGGGGCGCCGGACGTCCGGCCCTATGGCGCCGGCCGCCGGGGTCTATCGGTGCGCAAGCAGATACGGGTCAGCCGGGTGCGCCGCACCGCATCGGAGTTGGTGGGCCTGGTCACCGCCGTCCTGTTCAGCGCCGACGACATCCGGCTGGTCCAGGGGCCTCCCGCCGACCGGCGCCGCTTCTTGGATATCCTGATATCCCAGGCCGACCCTCTCTACTTGAAGGGCCTGCAGCGCTACCAGCGGGTGGTGCAACAGCGCAACCAGTTGCTGCGGATGCTCCGGGACGGCCGGGCCCAGGCCGGTGAGCTGGCATTCTGGGACGACGAGTTGGTCAGGGAGGGCGCTTGGATCACGTGCCGGCGCCATGAGGTGATTGAGGCCCTTGCTCCCTCCTGCGCCGAGCATCACCGCCAATTGAGCGGCCCGGAGGAAGATTTGCAGGTGGAGTACCGGCCCAGTGTTCCCCTTGGCGACGGGCTCCCGGCCACGGAGGACCGGTTCCGTGAATCGCTGGCGGCTGCGGCGCCGAGGGAGCGGGCCACGGCCGGCACGGCGGTGGGACCCCACCGGGATGACTTCGATCTTCGGATAAACGAGGTGGACATGGGCACCTTTGCATCTCGCGGTCAGGCCCGCACCCTGGCCCTGACCCTGCGGCTGGCCGAGGCCGCCTACCTGGCCTCGGTGCGCGGGGAGGGGCCCATCATATTGCTGGACGACGTTCTATCGGAATTGGACGCACAGAGGGGGAAGAGGGTCTTGGAGAAGGCAACCCAATACGAGCAAACGCTGATAACCACGACTGAACCGGAGAATATCCGAGGGTTTTTTGGCCCGGCAGCCACCTACTTCAGCGTCGCCGGCGGTGGGGTCCACCCGTGCCCGTAAGCAAGAAGACCCTGGACGAAATCGCCCTTAGCCAGGCCGAGTACGACCTGATCGTGGACCGGCTGAAGCGGGAGCCCAACCCGGTGGAGTTGGGCATGTTCGGCGCCCTCTGGAGCGAGCACTGCGGCTACAAGCACTCCCGGGCGCTGCTCCGGTTCCTGCCCAGCCGCTCTCCGCGGGTCCTGTCCCGGTCCGGGGAGGAGAACGCCGGGGCGGTGGACATCGGCGACGGCTTGGCCGTGGTTTTCAAAGTCGAGTCCCACAACCACCCTTCGGCGGTGGAGCCCCACCAGGGCGCCGCCACCGGAGTGGGTGGCATCGTCCGGGACATCCTGGCCATGGGGGCGCGGCCCGTAGCGCTGCTGAACTCGCTGCGGTTCGGTCCCGCGGATGACCCCCAAAACCGGCGATTGTTCGAAGGCGTGGTCAGCGGCATCTCCTGGTACGGCAACTGCATCGGCGTCCCCGACGTGGCTGGCGAGATCTGCTTCGACGCCTCCTACTCCCAAAACCCCCTGGTCAACGCCATGTGCGTCGGCCTGGTCCGCAAAGACCGCGTGGCCACCGCGGCGGCGGGGAAGGTGGGCAACGTCTTCCTGCTGGTGGGAGCCGGAACGGGCCGGGACGGGATTCACGGCGCATCGGGGCTGGCATCTCGAACCTTTGAAGAAGAGCAGGAAAGGCGCCCCACCGTTCAAGTGGGCAACCCCTTTCTGGAAAAGGTCCTCATTGAAGCCTGCCTGGAAGCCCTCGCCACCGGCGTCGTCTGGGCGGTGCAGGACCTGGGAGCCGCCGGCCTGACCAGCGCGGCCATCGAGTCCGCGGCCCGGGCCGGGCACGGCCTGCGGCTGGATATCTCCCAGGTCCACCGCCGGGAAGAGGGCATGGGAGACTATGAGGTAATGCTCTCCGAGTCTCAGGAGAGAATGCTCTTGGTGGTGCCCCCCGGTGGGGTGGACCGGATCAAAAAGGTGTTCCAGAAGTGGGATGTTCCTTGCCATAACATCGGCCAGGTCATATCACAGCCCGAAGCCCGGATATTCAACGGGTCCCAGCCGGTGGCGCGGCTGCCCATCAAACACCTGGTCAACGCCCCCCGCTATCGACTGAAGGGGGTCCCTTCGCCGGAACAGCAGCAACGCCAGCGGCTGGTCCTCTCCAGCGTTCTGCTGCCGTCCGCCGGGCCCGGAGACACACTGCTGAAGCTGCTGGGGTCGCCCAACATCGCCAGCAAGGAGCGGGTCTACCGTCAGTACGACCACCAGGTGCAGACCAACACCGTGGTGGGACCGGGAAGCGACGCCGCGGTGCTGCGGATCAAGGGGACGGGCAAAGCCATCGCCCTGAGCATCGACGGCAACGGCCGCTACTGCTTCCTGGACCCGTTCCGGGGCGGCCAGATAGCCGTCGCCGAGGTCTGCCGCAACCTGTCCTGCTCTGGGGCCGAGCCTCTGGCCGTCACCGACTGCCTCAATTTCGGCAACCCGGAGAAACCCGAGGTTTACTACCAGCTGGAGTGGTGCATCCGGGGGATGGCCCGAGCCTGCCAGGTCCTGGGCGTGCCCGTGGTGAGCGGCAACGTCAGCCTTTACAACGAGTCCCGGGGTCAGGCCATCTATCCCACGCCGGTGCTGGGCGGGCTGGGGCTGCTGGAGGACGTGACCCGGTACCGCCGGTCCTCGTTCCCGGAGGAAGGTCTCCCGGTAGTCCTGCTGGGGAGCGACGGCTGGCGAACGCGGTCCTCGGCCCTGGCCGGCAGCGAATACCTCCAGTTGGTCCACGGCCGCGTGGAAGGCCGGCCCGACATTGACCTAGCCTTGGAGAAACGGGTGCAGGAGCTGTGCCGCCGGGGTATCCGGGCCGGATGCATCGCCTCGGCCCACGACTGCTCTGAAGGCGGGCTGGCAGTGGCGCTGGCCGAAAGCTGCATCCAGGGCGGGGTGGGGTTTCGAGGCGACGGAGGCCTTCCCCAGCGGTGGGATACGGCACTGTTCGGAGAAAGCCAGTCCCGCATCGTCGTGTCCCTGAGCCCAGGACAGTCAACCAGCCTGGAGGCGCTGGCCACGGACCTGAACGTGCCCATCCAACGACTGGGTGTCACCGGAGGCACTCGCCTGCGCTGGAGCCGGCGAGTGGACCTGACCCTCGAGGAAATCACCAGCGCCTGGAGGAACGGCCTGGATGGGGTGTCAGGGGATTAGGCCGGCAACCCGGTTCCGGGGGAAGGGGAGCCGGCTTCGGGCGGCCCCCCGGTTAGCTCTTTGGGCGGAACAGCCGCGACAGGAATGACCCGCTGGCCTTCCCGTAGTCGTCCGGTATCGGCGACGCATCTTCTGATCCCCGATCCTGTGATCCCCGATCCTGGAGCCCCGCTTCCGAGTACTCGTCGTCGAGCGCCGTGGCTACCGGCGCCGGTTCTTCAGCCCGTGATTCAGGCTGCGGGGTTTCGTCCGCCGGCTGCCAGCGGGATTTCAGAACCTGTTGCACCACGAGATTGCTTCGTTCCAGGTTGAAGGTACGCCGCCGGCGGTGATGGCCGGAGGCCTCGTCCCGCCAGGAGTGCCAGCCCCGTTGGAACAGGCTGCCGTTGCTCAGCTCTCGAAGCATCTTGCTCACGTAGGTACGGGAATACACCTGAGCCCAGCGCTGGGTGATCTCCTCGTGTTCCGCCTCCAGCCCTTGTTCCAGCGCCTGGCAGGCCTCCCCCGCCAGGTAATTGAAGGCCACGTGGCTGATGCCTTCCCGGTTCTCCAGCGTATCGGCCATCACGATCAAATCGGCAACCCGTTCGGCGTCCAGCCCGTCGCCGGGCCCTTCCGGCAACTGCAGGCCCCCGAGGGTGTCGGACAAGGCCGATGCGGACTCCACGGACCCGCTGGCGGGAGGTTCCTGGACCGCCTCGGAGGCGATTACCGAAGCCACCTCAGGTTCGGGTTCGGGTTCGGGTTCAGGTTCGGATTCAAGTGCAGGGTCGGGGCCGGGTTCGGGTTCGGGTTCGGGTGCCTCCTCCGCCTCGCTGAGGGCGGGGTCCGGCACGTCATCAGGCTTGGCTTTCCGGGAGAACCTGCCCCAGCGCCCCCGTCGTCTCGTAGGAGCGGCAACTTCCTTGGGTTCTTCCGGCGCCTCGTCTTGGGGTTCCTCGATCGTACCGTCGGCTGGGACCGGCTCGTCGGCCATGGTTGCCCAGTCCACCAGCCCCGCGGTCGTGAGCTTGACGTTCCCCTCCTGAGCCACCCGCGCCATCAGCTTCTTGAATCCGGAATACCCCAGCTTCTTTTCGTCGAAGCCCGGGAAGCGGCGCATCAGCCGCTGCTTGATGGAGGTCAACAGGGGCGTGCCGCCGGCCTGCCGCTCGCTTCGGACAATCTCCTCGATCTCCCGGATGACCGCATCCAACTCCGGCCGGTTGCCGCCATCGCGGGACGGGCCCCGGCCGTCGCCCACGGGTTCGGGGGCGGGGGTGGGCTCGACGGGAGTGACCGGGTCGACGTCCACATCGTAAAGAATCAGACCGTCCACGTTGTCGGCCAGCCGGCGGGAGGTGGCCCAGGAAACCCCGATTATGACCACCCGTTTGCCCATGGTGCGCAGGGTGTTGACCACGTGGATGAAGTCGGAGTCGCCCGATACCAGCACGTAAGTACCGATGTTAGGATAGGAGTGGGCGCACTCAATGCAGTCGGCGGTCATCTTCACGTCGACGCTGTTCTTCACCCGGAAGGTGCGGCCGGGCGGTGACGATGCGGTGCCGCCGTAAGCCAGCCTAGTTGGGACGTAGACCGGCTCGATTCCCGCCGCGTAAAGGGCCGGCGGATCATTGATGAACTGGCTGGCCCCCCTCAGCTCTGGGGCCCGGGTCACCCAATCGGCATAGGCTTTGGCCACCACGACGCGGCCGAGGTTGGAGACCTCTTCTTTCAGCGCGGAGACGTTGGGGTGGCGGCGGCCGGTGGCGAGGCTGATCTTGAAGTTTTCCCAATCGATGAATAATGCAACGTCTTCACCCAGGTATGGAGGGCCATTCATGTTAATGTTTCGTCCAAAAGTGACTATTTTCTGGCATCAGTTTAAGCTGCGCTCAAGTTAGAGTCAAGAAACTACCTGGCGGGTTCACGGCAATACCAGGCAACCCGCCCGGCTAGCTTCCATTCAGGCTGCGGTTATCAGCCCGCACGCTGCCTTTAGCGCGGACTGAAGGCCAGACCCCGACGGCGCCGTATTCCACGAGTATAATGTCCTTAGACTGCGGCGAAAGGGTCGCCGCTCCCGACGCCGGCAAAGGGAAGGTTGGGACTACCCGAGGCGCGGCGCGGGCCGCACTTCGGCATGCGCAACCCTCCGGCGATCCGATGGATTCGTAGGTGGATAATATGGGCCAAGCTCCGCGCCAGAGACCATTCACCCCCCACCACGTGGCTATACCCTCTGCCACGAGCCAAACGGTCTCTTGAGCGCCGTACCCGCCACGCTTCTGCACGGTGCCGGGGGGTCTTCGGGATTCGGGGACGAGATTGTCCTCGCCGTTCTGCTGGGAGGAATCCTTATCGCCCTGATCTTCGCTTCCCGCAGGGGCCGGCGGAAGGCAAATAGGAGAAAGAGATGAGCCGGGGAGTCAACCTGCCTCGGCGGCCGTTCCCGTTGCCGGGACGCCAAACCCTGCTGGCGGTGCTCTTCTTCTGCGGTCTAGCAATCGCAGCTTCGCTTTCGGGACCGGCGAATGCCGACGACTTGGGCATCAGCGCCGCGCCTTCGCCGGTGGAGATGACCTTCGCCCCCGGTGACGTGGCCAGCCGGGAGGTCACGGTGTTCAACCAGGTGCGCCACCCCATCCGGATTTCCGCGTCCGTCGAGCAGTACCGGGAAGGGGCCGGAGGCCCGTCCGCGGTCGACTGGCTGACGGTCGAGCCCGGCAGCTTCCTGGTGGCCGGTTATGGGGAACGAACGGTCACCGTTACTGTCGAGGCCCCGGAGGGGGAACTGCCCTCCGGCGGGTGGTATGCGGCCGTGGCCTTCGACGCCGTGTCCATGGACCCTTTGCAAGACACCGGGACCACCACCGCTGCCACGGTGGTCCCTTTCCTAGTTGCCCTTGACGGCCGGGGTCGCCTGCTCCGTGGGACTGCCGTGGATTGGTTCGCGCCCGTCTTGGAGCCCAACGGGCTGGTAACCTTTCGCGCTCAGTTGGTCAATCGCGGCAACATCCACTTCGTCGCCGATGGGTTCGTGGAGATCAACGGGAGCGACGGTCCGCTACCCGCGAGACCGGCGTTCCCGGAGAGTTCGGCGATCTATCCAGGGGAGAGCTACGAACTGGTGGCCGGCCCCGCAGTGGCCCTGACACTCGGTGACTCGTACACCGCGACCGCCACTTTTTCCTATGGGGGGACCGCCCATCTCACGGCCGGGGCCGAGTTCACCGCAACCCCGGTCCTGACGGTGTCGGGCCTGCGCGCTGTCGAGAGTCCCGGCCTCCCCATGGGAATTGTCGTCACTTTGGAGAATGAGGGCGACCTGGCGCTGCGGCCCCGCGTCCAGGTATACGTCCACGCCGCGGACGGAACGGTGCTGGGCACCACCCTCGATACCGGGCCTTCTCTGCTGTTGCCCGGCAAACCGGGGGATATGCGGTTTGAGTCCCGGCAGCCCTTGCCCCCGGGCGAACACAAGATTGTCGCGGAAGTGTACTTTGGGGCCCCGGATCGGATTGTGAAGGAGCAGCCGCTTCGGATCGGAGACGCCGAGGCCGGGGACCAGCCGGAGACCGGCGGCGGACCTGCTCCCGTGGGAACGCCGGAGCCTGAGGGAGGGACAGGCTGGTATCTGCCGGCGGGGGTTGCGGCGGCGATTCTCGTCCTGGCGGTGGCGATAGGTTTGACGCCGCCGTTTGCGCCAGTGCGACGGAAGCTGGGCATTTCGGATGGGTCCCGGCGCGGGGGACGTCAAACCCGGTAGCCATCCCGAAATTGCCGGCCCGGTGAGTCCCATGCCCTCGGGTCTGTTGGTTTTCGGACCGCTTGTGTAGAATATAATAATGGCATCAAGCTGGAGAAACTCACCGCGCGGACACGGGCCTGTCCGGGATGTCGGTGCGGAACGCCCCCGGACCTCGCCGGCACTGCTGCTGCCCATACTGGTCTCCCTGTATATCCTCTTCCTGCCAACCTTTGGGCCCCTGACTGACCACCACTTCGCCGAGAAAGCGCCCAACCATGCTCACGTCTATCTGGGACAGGGCGGACCGGAACATGCCCACCCCTTCGACGCCGGGCACGGGCATGACCATGTTGCCAGTCCCTTGCCGGCAAATTCCGCCGGCCTATCTGAAATCTACGACGGGCTTGACGGGATAGTGTTCCTGGCGCCATCCGAAGGGAACGGCCCGAGCGTCGCGACCGCCATTTTGACCGTGGCGCCGGCCTCAATCGTTTTCCAACCCCCCGGGGACATGTTCCGGTTCGGATTGGCCGGCGAGGATAACCGCCTCCTGGCGGCCTTCGTTGGACCTGTGAGAAGGCCTCCTCGAGCCTAGCTCCTCCTCCACTCCTCGACTTTGGCTGCTCCAACGTCTGCGACCGCGGTTTTCTTGGCGTGTAGCCTCGCATTCTGATGTCTCTCCGTGGAGCCTCCGTCTTGGGAAACGAACTCAGCCCACGCGCATTCGTACATTGTTCGTATTTACAAGGAGCTACTCATGAAGTTTTCATTTTTGTCCCTACGGTTAATTGTGGCCGTGGTATTGCTTCCATTGCTTCTGCTTAAGGCGGCCGCCTGCGGCGGCGGCGGACCCGAAGAACTGGAGATTCCGGTGAAGCTAGAGCACGGAAAGCTGAGCCCGGAGACAATCAGGGTTAAACAAGACGACATGGTCACCTTGAAGATCGAGGCCGAGGAGCCAGGTGAACTCCACCTCCACGGCTACGATATCGAAAAGGAAATCGCTGCCGGTGAGTTGGTTGACTTCTACTTCGTGGCCGAAACCACCGGCCGGTATCAGATCACCTTCCACGCCGGCGGTGGTACCCACGGTGGAACGTTCGAGTCGGGGCCGCTGGAGCCCGGTGACACGTTCACCTACGAGGTGGAGGACCACCTTGTGGGAACGATGGTTCACTTCCACAGCCACATGCGTCCCGCGGTGGCTGGCTCCATTACTGTGTCCCTCGATGCTCCCTCCGCCGAGCGGGTGGCTATCGAAGTCATGGATGCGTCAGCCGTCCCGGCTGACATTGAGGTGAGGCCCGGCACAGCCATAACTTGGACCAACAAGGGCTCCGTGGTCCAGACCATGTTGAGCGGCCAACATGCCGATGCGTTTGAAACGGATGAGGAGCCGGACAGCTCAGCCGAGGAAGAGGAACCGAACGCCGGCTTCCTGGAGGTCCTGCCGCGGTGAACGGCCCGGCTGCCCGCGGACAATGACAAGAATATCCCGCCCAATAATCGGTCAAAACCCCCTACCCCGTTTTGGAGCGGGTGGGGGATTCCAGGGGGAGGCAAGATCATGTACGTCGTTGACC
The DNA here is from genome assembly GCA_030740155.1 of Dehalococcoidia bacterium. Lineage (GTDB taxonomy): Bacteria > Chloroflexota > Dehalococcoidia > Lucifugimonadales > UBA3495 > CAJWBT01. The sequence continues at coordinate 61,658 of JASLXV010000074.1, read as the reverse complement.
CGCGCCCGCCGGAGAGTGGCCGAGGACTATCCTGCCAGTGGCTCCCAGCTCGCCGAGTTTCGAGGGCGGGCCTCTTGTTGGCAGTGGTGGGAATCTTCCTGCTCCTCCTGGGGGGCGCCGGTTGCTCCTCCGACGAGGTGGAGACCGCCCCCGGCTTCTCATTGCCCGCCGCCGATAGCAGGGAAGTGGCCCTGGACCAATTGCTCCGCGAGAACAACACGGTGGTTCTGGTCTTCTACCGCGGCTTCTTTTGAGGCCTCTGCCGGAACCAGCTTGTGAAGCTGGCAGACGCCTATCCCGGGTTCCAGGCCGAAGACGCGGAGGTGGCGGCAATTAGCATGGACAGCATTCAGGACGCCGCCCAAATGGCAACCTTAACCGGATCGGTGTTCCCCGTCCTCGCGGACCCAGAGGGCAGTGTCGTCCGCCGGTACGGCGTCTACGACCTGCTTGGGGACAAGGTTGCCGCTCCCGCTACCCTTATTATTGGGCAAGCTGGCGAGGTCCTCTGGCGCAACGTCGGCCAGGACATCGCGGACCGGCCATCGGCTGAACAGATCCTTGCGGTCCTGAAAGACTTGGAGTGACCTTGAGCTGGGAAGACATCTCCTATCTGTCTCACGTCTTTCTCACTGGCTGAAGCGAGGGGATGTCACTCGATCAAACCGAATCATGTATGGTGGTGCGATGATCCGTTTCAAAATGATTGCGCTCCTCGCCGCCGTGGGAGCCGGCTTGCTAGTCCAGCCTGTCTTCGCCCACGGCTTCGGCGAGCGCTACGACCTTCCCGTGCCTCTCCACTACTTCATGATAGGTGGCGCCGCCGCCGTCATACTGTCCTTTGTCCTCATCGGCGCCGTGGCCAGGGGAGAGGTCAAGCACTTCGACTACCCCCGCCTCGACCTGCTCCGCTACTCCTGGGTCCGAGTGGCGGTGAGCCGGCCGGCGCTGTTCCCGGTCAAGGTCTTGTCCGTCTTCCTTCTGGGCCTGGTGGTGGCCGCCGGGCTGTTCGGCGACACTCGCCCGGTGGACAATTTCGCCCCCACCTTCGTCTGGGTCATATGGTGGGTGGGGATGGGCTTTTTCGTGGCCCTGTTCGGCAACCTGTGGGCCCTGGTAAACCCCTGGAAGATTCTCTACGGCTGGGCGGAGGCCCTTTACGAGCGGATTTGGCCCGGCCGGGATATGGGGATGAACTGGGAGTACCCCCTGAATCTGGGTGTCTGGCCGGCGGTAGCCCTGTTCTTCGCCTTCGCCTGGGCCGAGAATGCCTTCGGCGAGAGCGCCGACCCCCGGCGGCTGGCAGCAATGGCCATTTCCTACAGTGCCATAACCCTGGGAGGCATGCTCATCTTCGGCAAACATCAGTGGCTGAGTCGCGGGGAAGCCTTTTCCGTGGTGTTCGGCTATCTGTCCCGGTTTTCCATCACCGAGATCAGAGTGAACGAGCCGGAGGTGTGCCGGGAATGCAACGTTTCCTGCGAAGGCGAGGATGGCCGGTGCGTGGACTGCTACGAGTGCTGGGAGTACTCCCAGCACCGGGAGTTCAACCTCCGTCCTTTGGCGGTCGGGTTGAGCAATCCGGGCCGGGTGACCGGCGACGTTATGGCCATGGTGCTGCTGATACTGGCCACCGTAACCTTCGACGGCTTCGGCGCCACGCCGGAATGGTTGGAAGTCCAGAGCTACTTTATCGAAAAATTCCCGGATCTGACCCACGAGGCCCTCAACGGGCTCACGATAGCCAACACCCTGGGCCTCATCGGGGTACCCGCGACCTTCGCGGCCTTCTACCTGAGCTTCGCCTACCTGATGCACCGGTCGGTAGGGAGGCGGAACGGGACCTTCACTTTGGCCAAGGCATTCGTGTTCTCTCTGATACCCATCGCCCTGGCGTACAACTTCGCCCACTTCCTCAGCTTTCTGCTGATCCAGGGGCAGCAGATCATCCCCCTGGTGTCCGACCCCTTTGGCGCGGATTGGGACCTCTTTGGCACAGCCGACTACGTGATTGACATCGGCATCATCAACGCCCGGTTCGTCTGGTTCTTCTCCGTGGCGGTGATCGTGGCCGGCCACGTGATCGCCGTGTACCTGGCCCACATCCGAGCCGTGCAGCTCCTCACCATCCGGAGCCTGGTGGTCAAGAGCCAGCTTCCAATGCTGGGGCTGATGGTGTTATATACCGTGGTAAGCCTGTGGATTGTCTCCCGCCCCATCGTGGAGTGACCGCCTGGCGGATGGGGCTGGTCGCCGGGCTATATGTCGGACCATCCGGCGGACTATGTGAAAAGAAACGCGCGGTGTTGGGCATGAGCTTCAGGTTCTGGCTATTCAGCCTGGGTGCGCTGGCCCTGGCGCTGCCTTGGGTCCTGGGGGTAACTCCGGCCCACGCCCATGGCGGCGTGGATTCCGGGCAGAACGTCGCGACGGCCTGGAACTGGGAGCCGACCGTCCCCCTGGGCCTCCTCCTGGCCGGAGCCCTGTACGTGGCTGGACTCCGGAACTGGAAAAACCCGAGCCATCCCATCAACGCCTGGCAGCGGGTCTCTTTCTTCGCCGGGCTTGGCGTCATCTTTCTGGCGCTCCAGTCGCCGCTGGACCCTCTTTCCGACCACCTGTTCCTGGCGCACCAGGTACAGCACCTGGTGCTCCGGATGATCGGGCCGCCCCTCATCCTGCTGGGCGCGCCCCTCACGCCGCTGCTGCGAGGACTTCCAACGGCCGCCCGGCAGCGAGTGGTCCGGCCCTTGGCCGGGAACGCGGTCATTCGACGCCTCTACGCCTTTCTCACCCACCCGATGGTGGCCGCCGTGTTGTTCCTGGGGACCCTGTTCTTCTGGCAGGGGCAAGGACCCCACAACCTCTCCTTGAGAAATGACGGTGTTCACTACCTCATGCACCTGACCATGCTGTTCACCGGCATCCTCTTCTGGTGGGTGATCATCGACCTGAAGCCCCACCGCGCCCGGATGCCCTACGTGGCCCGGGCCCTGTACCTCGGCTTTCAGATCTTCCCCAACACGCTCCTGGGCGCGATAGTGACCTTTTCTCCGGGCGTGCTCTACTCCGCCTACGGCGACGTGGAAAGGTTGTGGGGCCTATCCTTGCTGGCCGACCAGGCGATTGGCGGGACCATACTCTGGATACCCGGGGACATGATGTTCCTGATCGCGGCGGGCATCATGGTGGGGTTGTGGTTCCGGCAGGAGGAAGAGAAGGGCCGAGCCGGTGTGGCCGATACCCCTCCGGTTCCTTCGCCCGGCCGGCCGGGCCGATAGGGGCCTGAGCCGACCGGTTCTCTTGACAACCGCACCGGTTTCGTAGATGGTACCCGTAGACGTACCATTCGGACATATAGACTTGGACAAATAGACGAGGAGCGGTCCGATGCCAGAACGACTCCCCAGATTGGCCAGATTGGAAGGAAAGGTTGCCATCGTCACCGGCGCGGGGTCCAGCGGCGAGGGTATCGGCAACGGCAAGGCCACCGCGGTGCTGTTCGCCCGCGAAGGGGCCAAGGTGTTGCTGGTGGACATGGTAAAGGAGCGGGCCGAGGAGACCCTGGCCATGATCCACGAGGAAGAAGGCGAGGCATCACTGTTTCAGGCCGACGTCACCAGCGCCGCGGATTGCCGCCGCATGGTGGAAACGGCCATGGAGCGGTACGGCCGCTTGGACATCCTGGACAACAACGTGGGGGTATCGCAACGGGGGACAGTGCTGGATGTCAGCGAGGAAGACTGGGACCGGATACTAACGATCAACATCAAGACCATGGTGCAGGCGAGCAAAGCGGCCATCCCCCTGATGATCGAGAGCGGCGGCGGCGGGGCCATCATCAACATATCCTCCATCGCCGGGCTGCGGGCCCACAGCAGCACCCCATACAGCGTGTCCAAGGCCGGGGTCATCGGCCTGACTTTCTCCATGGCCGCGGACCACGCCAAGGACAACATCCGGGTCAACTGCATCGCCCCCGGCCTGCTCTACACGCCGATGACCGCTCCTCGGATGACCGCGGACCTGCGGGAGCACCGCAAGAACGCCGCACCTCTGGCCACCGAGGGCACCGGCTGGGACGTGGGCTACGCGGCCCTCTTCCTGGCCAGCGACGAAGCGCGTTGGATCACCGGCATCGTGATGCCGGTGGACGCAGGGCTGCTGGCGGTTAGCCCGGCCACTTATGCCCCCATGGACCAGCAGACACGGGTTTAGCGCCTGGTTTCGAAAATTGCCATCACGGTCACCCGTTCACCTGAGCTTGTCGAAGGGCGCCGGGCCGGTGGTTCGACAGGTTCACCGCGAACGGTATCTGTTATGCCGATTATCGAATCGAATGAAAGTGTTAGCCCTGGTTCTGTGTATTTCCGGTGACCCCGGGGGCAGGCCCTGAACTTTGCGCCCGGGCTTGGTTATGCTGGGTTTGCCGCGCCGTCCCCTCGTCCCGTTGGCGGCGCCGGCTCACGATGAACCTGGCCGGAGCTAGCAGATATTGGGAGGCTCGGCATGAGGCTTGAGGGAAAGGTAGCGTTCATCAGCGGGGGCGCCAGGGGCATGGGCGCCGTCGAAGCCATCATGTTCGCGAAGGAGGGGGCCAAGGTCGCCATCGGGGACCTGCTCGAGGACGAAGGCCGGAAGGTGGTCGAGCAGATCAACGAGACCGGAGGCCAGGCCCTGTTTGTTCGTCTGGATGTGACCAGCGAGTCCGAATGGCAGAAGGCTATTGCTGCCACTGTCGAGGCTTTCGGCAAGCTGGATGTGCTGGTGAACAACGCCGGAATCCGCGCTCAGGGCAAGGTGGAAGACGTCACCGTGGAAGCCTGGGACCTGGTGATGAACGTGAACGCCAAGGGCACCTTCCTAGGCACCAAGACCGCCATCCCCGAGATGCGCCGGGCCGGCGGCGGCTCCATCGTCAACATCTCTTCCCAGCTGGGGCTGGTGGGGACCGCCACGAGCAGTCCCCAATACTCAGCGTCCAAAGGCGCGATAAGGCTGTTCACCAAGGCGACGGCCATTCAATACGCCAAAGACGCCATACGGGTCAACTCGGTACACCCGGGTCCCATCGCTACTCCGATGACCGAGGCGGGCCGGGCCGATCCCCAACGATACAAGATGATGGTCTCCGGCATTCCCCTGGGCCGGTACGGCGAGTCGGAGGACGTGGCCTATGGTGTGGTGTTCCTGGCGTCCGACGAGTCGTCCTTCATGACCGGCAGCGAGCTGGTCATCGACGGCGGCTGGACGGCCCAGTAAAAGGATCGAGGGCGGCCTGTAGCTGAATAGGCTCTGAGTCAATATCCGGCCATCGTCAATCCGCGCTCTGGTCGCATTCGCCGATGGTGCGCAGGTCGTTGAGCCGTTCCCGGACGATGCGTATCTGGCGCGATCCCCGGTCCAACAGGACCGCAATCTCCCGGACGCTCCTCCCTTCGTCAAGAAGGCGGATGGCCTCCCGGTTTCTGCTCCACCACAGGTTTTCGCCGCGGACTTTGGCCGATATCACGGAGTTGATGTCCCGGGCGGCCCGTCTGTTCCGGCGAAACCTGACGGGCATTGGCCTGCCTGCCGGAGCCAGGACGCGGACCGGCTTGTCAGCGACCGGGCGCAGGTCCGTGGGCGGTGGCAGAGGATAGTAGTACCGGCCACATTGCCAGCATCTCCACTCGTCCTCGTCCAAAACCAGGTCACCACCGCACTTACGGCAGGATTTGAGCATACACAACATGCGAACCACCCCCGGACGACCGGCCCCCGGCCTCCAATGTATTCACTCCACGGCTTCTATTTAAACCAATAACCGGCCTAATGAACCATGCCCGACGCCCCGCAAATCCTGTGAGCCTGGTCACATTGGAGGCTCGCCGGCGGGGGGTAGGCGCGGCTGAATGCCGGGGTAGCGTGGATCGGGTCCGCCGGGGGGAGGGCCGGCCTCCGGAAGGTTTGCGTTGGGGGCCGTATGTGTTTATTATTAGCTCCGGCCGAGGGAAGAAGCCGGCAAGTATCAAGCGCAGGAGTTGAGCCGTCATGAGCTACGAGGTCATCAAGACCGACCGGGTGGACCGGGTCGCCATCATCACCTTGAACCGCCCCGAGGTGCTCAACGCCCTGAGCCTCCAATTGGTCCGGGAAGTGAACGAGGCCGTGACGGAGATGGAGCAAGACGACGCTGTCGGGGCGATCATCCTCACCGGGTCGGGAGAACGGGCCTTCTCCGCGGGGGCGGATATCCACGAGAACCGGGAGCTTTCCCCCGAGGAGCACGAGCGAGGCACGGCGAACCGGGCCACGTACACCTGGCACCTGGCTACCAGCTCCAAACCGATCATCGGCGCCATCAACGGGCTGTGCTACGGGGGCGGGACGGTTATGGCCACCTCGCTAGACCTCCTGATGGGCTGCGAGAAATCCAGTTTCCGGTTCCTGGCGGTGAACTACGGCCAGATGAACGCCACCTGGAGCCTGCCCGTGTTGGTCGGCCTGCCCAGGGCCAAAGAGCTGCTCTACAGTGGCCGGGAGGTCTTCGCCGAAGAGGCGTACCGGATCGGGCTGCTGAACCACATGGTGCCCTCGGGCCAGCTGATGGACAAGGCGGTGGAGGTTGCGGCCGGATTTGCGAAGAACCGCCCGCAGTCGCTATCCAACATCAAGCAGATGCTCCTGGAGCATACCGGCCTGCCGCTGGAGGAACAGTTCCAGAACGAGATCAACGCCAGACAAGGCCGGTTCAAAGGTCTCTCGGTGGAAGAGGGCTTCAGCGACTTCTTGGACCGCAAGGGCCGCAAGCCGCGGGAATCTTGAACCTGGGGCCCCAGGGGCGGGGTGGCCAGGGCCGCGGGCCGGGGCTGCCCCTGGGATGGCGATAGACCTTCCAGCCCGGACCTCATCGCCAACTTTTCCGAGGCCTGACTCCCGGCCGTTCGGGTTACCGGCCGCGGCCGGCCCTCGGCCTTGGTAGCGCCGGTCAATCGCCCATAGGTGGTTCAGCAGATTTGACACAGCTCTCATCCGCCACAACCAGCCGGCCCGGGTCGCTGGCGATTAAGCTGGTCCTCCCCTGGGTGGCCTTTGGCGCCATTCTGCTGGCGCCTACGCCGGAAGGGCTGACCCCGGAGGGCCAGCGCTCCCTGGCGGTGATGGCCCTGGCGGTGTTGCTGTGGGCCACGGAAGCGTTACCCATCGCCGTCACCGGCCTGATGGGCATGGTCCTGCTGGTGCTGCTCAAGGCCGTGCCCAACGTGGAAACCGGGCTGTACGGGTTCTCCCAGCCGGTAGCCTACTTCCTCATCGGGATTCTGACCCTGGGGCTGGCCGTGCGGCAGTCCGGCCTGGCCGAGCGGCTGGCCGTGTACTTGATCCGGCTGGCCGGCGGCAGCCCTCGGGCGCTGTACGTTCAGATGCTGGTCTCCTTCGCCGCCCTGACCTTTGCCCTCCCTTCCGCCAGCACCAGGGGCGCCATCCTGGTTCACGTGTACGAGCAGGTGATGGAACGCTGGCAGATCCCGAAACAGTCCCCCTTGCACCAGGCGATAATGACGGCGATGGGAGCGCTGAACCGCCTCGCCTCCACGGCGCTTCTGGCCGGCGGCATCACCCCGATCGTGGCCTCGGGACTGATGGGGCAGCTGCTCGACGAAAAGTTTTCCTGGAGCAGGTGGTTCGTGCTGATGGCCCCTCCCTTCTACTTGATCCTGGTGATCGGGGGCGCCGTCGTGTACTTCATGTTCCGGTCCGGCTTCAAGCTGGACCGCGCGATTCAGGTGGAAAGCATAGCCACCGGACCCGTGAGGCTGGCCGAAGTGAAGGCCGGTTGCATCGCGCTGGGCACGGCTCTGCTATGGTTCACCGATTTCGCCCACCACCTGGCGCCCTCGGTGCCCGCCCTGATTGCCCTGACCGTGATCCTGTTGCCCAAGGTAGGGCTGCTGTCCTGGCGGGATTTTGAATCCAACCTGGGCTGGAGCAACTTCTTCGTAATCGCCACCTCGTTGTCTTTGGCCAACGCCCTGGTCGCCAGCGGGGCCGCCGAGTGGTTCGCCGAAACCCTGGTGGGCTGGGTAGGGGGGCTCCGCGGCTCCCCCTATTTGCTGCTGCTCGCCCTGGCCGGCGCCGCGGCGGGGATCCGCGTGTTCATGCTCAACATCTCCGGATATCTGGCCTTTCTCCTACCGGTGGCCATGTCCACCGGGGCGGCCCTGGGGCTCAATCCCCTGGTCTGCGGCCTGACGGTGGTGATCATGGGTGACGCCGTGGTCTACTATCCGGCGGCCAGCGCCTCCAGCGTCCTCGTCTTCCAGCGGGGCAACATCAGCGCCCCCGCCGTGTTCCGGCTGGGCTTGATAATGACCCTGGTGGCCGCGTTGGTGCTGTTCACCGTGGTGCTCCCCTACTGGAACCTGGTGGGGGAAAGCCTGACCTGGTAGACACGCCGCAAATTCATTGACTCCAAGCCTGGGTTCTTTAGGAGGGGTCTCAGGGGGACCCTTTCTTGCAAGAAAGGGTCCCCCTGACGCTTCCCTAAAAACAACTGGCGCTCAGGCCGTCACCTACATTACGGCCACAGCAATCGGAGGCCCGTCGTCATGGACCAACTATCCCAGGAGCAACCACCGCCGGTGGGGCGGCGGAACCCACAGCCAGACGCCGCCGCTCCCGACGGGTCCGAGGTCCGGTTGCTCGTCGACCACCGGCACGGCGCCACCCGCGCCAGCCTCTGCGAGGTGACCCTGCTAGCGGGCCAGGTGTCGCGGCCGGTGTGGCACCGGCGGGTGGAGGAGATCTGGTACGTCCTGGAGGGCCACGGGCAAATATGGCGGTGCCCGCCCGGCGCCGGCCCCGATGCTATGGCCACGGTGCCGGTGGGCCCAGGCGACGCCCTGACGATCCCCCCGGGCTGGCGCTTCCAGTTCAGCGCCGGGCGCGGCGGACTGTTGCGGTTTCTCTGCTACACGTCACCCCTCTGGCCCGGCCCGAACGAGGCCCAACCGGCAGAGCACGGCGGCTTAGGCGAGGCGACGGTGTGAAGGGGGTATTCCAGTCATCTTTCTTGCGCTTGACACCCCAACACCCCCCACCTATACTTCTCCGTACAATTTAGGCTCAAAGGCTGTGAAGGGGAGTAGTAGGCTTCAAGCGAGGCTCAGAGAGCCGGGCTAGGTGGAAGCCGGCGCCAGGCGCGGAAGCACGAATGGACCCCGGAGCCGCAGGCCGATCAGGGGCGGCCCAACCGAGCGGATGGATACAAGCCATTCCCGGTGTCGAGGCAGCGCTGCTAGGCCGCGACGGCTGGACCCCGTTAACGGTCCTAGGCACGGGAGTCACGTAGACCAGGACTCCTCCGCCGGTTGAGATGTTGGCGCCGTTCCGTCTACGCTCCGGGAACAGGGCCGGCAAAGAGGGTGGCATCGCGGCATCAGGCCCGTCCCCTTTGGGGCGGGTTTTTACGTTTCACGCGGCCCTGATTTATTCTCGGCCCAAATGATTGCCAAATATCGGAGGTAAGGCAGATGCAGACCAAGTACATGCTACCTGACAGCGATATACCGACTCACTGGTATAACATGCAGGCCGATTTGCCGACACCCCTGGCGCCGGTGCTCCACCCCGGAACCAAACAGCCCATCGGCCCCGACGACCTGGGCGCCATTTTCCCCATGGCCCTGATCGGCCAGGAGGTGAGCCAGGAGCGTTGGATCGAAATACCCGAGCCGGTCCGCGACATCTACCAGCTCTGGCGGCCTACCCCCTTGTACCGGGCCCACCGGCTGGAAAAGGAGCTGGGGACCCCGGCTAAGATTTACTACAAGTACGAAGGCGTCAGCCCCGCCGGCAGCCACAAACCCAACACGGCGGTGCCCCAGGCCTACTATAACAAGTTGGAAGGCGTGAAACGGCTGTCCACCGAGACCGGCGCCGGACAGTGGGGCAGCGCCCTGTCCCTGGCTTGCAACTACTTCGGCATGGAATGCAAGGTCTACATGGTCGGCATCAGCTACCAGCAGAAGCCCTACCGCCGCACCCTCATGGAAACCTGGGGGGCCTCGGTGGTCTCCAGCCCGAGCCAGGAGACCGAAGCGGGCCGGCGCATTCTGGCCCAGGACCCCAACTCTCCCGGCAGTCTGGGCATCGCCATCGGCGAGGCCGTGGAGGACGCCGCCACCCGCTCTGACACCAACTACTCCCTAGGCAGCGTGTTGAACCACGTACTGCTGCACCAGACGGTCATCGGCCAGGAGTGCAAGAAGCAGTTGGAGCAGGCGGGCGACTACCCAGACATGGTCATCGGCTGCGTGGGCGGGGGCAGCAGCTTCGCCGGCATCGCCTTCCCTTTCATCGAGGACCACCTGACTCAGGGCCGGAAGATCCAGTTCATCGCCGTGGAGCCCGAGGCCTGCCCTACCATCACCCGCGGCGCCTTTACCTACGACTTCGGCGACACGGCGCAGATGACGCCGCTGATCAAGATGTTCACCCTGGGGCATACCTTCGTTCCACCCCCCATCCACTCGGGCGGGCTGCGCTATCACGGCATGTCTCCTCTGATCAGCCATCTCTGCGACGCGGGGATCGTCGAGGCCCGGGCGGTCTACCAGAAGGCCATCTTCGAGGCCGCCATGCTGTTTGCCCGCACCGAGGGCATCCTGCCCGCCCCGGAGCCGACCCACGCCATCAAGGTCACCATCGATGAAGCCCTCAAGTGCAAGGAGTCGGGCGAGAGCAAGGTTATTCTGTTCAACCTTTGCGGCCACGGCCACTTCGACCTGTTCGCCTACGAGGCCCATCTGACAGGACAGCTGGAAGACTACGCCTACCCCCAGGCCGATATCGAGAAGGCCATCGCGGGGTTGCCTCAGCTGTAGCCAGGCTCCCTGTGACCAAGAATCTATTTTATTCCTGGCGGCCATGCCCGGATAAGCCGCAAAGGCGAGACGTACCGGGACCAAATTTTCAGCGACCTCAGGGTACGCCGCGGTCTCGCGATAGGTCGAGGGGCTGAGCGGTCGCGAGGTTGAGACCGGGAAGGGCTGAATGGCGAAGTATTCCCCGTCGTTGGAAGAAGTCAAGGCGCTGGCGGGACAGGGCAACCTGGTGCCCGTCTACCGTTCCATCAATGCCGACCTGGAGACGCCGGTATCCGCCTATTTGAAGGTGGCCCGCCCTCCCTACTCCTTCCTGCTCGAAAGCGTGTCCGGAGGGGAGCGGCTGGGTCGCTACAGCTTCATTGGGACCGAGCCGTACCAGGTCATGAAGACCGGGCCGGGCCAGCCCGGAGGCCAGGTGGACCCGCTGACCCTGGTTCAGGCCGAGATGGACCGGTTCCAGCTTATCCCGGTAGCCGGGCTACCCCGGTTCCACGGCGGCGCCGTGGGTTACGTGGCCTACGACGCTATCAGCTACTTCGAGCCCAGGGTGCCCCCCATGCCCGCCGACCCCCAGGGCTTGCCCGAGTCGGTGTTCACCTTCGTTGACACGCTACTGGTGTTCGACCACCTGCGGCACGACATCAAGGTGGTCAGCCACGTCCGTCTGGACGGTGACGTGGACCGGGCCTACGGAGAGGCCACGGCGCGGATCAATGACTTGGTCCAGAGGCTGGCTCAGCCCCTTAAGATTCCCGCTGGTCTGGAGCGGACCGGAGGCCCTCCCGAATCCCCTCCGGACACACGTTCAAACTTCACCAGGGAGGCCTACGGCGTGGCGGTGGAGAAGTGCGTCGAGTACATCTACGCCGGAGACATCATCCAGGTAGTCAACTCCCAGCGGTTCTCCCGCCGGACCGACGCCCACCCGTTCCAGGTGTACCGCGCACTGCGCAGCGTAAACCCTTCACCCTATATGTACTACCTGGACCTGGACGGCTTCCAGATCGTCGGCGCGGCCATCGAGACGGTGGTACAGGTACAGGACGGCATCGCGGCGACCCATCCCATCGCCGGGACTCGCCCCAGGGGACGCACGCCCGAAGAGGACGATGCCATGGAACACGAACTCAAGACCAGCGAGAAGCAGCGGGCCGAGCACATCATGCTGGTGGACCTGGGACGCAACGACATCGGCCGGGTCAGCGTACCGGGCACCGTTTCGGTGACCCAACTCATGGACGTGGAGCGCTTTTCCCACGTCATGCACCTGGTGTCCCACGTGGAAGGACGTTTGAAGCCGGAACTCACCACCTATGACGCGTTGCGCTCTTGCTTCCCGGCGGGAACAGTTTCCGGCGCCCCCAAGATCCGGGCCATGGAAATCATCGCGGAAATTGAAGGCGAGAAACGGGGCGCCTACGGGGGAGCCGTGGGCTACTTCAGCTTCTCCGGAAACATGGACACCGCCCTGATCCTTCGCACCGGCATCTACAAGGACGGCACAATGTGCGTTCAGGCCGGCGGCGGCATCGTGGCGGACAGCGTGGCCGAAGACGAGTATCAGGAAACCAGGCACAAGGCAGGCGCGCTGATGCGGGCCATCGACCTGGCGGAGGGAAGGGAGTGAGCGCTACGCGCCTATTTAATGACCCTTGCATTAGTACCCAAACAACATGGAAGGCTGCGCTGCGAGGGAAATCCCCCTGTTTCCCCCTTTATTAAAGGGGGACTACGGGGGATTTGGACCACAACCAAGCTCTAAACCAAGTTTACCTATCAATGCATGAATCTATGATAGCTAGGAACGGGCTGAGTCCAGGCCGTGTGACGCGCTCGGGGCCGGCGGATTTCACCCGTTCGCGGTGAACCAACCTCACCCGTTCGTGGTGAGCCTGTCGAACCACGGGTGCGGTCTAATTGTTTGTCTCTGAGGAGGTGGAACCCATGATGACCTCATTCTTCCACACCGGATTTGTGGTCAAAGACCTGGAGAAGTCGATGGACTTCTACGTCAACGTCCTGGGAATGCGGGTGGCCGGCCGCATGGAGCGCAAGGGTGGGTTTGCCGCCCAGCTGCTGGCCTTCCCCGATGCCCACATCAAGGGCGCCTTTCTGGACAAGGGTGAGGGCCACCAACTGGAGCTGATCCAGTACATTTCGCCCTCCAGCGGTCCGGGCGGCATCAACCGCAACGATCTGGGCGCGGCCCACCTGGCATTTTTCGTGACGGACATCGACAAATTCCACGCCGAGACCTCCCAGCGCGGCCTGCGGTTCAACAACCCTCCGGCGGCCCTCGAGGACGAGTACGGCAAGCTGCTGCGCAAGGCCCTCTACGCCCAGGACCCCGACGGCAACTGGTTGGAGTTCGTGGAGTTGTTCTGATGCTGTTGATGATCGACAACTACGACAGCTTTACCTACAACCTGTACCAGTACCTGTCGGAGTTGGGCGCCGAGGTGGTGACGGTCCGCAACGACAAAATAACCCTGGAGGACATCGAGGAAATGGCCCCCGAGGGGATCATCGTTTCGCCGGGGCCGTCCACCCCCCTGCAAGCGGGCATCTCCAACGACGTGATTCGCCGCTTCGGGCCGGAACTGCCGACCCTGGGAGTGTGCCTGGGGCACCAATGCATCGGGTATGTCTACGGCGCTCGCGTGGACCGGGCCGCCGAGATTCGCCACGGCAAGACCTCCATGATCCACCACAGCGGCAAGGGTTTGCTATCCGGGCTGCCTGACCCCTTCGAGGCTATCCGCTACCATTCGTTGGTGGTCTACCCGGAGACCTTGCCCGACTCCCTGGAAGTCACCGCCTGGACCGACGACGGCCTGATTATGGGACTGCGCCACAAAGAGCACCCGGTGGAGGGTGTCCAGTTCCATCCGGAGTCCATCATGACGCCCCAGGGCAAGGCCCTATTGCAGAACTTCTTAGACCGGGTGAAAGGATAAGCCGTTCGCAATCTGCCGCCTCCCCGGGAACTTCCCACCGGCAACCTGCTTCTATACTGAGGCGTACCACCGCAGCCAAGAACGTGAACAACATCCGGTCCGCCGGCCTCAAGGGCCGTAATCGGGTTTGGCCTTTATCGGGTTTGGATCGAAGGGGAGGTGACTCCGCTATGATGATCCTTGACATCGACATCGCAGAAGCACCGGCCCTACCGGCGGAAGGCGGAAGATCCAGCGAGGCCAGGCGCGGCCGCCTTGGCCTGAGTGAGTAGCATCATGAAGGGCGCGGTCTCCCTGAAGATATTTCCGGCACTGGCACTTGCGCTGTCGCTATTAGCCTGCGGAGGCGCCGCTGCCACGGCCCGTCCTTTGCCCACCTCTCCGGCTTCCACGGCATCTCCGACGGCGACGCCTACCACCAGGCCGGCAACCAGGCCCCCAGAGACCACCCCAGTTGTGGTCTGGCCTTCGCTTGCCGAGATCGAACCCTCGGTTGCCGCGCCGGGAGAAGAGGTACAGCTTCAGGGCCTGGGCGGCCTTACCAAGCTCACCACCGCCGAAGGGCGGGTGACCGGCCACCTCGAGTCGGCCAGATCCTTCGACCTGTACTTCGATGGCGAGCCGGCCGGCTCCTTCGTGTGTCAAACCGGCGCCTGCCGGGGCTCTCTCACCGTGCCGGGAGGGGCATCCCCCGGCAGCCACCAGATCTCCGTCGAAGGGGGCTCGAGCCGGCACCTCACCGTGACCGGATCCTCCGCCGCCACGCCGGATCCCGCGCCAGCATCTACCGTGTTGCCAACGCCAACCCCTGGACCGTACACCGGGACCCCGGGGTCCACCGAGGTCACGATCTGGCCTTCGCTGTCCAAGATTGAGCCCTCGGTGGCGGCGCCGGGAGAAGAGGTCCGGGTTGAGGGCACCGGCGGCCATGCCGAACTCAGGGCCGCCGACGGGACCGTGACGGGGTACATCGAGTCGGCCAGATCGTTTTACCTGTACTTCGATGACGAGCCCTTCGGCTCGCTCGGGTGCTACGTCAACGTATGCCGGGGCGCTCTCGTCGTGCCGGATGGGGCCTCGCCCGGCGGCCATCAAATCTCGATCGAAGGGGGCTCCACCCGGTCCCTCACCGTGGCCGCAGCCTCGACCACCCTTCCGCCGCCGGCGACGCCCACGTTTCCGGCGGCCACGATCGCTCCGGAGCCCTTCGCTCTGCTCACCACCGCGTTCCCCGACGCCGGCGCGATCCCCCTCCGCTACAGCTGCGACGGAGAGGACATCTCCCCGGCCCTTTCCTGGACCTCACCTCCACCGGGGACCGCGACCTTCGCCCTCATCATGGACGATCCCGACGCTCCGGGCGGCACCTGGGACCACTGGACCGTTTTCAATATCCCGGCCGGTACCCTGGAGCTGCCGGAGGGCGAGCCCACCGGCGGCGGCGTGCCGGGCAGCAATAGCTGGGGCGAGACCGGCTACGGCGGCCCCTGCCCGCCCTCGGGACCGGCCCACGAGTACCGGTTCTTCCTCTACGCCCTGGACCGTTCCCTGGACCTCTCCGCCGGAGCGTCCAAAGAATCGGTCCAAGGCGCGATGGCCGGGCACGTCTTGGCCGAGAGTACGCTCACCGGCAGCTACGGGCGTTAAAGGCGGGCCCGCCAGTCCAGTTCCCCTTGCGAACGGTGAAGGCTACAATGGGGGTTCCAAGCTAAAAGCAGCGACATCTTCCGGGCCAAAGGCCGGGGCACAGGAGAGACCAGACCGATGATTCGTGAAGCCATTGAAGCCGTGGTCGGCGGCGGTTCCCTCAGCAGGGACGATGCCGCCACCGTAATGCGAGAGATCATGGATGGGGAGGCCACCCCGGCCCAGTTGGGAGCCTTCCTCACCGCCCTGCGTCTCAAAGGGGAGACTGTCCTGGAGATCGCCGGGTTTGCCACGGTGATGCGGGAGAAGGCCCTCAAGGTGAACGTGGACGGCCCGTTGGTGGACACCGTGGGCACCGGCGGCGACGGCAACAACACGTTCAACATATCCACCGCCACGGCCTTCGTGGCGGCGGGCGCCGGACTGAAAGTGGCCAAACACGGGGGCCGGGCCGCCTCCGGCTCCTGCGGCAGCGCCGACGTGTTGGAAGCCCTGGGCGTCAAGATCGACCTGCCTCCGGAGGGTGTGGAGCGTTGCATCAATGAGACCGGCATCGGGTTTATGTTCGCCCCGGTCTTTCATCCGGCCATGCGCCACGCCGCGCCGGTCCGCCGGGAACTGGGCATCCGCACCGTGTTCAACATCCTGGGTCCTATGACCAACCCGGCGGGCGCTCAGAGCCTGTTGCTGGGCGTGGCCCTCCCCGAGCTTGGTCAAAAGATGGCCGAGGTGATGCGGCTGCTGGAGACTCACCATTGCGTTATCGTCCACGGGGAAGGCGGGCTCGACGAGATCACCCTCTCCGGCGACACGGTCATCTGGGAGATCAAGGACGGCGAGCTGTGGACCTGGATGCTGTCGCTGGAGGAGATTGGCCTGCCGGAACGCTCCATCGCGGATATTCGCGGCGGCACCAAGGAAGAGAACGCGGCCACCATGCGGCAGGTATTCGGGGGCGAACCGGGGCCGATCCGCGACATAGTCCTCGTGAACAGCGCGGCCGTGCTGCTGGTCGGGGACCTGGTGTCGAGCATCGGGGAGGGCATCAAGCTGGCCGCTGAATCCATCGACGGCGGCGCGGCCCTCGCCAAGCTGGATGGGCTGATCGAGTTGA
Organism: Dehalococcoidia bacterium; assembly: GCA_030740155.1. Lineage (GTDB taxonomy): Bacteria > Chloroflexota > Dehalococcoidia > Lucifugimonadales > UBA3495 > CAJWBT01. The sequence goes on along the minus strand of JASLXV010000074.1, from coordinate 45,072 downwards.
GCCAGCGGCTGGGTAAGGATGCTGGCTGAAGCCAAACTGGAAGAAAGGCCTGTGCCAAGCGTAAGATATGTAGCGGGAATAGAGAACGTGATGGTAACTTTTTGCCCGGCGAGGCGTCCCAGGGATGAAGATCAGGTATAGTCGACCGGTGGATACTCTTCTCGTAGAGCTTGCCGAATTCCAACTCAGTTCCTTGGCCAGACTGGTCAAAGAACAGGAGGTCGGGCTGGGCTGATGCCGGGCATCCTTGACGAAATCGTCGCCGCCAAGCGCGGTGAGGTCGCCGGCCAGAAAGAGGCGGTCCCGCTGGAGGCGCTCCAGGACCTGGTTGGGTCCCGGCCGGCGCCGTTGAACCTGTCGGGCGCCCTCTTGGGAAGCGGCATACGGTTGATAGCCGAGGTGAAAAAGGCCTCGCCCTCCCGGGGCCTGCTGTGCCCCAGCTTCGACCCGGTGCGGCTCGCCCGCGCCTACGCCGGCAACGGAGCGGCGGCAATTTCCGTGCTAACCGATCCCCGGTTCCAGGGAGAGCTGGACCACATCGTCCGGATCAAAGAAGCTGGGGCCTCGCTACGGGCGCCGGTGTTGCGCAAGGACTTTATCTTCGACCCGTACCAGGTGCACGAGGCCCGGGCGGCCGGGGCCGACGCCCTGCTGCTGATCGTGGCGATCCTTTCGCCCCAGCAGCTCAAGGAGCTGTTGAATCTGAGCCAGGAGCTATGGATGCAATGCCTGGTAGAGGTCCATGACGAAGCGGAATTGCGGGTGGCCCTGGACGCCGGCGCCGAGGTTATCGGCATCAACAACCGGGACCTGAGCACCTTCGACACCGACCTGGCGGTCACCGAGCGGCTGGCCCCCCTGGTTCCCAGGGGTAGGCTCGTGGTCAGCGAGAGCGGCATCAACAGCCAGGAGCATCTGCGCCGGTTGAGCCGCACGCGGGTCAACGGCGTCTTGGTGGGAGAGGCGCTGGTCACCGCTCCCGACGTGGGCGAAAAGGTCCGTGAATTCACCGGACAGGCCATCCCGCCGGACGGCCCATGACCAGGGTCAAGATTTGCGGTATCCGGGAGTTGGCCGACGCCCTGGCCGCCGCCGAGGCGGGCGCCGATTACGTCGGGCTGGTCTTCGTGCCCGGCCGCCGCCGTTGCCTGGAGCCCGGAGCGGCCCTGGGCATCGTGAAAGAGTTGCGGTCTTCCGGAGGCCCGGTCCCCAAGGTGGTGGGGCTGTTCGCCGACCAGCCGTTGGACGAGGTGAACCGGACTATCCGGACCTGCGGTTTGGACCTGGCCCAGCTCTGCGGCGGAGAGACGCTGGAGTATTGCAAGAGCGTTCGGTGCCGGGTCATCAAGGTGGTGCATGTCGACGCCGCAGTACCGGGTGAGGCGGCGGTAACCGCCCTGGGCGACCGCGTCCGGTCCTACCGGGACGCCGGGCACCTGGTGACGCTGGACCGGTTGGTAGCAGGGCTCCAGGGAGGCACGGGAGCTAGCTTCGACTGGGAGGTCGCGGCGTCGCTGTCCCAGCGGGGACTCTCCTTCTTGCTGGCAGGGGGCCTCTCCCCGGCCAACGTGGCCCAGGCCGTGGCCACCGTGGGACCCTGGGGGGTGGACGTTTCCAGCGGAGTGGAGACGAACGGGGCCAAGGATCATGCAAAGATTCGGGCATTCATCAAGAACACCCATCCGCAAACAGCAGATCGCTGATTGCTGGACTAATTTCGAGGATTTGACAGATGGCGACAACTAAGCCGGCAAGCCTGCCCGACAAACGGGGCCGCTTCGGGGATTTCGGCGGCAAGTTCATCCCGGAGACGCTGATGGCCGCGGTGGCCGAGCTGGAAGAAGCTTACCGCCGCGCCACCGCGGACCCCAAGTTCCAACGCGAGCTGGAACACCTTCTCAACACCTATGCCGGCCGGCCGACCGCCCTGTACTACGCCGAAAACCTGACCCGCCACTGCGGGGGCGCCAAGATCTTTCTCAAGCGGGAAGACCTGGCCCACACGGGCGCCCACAAGATCAACAACGCCCTGGGACAGGGGCTTCTGGCCAAGTACATGGGCAAGACGCGCATCATCGCCGAGACCGGCGCCGGCCAGCACGGCGTCGCCACCGCCACCGTATGCGCCATGATGGGCCTCGAGTGCATCGTCTATATGGGGGCCGAAGACGTGCAACGGCAGTCGCTGAACGTTTACCGGATGCGCCTCCTGGACGCTGTGGTCGTCCCGGTGGAGTCGGGCACCCGCACCCTGAAGGACGCCATCAACGAGGCCATCCGCGACTGGGTGACCAACGTGGAGACCACCCACTACCTCATCGGCAGCGTGGTAGGACCGCACCCCTACCCAATGCTGGTGCGAGACTTCCAGGCGGTCATCGGACGGGAGGCCCGGCGGCAGATTCTGGAGGCCGAGGGCCGGTTGCCGGACTACGTGCTGGCCTGCGTGGGCGGGGGGAGCAACGCCATCGGCATGTTCCGCGAATTCGTCGGCGACGAAGCGGTGAAGCTGGTGGGTGTGGAGGCGGGCGGCGAGGGAATTGAGAGCGGCAAGCACTCGGCCACCCTCAGCGCCGGACGGCCCGGCGTGCTCCACGGCGCCATGTCCTACCTGCTGCAGGACGAGCACGGCCAGGTGCAGGAGACTCACAGCATCTCGGCGGGCCTGGACTACCCCGGCGTCGGCCCGGAGCACAGCTACCTGAAGGACTCGGAGCGCACCCAATACCTGGCGGTCGACGACGCCCAGGCCTTGGAAGGCTTCCACCTGCTCTCCCGGATCGAGGGAATAATCCCCGCCCTGGAGCCTTCCCACGCCATCTACCATGCGGCCGAGCTGGCCCGGCAACTCTCGCCGGAGCAGATCATCCTGGTGTGCCTCAGCGGCCGCGGTGACAAGGACATTCAAATCGTGGCCGAGGCCGCCGGCATCCAGCTTTGATTGCCAAGGCGCCTGAACCCATCGCCCCGCGCCACGGCGAAGATTAGACGAAGACCGTTTCTTGGCAGCGGTTAGGCATCGACCTTGGTTGCCGGGACGCCGCTCCCCAGCTAGGCGGCGGCGACGGTCAAGGGCCCTCCAGAGATTCGGCGGCATCCGGGATGTTGCTAAAGTTGATATAATGGGCTGCGGCCCTCAATCCGCCTTGGGGAGGCATTGGAATGGACCTGGGACTGCAGGATAAGGTGGCGATCATTACCGGGGGCAGCGAAGGCATCGGCAAGGCCGCGGCCCTCAGTATGGCGAGGGAAGGCGCGCGAGTGTTCATTGTGGCCCGGCGGCCCGAGGTGCTCGAACAGGCTGCCCAAGAAATCAAGACCGCCACCGAAGGGGTGGTGGTGCCGATTACGGCGGACGTGAAGGACCGCGGCACCGCCGCGCGGGTGGTGCAAGCGGCCGTGGACCAGTTCGGCCGCGTAGACATCCTGGTCAACAATGCCGGCACTTCGATGGCCAAGGGGTTCGAGGAAGTCAGCGAGGAAGACTGGGAGGCGGACTTCGATCTGAAGGTTTGGGGGGCCGTCCGCCTGATGCGCGCCTCGATCCCCGAGATGCGCAAGGTCGGTGGTGGACGCATTATCAACGTGACCAACCTGGGAGGCCGGACGCCGGGACCGTCTTCGATGCCCACCTCCATCTCCCGGGCCGCGGGTATCGCCATTACCAAGGGCCTCTCCAAAGACCTGGCCAAGGACAATATCCTGGTGACTACCGTTTGCATCGGATTGATCAAGAGCGGACAGCACGAGCGGCGCTACGCCCTCTTGAAGGAGTCCAAGCCCGACGTGACCATCGATGAATTCTACGACCGCCTGGCCAAGGGCCGGAACGTGCCGCTGGGGCGGGTGGCCGAGGCCAACGAGGCTGGGGACGTGATTACCTTCCTGGCATCGGAGCGGGCCAGCTACCTGACCGGCATCGCCGTCAACATCGACGGAGGGAGTTCGGCGGTCGTCTAGGCGCCCCCCGGACTGGAGCTGCATCCGGGCCCTGCCGGCGCGCGGATCGGTTTGAAAGTGATTACTGGAACGGCCCTGAGGCCCGTGAGGCCCCTGGGTCCAGCAAAGCTTGCGTTAAGACTTGAGGAGGACAGGCGTGACCAATACATACGCCGACGAGTTACAGCCGCCCCAGAGAATTCTCCTGGGACCTGGCCCCAGCTCCGTTCATCCCAGGGTTCTCCAGGCTATGACGAAGCCGGTGGTCGGCCACCTGGACCCGGCCTTTTTTCAGGTGATGGACGAGGTGTGCGACATGCTGCGCCAGGTCTATCACACGGACAACTTTTGGACTTTGCCCATGTCCTCCACCGGCACCGGCGCCATGGAAGCGGCCTGCGTCAACATCCTCGAGCCGGGTGACACCATGGTGGTCTGCAACAACGGGTTCTTCGGCGACCGCCTGGGGGAGATCGCCCGGCGGTGCGGCGCCGAGGTCCATGTCGTGGATACAACCTGGGGCCAGCCGGTGGACGTTCAAGGTCTGGCCCGGGAACTCAAGAAACACCCCAAGGTCAAGGCGGTGGGCGTGGTCCATGCCGAGACCTCGACCGGGGTGCTGACCCCGCTCCCGGAGATCGTGGAGCTCGCTCACCAGCATGGAGCCCTGGTCATCGCCGATGCCGTTACCTCTCTCGGCGGGCACGAGATGCGGATCGACGATTGGGGCATCGATGTGTGCTACAGCGCCACCCAAAAGTGCCTGGGAGCACCTCCCGGCCTGGCCCCCATCAGCTTTGGGGCCAGAGCAATGGAGGCCATCGACTCCCGCTCCACCAAGGTTCAGAGTTTCTACTTCAACCTGCAAGGGCTGGAGGGCTACTGGTCCCAGACGCGAGCCTACCACCATACCTCCCCGATCTCGATGACCTATGCCCTGCGAGAGTCCCTGCGAATGATGATGGAAGAGGGCGTCGATAACCGGATCGCCCGCCACGCCCGGGTAGCGGCGGCGCTGCGGGCCGGCCTGGAAGCGATTGGCGTCGACCTCCTGGCCCCTCCGGGGTCCCGGCTCAACCCTTTGACCGCGGCTCTGGTTCCGGAGGGCATCGACGACGCCACAGTGCGGCGGACCCTGCTGGACGACTACAACATCGAGATCGGTGGCGGTCTTGGGGACCTGAAAGGCAAGGTGTGGCGCATCGGTCTGATGGGCGATTCCGCCCGGGAGATCAACGTGTTCGCCCTGCTGTCGGCCCTGGAGGTTATCCTTTCCGGCATGGGCTACGAGCTGGCCTACGGCGCCAGCCTGGCGGCCGCCCAGCGGGCGCTGGCGGCATCAAAAGCCGAGAGCTAGCCCTCGGGCCGACGATCCGCAAGCTGGAACGTTCATCCGAAACGTCGGCACGCCCAATCCCGTTGATGCAATCGGCGTCACCCGCGGTTCGCGTATTCGGCGCTACGAATACCGTTCGTGGTGAGCTCGTCGAACCACCGTCCCGCGCCCTTCAGCAAGGTCCTGCCTCAGAAGCACTCTGACAAAAGTCACCCCGCGTGAAGCGAGGGGTCTGGGGTGATGGCGCCAGGCTGCCAGGGAGAAACCCCGCTCCGGATTCCTCGTCGCTTCTCTCCTCGGAATGAGCGTCTTGAGGAAAACCCCTGTCGAAGGTCCTGCCTCGGAAGCACTCTGACAAAAGTCACCCCGAGCGAAGCGAGGGGTCTGGGGTGGTGGGGCCAAGCTGCCAGGGAGGAACCCCGCTCCAGATTCCTCGTCCCTTCGCTCCTCGGAATGACGGTGGCGCTCCACCGGGGCATGACAACCCGGAACGTCGGATTTGAGGCGGAGCCCTTCGAGAAGCTCAGAGCGCACGGATCATCCAACGGCGATTTCCCATACCGGGTGCGGGAGTGTCCCGGGCGGTCCCTCTCCACTCTCGTCTTTCCGGCGAAGGCCGGAATCCAGGGATGTGCCGGCTGGGTCCAGGCCTTCGCCAGGGTGACGGAGCGGCTACCGGGCCATCGGCGAGACACTCGTTCCCGGCCAACTCAGTTTACAGAAGATGTCATTCTAAGGAGCGGAGCGACGAAGAATCTCAGCACATCAACGAGATTCGTCGCTTCGCTTCAGAATGACATTTCTTAACAGCCGGATCGACTGAGTCCTAGGCTTTTCCGGGCGGTCTGGCCCGCCGCGGACTGGGTTCCGGTTGGCTCCGGCTTACCCGGTTTCCTCGGCCCGATAAGCTTCGTCCAGAAGGTCCACCACGTGTTGCACCTTGCCTGAATCTCCCTTCATGTGGAGCCCTCGTTGCAGCTGCATCATGCAGCCGGGGTTGGCCGTGACCACCTGCTCCGCTCCGGTAGCGGCGATCGTCTCCATCTTCCTGGCCAATATCCTCTCCGCCATCTCCTGCTGGACCGCCGAGTAGATTCCCGCTCCGCCACAACACATGGCGGCCTGTTCCATCTCCACCAGCTCGAGGCCGGGGATGGACTTCAAGATTTGCCGGGGCGCGGCCGCTATCCGCTGCGCGTGGGCCAGGTGGCAAGGGTCCTGGTAGGTCACCTTCCGGTGCAGCGCCGCGCTGGGGGGGTCGAAGGGCAGAGCCACCAGCAGTTCGGTGATGTCCACGGTCAACCGGCTAAACCGTTGGGCCTTCTCCGCATAGCCGGGGTCATCGGCCAGCAGCTCGTGGTACTGCTTCATCGCCGCCCCGCAACCGGCCGAGGACACCACAATCCGGTCCACACCTGCCGCCAGGAAAACGTCGATGTTGCGCCGGGCCAGGCGGCGGCCGTTTTCCAGGTCCCCGCTGTGGGAGTTGAGGGCGCCGCAACACCCCTGTCCCACGGGCACCGCCACGTCGCATCCGTTGCGGGTAAGCACCCGTACCGTCGCCTCCATGGTGCTTCCCTGTACCAGCGGCATGGCGCAGCCGGAGAGCAGGCCGACCGTGAGCTTCTTGGAACTGCCGGCGGGTTGGCCCCGCGCCTGGTACATCCGGGCTGTAGGACCGAAAAACGGACCCTCAAGCGCCGGCAATTGGGCTTCGAGGTCCATGATATGCCCAGGGAACAGGCTCAGGAAGCGAGAGCCACGCACCAGATTTTGCAGCGCCGATCGCTGGTAGAACTGGAGGAGGCGGGCGCCCCAGAGTAGCCGCACCGAATGGGGCAACACGGCCCGCAGGAATAGGCGGCTCACCCTTTTAAGCTGGTCGGACTGCTTCCCGTGGGCCAACACCTGGGCGCGGGTCTTCTCCATAATCCGACCGTAGGGGACGCCGGAGGGGCAGACGGCCTCGCAGGCCCGGCACTGGAGGCACATCTCCCAGTGGGATACCACCCTCTCGCTTATGCCCAGCCGCCCTTCGTTCACCGCTTTCATCAGGGCGATGCGGCCTCGTGGCGATTCGGTCTCCAGCCCCAGCACCGTATAGGTAGGGCAGGCGCTGAGGCACAGCCCGCAGTGGACACAACGGTACATGTCGGACTCGGCCGGAACGTCGGGACCCTGAAATCCTTGCTGAACCTTCCGCTCCACTAAATCTTCCCCGCGAACCGGCCCGGATTGAGTATTCCCAGGGGGTCGAACCTCTGTTTGACCTGCCGCATGAGTTCCATTCCCGGGGGCGGGTCACCCCAGATGTCGATCCTCTTCTTGAGCGGCAGCGGGCAATGCTCCACCACCGCGGTGCCGCCCGCGTTACGGGCCAGCTCCCGTATCCGGGCGATGGCGCCGAGAACCAGGGACTCATCGATCCAGTTGCTGATCGAATCGGCCCACCAGTACAGGCGCACGGTGCCGAAGCCCGGGTCGGCAACCACCCCCGGTGGAAATCCCAGGGACGAATCCTCGCGGCAGCTGCCTGCCACCTGGGCGACCGCCGTCGGGGGCACGCCTAGCTTGATTCCCAAGTAGGGCCGAGATTCCACGCTCCAGCCCAGGTCGGCGAGCCGCCGCAGCAGCAACCGTCCCTCCTCTTGGTCCAGCCTGGCTACTTGCTTCGCCCCAGCCTCCCGCAGAAGCCCTGTCCCTTCCTCCAGCCTCCGTTGCACCGCCGAGGGGCGGCCGGAAAAGAAAGCGAGGGCCACGGCGGCGCCGGACGTGAGGCTCTCCGGGAACAAGGCGCCGGAATCGCTGCCGAGACGGCGCCCCGCCTGGCTCTCGACAACCTGGACTCCCTGGGCTGCGGCCGTCTGCCGCAGCAGGCGCCGTCCCGCCTCGATCCCTTCCGGCATGGAGGAGAAGGCAGCCACCAACGTTCCCGCGTCCGCCGGGAGCGGGGCAAGCTTGAACGTGGCCTCGACGATGACGGCCAGGGTCCCCATGGAACCGGCGTACAGTTTGTTCAAATCGTACCCGGTGACGTTCTTCACCACCTTGCCCCCTGCCTTGGTTTCCACTCCCTCGGCGCTGACCACTCCGATGCCGATCAGCCAGTCCCGGGGTAAACCGTAGCTGGCCCGCAGGGGCCCGGTGGCGTTGCCGGCCAGGATACCTCCGATGGTCGCCCTTTCGGCCAGAGGAGCTTCCACCGGCAAGAACTCCCCGCCTTGCGCCAACTCCTGCTGCAGTCCCTGGAGGGTGACTCCAGCCTCCACCGTGGCGGTGAGGTCGGCTGGCTGATAGTCCAGAATGCGGGCGCAGCGGCTCAGGTCCAAGACCAGGTCCACCCGGTTGGGCACGTTGCCCAGGGCCGCCTGGGTCCCGCCACCCCAGGGGAAGACCGATACCACCTCACGGGACGCCCAGCGCAATATCTCGGCGACGGCCTGCCGGCTGGCCGGCCGGACCACCGCTCCGGGGACGGACCCGTCAAGGGCAAAACGGTCCAATTGATCCGGAGGGACGATTGCGTCGCCGTTCAGAAAACCGGCAAGCTGATCCTGAATCGATTCGGCCAATGGCATCACCTGAACTGAGTTGGGCGTATGGGTCGCGGAGGCTCGGTCCCCGTTCCGGGCGCGGGGCTCAGGGCGCTAGCCAAGGGCAGCCAATATATTCAACCAGAATATCCCGCCGATCAATCCGAAAGCCACCTCACCAACCCCTATTCTGGCGTGGACCAACTGGGCGTTCGCCACATTGCTCCAGTATCTGTTTAGATTCCCCTGGACCTGAATCAGCACGCCGGCGACCACGGCTATCGAGATGAAATTGAGAGCCTCGATGGCAACGGCTGTCTTCAGGGTTAGGTCTTCGGCCCCCGAAAATCCACCGGCGAGCCGGAATGCCACGACACCCAACGCGTTGGATATCAGCACCAGCATAACGGCCCACCCAGCGTTGATGGTCGTGGCCAGGCCGGCGTTTTGCATCAACTCTTTGAAGGACCGCATATGTGCGTGGAGGCGGAACAGGTTGTAAATCGGGACCATGAGCGCCAGCGCATGCCCCACGGGGAAAGCCTCGGCACGAGTGTGTTCCCGGTACTGCTTCCAGGTCAAATAGAACCAGTAGAACAGGTAAAGCCCGTAGGAGAGGGCCGACATGATCAAGACGCGTCTCACGGAGATCGCGTACGGCAACGTCCTGGACGCCACCGCCACGGAGGGGTAAGCGGTGCCGGCAACTGTTTCCCGGAGACCTTTGCCGCAGGTCCCGCAGTATTTGTCGGTGGTGTCCGTTCTGGTTCCGCAGTTTGGACAAAAAGGCATGTCACCCCAATTTCCAGGACGCCCGTCTTCGTGGACGGGGGTAAGGTGGTTTTCTCTAGATATAAACGCCGGGTCCAGCCCGGTGTGCTGAAGGCTGAGGGTGCGGCCCGCCGGGGAAGATCTTGCCCGGGTTCAGGCCGTTTGCCGGGGCGAATGCGTCGCGCACCAGCCGCATGGCCGCCATGTCATCCTCGGAGAACACCAGGGGCATCTGCTCCTTCTTCTCCAGGCCCACCCCGTGCTCGCCGGTGAGGGTGCCGCCGGCGTCAACACACACCTTGAGCGCGTCGGTTCCGGCCTCCACGATGTTCTGCAACGCCCCCGGCTGCCGCTCGTCGAACAGCAGGCACGGGTGCAGATTGCCGTCTCCGGCGTGGAACACGTTGGCGATCTGGATGCCGTATTGCTCGCTAATCTTGGCCACCTGGCGCAGCACACCGGACAGTTGGGTGCGGGGGACCACTCCATCCACCAGGTAATAGTTGGGGGCCAGACTGCCCAGCGCGCCCAGGGCCCCCTTGCGGCCCACCCAGAGGCTTTCCCGTTCCTCGGCCGATTCGGCAACCTTCACCTGGGAAGCGCCGGTCTCCCACAGGGCCGCCTCCACCTGGACGCCGATCTCGCCAACCTCTTCCTTCAGGCCCTCCAACTCGATCAACAGGACAGCCCCGGCGTCATCCGGATAGCCTGCATCCATGACGTTTTGCACGGCCTTGATGGTCAAGGCGTCGATCATCTCCAGCGCCGCCGGGACGATGCCGTGCCCGATGACCGCCGAAACAGCGCTGCACGCGGTTTCCACATCGGGAAAGACGGCCAGGAAGGTCTTCACGGCTTCGGGAAGGGGTAGCAGCCGGAGGACAATTCTGGTGGTCACGCCGAAGGTCCCCTCGGAGCCGATGAACACCCCCCGCAGGTCGTAGCCCGGGACTTCGTAGAGCGGCGACCCGGCCAGGCATCCCAGGTTGACCACGGCACCGTCCTCCAGCACCACTTCCATCCCCAGTACGTGATTGGTGGTGCTGCCGTAGGCCAGGCAGTGGGGTCCGCCGGCGTTCTCGGCAATGTTCCCGCCCAGGCTGCAGGCTTTCTGGCTGGACGGATCGGGAGCGTACCGCAGGCCATGCTTGTGAGCGCGGGTGTCCAGGTCCAGGTTGATCACGCCCGGTTCCACTGTTGCAGTTCGGTCTTCCTCGTCGACCTCGAGTATCCGGTTCATGCGGGTGAAGGCGATCTGGATCCCCCCGGGAGGAGAGATAGCCCCCCCGCTGAGGCCGGTACCGGACCCTCGGCCCACCACCGGAACGCCTTTCCGGTGGGCCAGGGCCATCACCCGGCTCACGTCCTCCGTTGAGTTGGGGAAGACCACGGCCGACGGGACCGATCGGTCGACGGAGCCGTCGTACTCGAAGACCAGCAGGTCCTCCGGATGGGATATCACGTTGCCGGCGCCGACGATAGCCTCTAATTGTTCGATGAACGGCTGGGTCTCCATTCCTTCCTCGAGCCTTTGGAGGGACCAAGTGTCGCCATGCGTTGGACCCGCAACAGCGCGGCCCGGGTTTAGTAACTATCCAAAAACGCCGAGCGCTGACTTCAGCGGTCCTTCGACAGGCTCAGGACGAACGGATGAGCGCTCTGGCTCCGTTCGTGGTGAGCTTGTCGAACCGCCTTTTGAGATAGTTACCTATGGCGCCCCGGTACTCTGCCTGAGTATTTAGGATGATAGACCAAAGGTTTGGCCCTTGGCAAGGAAGTAAGCGCAGCGGCCCGGCCTTGGTTAACAGGCTTACCTCAGATTGACTGCTGCCAAGAATATGTGGTACAAACGTGGGTGGCACAGGTCGCCAGGATCACAGGCCACGGGAGGTGCCGGCGTATGGCGGATTCGCAACCAAAGGCGTTCGACTACGATGCTGCGATAATTGGCGATGCGCTAGGGACTTTCGACTACGTCCTCACCCAGGAGACCCTGGATAACTACCGCCTATCGGTCGAGGATCCCGACGCCCTCTTCCCCACTATTGCGGTCAAGCACGACGCGACCGCCTTCGCCCTGGCCTACTCAGATAAGACCGGTGCCGTCAACGCGGGGACCGAAGTGGAGTTCTTCAACCCGCCCGTTCCGGGTAAGAAGATCCTGATCACCAGCCGAATCGCCGACAAATACTCACGGCGGGACAAGCCCTACCTGGTTATCGAGGCGAGCGCAACAGATGAGGACGGGCGCCTGCTGGAAAAGACTCGCACGTACCAGATGAAAAAACCTGACGAGGTGGGAAAGAAATGGCAACCGGAAAAATAGAAGTCAACCAAGAGATTCCTTCGGTAACCAAGAGTATCACCCAGGAAAAGATCAACCTTTTCGAAGCATGCGGCATCTTGGACCGGGAGAACATCCACAATAGCCCGGAGATGGCGATGCAGAAGCTGGGGACGACTTTCCCCATCGCGTCGGGCCGGATGTCGGTGGCCTTCGCCTCCGAGAGCCTCCGCAAGTTCTTCGGCGCAGAGGTCTTCAACCACTCCGGTACCCTGAACCTCAAGTTCCTGCGCCCCGTCAAGGAAGGCGACACCATCACCGTGCACGGCACGGTCAGCCGCCAGGAGAAGGTCGAGAAGGGCACCATCGTGACCGTGGACGTCTTCTGCGAGAACCAGAACCAGGACAAGACCGCGGTGGGCGCCGCTACGGCCATCGTTCCCTAGTTTACCTTGCCTGGCCCGGGTCTCCAGCCCGGAAGGCGCGCTCTTCGATATACGGGACCAACGCCGGGTCGATTCCCTATCGCGGCTCGACCGCGGCGCTAGTCGCCAAGCTCCGCAAGCTGCCTTCGGGAATCGTGGGCAGCTTGCGTTTTAGCGGCGAAGGAGGACCATGGCGGGAGCCGAGTACGGAAAGGTAGAGGTTGAGATCGTCTACTGCGTGCCGTGAGGGTACCACGCGCTCGCCACGTGGATGGCGATGGAGTTCTGGCGGCGGCAGGCGGTTGGCGATATTGCCATAAGGCTCACCCCCGGTGGCAGCGGGCGACTCGAGGTCTACCTAGACGGCGAGAAGATTTTCGACCGGAAGGAGGACGGCGGATATCCCAATCTAACCAAGGTCAACGAGATATACATGGTGATCGCCGAGAAGATCTACGAAGTCGAGGAGGCAACGGCGGCCGGCTAGCGTCCTCCGGGTGTCAGGGCCCGGGTTCCAGGGAAACAGAATCCCCGGCTTGAAGGACCTCCGCGGCCCGGTACCTTCCGGCATACAGCGTTAGGGGGACCAATTGGCAGTCATCCAAATTATCGGAGCCCAGCCCGGGTCTGGAAAGACCAGCCTGGCAGGGGCACTGCTGCTTCACCGGTCCGAGACCGGCCAGAGCACCGGCTACAGCAAACCCCTCTCCGATTCACCGGACAGAGATCCCGACGCGTCCTTCGTGTCTGAAATGCTGCTGTCCGGCCCCAACGATCCACCGGTCCCCACTCCCCAACAACTACCTTCGCTCCCCGGGTCCGCGTTGGACCCCTCCTTGGCCGGCCAGATCAAGCGCGACGTGACTCAGCTCGAGGCTGCGGCCGGCCTGGTCTTATTGGAAAGCCCGGACCTGGAGCGGACCGGCGGCGGCGCCTCACCCTTGCCCCTGGATCTGGCTTCACTCGTCGACTCCCGGGTGCTGCTGCTGTTTCGGTACACAGAAGACCTGAATGCCGGCGCCATCCTGACCGCCAGCCAGCCCTTCGGCGACCGGCTGGCCGGCATCGTGGTCAACGGGGTCACGGCATACCGGGGCCGGGATATCAACCAGAACCTCGCGGCCGAGGCGCGGGCCGGCGGCGTCCCGTTCCTGGGCGCTTTGCCCGAAGACCGCGCCATCCTGGCGGTGACGGTCCAGCAGATCGCCGATTATCTGGGCGGCCGTTGGGCGCAGGAAGCAAGCCAGACCGACGCATCGATCGAGCGGTTCCTCATCGGCGGCAACATCATGGACCTGGGGCAGACCTATTTCGGCCGGTACTCCAATCAAGCGGTGATCACCGGGGCCGGTCGCCCGGATATTCAGATGGCCAGCATGCTGGCCGGCACCCGCTGCCTGGTCTTGACCGGAGGCACCGAGCCCACGGAGTACGTGAAGGCCGAGGCGCTCCAACGGGAGGTTCCCTTGCTTCTGGTGGAAGGGAACACCCTGGACACCGCCGAGGCGCTGGGGGGTCTCCCACAACAGGCCAACACCCACAGCATGCAAAAGATCCGACGCTTCCTCCACCTCATGCGCGAACACCTGGACCTGGACGCGCTGACCTCCGCCGCGGCCTGAGGCGCCTGGCGGGTGGGCGTCAGGTACGCAGGTGCGCCTTCCGGTTGCTGTCCCGCTGGCCAGTCCCTTCGGCCAATACCACGCTTCATCCGGATGCTCCCCCCTCCCCATGGTGGATGGAATGGGCTGCTCAGTCACCGCCCCACCCCCATTGCTTGACTCGAAACCGGGCACACCCTAGAATTAGAGTGTTGGCCTTGTGCCAAGCTTTTGGTTTCAGCGGAACCTAGTCCGTACCCCTGGAGGGTTCTATGGCGATAACGCAGAATGGCGTTGAACTGGGTGTAAAGATCAGTGAAAAGGCCGCCGACAAGATAAAGGTCTTCGCCGCCAAGGAAGGCGTAAACGAGAATGTGGGGTTGCGCGTGGCGGTCAAGGGCGGCGGCTGCTCCGGGTTGACCTATGACCTCAAGATCACCGGCGAAGAGCTGCCCACCGACAAGGTCGTGGAGCAGTATGGGGTCAAGGTGATGGTGGACAAGAAGAGCTACATCTACCTGGTGGGGACCGAGTTGGACTTTTCCGACGGCCTCAATGGTAAGGGCTTCGTGTTCGAAAACCCCAACGCAAAGAAGTCCTGTGGGTGCGGCACCTCCTTCAGCGTTTAACGCCGTCGGCCCGGACATTCGATCGCCGCCGCAATTGCCTCGGGAGGCGACGCGTCGTATCTAGCCTGGCTCACCTCCGGAGACTTGCGGGCTAACCATGACAGTGCAACAGTCAGCAACACACACCGCCGCCGCCATCGAGTACCAGGCCGCCTCCGAGGGCTCGGCTATCCACGACGTTTCCCATTTCGGACGCCTCAAGGCCTCCGGCGCCGACGCCCTCGACCTCCTCAACCGCCTCTCGACCAACAAGGTGGTAGACCTGCAACCGGGCCAGGGCGCACCAACCATCCTGACCACCGACCGGGGGCGGATCCTAGACCTGGTCGCCGTGGTCAACACCGGCGGCTACGTGCTGCTCATCACCAGCGCCGGCGCCCAGCAAACGGTGATCGACTGGCTGGACAAGTACACCATAATGGAGGACCTGGCCGTCGAGGACGTGACCGCCGCCACCCGCATGCTGGCCGTCTTTGGGCCCGCGAGCCGGGCAACGGTGGAGACGGCTGCCCGCGTCAGCCTGGACGGCCTGTCCCCCTTTCACACGGCGGTTGCGGACGTCGGGGGATGCCAGACCCGCATTATCCACCACCCGTTGGCGGAGCTGCCCTGCTTCTATCTGGTCGTTTCGGCCGAGGACGCCCCTCGGGTGTGGCAACCGCTGGTGGAATCGGGCGCCACCCCGGTGGGCGCGGATGCCTACGAGGCGGTGCGGGTGCAGTGGGGCATTCCGTCCCACGGCCGGGAGATCGGCGAGGAGTACAACCCGCTGGAGGCCGGCCTTATCGGGTGCATCGACTTCGCCAAAGGCTGCTATATCGGCCAGGAGGTCATCGCCCGGCTGGACACGTACCAGAAGGTCCAGAAATATCTGGTGGCCTTGACCTTCGGCCAGGGCGCGGCCGTATTTGAGGGGGCTTTTCTGGAGCTGGGCGGCCAGAAAGTGGGGAAAGTCACGTCGGTAGCCACGAACCCGGCCACCGGGGAGACCGTCGGCCTGGCGTATGTACGGAAAGGAACCGCGGCCGAGGGCTCCACGTTGGAGCTGGAGGAGCCATCGGAAGGCGTGGCCGAGATTCGGAGCCTGTGCCAGCTGTTCGGACCCGGTCCGGATTAATTCCGGCTCCTATCAGGGAGTGCGGCACACCTCTATCTTGCCCTCCGGCGTCGCCTGCAAAAGCGCTACGAAGTCGTAGCCCAGCCGGCGAATCTCCTCCGATCCACCTTCCCGCCGGTCCAGAATGGCCAACACCTTGACCACCGTGCAGCCGGCTGCTTCCACCGCGGCGATAGCCTGAAAGAGGGAACCTCCGGAAGTACAAACATCGTCGATGATGGCTACGCTGCAGCCCGGCTCCAGCGGCCCCTCGATGCCCTGTCGGGTGCCGTGGGCCTTGGCCTCCTTCCTGACGATGAATCCAGGTATCGGTCCGCCCCCCAGGTGGCTGGCTAGAGCTATGCCGGCGACCATGGGGTCGGCGCCCAGGGTGAGCCCCCCGACCGCTTCGGCCCCGGCTTCCCGAAGAATCGGCAGCATGGCCCGGGCTATGAGGTGTGCTCCCTCCGGGTCCAGGCTCAGCAGCCGGCCATCGAAGTAGTAGCTGCTTTTCTTCCCCGAGACGAGGGTGAACTCGCCGTACTTGAGCGCTCCTCGCTCCAGCGCCACCTGAAGGAGGCGGCTCCCGTTGTCCTGGCCTGAGCCGGTGGCCCACACCCCATCGGCGTCGGCGGACTTGAAAAGCTCGTGCTCTTCGATGTACTCCGCCACGGCCTCTGGCACCTGGTAACGCAGCGAGATCCCATCGGCAGCCCGCCGGCGAATCTCGGTGCCGCTGATAGGGTTCAACGGCGTCGACAAAACCGTCACCCTCCCGGCGGCCCGCGGGTACTGAGTAAAGAAAGCCGGCCATTCGAAACGCTGGTGGAGGGGACGGGCGACCACCACCAGATGGCACAGCTCGACAACCCGGCCCGGCTCCTTCCACCGGTGGAACTGCTCCATGGCATCCAGGCCCAGAATGAAGTACAGGCTCCCCGTGGAATCAAGTCCCTTCGTCAACTGCTCCAGTGTATCCACGGTGTAGGTGGGTCCCGGCCGGTCAATCTCCTCCAAGCATACCTCGAAGTGGGGGTTGTTATCCACCGCCAGCCGCACCATGTTGACCCGGTGTTGGACCGCGGTAAGTGGTTGCTCTTCCTTCAGCCACGGCCGGCCGGCCGGTAAGAAAAGCACCCGCTCCAGCCCAAGCTGGATACGGGCCTCCTCCGCCATGCTCAAGTGACCCAGGTGAACTGGGTCGAACGTGCCACCCAGAACACCTATCCGCATCCTAGAACCACTCAACCTCTACCCTTCCGATTCGTATAGTATCTCCGAACTCGATTCCAGCCTCCATAAGCTGCAGGGCCAGTCCCCGGCGCCTCATCTCTCGCCACAGTTGCAAAATGACCCGCCGGTCTCTGGTATCGGCCAACGCCGCCAGCCTTTCGAGTGGCTCCGACTCCACTACGTACACACCCGCTTCTTTATAGACCACCTCACGGGCACTCGGCCTACTCGCCCGGCCGACTGGCTCATGAATCCCCACCGGGGCCAGCCCCTCTCTCGGCGCGGTATCCAGCACCTCCACGACCTTGCCGAGGAGTGCTTCTACCCCCTCGCCCGTGGCCGCCGATATTGAGACCACCGGCACTGGATTCCCCTGGGGCCCGGTCACCGGCAGTGCGCGCGTCGCTTTTTCCAGACCGGCGACGACCGCATCCCGGTTCTCCCGTACCTCAGTCACGTCAATCTTATTCAACGCCACCAGCAGCGGCTTTTCAACCATCGCGGGACTGAACCGGCGCAGCTCGGCAGTAACCATCTCAAAATCACCTACCGGGTCCTCCGACATTCCATCAACAAGGTGTACATAGACCCGTACCCGCTCCGCATGCCGCAGGAACTGATGCCCCAGGCCCACTCCCTTGTGGGCCCCTTCCACCAAACCGGGCACTTCCATCATGACGAAGGTGTAGCCTCGGCTGCTCACGACACCCAATACCGGCTCCACGGTGGTAAACGGATACCCGGCCACTCTGGGCTCGGCGGCAGAGCATCGTGAAATAAGCGTTGACTTTCCAGCATTGGGGCAGGCTATCAGGCCTACATCAGCCACCAACTTCAATTCAAGAAACAACACTACATACTCGCCCCGTTCACCCCGCTCGTACAGCACCGGCTCCTGATTCGTCGCCGACACATAATGAGCATTCCCGAAGCCTCCCTTTCCTCCCTGGGTAACGAGCTGCGGCTCCATCCCCACCACATCGAACAGCAACTCCCTGGTGCCATCCTTGTGCCAGCGGGAAACCTCGGTTCCAATGGGGACTGAAATGATGGTATCTTCCCCATTGGCGCCTCGGCGGTCCTTGCCCTTGCCATGACCGCCGCCAGCGACATATATCGTGCTGTTGAACTTGATGTGGCGCAACGTGTTCAGAGAAGGATCGCCAACGATAAAGGCACTGCCTCCGGCGCCACCATCTCCTCCATCAGGTCCGCCCCTTGGCTTGAAACGTTCCCTCAAGAAGCTACAGCAGCCGTTGCCGCCGTTTCCTGCTTTTATGTTCAATCTTGCTGTATCAATCATATGTTATGGAAACTACAGTAATAGTAATAAAGGTGTGGATACGATGCACAACAGCTATGTCTGCTATCTGGCGTCTGGTGGACTGCCTTTATTCTAACATGGAGTAGCGGTGAGAGGGTGTTGATAAGTTGGTTATCCAGGTGGACAAGCAGCGGGTCTTTCGAGCTTCCGGGAAGAAGCGGATAGGCAAGGTAATTCTATTCACATCGCTTTCATTTCTGTTCATGATTAGCAGGCTGTTATCCACCGTTATCCATGGTTATCCACGAGATTATGGGTGTTACCAAAGGAAGCTATTCGGGCAAAGGGCCGATCTGCCGGGGTAGATGGTTCGTTGCTACCCACGGGCATGCGGTGGTATGCTTGGGCAACCTGGAAGGGGCCCGATACGCGGCAATGTTGGGCCTGTCTCGCACCGGGGACCGGCCCTCTGATGCAGCTATGTCGTCGCTGACGGGTCATTTGCCGCCATCATAGAATCGGTTAGGACTTTTGACTGGCAAGCCGTTCAAAACAAGCCAGACGGCAACTCCCGGCCAAACGCAGCCTGGAGGCTATTGGTGGTCCCCGGGCGGTAGATGCAGAGACACCAACACGCCCTTCCCGGAGTTGAGGTAGCTTAGGTTGTTCACTGTTGCGATGTTTGGAACGGTTAGCGGGAGAGCTGGTGGACCGGACGGCGGACATAGGGCCGGTAGGGGATGCCAAGGCGGCATGAAAGCTCGACTCAAGGGCGTGGCAACTTGCGCCGTACTGACCGCGGTCCTGACGGTGGGCTGCGGTTCAACGGTAACCACCAGCCCGACGCCGACCCCGGGGCCGGCAATTGATGCCGGGGCCGCTTTGAACCAGGCTGCGGTCGAGGTCCTGCAGCTGGAATCGGCCCGGTTCATCCTGAACCACGAAAAGGGCAGCACGACCCTGTTTCCGGGCCTGGAGATGATGAAAGCGGCCGGCCTTGTGGAGATTCCCGACCGGGTCTCTTTGGCCGTGGAGGGGGAGCTGGCCTTCCCGCGATCATTCATAGAAGCCAGCTTTATAACCATTGGAGATGAGGCCTACATGACAGACCTGCTCACCGGCGACTGGCGCGAGGTACCGCCGGAAACGCTGCCCGTCAGGTTTGCCGATCTGGGCCGGACCCTAGCCGACATCATCGGAGCGGTGGAGGAACCCACCGTCGCCGGATCCGAGCGATTGCAAGCGTACGACACCTACCAGATCGAAGGTCGAATCAAGTCCGAGGCCCTATCCAGCCTGGTGCCCGGCGCGGGAGAAGGCTTTGCCGTAGATCTGGACCTGTGGCTGGAACAGTCGCGAAAGTTGCTGCTACAGGTGCGCATCTCCGGCCAGGTGCTTCCCACCGACATCCCCGACGCCGTGAGGCTGCTGACCCTGGACGAAATAAATGTCCCGGTAAACATCACCGCGCCGGAATAGGGGCGGCGACCTCATGCAAGGCGCGCGGCGCAGCTTGGCCGCCCCTCTGGTGTTGACCATTATCGGTCTGGGCGCCTTCGTCACCGCCCTGGACCAGACGGTGGTGGTTACCGCAGTACCCAGCGTCATGCTGGACCTCAAGATACCCTTTTCCGAACTCGACCGGGTCTCCTGGATAGTTACCGGGTATCTGCTGGGCTATACCGTGGCGATGCCCTTGATCGGCAGGCTTGGGGACGTCTACGGCTACTCCCTGGTCTACCGTGGGGCGCTGGTGGTATTTAGCATCGGCACCGCCCTGGTTGCAGTTTCCCCAAACCTGGAATGGATGGTGGCGGCCCGGGTGGTACAGGCCGTCGGCGGAGGGGCCACCGTGCCCATCGGCCTGGCCATCGCCAGTACGGCCCTGCCGGAGCGCAGCCGCGGCATGGCGCTGGGGATCGTGATCGCGGCGGCCGAGGCTGGATCCATGCTGGGGCCGGGCTACGGCGGCGCCATCATCGAGTTGCTGGATTGGCGTTGGATCTTCTGGCTCAATCTGCCCCAGAGCGCGGTACTTTTCGTGGCCCTGGGTTGGTTGCCTAATCAGCGCAACGCCGGAGGGCGGGTGGACTACCTGGGCGGTGCGCTCCTGGTGGCCACTCTGCTGGTCCTGTCTCTGGCGGTATCGCGACAGGGCCTGTTCACCCTGTCGTCATCGTCCCCGTTTATCATCGCCGCCCCCGGGTTGGTGTTGGTGGGGCTCCTGGTGATTGTGGAGCGCCGTGCCTGGCAACCCTTGCTGGCCTCGTTTCTATTCCGGTCCCGGTCGTTTGTGGCGGCCAACGTGACCCAGCTTCTGGAAGGCGTGGCGTTGATCATCGCCATGGTCACGGTTCCGCTGATGGCCGGCACGGTTATGGGGAAAGAGCCCCTGACCGGCGCGATGTGGCTGCTGCGGCTGACGGTGGCGATCCCCGTGGGCGCCATCGTGGGTGGTAGGCTTCTGGGGTCTATCGGCGCCCGACCGGTGGCCGCCCTGGGCCTGGGGATGAGCGCCCTGGGCCTCTTCCTGGTGAGCGGCTGGGATTTGGATATTGCCGAGCCGTGGCTGACCGTGGATCTGGTGATCGCCGGCTTCGGCTTCGGCATGAACAACACGCCGATCATGACCCGGGCCCTGGACTCGGTCGGCGAGGACTACCGGGGCACGGTCGCCTCGCTGGTGGTGGTGGCGCGGATGATGGGGATGACCCTGGGGCTGGCGGCTCTCTCGGCCTGGGGTGTGGAGCACTTCCAGACACTGACCGCCGGGCTGGTGCTGCCGCTGCCCGAGGCGGGGGAGGCCGCGGGGGTGATTGAAGCCCGGCTGGCAGAGTACAACGACCGGATAACAGCCGCCGGGCTCTCCCTGTTCCACAACTTTTTCCGGGTGGCCGGGGGCGTGGCCCTGGTGGCGATCCTGCCGGCCCTGGCGATGGGGGGCGGCGAATCGGAGCGAGAAGGCGCCTGAAAAACCGGAGGGTGACCCGGTCCGGGCCACCCTGTCAGTGCTGCGATGGCGGTCCTGAAACAGTAGGGGCGGGTTTCATACCCGCCCCTACTGCATTCACCACTTGATGTGTAACTTCAGGAGACCTCTCCTGCACCGGTGCTAGGAGGCGTCTTCCAGGGCCTCTTTCACCTTCTTGAATTCCTTGTCGGGCATCCAGGAGGACCACCGGTCCTCGAAGTTCTGCAGATAGTAGATGGCTGCCTTATCCCACTCGCCCTGGATGTCGGTTTCCACGGCCCAGGCAGCGGTTTTGTTGATTGGCTCCAACCCGATGTTCATCTTCGAGAGAAATTCATAGATGTCGGGTGCCTTGTCATTCAGGGTTTTGTGGACCCCCTTATCGACGGGGAGGGTCTCGTAAGCGACGGCCTCAGAGAGGGGCCGCAGGCTCTTGTCAACTTGCGCCGCCGCTATCTTGGCCCAGGTCTCTGCGTTATAGGCCGGCTCCTCCAGAATCCACCAGTCGTAGGCGCCCATCAGGGAGGTGGGGGCCCAGTAGTAGCCGAACACCGGCTCCGTCTTCTTTTGCGCTCCGGCCATTGCGGCGTCCATGGCTGCTGCCGCGCCCGGAGAGATAACGTTGTACATCTCGGTCAGCCCGTAGGCCTCCATCTTAACCATGTTGATCTCGGCGCATTGCCAGCCGATGATGCAATTGATGAAAGCGCCCTTGCTGGGGTCCTCGGGGTCCTTGAACAGCTCCCAATGCTCTTTCATGTCGAAGACCGTGTTGATCCCGTACTGATCGTGGACGTAGCTGGGGATCGCGAAAAACTGGGGACCGCCCTCGTAGGTCGGGCCCAGGTTGACGTAGCTGCCTTTGGCGATCTCCTCATTGTAGTTCTCGAGGAAGTTCTGCTGCCACAGCTCCAAAGCGACGTCTATGTCCCCGTTGGCCAGCGTGGCCTGCATGATAGGCGTGGTCATCTCGATTGATTCGACGGGGTAGCCGTATCCGTTCTTGATAATGAACTGGGCGATGGCGTTGTTGATCCAGAGGGATTCGAATTGCTGGTCGGCAAACTTGATTACCGGTTTTTCTTCATCCTCGCCGCAGGCCATGGCGACCAGAGGCAATATCAGAAGGGCCAGGAATATCGCAGTCGGTTTCCAAAAGCGCTGAAGTAATAGCATACAAACCTCCTCGTGTGATGCCGCGGCGGCGCGGCTGGCCGGACTTGCTGATTGACCGCTCTTGTCTAGGGCTAGTTCCCGATGCTGCTAAATCGAACTGTTGCGCTAATCAGAGGCTCTCTGCCTGGTTTTGGCCAGACCCTGGGTGATTCGGTCGATGACAATGGCCATTATTACGATCCCAAGGCCGCCCAGGAAGCCTCTGCCCACCTCAAGCCGGGCGATGCCGTTGAGCACCTCGACGCCCAGGCCTTTGGCCCCAATCATGGACGCGATCACCACCATGGCCAACGCCATCATGATCGTCTGGTTGACGCCGGCCATGACGGTGGGCAGTGCCATGGGAAGCTGGACTTTGGCGAGGATTTGGCGGGAAGTGGAACCGAAAGACCGGGCCGCCTCCACCACCTCCGGGTCCACCTGCCGGATCCCCAGGTTCGTCAGCCGGATTATGGGTGGAATCGAGTAGATGACCACGGCCATCACCGCGGGCGTCTTTCCCAGACCAAACAGCATGATAGCCGGAACCAGGTAAACGAAGCTGGGCAGGGTCTGCATGCCGTCCAGGACGGGGCGTATGGCGGCGTCGAATTGGTTGCTCTTTGCGCCCAGAATGCCCAGGGGCAGCCCCAGCCCCACGGCTATCACCGTGGCGACGAGGACAATGGCCAGGGTCTGCATCGCCAGGTCGAAGAGGCCCAGGAAAGCCAGGACTAGAGTCAGCACTGTGACAATTGACCCTATCTTCCACCCGACTATCCTCCAGGCCAAGACCCCGGTGCCCGCTACCAATAGCCACCAGGGCAGCCACAGAAGCAGGTCTTCTATTGGACCCATAAGGTACCGCAGGATCACGATGTTGATGAAGTCGAAGATCGGGTCTCCGTTCACCACCACCCAGTCCACCGCATCATCGATCCACCCGGAGAGTTCGTGCCCGAACTCCCAGCTTTCAGGAAACTCCCACATGACTCTCTGCTTGCCTCCAGGTCCGGGTTATACCCGCGAAGCCCTGTATGTTTGCCAAGATGTTTGCCTAGATATTCGATCGAAGCGCGGCGCCGTTAACCACTGGTTGATCCAAAAAGGTCCGGCAAAGTGCCACTTCCTTTACTCGCTCTCGCTGCCGTTGCCGGAAGGGGCATCTTCCGAGCCGCTCTCGTTGAGTTTGGCCGCAACGGCGGCCCGGCTGATCTCCCCAACCAGCTTGCCCTGCTCGTCAACGACGCACAGGGGGTGCTCCGAGGCCAGGCTGAGGGGGATCAGCTCCTCGAAGGGCGTATCCATCATGACCGTGGCGGCGTCGGATTCCAGGTTCTCACCAACGCTGTTGACCCCTTGATTGGCCGCGGCCTGCGCCCACTCCAGGCTGACGATGCCAAGATTGAGATAGCTGCTATCCACCACCGAGCAATAGTTGACGTTATTGCGGTTCATGGTTTTGACCGCCGCGTCGGGCCCCTGATGCTGCATGATAACGGCGCGGGATTTCTCCATGACGATGGCCGCGGTGAGGATGGACTCCCGGCGCACGTCCCGGGTGAAGTCACTGACGTAATCATCGGCGGGATACAAGATAATGTCTTCAGGGCTGCCTGTCTGAACGATGCGGCCCTCGCGCATGATGGCGATCCGGTCGCCGATCTTCATGGCCTCGTTCAGGTCATGGGTGATGAAGACGATGGTCTTGTGGAGTTGCTGCTGTAGCCGGAGCAACTCGTCCTGCATGTTGCGGCGAATCAGCGGGTCCAGCCCGCTGAACGGCTCGTCTAGCAGCAGGATGTCCGGGTCCACCGCCAGGGCGCGGGCCAGGCCGACGCGCTGCTGCATGCCGCCGCTCAACTCGTGCGGGAGGGCGTTTTCCCAGCCGGTCAAGCCGACCAGGTCGATAACTTCCTTGGTGGTGGCGTAGCGCTGGCGCTTCGGTATACCCCGGATTTCCAGCCCCCAGGCGACGTTGTCGATGATCTTTCGATGAGGTAGCAGCCCGTAATGCTGGAACACCATGGCTACCTTGGTGCGGCGCAACTGGATGAGCTGCTTCTCGTCATACCGGCAAATGTCATCGCCGTTGATGCTTATCTGCCCTGAACTGGGTTCGATCAATCGGATCAGACAGCGCACCAAAGTGGACTTCCCGCTGCCGGACAAGCCCATCACCACGAAGGTCTCACCGAAGCCGACGTCAAAGCTCACGTCGCGGAGCGCAATCACGCAGTTGATCTCGGCGAGGATGTCAGCCTGGCTCTTGCCGTCGTACTCCGGAGATAAGGCCAAATCGGGCCTTATCCCAAACACCTTGTCCAACGACCTTACCGAGATGGCCGGGGAGCCATCATGTGATGGGGAGTCAGCCCCGGTTTCCGAAAGCAACCCGGGATTCACCACCGTTGGAGCAGCCGCGTCGCTGCTGTTCATCAGGGCCTCCTTGTGGCTACACCGACCGCAGGTAATTGCGGCAGGCCCGTTCCTGTCATAGCGTTGTTTCAGTGGAGCAACCGTGGAGGGGGGTTGCGCGGAAGGAACCTTGGCGTGGACCGGAAGAAAAGGTCAATCTTGGAGGATAGTAACAGGTCTGACGGCTCAAATTGCGATTGCCCGCTTGGGCGCCAGACTACAGGCACTCCGCCGGTTTGTCAAGCTCAAAATCCTAAGCATTGAAACTAACATAATGGCTAAATAGAGGGGCTTCCGTGAAATATCTGCTGCGTATATCGTGAAAGGCAACTATACGAGCAATAGAAGCTCGCTCTTCGGCCACAACCTTAGATAATCCTCGATCTTATTTCGGATTCCTCATGCTCTTGGGGCTCTATTAACCGTTACGTCTATATCTCGGCCATTAAGCACTGTTCCGTGAACAAAACAGTCGAAAGACAGCTTGTTTCCGGACTTCGTCGCAATCTCCGGCTTTGGGCTGCTCCCGGTCAGAAGGGGCGGATGGGACTCGCCCGGTAAAGCACCATGGCCGGCGGCGATACTTTGATGTAAAGGGGCGTCCGGCGCTTCCCGGCGGTGCTTACTCCGGCATCACCAGGGTGGCGTCGGAAAGGCAGACCAGGGAGCCCCGCTGGTTGGTGCCCTTGACCCGGCAGGTGACCAACTTCTTGCCGTTTTCGACCTGCTTGCCGGTCACCTCTCCCTGGAACGTCACCGTGTCGCCGGAGCGGAAGGGCTCGATGGCCCGCATCAAGAGCCGGCCCCCTTCGTAGAAAGCGCGGAGCGGGAACGAGAGCTGCAACATCTGGTCGACGTAGGACATCGTGGCCGGCCCGGCGTTGACCGTTCCGCCGAAGATGTTCTTGCGGGCAAACTCCTCGTCAGTGTGGATATTGCTGGGACTGGGCTTGCCGGCGAGGCGCAACTCGTTCCGGTTGTTGATGATCTCCTGGCTCTCCGATATCGCCAGGGGGGCCAACTGGTCGCCAACGGAGAGGGCGTCGAAGCTGGTGAACCGGGCGGTCCGCCCTGCTTCCGCCGCGGGGGCATTGCCGGCCGGGGGCGGCTGAGCTGAACCGCGGTCGGTTGGGACCTTTTTTTGTCCCTCGGCGTACTCAAAGATGCAGGTGTAGTCGTACGTCGCCACCTGCTGGCCGCGCTGGTTGGTGGCCTCCACCCGGAAGACTACGAATTTGCTGCCGCGGCGTTCGTACTTTTCCAGGACCCGGCGGGTGCCGGTAATGGTGTCGCCCGGCCGCACCGGGGCCGACCACGAGAGGTCGCATTTGGCGAAGGGGGTCTGGCGGCGGGCCGTCTTGGACTGCTCTACCGCCACGAAGCCGCTGGCTTCGGCAATCTCATCCCGGAGCAGGGGCGCGAGGGACATCGTCATGGTCGGCATGGCCACCAGCGCCCCGTCGTACTCCTGGCTGGCGCCGGCCCGCTGGAACCGGGGGTCATTGTTCTGGGCGAGGAGCGCGTACCGGGACACGTTCTCCTCGGTTACCTGGACCACGGTGGGGTTGCCTGCCTGCCCCGGCTCCACCGCCTGGTAGTCCCACACTTTTTCCTGTTGTTCCAGCATCTCTAACTTCCTCCCATAATTCCCGAGGCGGTTTCCTCTGGTAACGCCGCCAGGGGCAGCGAGGCCACCGGAAAAACCCAAGTTACAGGCTTTTCTCCGTGAAGTCAAACGTCTAAAAGTGGTGCCCTGGGTTGAGGCACGCAACATCCCGCGGCACCTGAATTTGCCCGGCAGGTTCCAGGGGCCGGCCCTCCGGCAGTTGCCACCCCTTGCGATGCCCAGGGGCCGGCACGATAATGGGGGCCAGATTCGGGGCGCCGCGGGAAGAATCTCGCCCTGTTGGAGGTTGCCCTGTTGGAGGTTGCAATGAAGGTAGGATTCATCGGATTGGGCACCATGGGCGGCAGCATGGCTTACAACGCCCTTCAGGGCGGAAACGAGCTGGTGGTCCACGATATCCGGCGGGAGTCCGCGACTTCCCACCTCGAGGCGGGGGCCACCTGGGCGGACACGCCCCGGCAGGTGGCGGAGGCCTGCGACATCGTGTTCACATCCCTGCCGGGTCCGGCCGAGGTGGAGGCAGTGGCCCTGGGTGAGGATGGCCTGTTCCAGGGCTTTAGCCAGGGCAAGGTGTACTTCGACCTGAGCACCAGTACCCCGGGTCTGATCCGGCGCATCAGCCAGGCCTTCGCCGCGAAGGGCATCCACGTGCTGGACGCCCCGGTTAGCGGAGGACCCGCCGGCGCCCGGTCGGGGAACCTGGCCATCTGGGTCGGTGGGGATAGAGACGTGTTCGACCGGTGCAAGCCGGTGCTGGACACCATCGGCGACAAAGCCTACTACGTCGGGCCCGTGGGCTGCGGCGCCGTGGCCAAGCTGGTGCACAACTGCACCGGCTACATCGTGCAGGCCGCACTGGCCGAGACCTTCACCATGGGGGTGAAGGCCGGGGTGGAGCCGCTGGCCCTGTGGCGGGCCGTTCGGCGCGGCGCCGCCGGGCGGCGTGGCATGTTCGACAGCTTGCCGGACCACTTCATGTCCGGAAAATTCGATCCGCCGGACTTCGCGCTCCGGCTGGCGCGAAAGGACGTGGACCTGGCCGTTGCGGTGGGCCGGGAGTTCGACGTGCCCATGCGGTTGGCCAACCTGGCCCTCATGGAGATGACCGAGGCCCTGAACCGGGGCTGGGGGGACCGGGACTCCCGGGTGGCCATGCTCCTACAGGAGGAGCGGTCCGGGGTACAGGTCCGGGTCGCGGAGGATGTCCTGAAGCAGGCGGTGAAGGAAGAGTTGGGGTGAGGAGCCTGTCTCAGAAGGTCTGTTCACGATTTTTCGAATGCTGCACAATCCATGGGTTTAGGTTCCCTGCGGAGGTTCGTGGGTCAAGAGTCCGATCTAAGCCGGAATGGGCACCGAGCGATGCCAGGGGTGGGCCCCTTCTGTGGCGGGTGGTCTCCGGTGGCACCGCCAGACCCGCCATAACGTCCGCAAGTTGAAGGCTGTCGCCAATAGGGCAAACTCCCCTCGGACGTTGGCCAAGCCTCTAAGGAGGAACCGCCGAGAGGCGAGTTGCTCTTTCAGTATGCCGAAGGTAGGCTCGCTGAGCACCTTACGCCAGGCGTACCACCGTCGGGCCGTATCCGTGCCCATCCACTGCCGATGCTTCCGGAGTAATGCGTCACTCGGGCCGATCCACAATGCACGTCCGGCACGCACGTCTTTGGTGCAAATCCCGTAGGCAGGGCAAGCGTGGCAAAGGGTCCTTGAGCCACAGTAAACTCGGTAAGGTCCTGGAATCTTGCCGTTGTTTCTGCGGAGCCCACGAAATGGAAGGCGCTGACCTTGGGGGCAGATGTAGCTGTCCGTAGCAGAGTCATAGACAAAGCGGTCCTTGAAGTAGGGGCCCTGAACGCCAGCGTGGTAGCGTTCGGGCATCACGAACACGTCACCTCGGCGTTCGCCGGCTTCCAGGTTTGCCGCGGTGTGGTACCCACCATCCGCCAGGGTGACCGGGACGCGTTCTCCAGTCATCTCCTCCGACTTTTCCAGCATTGGGATCAACTGGCCTGAATCAGCTGCGCTACTCACCACATCAGCGGCCGTAATCACCATCCCGTTTCCCGTTGCCGAATCAATCGGTGAAACCATCGCCTGGGCATTGTAAGCGGGCATGATTCCCTGCCGCCCCTTCATCAGCTGGGCATCATTGTCTGTAAGATTCACCCGTGTGAGCCGGTTGTCCTGAGCGAGACGATTCATGGCGTGCTGAACGCGCTCCCGCAAAGTTTGGGCTTGCTGAAGTTCTGTTGGGAGTCGGGGTGGCGGCGGGTCATCCCCTCCTTCGTTCTGGGCCTCCAGGTCGCCGATGGCCGCTCCCGTCTTGGCGAGCAGCCGTTCAAGCTTTGCCATATCGTAGGTCTGATCTCCTGCTGCGTTGGCTGCGATCTTCGTACCGTCCAGGGCCTGCACCGCTAGATCCACGAGCCCCACTTCTACCGCGGTCCGGACCGTATGCTTCAGCAGCCACCGCATGGCGGATCGGTGGGCCTGGTAAAACCGCCACAAGGTGTTGTGATCCGGATGCTGCCAGCCGGTCAGCCAAAGGAAGGGGATCTGGTCCCGGCAGGCCGCCTCCAGTTTCCGAGATGATCGCACCCCGGTCATAAACCCGTAGAGCCAGACGCTGAGCAAAGCCCAAGGATGGTATGCCGGAGCACCTAGGGGATCCCCGTCGACATCGATCTCCATTCCCTTCCAGGCGTCACGGTCCAGTCCATCAACAAAAGCGGCAACGAAACGAGCCGAGTGATCTATGGGGAGAAGGTCATCCAGGGTTGGCGGCAGTAACCAAGCTTGGTCGCGGTTCACCGGTCGCAGCGGCATGAGCGGGCTCCTCATGAAAGACTGCTCTCATTGTATCGGCCCGGACCTAATCGGCGCCCCGCTTTTTGAGACAGGCTCTGAGGGTTAACCCCTCTAATCCGGCCCCTTCCACCGCCGGCCGGGCTCGTGGGCGGCACCCAGTGCACCATGCCGCCACGGCGAAGATTGTCAGAGGAATGGACACATCACGGGGTAAATTCATCCACCGAGATTGCTAGTGACGGGAAGTCCGCGAGGATGTCACGGTCGGCGGTGAGCAGGGGCACTCCCAGGTTCTGTGCCAGAGCCAGAAACTCGCAGTCGTAGGCGGAGCACCGGGACCCAGCGGCCAGGCTGAGCACCTGCGCTGAGGAAACTTCGTATTCTTTACCATGCATCAACTGTTCGGCTTTAGCCACGAATTGTAAGGATTCGGCTAGCGACAGGATGCGCCGCCGCATGTAAAGGGCGAGGACATTGCGGAACTCCGACCTCCAGAGACGTGGGGCTACCCAGTCCGAGTCCATTGCCAATACCCTCTCGGCGTCCCTTGTACGGTCTCCCTGGAGAAGCAGGTACACAATGAGGTTGGTATCCGATACTATCATGGCCGGGCTTCGTTCTTCGCGGCCCGCAGGTCCTCCTCAGTAACATAAACGCGGGAGACGCTGTGGCGAAGGGTCCTTACGCCCTCTAGAAACGTTGCTGGGTCCAACGGCGCAGAGCCCAATACTTGCTCCAGGCAGACGATAACTTCGCTGTTGATACTGCGGCGATGCTGCTTGGCGCTTTCTCTAAGCCGGTGGCACAGACCGTCGGGGATGTTCTTAATCGTCAATGTCGCCACAGGGCCCTCCTCGGGGTTTGCGAAATGGAACCATATTGGAAGCGTACCCTGGTTGCTCTATTAGGTCAAGCGTTGAACCGGGGCAAGACAATACGGGACCCAGCGCCACACGGGGAGGGCGATGCAGTCGGATTCTTCTCTTGCTGGCGAGGGAGGTTGGCGAAGGCCCAGCCCGCGCCAGCTTTTCCGGTACGGGCCTCTATCAAGGCGCGCCCAGACGCCTCGAGGGGATTGGGGCTCGTTGCCTCAGAAAGTGCTAAGACGTAGTTTCGCGGCAAGCTCCTGCAAGACGAGGTTCCCCAGCGGCGCCCTTAAAGAACCGTTCCCTACTGTTCAGGGGGCCGCCACCGAAGGTCCGGCTGCCGGGCCGCCCGGGCCTCGTCTAGCCGGGAAACCGGAGCGGTGTGGGGTGCTTGAAGAACCAGGCCGGGGTTATCCGTCACTTCCCGGTCGATGTCGATCAGCGCCTGGATGAAGGCGTCCAGGGTCTCCCGGGTCTCCGTCTCGGTAGGCTCGATCATCAAGGCCTCTTTGACGATCAGCGGGAAGTACATGGTGGGGGCGTGGAAGCCGTAGTCCAGCAGCCGTTTGGCGATGTCCAGGCCACTGACACCCCGCGCCTTCTGCCGGTCGGCGGAGAAGACGGCTTCGTGCATGCAGGGCCGGTCGTAGGGCAGGCGGTAGGTGCCTTTGAGGGCTTGCATCAGGTAGTTGGCGTTCAGCACCGCGTTGCCGCTGATGGACCGCAAGCCCGGCCGGCCGAGGGACCGGATGTAAGCATAGGCCCGCACCAGGACGCCAAAATTCCCGTGGAACCCGCTCATCCGCCCGATGCTGCGCTCGGGGGTGGCCAGACTGTATGACGGTCCTTCCTCCTCTATTCCTCCCTCGCGAAGGGCGGATGAGCGCGGGGTCCGCGTCACAACCGGCGCCGGCAGGTGGGGCAGGAGGGAACTGCCGGCACACACCGGCCCGGAGCCGGGTCCGCCGCCGCCGTGGGGCGTGCTGAAGGTCTTGTGCAGGTTCAGGTGGACTACGTCGAAGCCCAGGTCCCCTAGCGCGGCCCGGCCCAACAGCGCGTTCATGTTGGCGCCGTCGCCGTAGACCAGCCCCCCGGCCTCGTGCACCACCCGGCACACCTCGACGATGTTGGTGTCGAAGAGGCCCAGGGTGCTGGGCAGGGTGATCATCACTCCGGCCAGGTCCGGCCCGGCCACCTCGCGCAGCGCCGCCAGGTCCACGTTTCCGTCCTCGTCCGATGCCAGGTCGACGACCTCGAACCCGGCCATGGCCGCCGAGGCGGGGTTGGTGCCGTGGGCGCTGTCGGGGATCCCTACCTCGCGGCGAGAGGCGTCGCCCCGGTCCCGGTGGTAGGCCCGGATCATCAGCATGCCGGCCAGCTCACCATGGGCGCCGGCCAGCGTTGCCAAGCTCACGCCGGGCAGGCCAGTAATTTCCCCCAGGAATCCTTGCAGCCCGTACAGTAACGCCAGCGCCCCCTGGGAGGACTCCGGCGGCTGCAGCGGATGGGCGCCGGCGAAGCCGGGCAGGAAGGACAACTCGTCGTTTACCTTGGGGTTGTACTTCATGGTGCAACTGCCCAGCGGGTAGAAATTGGTGTCGATGGAGAAGTTCAGCTGGCTCAGCGCGGTGAAGTACTGCACCACCTCCGGCTCCGACACCTCAGGAAGGTCCAGCCTGGTCCGGAGCAGAGAGGCGGCGGGAAGCGGCTGGACCGGGACATCCAGCGGCGGCAGGACCGCCCCAACCCGTCCGGGCACGCTCCGCTCCATGAGCAGCTTGCCGGTGCTCCGTCCTCCGCCTCTAACCATCATCCGACCTCTTGGCAGGCAATCTCCGCCAGCGCCGCCACCAGCGTGTCGACGTCTTCCCGGGAGTTCATTTCGGTGACGCAGAGGAGCAGGGGATTGGTCAACTCCCTTTGGTCCTCCTTTTGTGAGGGGGGAGGACCGGCGGGACCGGACAGGTCAAGGCCTCCCAGGATGTTCCGCTCCAGGAGCTTCTGGTTGATGACGGCGGGCGAGATGGGGCACTGGACCACGAATTCGCGGAAGAAGACGCCCTCGAAGGGCAGGGTGTAGCCGGGCAAGTTGGCGATCTCGCCGGCGGCATAGTGTGCCTTGTGGTAGCACAGCTCGGCCGCCTGCCGGAGGCCCTGCTTACCCAGGGCGGCCAGGTAGATGGTCGACGCTAGGGCGTAGAGGGCCTCGTTGGTGCAGATGTTGCTGGTGGCCCGCTCCCGGCGGATGTGCTGCTCCCGGGTCTGCAGGGTCAGCACATAGCCGGGCCGGCCCTGGCTGTCCACGGTGCGGCCCGAGAGGCGGCTGGGCATCTGCCGGAGGAACTCCTGCTTGGTGGTGAAGAGGCCCAGGTAGGGCCCGCCGAAGCTCGGGGGTATCCCAAGAGGCTGGCCTTCGCCGGTGACGATGTCGGCGTCGTAGTGGCCGGGCGGCTGGAAAAGCCCCGCGGCTATTGGGTCGGTCGAGGCAACCAGCAGCGCGCCCTGGCTATGGGCGGCATCGGCAATGAGGGTCAGGTCTTCGAGATAACCGTAGAAATTGGGGTATTGGACCGCCAGACAAGCGGTTTTATCGTCGATCTCGGGCGATGCGGGAGACACGGTCCTGGTCACGATTCCCTGGGCCTGGCAGTAGGTGCGGATGACCTCCCGGTAGGCGGGGGAAAGGGTGCTGGCCAACGCCACCCGGTCGCGCCGGGTCACCCGGCAAGCCATCAGCACCCCTTCGGCCAGGCTGGTGGCGCCGTCGTACATACCGGCGTTGGCCACGTCCATGGCGAAGAGGTTGCAGATCAGCGTTTGGAACTCGTAGATGACCTGCAGAGTGCCCTGGCTGGCCTCGGCTTGATAGGGGGTGTAGGCGGTGAGGAACTCTCCACGGGTCACCAGGGCCTTGACGATGGCTGGGATGAAGTGATGGTACGAACCCGCGCCCAGGAAAGAGGGGCCGCTGCTCAGGGAGCGGTTTCGAGCGGCCAGAGCCGCCAGCTCCCGCTGGAGGTCCAGCTCCGAAAGCGGGTCGGGAAGGTCCAGCACCGGATCCCGGAACGCGGCGGGGATGTCGAGGAAAAGGCCGTCGATGGAATTCAGCCCCAAGACGGCCAGCATCTGCGCCTGCTCATCCGGTGTGTTGGGGATAAAGTGGGACTGAAAATGCGGTTCAACCATCAGCTTTCAGCAGCCCGCGCTCGGTTTCCGGGCCTGCCGGCGGAACGCTGACCGCTCACCGCTGAGGGCCGGTAGATTCATGCCAAGCCGCTGATAAAAGACTCGTACTCTTGCGCCGGCATCAGCTTGTCCAGTTGGGCGATGTCGGTCAGGGTCACCCGGACCAGCCAACCCTCGCCGAAAGGGTCCTCGTTGGCCAGCTCCGGGTTGTCGATCAGGAGAGTGTTGGTTTCGGTTACCTCGCCGCCAACCGGCGAGAACAGGTCGGAGACGGCTTTCACCGACTCCACTTCTCCCATCTTGCCGAACTGAATGACGGTGGCGCCGGGCTTGGGAAGCTCTACGTAGACGATGTCGCCCAACTGGTCTTGGGCGTACTCGGTAATGCCGACCAGCACCAGCCCGGCGCCGGCGTCTTCCAGCTTGACCCATTCGTGCTCTTTGCTATACTTTCGGTCGTCGGGATTCACTTCGTCTGCGACCTCCTGGGTCTGGTGTAGAAAGGCAGCGGGACCACCTGCGCCCGGGCGATGCGTCCCCGTATGTCCAGGTCCAATTCCTGGTCTGGGGCGGCGTAGCGCACCAAAACGTAGCCCATGGCGATGCTGGTGTCAAGGGTCGGGGAATAACTGCCGCTGGTGATCCGGCCGATCTCCCGGCCCTGATCGAGGATGGGGTATCCCGGCCGGGGTGCGCTACGGCCGGGTAGGCGCAGGCCGACCAGCTTGCGATCGACTCCCGCCTCGTGCTGCCGCCGCAAGATCCCGGCCCCGGAATACTCTTTGTCGAAGCTGACAAATCGTTTCAGGCCGGCTTCGATGGGGGTCGTATTCTCGTCGATCTCGTTGCCGTGGAGGAGCAGGCCGGCCTCGAGCCGGAGCACGTCCCTGGCCCCCAGGCCGCAGGGGGCGGCGCCCCGGTCCAGGAGGGACCGCCAAGCCGCCTCGGCGCCGGCGGCTTCCACCACGATCTCGAACCCGTCCTCTCCGGTGTAGCCGGTGCGGCCAGTGAATATGGGGGTTCCCTGCAAGGAGCCCTCATCCCAGTGGAAGGGGCGCAGGGAAGAGGGCATCTGGCCGCTTTTCAGAACGCAGAGCTGGTCCATGATTGCGGGCGTGTCCGGCCCCTGGACGGCGATCAGGGCGGTTGTCCCGGTGCGGTCCTCCACCGTGCAGCCGCCGGGAAATCGGGCGTCGGTCCAACTTTGAAGCCAGGCGGCCACCTTCGTGCGGTTGCCGGCGTTGGGAATCAACAGGTAACGGTCGTCCGACAGCCGGTAAAAGATAGTGTCGTCGATGATGCCCCCGGCCTCGTTGCAGATCATGCCGTAGCGGGCGCGGCCCACCCGCAGGCTGGCGGCGGAGGCGGTCAGCACCCAGTCCAGCATCTCAGTCGCCCGGGGCCCGGAGACGTAGAGCCTGCCCATGTGGGAGGCGTCGAAAATCCCCATGGCGGTGCGCACCGCCTTTACTTCAGCCAGGATGCCCGCGTACTGGAGCGGCATATCCCACCCGCCGAAGGGCACGACGCGCGCCCCCGCGTCCAGGTGGGCAGAATAGAGGACTGTCCGAAGGTTCGCAGTCGACAACTTGAGGTGAACCTCCTCCCCTGGAAGAAACGGACGCCTGGCCCAGTGAATGGTCTGCCAACCGGCGCCCTGCTCTCCCATCCCCCCATCGGAGCGTGCGGGCCCGAGCCTCTTCCCGGCTTTACAGGCACCGGGGGCCGTGGCCGTGGTGTAGGTGAGTCCCACCGGAGTCTGCTGGAATGTTGGTGGGAACACCGGGAATTCAATGAACGAAGTATCGTGGATGCCCTACTCAAAATAATAATCCCGCGCTGCCGGGGGCGCAAGAGGCGAGCGCCGCCGGTTCTTGAGGGCCATCCGGGAGCCGGCCGCACCGGGTGCCCCAGCGGGGCGGGGGCCACCGCCTACTCTGGCGTTGGAAGAGTGGGTACGGTCTGGCGCGGATCGTAGCCCACTAGCTCCACGAACCCCCTGCCGGAGACCGCTGCACCCGCCGCGGTCCCTGCCACCGACACTGCCCCTTCCCAGTAGGCTGCGGGCACGAAGCGGCTGCCGGCGAACTCGGCGTCTTGCTGCTCGGGTATCAGGGCCAGGTCCAGTTCCAGCGATGCAACGCTGAAATCCCAGCCCATGGGATAGACCACCCCCGTGGCCGGGCTGGTCCAGGCGCCCTTCGGGGTCAAATGGAGGTCGTCCCCATCCAGATGCCGGACGGTCCCGTCCGGAGCGATGCGGGTCCCGTAGGCGGCGAAGGGCTGGCGCCCGCCGGGGTCCCAAACCAGGGCCGCCATCAGCTCCGAGCCGTCGTCAAACTGGAGGCTCATCCAGTCCCAGCCCACCTGCTGGCCGGTGATGTCGCCCCACTGGTGGTCCATCCAGGAGGAGCCCGTCACCTCTCGGAGCTGCCCGTCGATCTCCAGCGTGCCCGAGGCGTCCAGACGGGTACGGGAGTAGTAGAAGGTATCGCCGGCGGGCCCGAGGCTTGCCAGGCCGGTGCCCTGGTGGAGCGCGGCAGGTTTCCGGGAGGTTGCCGTGAGCTGAATGGAGTAATTCCCGGTGCCGCCTCCGATATCAAAAGAGAGCGCGTAGTCCACGCCGTCGCCTCGCATCGACCACCCGGAATTCCGGACATCGAACCGTCCCGGCGAGCGTACCGGCGCGGTGAGGTTGGCTTTTTCCTCGGTCAGGTAGAGCCCTCTGGCATGATCGCCCCAGCTAAGCTGGATAAGCTGGGCGGTCGCCGCCGTGCCGGCGGCACTCTGAAAGGTGACGAAGTGGAAGCTGTACCGGCCGCCGGCGCTGTCGGCCAGGTGTCCGTTGAAATACCACCACTCGATCCCGGCATCGTGGGCCCCTTCATCCTCGGGCAGCGTGATCAGTGGGGCGGCCGTGGGGGCCGCGACCGGAACAGGAGTTGCCGTGGGGGCCGGGGAGGGGGCCGTGGCGCCACTGCAGGCTGGCAGAGCCAGGGACGCCAGGAGGGCGAGCAGGGCCGGCAGCAGCCGCAGTCCATGGCTACGCACCCCGCTCTCTCGCAGCTTCTGGCGACCTTTCACCAGACCATTCTATACCACGTTCCCGTACCACATTGCGGGCGGCCGGCGGCAATGGTTGGCGTCCGGGCGCTCCCAAAACCGGGCCTGCTTACGGGCGGTAAGCCGGTATGCTATATTGAGGTACACCGTGGGCCGGGCCGTCGCGGCGACTCGGACGCGGGAGCGGGACAGCCCGGTCCAGTGCACCGTCTCGTAATACGCTTCAAAACCCCGTCTTTCCGGCGAAGGCCGGAATCCAGAGATGCCGTGCCTGGATCCCGGCCTTCGCCGGGATGACGGACAGGCGGTATCATGCCGATAGGGGACCCGGTATCAGGGGATGACCGACAATCCACCAAGCCCGGATTACCGAACCGGTTATCGAGCCAATGACGAGACACCAGACTCGCTAGGTTGCAATAGGAGGCAGGCCATGTCCACCATTGCCGTTTCCACTTTCTCCTTCGGGCGGGAGGCCCAAGCCTGTGACGCCCTGGACTTCGTCATCCGGCACAGGTTTCATGGCCTGGAGTTGGGCTCCTACACCTTCTTTCCCCAGGTCCTCAGCCGGGCGGACCGTCGCTACCTGCGGTTGCAAGCAGCGGTCCACGGCGTTGACCTTTCGATCCATTTCATCCACCGTGGGGTCGCCCCGGCTTCCCACGATCCGGCGCGCCGTGACCGGCACCTGAAAGAGCTGGAGGACACGCTGGAACTAGCCGGGGAAATCGGCGCCAGGGTTGTGGTGGTCCATCCCGGCCCCATCGACTGCCCCGACGTCGCCCCCGAAGATGCCAGCGAAGAAGTCAGAAGGGAAGCGACGGTTAACCTGAAGGACTTCCTGCGCGCCGTCGTCCCGAAGGCCGAGGCTGAAGGTGTGGTCGTGGGCATGGAAAACCTGCATCATAATCCGGGCGAGGTAATCCGGAGCTACGGGGAGTTGCGGGACCTGGTCAAGAACCTGGGCAGCCCGGCGGTGAAGATTACCCTTGACACGGGCCATGCCTACCTGTCCGATGGCCTGACCGACGCTTTTGAAACCTTCGCCCCCTTCCTCCGGCACATCCATATCCACGATAGCGACGGGCAACGGGACCACCTGGAACTGGGCCCGGGAGGTGTCGACTTCAACCAGTGGATCGATTCCCTGCGTCCCTACCCCTTCGCGCTGGTCATGGAGACCCGGAATGAAGCCGACGTGGAGGGCAGCGTTCTCCGCAGCAGGGACCACCTGAAGCGTCTCCTGGGCGACGCCGCACGCTAACCCGAGGGCTTGTTCCGGTGGGGAGGTCGCGCTAGAACGAGTCCGGCAGTGACCGGTAGTGGAGGACCCGGATGGTCGTGCTCAGCAAACAGGAGATTGAGGAGTATCTGGCGGAGCCCCACGTGGCCCACCTGGTTACGCTGCAGCCCGACGGCCGGCCCCACATGGCTCCGGTATGGTACCTGGCCGAGGGCAGCCACGCCCTGGTGATGGCCTACGCCAATGCGGTGAAGATGCGCAACATCCGGCGAAACCCGGTGGTTGCCCTCTCCATCGCCACCGACCAGCGGCCCTACAAATACGTGGTGCTGGAGGGAACGGGCCGGATCACCGACGATAACCTGCTCCAGGTGATCGAGCGTATCTGTGTCCAGTACTGCGGTCCGGAAGAGGGCCCGGCCTACGCCAAATTAATGCTTTCCGAGGGCCCAATGCTGCTGATTGACATCGGTGTGACCCGGGTGACCGGCTGGAAACACGACTAGTCGCCGGGCCGCTTTGCGCGATACTGGCCGACGCGGCGCGCCCTCGAGCTAGGCGCCAGGCGTTAGTGGCGGGAGCACTTTTGCCATCCAGGGAACCAGGTCGCTGAGTACGTCCCCATTTATTTCGTGGCCCATATCGTATTCGTGGAATTCCGGGCTGTACCCCTTTTCTTTCAGGAACGCGAGGGTCCGGTGTGCGCCATACGCCGAGACCATCGGGTCGGCCCGGCCGTGGGCGATGAAGATTGGCTGGCTCCGGTCCTGGGGCAAGCGGGTTTCCAGATCTCCCGGATCGCGCAGGGAGGCGCTCAGGGCCACCAGGCCGGCGAAGGTCTCGGCACGGGTGAGCCCGCAACGGTAAGTCATGCCGCCACCCTGGGAGAAGCCGAGTAGTATGGCCTGTCCCGGCGCAACTTGGAACTGCTGAATCACCTCGTCGAAGAACTCGGCCAGGAGGGCCTCGGCGGTCTCGACCTCCTCCGGGGTGTTCTGGCCCTGAGGTGACATCCAGCCGTAGCCCGCCTGCCCAAAACCCATGTCGAAGGCGAGTGGTGCGTTGGGGCAGGCATAAACGTATCCCGTTGCGTTAATGACCGGGGCCAACCCGGCCAGGTCCTGCATGTTGGCCCCGAAGCCGTGCAGCAGGATAACCAGGGGATAGCGCAGCTCCGGCTGGTAGCCGTCGGGCAATACCGTCAGATACTGCAAACCGTTGCCCTGGTGTCGTTCTGCCTGCATTCGCGCTGCTCCTATTCAGTCCGGGAGGGCCGGGACCGTTCAAATGGGGTTGTCCGCCGGAAGGGCCCCGGCCCTCCTTACGTCACTCTACCAACCGTCACTCTAATAGAATGCGGCTGCCGTGGCAAATGCCCGGACGATCAACCAGCAGGTTGGTCAGAGAGTAGCCGCGCTGTCCACCATCATCGCGGTGAACAGCAGGGCCAGGTAGAGCAGAGAGTAGAGATAGAGCCGCCGGGCGTTCCGGGAAGAGATGGTCCTCGTCAACCGCCAGGCCAACGCGAGAAACCCGCCTCCCAGGAGCGCCGCCACGCCCAGGTAGACCCAGCCCACGGCGGAGGTGGCCGCGAACGCCAGGGTCAGGGCGACCAGGGCCAGCGTGTAGGCCAAGATGTTCAAGGCGGTGTAGGGCCGGCCCGAGACCACGGGAAGCATGGGTATACCGGCCTTCTGGTAGTCTCGCTGCATCAGCAGGGCCAGCGCCCAGAAGTGGGGCGGCGTCCAGAGGAAGATGATGGCGAAGAGGTACAGAGCGGGCAACTCCAGGCCCCCGGTCACCGCGGCCCAACCCACCACGGGGGGGATCGCCCCGGCGGTGCCGCCGATGACGATGTTTTGTGGGGTACGCCGCTTCAGCCAGCCGGTGTAGACGAACACGTAGATCAGTGTCGCTAGCAAAGTCAGCGACGCCGCCAGAAGGTTGACCCAGGCAGCCAGGGAGGCAAAGGCCGCCACGTTTAAGAGAATCCCGGCGATGAGGGCTTGGCGACGCGATATCCGGCCTGAGGGAAGCGGGCGTTGCCAGGTGCGGGACATCATCCCGTCGATCCGGTGGTCTTGGTAATGGTTGAGGGCGTTGGCGCCGCCCGCCGCCAGTGCTCCACCGGCGCACACCAGCAGGAGCACGCTCAGCCGGGGCACGCCTCCCGCGGCCAGGAACATGCCACCCAGTGCGGTGATCAGCAGCAGCATGATGATCGGGGGCTTGGTCAACGCCAGGTAATCGGCGAGAAGCCGCGCCAACCAGGCGTACCTTCCCAGGCCCGGCTTTATCAGTCCCAGTTGTTCAAGCATTGGCCGGCTCCCTGGCCGGGAGACGCTGCCCGGTAAAACTCAGGGCCGCCAGCACCACCAGCGTTCCCCAAATCGCCGTGGCCAGGCCCAGGTGGAGCGCTCTGAAGTCCGCCGGAAACTTCAGCCACACGGTGACCGCACCAATCAACACCTGGGCCAGGAATAGGGCCGCTATGCCCTTCGACATCAACCCGACGTACTCGGGCCGGTCTCCCTGGCGGATCCCCGTATACAGAACGAACGCCAGGAACAGCCCGGCAACGGCGGCCACATACCGGTGGGCCATGTGTATCATCTGCAACCGATGCTCCGGAATAACATCCCCCTGGCACAAGGGCCAGTCGAGACACGCGCCGGTGGCTCCGGTGTTGGTCACATAAGACCCGGACATGAGGAGGACGTAGACGGCGCCTGCCGCCGCGAGGGACAGCCACGGAAAGCTGCCCGCTCGTTCCGCCGCGGGAAGGCCCGGCGGCCCGCGGTAGGCGATAACCGAGATGAACACCAGGCACGCGAGCAAGGCCTCGCCCAGGGCCAGATGGGCTAGCACGACTTCACCGGGCAACTCGTTGACCACCGTCACGCCGCCCAAGATGGCTTGGGCCACCAGCAGCGCCAGCGCCGCCGCGGACGGGATGGTCAGCCAGCGATCCCGGCGAAACGCTATCCAGGCGAGGCCGCAGGTAGCCAGGACCAGGGGGCCCACCAGGGCGGACGCCACCAGCCGGTGACTGTATTCGATGATCGCTTCTGTCTCCAGAGGCGGCAGGAGGTTGCCGTGGCACAGCGGCCAGTCGGGGCAACCCAGTCCCGACCCGGTGACCCGGACCACGCCCCCGAGCACCACCAGGGCGAAAGCCGACAACACTGTGGCCAAAGATAGACCGCGAAACCATGTCCGGACCTTGCAAGAAGGATGATGAAGTGCGCCGGTCTCGGCTACCGCCATCAATACCTCAGAAAATGCGCAGCAGCAAATGGCAGCGCGACCCAGGCTGGAGGCCCGCCGGCGGCTTGGGCTCGACGAATCTCGTTCGAGGGTGCCCGTTCGGTCGTTGGTAAGACCCTGCTGCACACGTACGGTCATCAATACAGGTCCGGCCCGATGGCCGAACCCACCGGGGGCCGCGGAACGCTGGTTACCCCGGACAAAGTACGAAATCTGACCCGCAAACTAACATAGCCCTTGGGGGTTGTCAATGGAGCTTTCCTCTTCGGACCGGCACTCCAATCCCCACGGCGCCAGCTACGGGGCAGCCGGTGGAGCGGGCCGGGTTATCCGGCGGGGTTGCCGGGGCCATATGGTATTATTCTGGACAACGCGTATGAGTGACGTAAAGCGAAC
This sequence comes from Dehalococcoidia bacterium, assembly GCA_030740155.1. Lineage (GTDB taxonomy): Bacteria > Chloroflexota > Dehalococcoidia > Lucifugimonadales > UBA3495 > CAJWBT01. The sequence continues at coordinate 3,964 of JASLXV010000074.1, read as the reverse complement.
AGAAAGCCCGGCCAAGGGCCACGGCAACTCGACCGGGGCCGGCGAGATCAGGCTTGGCAAACAGGACAGGGGGTGGGCGACCCGTGTGGGTGCCCGTTTCTCCGGGCAAAGGAGACCATGGGGACTCATCAGTGTGACCGCTGCCGCCCTGGTGCTGGCCCTGGCCCTGTTGCCGGGCTGTGGGAGTAGCACGGAGGCCACCCCGGAGAGCGGTGGGCTAGTCCGTGGTTTGGTGGTGGCGGTCGAGGGACGGACCATTATCGAGCTAGAGAGCCTGACGATCCGCGACGAGGCTGGGAAGAATTGGACCTTCACGTCGCGTGCCGGCTCCGTGGGATTTACCCCTTCCCACCTCCGAGAGCACCAATTACTCGGCCACCCAGTAGAGGTGCTCTACGTTGCGGATGGCGACACCCTGGTGGCGGTGGAAATCACCGACTAGGCCAAGCCTTCTACAAGGGGCCGGCCGGCCCCGGTTATGGGGTGTGAGGGTTGGAACCCGGCGGCTAGCCGGTGATTACCTTTTGGAGCGCCACCTCAAGCTCGTCCAGGGTGGTGAACCCTTCGAACTTGGCGGCCACTACCCCGCTGTGGTCCATGATAAAGGTCCACGGTTCGGTGGGCAGACTCCACTCGCTCACCGCCGGGACGAAGCCTCCAGCAGGGCGGCCGGCTTCCATTTCGTGGGGATTTGCGAACACCTCGACATGAATGAAGTTGGCCTTGCCGGCGAACCGCTCTTTCAGGCTTGAGACGATCTCCACCTGGGGACCGCAGGTAGCCGACACGCAGAAGGCCGGGGTCGCGAACACCACCACCAGGGGCTGTTCCTCCTTCAGGGCGTCGTTAATCGAAAGACGGTACAGGTCTGGGTCAGGGTCGGTGGAGCTGGTGATGGTCGTCAGGTCGTCCACCGAGTCTAGTGTTGGGGTTGAACTGGGGGGCGGCCGAGACCCGATGGCCGGTGTGAGGGACTGCGGCCTCACCGCAAGTGTCCCCCGAGCCGCGACGGGTGTTCCGTCGTCCGTCGTGACGTCTACCTCCAACCGCCAGGCGCCGGGGGTATTGAAGTCCAGGTTGGTCTTGAAGATTCCTTGGGAACCCGTCGGCCACTGAAAAAACTGGGCGGTGGCGGCTACCCGCGCCTCGGCGGTACCCTGATCCGGCGGGAGATAGATGGCCCGCACCTGGGCCTCCGCGGCCCGCACCGGCATCCCGTTCTGATCCACCAGCCCAAAGACCACCCGGTTGCTCCCCACGGCAATGTCGGTGGAGACGATCACCACCTGGACCTGCGGGGTGGTGGGCCCGGGGGTGCTGGGTACCGGGGTGCCGGTGGGTGAGGAGGAACACGCGGCGATGGCAACCAGCACCAGGAGGCCGGCCCAGAGGCTGCCCAGGCGGCGGGCCAGCCGGGCACATGTGGACCTTTCCTCAACGGCTGCCCCGGTTGATGGACGTTTCATAAGGTTTGCCGCTCCAGATAATATAGTTGTGGAGGCTGCCGGACGCAGCCGGTACTCGGGCGGGCGAGACGCGACTGGGAGGCCTCCGGCAGCAGGACCGGAGCAGGGATGGCCTGACGCAGATGCTCTAACGGCGGATGCAAAGCTGGATCACGGGGTCCACCCGTGGCTGGTCCTCCAAACCGGAAACAGCCTTGACGATGGCCTGGAGCTGGTCTTCGGGCCAGGGAAGGTCGGCAAATAGGGCGCTGATTCGCCGGATCTCCGTGGCCAGGTCCCATTCCAGCTCATCGCCTCTGAACTGATCGTCGAATTGGGACCCATCCCGCAAACGAATGGTAATTCGGGGCGCGAAGGCGGGCTGGTCTTTATGCCCAACAATCTCGATTCGCTCCATCAGACTGGTCACCGCATGGTCTTCCCCGGAAGGGCCTTGCCCGGGGTCGATTCGGGCGCTGAGGGGAGGGTAGCTGCCGTGGACGCAGGTATGGGCGGCGTAAAATTGGGTGCTGCCCAGGCCCGGAGCGCGGCGCGCCGGGTTGGGGAATGCCGGGGAGGGGTAGGTGGTTTCCAGCCAGTTCATATCTACCGTGATGGTCTCTATCTCCTCCACGGGAACCGGGTGCTGGGCCCGGAGCCGGGCCATCAGATCGATGACCGGGTTGTTGTAGCCCGCGGTGGGAAACATCTTCGGCGTCACGTGCAACACCTCCCAGCGGGAGCCCAGATCGGCGACCACGTTGGCCATCTCGGTCCGGAGCGGCCCTTCCTGGAAGGCATGGGTCAGTTCGCCCCGGTTGTTGCCGGTGAAGGCGTTGTAGAACCCGGCCTCTCCTTCCAGGGCCAACTCCGAGCCCCGGACGTTCTCCCTAGCCAACAGGGCGGCCATGATGCCGTTGCGGGTGGCGTTGGGCTCGTGGAAGACCATCTCCCGGCCGCCGGAGCGGGGCCCTTCGGTGGTGCCGCCGGTGAAGGTGCAGGCCAGGGCCAGCGCGGTGACCAGTTGGTCCTCGGTTAGGCCCAGCAGTTTGCCGGTGGTGACCGCCGGGCCCAGGGTGCCGTACACCGCGCTGGAACGGAAGCCGCGGGCCTGGGTGGTTGGGATGAAGTCCCCGCCGATCCGGGCCTCCACCTCATAGCCGATGGCCAGGGCCGTGAGCAGCTCTTTGCCGGAGTGGCCCCCCAGCTCGGCGGTGGCCAGCCCCGCCGGGATGATGCAGGGGCCCGGGTGCAGCAACATTCGGTAGGAGTCCGCCTGGTTGGTGGCGTGCATCAGCTTGCTGTTGGCCGAGGCGGCGCCGTAGCGGGTGGCCCGGCTGCCTTCCACCAGAATGGTCGCGCCGTCGGGTTTGACCTCTTCTTCCTTGACCAGGGCGATGGCGGCCTGGCCCAGGGGGGTCCCCGCGCCCACGATGGAAATTATCAGGTGGTGCAGCAGTGACGCCTTTAGCTTGTCCACCACCGCTGCGGGCAGCGCATCGTAGTCGAGTGAGACGATATATCGGCTGAAGGTACGGGTCAGCGAATCGGCCATGCGCCTACTCCTCGGCAAGGCTGGGGTGCGCCCCGGTCAAGTCCCCCGGCAATCTGGGGAGATTGTATGCGTTGCCGCTAGCCGGGTCAACAAATGGGCCGCGTAAATCTCAGAGGTTTCGAAGGGCAGCAGCTTTGGCGGCAGTCTCCGGGATAGGATGCTGGCGGGCGGCGAGGCGATTCGAACAGTTGGGGAATGGAGCACTCACGCCGGGCATTCGAACCGGGTCCGCCCTCAGGCCGGGCTATTGCTGGTCCAGGCCCCGGACGAAATCCAGCCACACCCGGACGCAGGGCACCGGCAGAATGTGGTGGACGTACCCCGAGATGCCGGGGAAGACCACCAGGCGTCCGTTGGGGAACAGTTCGGCGGCTCCGCGAAAATCCCCCCAGACCTCATCCCGCAGGAGGGCCGGAGCCAGCACCAGAGTAGGGGTCTCTACATCCTTCAGCAAAGGACGGAGGTCGATGCCGGTGGCGTTCCGGTTGAAGTCGCGGACCAGGTGGGCCGGGGTGGCCGCCATCTGCGCGGCATACCATCGGATGTGGCCAGGGTCCACCATTTCCGGGTCGAGGCGGCGCGTGATGTAGCGTTCTACCCAGCCGGTGATGCCCTCCCGGTCGATCAAATCGGCGCTTACCGCATGGTGCGGCCCCAGGAAGCTGGCGGGAGCGGTGCAAATGGTCAGTGACCGCAGCCGTTCCTGATGCAGGGTGGCAAAGCGCATGGCGATGGAGCCGCCAAGGGTCTCGCCGATCAGGTGGATCTTGTCCAGACCCAGCTTGTCCAGAAAGCCCAGGAGATCGTTGGCAAAATTATCCACCGACCAGGGATAACCCGGTTGGGGCACCGAGGACTGCCCCATGCCCCGCATGTCGAGCCGTACTACCCGGTAGTGCCTGGCGATGAGGGGCACCCAGGCGAACCACAGCTTGTGATTCTTGGCCATTCCGTGGTGCAGGAC
>JASLXV010000073.1:0-1879 GCA_030740155.1 Dehalococcoidia bacterium | reverse complement strand
TCGCTGCCTGGAGCAATCCTTTGGCGGTTTCGTCCAGCGGGCAGAACTTCCACACCTCCGCCGGTCCCATCTCCGCATTGCACAGGAACCCGGACTCGTGGAAGCGCCTGCGCTGGATGTCCCGCGCCTGCTCTACTCTCTGCCGGGGGAGGGTCGAGTCTTCCGCCGGCTCCTCGTCCACCAGCTTCTCGTACTCCACGGGCGGCACTTCGGCGAAGACGTCGATCCGGTCCAGAAGCGGGCCACTGATCCGTTTTTGGTAGTGGGCCACGGCGGACGGAGAGCAGGTACACTCGGTTCGAGGGTGCGTGTAGAAACCGCAGGGGCACGGGTTCATGGCCGCCACCATCATGAAGCAGGCGGGATAGGTGACGGTGCCGCTGACCCGGGTAATGGTAACCAGCTTGTCTTCCAAAGGCTGGCGGAGAGACTCCAGCGCCGTATGATTGAACTCAGGAAGCTCGTCTAGGAACAGAACGCCCCGGTGGCTCAGGGTAATTTCGCCCGGCCGTATGTTCCGGCCGCCGCCGACGAGGCCGGCGTTGGAGATGGTGTAGTGGGGCGCCCGAAACGGCCGCCGCAGGATCAATGGGCGATCCGACGGCAGGGCGCCGCTTACGCTGTAGATCTTGGTGACCTCCAGTGCTTCGTCCGGGGCCATGCGGGGGAGAATCGACGGCAGGCAGCGGGCCAGCAGGGTTTTCCCGCTTCCGGGAGGGCCGCTGAAGAGCAGGTTGTGGGACCCGGCGGCGGCCACCTCCAGTGCCCTCTTGGCATGGTCCTGCCCTTTAACGTGGGCCAGGTTCATCCCCTCGGGTGCGGTGGTATCCTCGGGGAACACCCCGTCCTCGGGCATCGGCACGATCGGGGTTTCGCCCCGCAGATGCCCGATCAGCGAAGTCAGGGTGGGAGTGGGAAACACCTGAATGCCTTCCATCAGGGCGGCCTCGGCCGCATCAACGGTCGGCACGTACACCGAGGTGAAACCCCGTTCCCGGGCCACCGACACCATCGCCAGGATTCCGTTGGTATGGCGCAGGCTTCCATCCAGGGACAGCTCGGCGAGAAAGACCGTCCGGTCCAGCGAAGCATCCACCTGGCCGGAGCTGAGCAGAATTCCCACGGCCATGGGCAGGTCGTAGGCTGGACCGGCTTTCTTCAGGCTTGCCGGGGCCAAGTTCACTGTAATGCGGCGCAGTGGAAACTCGCAGCCGCTATTGCGGAGGGCGGCCCGGACCCGCTCCCGGGCTTCCTGGACCGCCGTGTCCGGTAACCCCACGACGTTGAAGGCAGGCAACCCCGGGGATATGTCCACCTCGACCTGGACGATGAGCCCGTCCAGGCCGATTACCGCGCAGGTTTGGGCTGTGGCGAGCACGTCAGCGGCACCTGTTCGGTTGGTTTGGGCTCAGAGGGGCCCTCGATAGAGCCGCCGGCCGTCGCGGCCGAAGGCAAAAGCGGTAGTGGGTCTGGCTCCCTTTCCACCCACTGCCCATATCAGCGGTTGCTGAAGCCATTTAGCACCCTCGGCCGGGCCGGAACATTTTCGGCTTCGCGATAACGCTTCGACTAAGCCGGATGTGCCGGACGCCTCTGGAGTCCTGTTGCATTGAGCCTGAGTCGGCCCGGGTAGCGGGGCCGGTTCCGGCCGGCCGTTATCCCGTGGCCACGGTCATTCGGTACAGGTCGCTGGCTACGCTGATCGGCCCGTCGAAATACCGCCTGGCGTCGTCGATCAGGGGCTGCGGGTCGAGATGGAAAGAGCTGTCGATATGGGTGATGATTAGCTCCTCCACCCCAGCCATCGCGGCGGCGCGGCCCGCCCCGGCCGCCACGGAGGGGCCCCGACCCACGGCGGTCGCCAGGTTGCTTTCCACGG
>JASLXV010000072.1:0-3444 GCA_030740155.1 Dehalococcoidia bacterium | reverse complement strand
GACCTCGCAGTAGCGGCAGCCGATGCAGCGTTTCCAGTCGACGGCTATCACGCCATTGTCCTTCTTGTACCGTGCCCCGACGGGGCAAACCTTCACACAAGGGGCGTTGTCGCAGTGCATGCAGGGGCGGGGCATGAACCGCACCACGGCATTGGGGTACTTCCCTTCCTCCAGGCGAAACACGTACATCCAGAAGTGGGAGCCGGGCGTGTTGTTCTCCACTTTACAGGCCACCATGCATGCCCTGCAGCCGTAGCATTTGTCGAGGTCGATCACCATTCCATAACTGGGCATATCTGGCTACCTCCTAGGCCTTTTGTACCCGCACGCGAACGTGGAATGTGTTGTCGGCGGTGTTGGTCACGTACCCTTCTCCGGTGAAGAACAGGGTGTTCGGGGTTGGTCCTTCGTCCGTGGTCCAAGGGTGTTTGGCCTGGTCCCCGTAGTGGTGGGGCAGGCCCACCACATCGGGCCGGATTGTTTCGGTATATTCCACGATCACGTTGACCTTGCGCCTTTCATCGGTGATGGCGTTGTGAGACTCCAGCAGTACCTCGTCGCCATCCTTGATGCCTTTGGCTTTTGCCGTCGCCGGGTTTATGGCCAGGCGCTGCTGGGGCGCCAACTCCCGCACCAGCGGAAGGGGCGTGCGGCTCTGTTTGAATTCGATCTTCTTGTAGCTGATGAGCGTCAGGTCGTACTGGGCTGGGGAAGACCACAGCGTGAGTGGCCGCCAAGTGGGAAAGGCTGTGTAGTCTTGCCAATAGATCTTTTTCGCGCCCTTCTCCCGCATCTCTCGCTGGTAGCGGAGGAGCGTCTCGCCGTAGAGACGTTGGCGTATACCGTCAAAGGGCGGGCTCTGAGCCGTGCCATAGTACTTCGAGGCGGAGATCGGGCCTTTCAGCCAAATGCCGTTCTTTTCGAAGTACTCGATACCCCCTTCCAGGTTCTGAGAGCGGGACCAGCGGTCGAAGACCTCGCGCGGGGTGGGTTTGGTGTTCAGGTCCAGGGCGTGTTCGTCCTTCAGCCCCAACGCGGCGTTGACTCGGTCCACGTAACCGTCCTCTCCGAAAAGGAGCCCCGCCTTCTCGCATAGGTCCAGGTAGATTTGGAAGTCGCCTCTGCTCTGCCACAGGGGCTCCATGACCGGCAGACGGAAGATCTTGGCGTCCGTGTAGGTGTCGGTCGCGCTGATGGGTCCCTCGTACTTCTCCATGGTCGATGCCGGGAGCACCACGTCGGCGAAGAGGTCGGCGGTCAAGGAGAGCCAGGGATCGATAACCGCCACGAACTTGAACTTCTTGTAGGCCTCCATGAAGACGCCCTGGTCGGTGAAGGACGCCAATGGGTTGGCCATGAAGATGATGACCATCTCCGGGATCTTTTCCACTTCGTACTTGGCGGGGTCGAGCATGACCTTGGCGACCATGCCGGGGTTCCCGGTGTTGATGGGGAAAAACTTGCTCTTGCTTAGGATAAAGTCGTATGGCGGGTCCTTCACCTCGCCATTCTCGATGCCGGCGAAGTTCTTGTGCAGGGACCATTTCTTGTCCACCCGCTGGCCGCCGACCGCCTCGGGTGACCCCAGGAGCATCATTACCATGTACATGGCGCGGAACATCTGGAACCCCAGCTCCTGCTGGGCCATGTGGTAGGCCATAATGGCAACCGGGCGGTAGGGAAGTGTTACCCCATCCACAACGATAGTGCTGCCGATCAAGGCGTTCTCGCCCAATTCCCGGGCGATACCCCTAGTGATCTCGGCGGGGATGTCGCAGATGCCCGCCGCCCACTCGGGCGTGTACCCGGCCACGTGCTCTTTGAAGGCTTGGAAACCCGTCTTCACGATCTGACCAGCGACGGTGTAGGCGCCGTCCAGGGCCGGAGTGGCCCCTTCGGTGTCGAAGGCGACAGCGGCGCCGGCCGTGGTATTCCACACCTGCTCTTTGTCGTCCACCCGCAGGAAGGCGCCATCCTGTTTGACCAGGAATGGGGAGTTGGTGTGCTTGGTCAGATATTCGACGTCTATGGTGCCCTGGGCGATGATGGCGTTGCACAGGGCAAGGGCCATTGCGAGGTCGGTGCCCGGCTTGATGGGAAGCCACTGATCGGTGTAGGGCCCCACGTTTCGCCGGGTCGGATCGATGGTCACCACCTTCATGCCCCGCTCTCTGGCCTCGAGGAACTGCTGGTGCCAGGTTATCTGGCAGAATTTGTTGCCGCCGCCGTTCATGGCGTTCCAGCCCCAGTTCAATAGGTATTTGTTGTACCGAAAGTCGGGGTGGGCGTTGCCGTGAAGGCCGAGCGTGTACTCTCCGGCCCGGTACCCGGCATCGGAGCAGTAGCTGCCGTGTCCGAGTTTGCTGGAGCCGATGGTCTTCACGAAAGCGGTGTCGTAGATGTCCTTTTGCTTGCTCCGGCCCTTCTGCCACAGTACCATCTTGGGGTCCCTGGCCCGCACCTCATTGAGCTTTTCGGCCACAAGGGTGAGGGCCTCGTCCCAGGAGGCCTCGCGGAACTGTCCGGCGACGCCCTTCCCATTGGTCCGAATCAGGGGCGTCTTGACCCGGTTGTAGTCGTAGAGCGCCGTGATTTGACCCACGCCCTTGGGGCAGAGGGTGCCGCGGTTTAGGGGGTGTGCCGGGTGACCCTCCAGTTTGACCACCCGCCCGTTGATCCGCCGGGCCAGGATGCCGCAGTCCTGTTTGCCGACCCAACAAGTGGTTGGCACCCAGTCCTCGCTCATGACCTGTTCAGCCATCTCGGCGTCCTTGGTGGCCAGCAAATCCGGTCCTCCCAAAAGAAAACGGCTGGCTACAACTGTAGCTCCAGCCGCTGCGCTGCCTTTCAGGAACGTTCGCCTGCTCAGCCTCATCCGAAACCTCCCCAACTGAATCACTAGTCGCTATACCTGGCTAGGACTCTGCTACACCCTTGTTTGGTGTTGCTACCGGCTTTCGCCCTGGTGCTTTCGACGATCTAGCTTTGATTCTGCTTATCTGGTGCCGCTGGTTTTGTGTGAGGTACCTCTGGTGTGTGCAAGAGTTCTGTGTGAAATAAATCACTATGGTTTTATCTTAGACGCGGCTCTTGCGTGGCTGATAGGGCCAAAGGTCACATCGAATTTGGGCCAAATGCTTTCTCATGGAGGTCCATATGGCAATTGCGGACAGTCGCAATGGTGCCCAGTTACATCGTCGGCCTTGCCCAAGAATAGCGACGTAACACGATCGCCCTTCGGTGGGATTCCGTCATTGGCCCGGCCCAAAGTCCGCACTCTCCTCCCCGCAGGTCCCACAAACAGTCACGGTTGGGAGATACCCCTTGGTCCCCCTTTGTAAATGGGGAAACAGGGGGATTTTGCGCAACTCTGATGCCTCAGATCGAATTGAGCCGCTAATGCAAGGATCACCGGTGCCGCGAGGTGGGGCGGGCGAATGTTCC
>JASLXV010000071.1:0-3065 GCA_030740155.1 Dehalococcoidia bacterium | reverse complement strand
GGACCACAATTCAATTTGGTTAGACGGAGAGAGCCAGAAGGCAGGCTTTAAACCAAACTGAATGCCTCCAGGAATCGTAGCTCAGTAAATCGATTCCTTTTTGGCTCGGCTGGCAGACGTTGATCTACTTTGCCCGTCGTCAAGGATTGATGGTCACCTCTTGCTCTTGGTAACCACCGTTCTCCGACCAGGCGCCAAATTTCAGCCTCTTTCGACCGGAGGTGTTCACCTGGAAGGTCCAGGTGGCGCTGCGCGAATCGCCCTGAATGATGTTGCCCAGGGTGAGATCGTCGCTGGTGAAGTCCATGCTAATGCCGTCTTCCCGTGTCGTGCTTACGCCCAGCAAACTCACGCCTGGAGGAGAGCTCGCCCACAGGAAAACTCCAGAGGCCACGTAAGACTGGTTGGTGACAGTGGTTGTAATGTCCACGGTGGTGCCCACGGCGACAGTGGTTGAGGCTGGTGTCGCCGTCAGGTTCATTTCCGGGGTTGGGTCACCCCGTATCACGGTGGCGACGATCGCTGCAGGGACACCAGAGCCAGGCGCATCCCAGTTAATGATTTTCAAACGGTAGGTACCGGCGCCGGGGTTATTAATGATGATATATTCGACATTGTCATCGTAGCTCTGGGAGTTCCACTCACCGCATTCGCCCTTGCTATTGGGGGTACAGTTGGCTCCCCGGTCGATCCACAGGTCCAGATCGTAATCTACGGCTTCACTGGCCCCGGAGCTGGCGGCGGGCTCGTCCCAGGTCATTACGACCACCAGGCGGTCTGTGCCGCTGGGCACCTCGATATCACGATAACCCCAATTGCTGTTGGTAATATTACGCCACGTCCAATAGACATTCCACCCGTTGCTGTTGGACCTTGCCCAGTGGGACACGTAGCTTGAGACCCGGCCCAGCCCGTAGGTGTTGCGGCCTCCCGAATCGTTGTCGGAGGGTGTGGTATCGTCGTCGTGCAAAATCGACGTGGCCATGAGATGGGCGCGGAGCAGATATGGCCGGTCCCGGAATGCTGGATAGTGATCCATCACCGTGGCCGCGATACCGGAAACATGGGGCGTTGCCATGCTGGTTCCACACATGTCGGTGTAACCATTGGTGGTGCCGGCTTCAGTCGAAAGAATGTCGCAGCCCGTGGCTACGACGTTGGGCTTCATACGCCCGTCGCCGGTAGGCCCGCGGCTGCTGGTGAAGCGGATATCCCCGGTGTCCTGGGTTGCGCTCTCCTGATCGGGGTTTTTCCAGACATTGCCGATGGCAAGGGCGTTCTTGGCCGCCGCGGGTGCCCCGATAGTCTGACCGCCTGGACCATCATTGCCGGCGGCCACGATATACGCCTGCTTGTACTTCCAGACCTTGGTGTCAAGCTTGCGAGAGAGTGAGTCGGTGCCGATAAAACCGACCCCACTTGCGCCCCCGCTGATGTTAATCACCTTGGGACGGCCACTGTCACAGGCCGAGCTGTCATCCATGTAGTTCATGGCTTTGCGCGCCCATAAAGATAGGCCGCGGCCGGTACGGCCCCAGATCTTGGCGGCACGGATGCGGGTGTCGCCGCTGCTGCCCACACCTGTGGCCACACCACGGTAGCGCGAGTCCCCGGTGCCGGTGCCAATGATGGTGCCCAGTACGTGGGTGCCGTGGCCGTTTTCATCGTTCCAGACACCGGCCGCGTCCGAGGTGAAATTCTTGCCGCAGCCGTTTTTGTTCAAGTCAACGTGCGGAGTCGGGGCGCTTGTCCCCATCATGAACCCGGTGTCCATGATGCCCAGGATGGTCGATGCCCCGGTAAAATTCGTGCCCGGGCCCCCGGTGCGGATGTAGTCCACGCCCATTGCCGCCATGCTCTCGTCGTGGCTGGGGGACGAAGGCGTCTCCAGCTCAACGTATAGCACGTAGTCTTGTTCCGCCAGCCATTGGAATAACTTCACCGGCAGCACGGCAGGATAGGCTTCAAGGTCCCGGTCGTATTGACCCAGCACTATGCCTCGCTCCAGCAAAAGCCTCGAGTGCTTCTCACTTGCTTCCCGGTCAAAAAAGTTGATGAGCACGGGAAAGGCGTCCAGGTCCCGGGCGTACTCCTTGGCGGCGCCCTGAAGCAAAGTGTCCAGTTTTTGCCCGGGCAGGCTGTAACCCAGCCAGGCCACATAGGGTAATTCGGCCACCGATGTGAGCACCTGCCGGTCCAGGGGTACTCTCACCTTGTGGGCCGAAGCGTGGGGCGCCAGAATCTTCACACCAAGCCCCGCCAGCTCCTTCTCCACCTCATCGCTCAGGTACTCGTTCAAGATTACGAAGGCGTAGGTGAAACTCCGGTCCCGAATGCTGTCGACTGCTCGGAGAAGACGCTCGTCCAGACCCGGCTCGGGCCGATAGACTTGCGTGCCAAAGCCCAGCTGGAACCAGTCCGGGGGCTTCTCAGGCTGGTCACCAAGCTCCGAAGCAGACTTGGGCTGGTCCCGGCTTACGCGTACCGGCCTCGATGCCACCGTGACGAACTTTGCATCCATCAACCCTTTATGGCTGGATGCCCCTTCCGGGGGCTCCAGGGCGCTCGGCCTGATCGGTTCCGGGGTGCCGACGGGAAGGGACGCTTCCGGCTTCACCTCTACCGGTGAACTCTGCCTGGATTGGCGTTGAATCTCCTCGATGGCCATCCTGAGGCTTTCCAGACTCAATTCAACAGCCGGGGCCTCGCCCCGGCCTTGTGGTTCAGAAGGTTTAGCAGGGATCTTTGTTGTGGCAGTCGGCTCCGCTTCGGGAGTCTTCCTGACTTTGGGGACCTTTATTGAGGCAGTCGGCTCCGCTTTGGGAGTCTTTCTGTCTTTGGGGACCTTTATTGAGGCAGTCGGCTCCGCTTTGGGAGTCTTTCTGTCTTTGGGGACCTTTATTGCGGCAGTCGGCTCCGCTTTGGGAGTCTTCCTGTTTTTAGGGGCCTTTACTGCGGCAGTCGGATCCTTTTTGTTGGAGTCTTCCAGTTTTGGCATCTTTAGTGCGGCAGTCGGCTCCGTTTTGGGAGTCTTCCTGTCTTTAGGCACCTTTATTGTGGCAGTC
>JASLXV010000070.1:0-3578 GCA_030740155.1 Dehalococcoidia bacterium | reverse complement strand
CTGATCGGCTCCAACAATGTGATAAGCTTCCGCCCGTCTCTCGCCAGGTGACGGTTGATCGAACCTATTTCGAGATCGGCCATGATTCGAAAGTCAAGATGTTGCCCGTCCAGGGCGTTCGGATTATGGTCGCAGGGCCTGTTGAGCTATCGTGAGGTCGGTTTGGGTTGAATCGAGATTGATATGTGCGCTGACGCTTGATTCCTCAAATCATCGAACCTGCACCAATAAGTAGTCCTTCTCGTGCTCCCGATTTTACGGCGGTGGTGGCTTCGGGATAACCGACCCCGGTTTTTGAGCGCCCTTCGGGAATTAGTTTGGTCCCGATTGCAGCTTTTCCGCCGATACGCCGTAGTATACACCGTTACTCTGCCTTCCGAGTCCAGCGCGGCCCAGCGCCTGCCTAGTCTGCCATCGCATTCCCCAGATGCCACGTGCTCTGCAGGAGTCACAGACCCTGTGCTCCAGCCCGAACCCTGGCCTTCGGCCCACCGCCAGCTGTTCAACCGCCCATTTAACATACCGCACCCCAGGGGTTCAATTGAACGCCGTTGAACGGGGAAGTGTTCAACATTGGCTAGCGTCGAACGGGGTTGAACGCACAGGCTCTCCGCCGTACACTGGCCGCCACACTTTACCCGGAGGTGGCGAACCATGGGAAACAAATGGGGAAAGGCGGCTAACAATACGCCACTGTACTGTATAGCACTGTACCCTGCCTATACCTTATCGTGCGCTGCCGTATCGGGTATTATTAGGATAGGATAACGTATTCTGAAATATTTCGTAACACAGGTTACGGCGTACGGTATGCTGCAGCGGCTGGTAGCAGGATTGTCGGCCGGGGCCCGGCGCGTCGTAAGCTCGCATTTCCTGCCTCCTTCACAGGCGGATAGAAACTCGGCCAGGTAAAGCAAGAAGAGTCTTTTCGCCGGCGGGTGGCCTTCGCGCGCGTGTCAGTCAACCTGCCGCCAACTGTTAGGAACCGCGAATCCGAGGTGACCGAAGGGTATCCCTTCGTCTCGGCAGATCCAGGCCGGGGCCCCTGTCTCCTGTTCTGCGGGCTAAACTCCCCCGGGAAAAAGCGGGATCCGTGTAGCTCGGGTTTGATGACTCCAACTCATGTGGACGGATTGGAGAACGTAGTAAAATAGTCGCCATGACGAACCCCGTGAATCCCGATGATGACATCTTGGCCCGGCGAACAGCCTTCGCGATACACGTGGCCATGTGCGGGACCTTTGGGCAACTGTTGGGCCGAGATGTGACAGGATCGATGATGCCCCTGTGGGACCCCGGGTCTCCCCTCAATACCTACGGACTAGATCTTCGGAGACGCGCGACGGCGCTACTGGAGGCTGTCCCGGAAATCCGAAGGCTCGTCACCCAGGAAAACTGGCTGATCCCCACAGCTCGACTGGTCCACGAAGCAAACCAGCAGGTAATCAGCGCCCGGTTCTCTGAGTCGGAGATCCAGGAAGCGCGGTCGAGCCTTGAGGGGTTTGCGGAAATACTTCAAGACGCGTTCCGAGGGATCGAGGGAGGCGGCGAGTCGCCTCTGGGGGATGATGCGGAGGTCGATCTCGAGACCCTGGCCAGGGAGCCCTGGCGATTGCGAGCCGCGATTCCCCCGGGCTGGCTCGGATTGAGCCCTCGAGAACTCGAGAGACTGGAATCGGTTCTGGGCATTGATCTCAGCGATACGGGAGACGCGGCGGGGAACCGCGACGAGTACGCCCAGACCATCCTGCCGTTACTGATCGACCAGATTACCTTCATGGAAACCCTGACGGACGAGGCACGCGGCGGCCTCAGGCGAAGGAACTCCAGATTATGGAAATGGGCCGGAACGCCCAAGCCCGAAAAGGACGGCCCTATCGACTACGGTGCATTGGCGGTAGCCATGCGAAACCTCTTCAAGATGATGTCTACCGTGGAGCAACGCAGGAGAATGCTCGGTTATCTGGTTGGCATTCAACTGCGCAGGCAGTATGGGCTCAGCGAAGGCCGGAAGACGGACAACTTCTCCCAACGGGCGGAATGGGGTTCTCTCGGTCGATCCCGGGCAGAAGGCCGGCAGGGCTCCCCACCGTGGGAACCGGAGGATGTGGATTCCGCCGGCGGCTTTGAAGAGGCTGAGGCCCGGATAGTTGTGCAAGCAATCCTCGAAGCCGCTCCTTTGGCCCAGCGAGAGGCAGTGGAGTTGTATTTGGAAGCAGCGAAGCTGGGCCAATCGGTGTCGGCCCTATGTCGAGAGCGAGGCAAAGATCCCAATCTGGTACGAAACAACTATCAGGCACTGAAGAGGAAGGTCAAAGAGAGGTCCAGCCTCATCTAGCCCCGCTGTCTCCTCAGTTTACCAACGCCCCCGGACCAATTCCGGGGGCATTTTTTATGCCCACTCGTACGCCCAACCCTTGTTAGCAGGGAGAGCACTATGAACTCTGCATTCCAAGCATTTCAAGGGCCTGCAGAAACCCATATTTCCATTGCCGCCACCGGCGGCATCCCGCTTCTGCCCTGCTTCCACGACGCAAAGCCGGCCGAACGGTGCAACAGAGTCGATGCCGCTGTCATTGAACGGGAAGAACTGCCGGGATGCCTCAATCGGCAAACAGCCCGGGGAAACGTCGGGGATGACCCGGAACCCTACTCACCCCCCATCATGCGCTCCAAAATGAATATGGAGCGGGTTGGCGGGCAATGATTATCGGCATCTACACCCGGATATTCCCCAGTGACGAGAACCAGGTCCTGGAGGGCCAACTCCGATCTTTACGGGAGTATGCCCGAACCCGGGGCTGGGAGATATATCGGGAGTACATGGACCGCACTCCGGCCTCCGGCCTGATCGATAGCGCCGTTGGAAAACAATTGCTGGTCGATGCCGGGAAACATCGTTTCGACCTGGTTCTGGTCCCCGGCACACTTCAGGCATTCGCCTCCGTGTTGGATTTGGCAAATAGCCTGGAGCGCCTCCGGGCCCTGGGCGTAGGCTTGAGGTCTTATGCCGATCCCTGGCTCGATACCACCTCTCCCCACGGCGAGGTGCTTTTCAACCTCACCGCTACCTTCGCCCAGCTGGAGAAGCGCGTCCTCGGCGGAAGGCTCGAGCCGGGAATCGACGGAGATCGCATTAGAGGTCCCAAACCCGGCCGGCCCAGCGTCTGGACCAGGGATGACTTCCCTCGCCGTTTTGGAGCCGTTTTGGAGCGCCTTGACGGGGGCGATGTCTCCCGCCGGCAGGCCGCCCGGGAGTTGGGGATCGGCTACGCCACCCTCAAGCGGCTACTGGATGCCAGGGCCACGGACCATGTGGAAGAGGCGGGCTAGCGATGTCTAATCGACCGCCTCCGAATCACTCTGGCCCAGGTCCAACCGGCCCGTTGGTGGAGATACTGGCGGACATGCTCCGCTCTGCCCTGGCCTGGGAGGATCGGCATTACTCCTCTTCGACCGAACGTGATACAAGCCCTCCAGGGGTTGACTCGCCCATCCCCTCCGATAAACTATCTTTGTCCGAACCGCCACGCTCCAACAGCGCCCGTAGGAGAAAAGGACCATGGCTGCGAGCTTCT
>JASLXV010000069.1:0-162642 GCA_030740155.1 Dehalococcoidia bacterium | reverse complement strand
TCAGGCAGCTCACCCAAGCTCTTCCACACCTCTGATCTCTCGGGTCCCAAACTGTCCCATTTGTGCTGGTTGCCAACACCTGGCGACAAGCCCGACGTCGAGCATGTGGAACAACAAAGGATGATGCACGTCCGGATAGTCGCGGGAGGTCTTGGCCCAAAGAGCGAGTAGTTCCATCGGATTGGAGGGCTTTGTTGCTGCCATGCCTTAGCCTCGCAGCTAGTCCACTCAGGAATTCCAATGTGTACTAACCGGTTTCTTGCAAAGCTAATTACTTAATGAAATCAACTAGATTACGGCGAATTGAAAACCAATAACATATCCTGACCAACACAAGGCTCCGCTGGTGCTACAATCCTAATCGGAATGTTTCGTAATGTCCATGATGCAACCAACCGACAGCACACCCCGGAGGTTTTACTTAGTAAAGCGGTGACGGCAGGCCAATAAAGGGCTATGCTGGGGAGGATGAAAGATAAACCTAACAAAGGGGGTAGGCTGGGCGTAGCCCAAACGCGACGCATGGTACAACACAAGGGAGGGATGACATGGCAGGATTCAGAGGCCTCTTGTACACCCTGGCAAAGCTGATGGGGGACTATAACGCCGTCAAAAAGGTTGGATGGACACGCCGACCTTTTTAATCTCATAGTCTAGATTAAGGGGTGCCGTCGGGAAGACGCCGGGGAGAAACAAGCCACCACGGAAACCGATTGGGTACCAGTGGTTAATAACCTGGGCCAGTTCGGTCGAGGCGGTTAGCAGAGTTTGCCGACGCCTATCAGATTCAGTCAAAGTCCGACGAGCTAATCAATCTGTGCGAGTCGAAGCCGGGGAGATTTCTTCCAATGTTTGATTCAACGAAAAAAGACCTCAAAGATATGCTCAAGGACATAGATGCCGGGCATTTGCAACTCCCGGATTTCCAGCGGGACTACATCTGGGATGATGACGACGTAAGAAACCTCATCGGCTCTGTTGCCAAGGGCTATCCCATCGGCGCGTTATTAACGCTGCAAACCGGTGGTCAGGTTGATTTCAGACCACGTCTCATCGCCGGTGTTGATGCGAAAAATGTGAAGCCTGTCGAGCTTTTACTGGATGGCCAACAGAGAATGACATCGTTGTTTCAAACGATGTATTCCAAGCGTCCAACTCAAACTAAGACCTCCCGCAACACGAAAATTCAGAGGTATTACTACATAAATATAAAAAAGGCGCTTGAGGCGGAAGCGGACATTGGGGACGCAATTATTGGAGTCCCGGAAGATAAGATCGTACGGTCCAACTTTGGCAAGACGATTGAACTCGATGTCTCAACTCGGGAGTCAGAGTTCCAAAATGATTTATTTCCCCTGAATCAGGCCTTCGATAGCCGCGATTGGTTCTTCGAATGGCGGGATTACTGGAAGGATAATGGACGGGAGTCAGAGGTCAATATCCTTGATCGTGATTTCTACAAAGGGGTATTGGAGCGGATCGAGCGTTATGAGATGCCGATCATAAAGCTGGACAAAGACAATAGTCGAGAAGCCATCTGTTTGGTCTTCGAGAAGGTCAACGTCGGCGGGAAGAAACTCGATGCATTTGAATTGCTTACTGCTGTCTACGCCGCCCACAAGTTTGACTTGAGGGAAGACTGGGGCGGATCCCAAGAACCGCCCAAGCCAGGTCGGCGGGCCAATATGATTGGTTCGCCGAATAGACGGGACGTTCTGACAAAAACAGCTAGCACGGATTTTCTACAAGCTTGCACTTTGCTCTACAGCCGTGAACAGCGGCTTGCCAAAGCCAACCAAGGCGCTCCAAGCAGCGATCTACCGCAAGTCACCTGCCGTAGAAATGCATTGCTGGCATTGCCACTGGAAGCCTACCGCAAGCATGCAGATTCAGTAGAGCAAGGATTCATCGAAGCCAGTAATTTTCTAAATGAGTTGAAGATTATCTGGAACCGGGACGTGCCGTATCCACCTCAAGTCATGGCGCTGGCATCGACATTCGCTATTCTCGGGCATGGCGCTGAGACTCATGCCGCCAAAGAAAAACTTGCCCTGTGGTTTTGGAATGTTACTTTCGGCGAACTATACGGGTCGGCAACTGACACGCGAATCGCTCGGGATGTGCCGCAGCTAGTGGACTGGATCTCTGGGACTGGAGACAAACCACGTTCCATAGATGAAGCATTGTTCCAGCGTAGCCGACTGAGGTCGCTCCAGATTCGCATTTCGGCTGCTTATAAAGGGCTCCACGCTCTCTTGATGCAAAATGGTTGCCTAGATTTCATTACCGGAAAGCCAACTGACATTATGACGTTCTTTGTAGAGAACATCGACATTCATCACGTCTTTCCTAGAGATTGGTGCAATAAACAGAGGATACCCGAGAAGGTTTTTAATTCGATAATCAACAAGACGCCTCTCTCCAAGCGCTCCAATATCATAATAGGCGGTCGCGCCCCGTCGGAATACCTGAAACGGATTGAACAACAGCAGGGATTGGATCCCGAAGCCCTGGACCAGATTCTGCGTACTCATCTGATTGAGCCTGAGCATCTGAGGAATGACGATTTCGAGGCGTTCTACGAGGCTAGACAAAGTTCCCTTGTATCGCTGGTGGCCAATGCTATGGGAAAAGCCGTGGTAGAAGACCAAGGGACCAACGAACAGGAAGTGGATGCTGATCCAGAGGTCGAAGATGTGGAACCGGAGGAGGTAGCGTAATGACCACCAGTTGGCCTCGGAGGGCATCCGAAAAAGACGTAGAAACCTTCACCCACGAGGAAGCGTGTCGCAGGTACATCTCCACTGCTGAATACCAGTCGGTGATGAACGAGGATGACCAGGATTGGGCAATTAATTAGGTAGTATCTCTGGAGGTTCGATATGGCAGGATTTAGAGGACTCTTGTATACCCTGGCCAAGCTGATGGGGGACTATAACGCCGTCAAGAAGGGCAAGGTAGGCAAACGGGCGGGACGCCGTGCGGCGGGGAAGGTAACCGGCAAGGCGATGCGGAAGCTGTTCAAGTAGCCAAGCTCCCTCGCCATTCGTATCTGAGTCCGCTATGGGAATTTGCTGACATTCTGCTGACAAACGCCTAGGAACAGAACGGGACAAGACGGGACGGCAGATACAAGAAGGTCGGAGTCGTGTATACGACACTGGACGTCCGCAGATACAAAGGGACAGGTTAGTACGCTGAGGCTCGAATCCGACCTTCGGCACCAGGTTCTTAGCTAGGAAATTAAGACTTCAGGCCCCCTTTCCCGCCATCGGGGAATACCCTGTCTTCGAATGTCCACAGCTTGCCCACGAACTTTTCCGCTTGCCCAGTAGTTGACAATAACGGGAGTTTCCCATCGTCGGGAGTAATCCAGTGCCGCAACGCCGCTGGAAGTCGTCCCTGACTCTCCCGGGATGCTCCTGAGGCGACTGGACCTCGTTTGGTATCGCACACATGTTGCCCAAACGATGGAGTCGATCTCAAGCTACGGCCTTTTGACGGGCGGTCAACATTAAGGTGTGGAGGGAAACCATGAAGTTCGGCGTTATCCTTCAGCCCGACGACCTTGCCCTGCTCCCTGAGCGGGCCCGCCTTGCCGAAGCGGTGGGATTCGACTACCTGGGAGTCGCCGAGTCCCAGTCGTTGGCCCGGGAACTCTACGTCAGCCTGAGCGTGGTGGCCCAGGCGACCCAGAAGGCGCGAATCGGGCCGACGGTCACCAACCCCCTGACCCGCCACCCCGCGGTAACTGCCTCGGCCATCGCTTCGATCAACGACCTCTCCGGGGGACGGGCTTTTCTGGGAATCGGCACCGGCGACAGCGCGGTGCTCAACTTGGACCTCCGCCCGGCCCGCCTGGCCCAGCTCAAAGAGTACATGGATGCGGTCCGGGCCGTGCTATCGGGGCAGTCCCACCGGTACCAAGGGCGGAATATTCACGTGAGTTGGTCCCGCACGGCAGTACCGTTCATGGTGTCGGCGGAAGGGCCCAGGACCCTGGCCATGGCCGGGGCGGAGGCCGACGCGGTGCTGGTCCACACCGGGTTGACCCCCGAGGTGCTTCGACACTCGGTGGAACGGATTCGGGAAGGGGAGCGAGCCGCTGGAAAACGGGAGGGTTCGACAGAGGTGTGGGCTTTCGCCAAATGCAGCATCGCCGACCAACGGGAGCAGGCCATCGACGAGATCAAGATGGCCCTGGCCGGCAGCGCGCATCACGCCTTTCGCTTCACGCTAGAAGGGAAGCACGTGCCCGAAGAACTCCGGGAGCCCATATCGACCCTGTACCGCGAGTACGTACCGGCTCAACACGAGCAGCTGGGCCGGACGCGAAACGCCGTCCTGAGCGATGAGTTGGGGTTGACCGACTACCTGGCGGACCGGTTCGCCGTGGCCGGCACGCCCGCCCAGTGCCGGGAGAAGACAGAGGCCATTCACCAAGCGGGAGTGGAGGTGCTGTTCGTCACGTCCTATGGCACGCAGCAGGAGGAGACCATCCGGCGTTTCGGCCAGAAGGTAATCGCCCATTTCCGCTGATGAAACATGTAGACCATGCCGGGCCGGACTTCCGGTGATTCAGTGCTGTCCCTGAGACACCGTCACCGGGGCCTTGGGCGCTTCTCCCGGCAGAGCTAGTACTTTCTTGCAATAATCGGCGTCACAATTGCCGTTCGCCGTGAGTTTGTCGAACCACCGCCCCCGCGCCCTTCAACAGGCCCAGGGTGAACGGATAATACCAAGGGCTGTTGCCAAGACCAGAAACTAGCCGGTCTCCGAGCGCCAGGAAACGTAAGGGAGCACGCTTTGAGCGATATCATCCGCTTCGAAGCGCAAAGAGCCGAGCGTCACCATTTCGCCCTCCCGGACTCGCAGGATGCGCTTGCCCACAGGCCCCAGGTAACACGTAGCACCGGACGGAGTGCTCTCCGGCACGATTCTCGTCCAGCCGCGCAGCGGCGCTCCGAGAGGGTTAACCGCTTCGATGAGGCCGCCTTCCTCGACGCCTAGCTGTCCTGCGGCCTCTGGGCTGATCAGCCAGAGCCGGGCCTCACCGGAGTACTCAGCTCCCTTCCATGGCTTGACGGCCGCGGCCACCGGCCGGGCCTTTATCTGTTCCCGTTGGGCCTCGGTTGCAGAAGAGTCCACCTCATCTCCCACCAGGGCCACCCCATACACCCGCTCCGCCTTCTCTCGAGTGACGTAGCCTTCGGCGATGTCCTGAAGCACCGCTTGCCGGTCGCGGTCCAAAGGGTTACCGTATCCCCCGCCGCCGGAAGTCTGGCAGAGGACGATGTCACCCCCCTGGAGGGGGAAACCGCTGACCTTGCCCGGCAGGGAAGGGGGAAGGTTCTCCTTGCCTTCACGAATTACGCTGAAACGGTTGGGCGCCCCGGCGCCCCCGCCGCAGACCCCGAAGGGTGGGATGATGTTGTGGTCTGAGAGTACGGAAAACTGGGCGTCGAGGCTGAGGACGCGCAAGGCACGCCGGCATCCCAGCCCGCCTCGCCACCGGCCGTCGCCGCCGGAGTCCTCCCGCAGGCCGAAGTGCTCAACCCTCAGAGGGTACTTTTGCTCCATCGCCTCGATGGGCTGCATACTGCTGGTGTCGCTTTCAAAGCAGCTTCTGACCACATCGTTACCGTCATCACCGTGGAATGCCCCCACTCCGGCCGCGGGGTATTCATAGAAAACGAAAGGACCTCCGGTGGTTGGGTCAATACCACCCACGTAAACATGGTTGGAGCCGCCCTTGATGTCCCCGGTTATTCTTCCTTCCAGAGCAGGGGCGATGGCGGCCATGGCCACGGTTTCCATGATCCGGGTAACCTCACCGGAGCCGCCGCAGGCCGCCGGGAGGCGGCAGTTGACCAGCGTGCCTTCCGGGGCGGTGACCTGGATGGGTCGAAGGGAACCGTGATCGATGTCGGCCTCCGGGTCCAGGAAACACTTGGCGGCGACGAAGACCCCGGTAGACAGGAGGCCGGGACCGACATTGCTGGGGCCGGGGGCCTGAGCGGAGGAGCCGGTGAAGTCCGCGGCGATCCTATCTTCCCCAACCGTCAGCTTCAGGTGCATCAGCAAGGGCTGGAGTTCCGTCTTGCCGCCCTCCAGGTAAGTTTCATGGACGTACTCACCAGGGGGCAACCGGCCTATGCCCTGCCGCATGCGCCGTTCATTCCGGTCCAAGAGTTCGCGGATACTTTCTTTGAGGGTTTCCTTGCCGAAGCGGTCCGCTATCTGGCGCACGCGTGCCTCGGCCATCCGGCAGGTGCCCAGCATGGCCCGGAAATCCCCCTCCCGGTCCCCGCGAATGCGCATATTGCTAAAGAGAAGTTCCAGGGCCGCCTCGTTGGGCTTCCCCCGGTCGTAAATGCGGATCGGCGGTATGCGGACCCCTTCCTGATACACCTCCGTCGCCTGGCCGGAAATACTGCCGTAGGTCATTCCGCCGACGTCGGCCCAGTGGGCCCGGACCACTGGGAGCAGAAAAAGCTCATCGTCCAAGAACACCGGGTATACCATCGCGATGTCGTTCAGATGGGTCCCCCCGGTGTAGGTATCGTTGTGGAGGAAAAGGTCGCCGGGGTTTATGTCATCTCCGAATCGCTCTTGGATGGTCTTCATGGAGACCGAGATGGGGAAGATATGGATGGGGTTGTCCTTGCCTTTGGACATGGCCACGATCTGGGTATCGGGGTCCATGAGGACGCAGGAAAAGTCCTCCCCTTCGTACAGAATGGAGGAGTATGCGGTACGGGTCAGATTGACTCTCATCTCCTGGACAGCGGAAATGAGGTTCTCTCGCACCAGCTCCAAAGTGATGATATCAACCATGGCAAGAACCTTTCCTTAGGGGCCGTCTGGGGAGGCCGTGCGGCCGCTCAGTTCGCTTGGTTCGCCTGATTCGCCCGGTACTTCATGCCAGGTAATCCAGTGTCAGGTTGCCGTAGTCGTCAACCTTTGCCTGCCAAGAAGGAAACACAACGGTGGTGGCGCCGAACTCCTCTATTATGGCCGGCCCGGCGAAGGAGGCCGATACCGGAAGTTTCTCCCGCTCGTACACAGGGCAGTCCAGAAACTGCCCTTGAAAGAACACCGGCCGTCTTTCAATCTCAGCATCGCCCAGGGAGGTGGATGGGCTCTCGTAGCGAGACGGCTCCGACTTCGGCACCGCGCCCACGGCGGCAAGGCGGTAGTTCACCAGCTCAAGTTGGGCCCCCGGGTCCGAGTGGCCGTAGGTGGTCTGGTGTTGCCGGTGAAAATCCCCGGCGATGTCCTCCGGAGAGGGGTCCGCCAGACGCACCGGTATGCTGAGTTCGAAGGCCTGGCCCAAGTAGCGTATGTCCAGGGTCGGGTGGCACATGATGGATTCCGGCGCCACCCCTTCTCTGACGAGTTGGGCGACGGCACGCTCCTGCAGCTCTCCGAGTTCGCCGGCCAGGTGGCTAACTGAGAGATCGCCGAAACGACAGAGACCGGTCTTCACATAGTCATGCTTCAAGTCGCAGTTGACCAGCCCCATCGCGGACACGTTGCCGGGGTAGCGTGGAATCAGGACCTTTTGGATTCCCAGCTCTTCAGCAACCTGGGTGGCGTGCATGGGACCGGCGCCACCGAAGGCGAACAGGACGAACTCCCGGGGGTCGTGCCCGCGCTGGATGGAGACCTCCCGGATGGCGCTGCTCATCCGGGCGACGGCCAGCCGGACCACACCCTCGGCCAGTTGGTGAAGGCTCAACTGAGGCAAATGGGCCAGCAGGGCTTCGAAGGAAACCTGGGCCGGCTCGAGCTTAAGGCGGATCGAGCCTCCCAATAGCCGGCGGGCGCTCCCCCGGTTCAGAACAAGGTTCGCATCCGTTACCGTGGGTTGTAACCCACCGTGCCCGTAGGCGGCAGGCCCCGGGTCCACGCCGGCGCTGTCCGGGCCGACCTGCAGGGAACCATCCACGTCGGTCCAGGCGATACTCCCTCCCCCGGCGCCGACGGTATTGATGTCTATCTGGGGTATCTTCAGAGGAAAGGTGCCCACAAGGTTGTCGGTGGAGATGATGGGGCTGTAAGACTTGACCAGACACACGTCAGTGCTGGTGCCGCCCATGTCGTAGGTGATGATGTTTTCGAAGCCCAGCCTCTGGGCCAGGAAGATGCACTGGACGATACCTCCCGCTGGCCCGGACAAGATGGAGCGGATGGGGTACCGCAACGCCGTTTCCATGGTCATAAAACCCCCACTGGAAGCGATGGTGAGGACTTCGTTGCTGTAACCCGACTGGGCCAAGGTGCGCTCCAAGCTGGGCAAGTATCGCTCCATCAGTGGCTGGAGATAGGCGTTGAGCACGGTGGTGGAGAACCGCTCATACTCCCGGTACTCGGGTACCACGCTGGAAGAGATGGAGATGCATATCGAGCCCAGGGCCTCCCGGATGAGCCTCTCGGTCTGCTCTTCGTTGGTGGAATTGGCGTAGGAGTGAAGGAAACAGATTGCTACCGCCTCCACGCCGGACTCCTTGATCCGGCGGCACAGTTCGGCGATGTCCCCTTGCTGCACCGGGTGAAGGATTTGACCGTCATGGAGAGTACGCTCCTTCATTTCAAAGGACCGGGAGCGAGGCACCAGAGGTTTGGGGCGGACAAAGAAAGGCTTGAACAAGGTGCCGGGGGTCACCCGCTTCGCCCGGCCGATTTCCAGAAGGTCCCGGAAGCCATAGGTGGTAACGAAGGCGACGGTTGCGCCGTTCCGCTGAATGACAGCGTTGGTGCCTACAGTGGTCCCGTGGACCAGGCGCTCTACCGCGGAGTGGGGGATTTTCAGGTTCTTGAGGCCGTTCAGGACCGCCTGGCCTTCATTGTGGGGAGTCGAGGGGACTTTGTCGATGACCACCCGGCCGGCATCGTCAACGGCCACGAGGTCGGTGAAGGTGCCGCCCACGTCGATGCCGATGATCATCTTGTTGCCTTCACCTTGAGGCCTAATCCCTCGCCACCGCCCACTCTTCCATCAGTTCGTCCTTTTCGCCATCCGGGAGGTGGCTGAGCGCCTGGGAAACGAAGTCCGTGCCGACCAGGTCCATCCACGCCTCTGTCAACCGTCGCGTAACCGGCCCCACCTTGCCGGATCCGATGGGAAGGCCGTTGAGGCTCACGATGGGTAGGACGCCGAAACTGTTGGTGGTAAGAAAGGCTTCTTGGGCATTGTAAACATCGTAGGTGGTGTAGGAGCCTTCGTCGGCCGGAATTCCCATTCCGGAAGTAAGTTCCAGAGCGGCGCCCATATCCGCGCCGCTGAGCACCATGCGGGTGTCAGGGATCTTGATCCTTCCTCCGGAGACAAAGAGAAAGTTGGCGGCGCTGCTCTCCGTGATGTTGCCATCCAGGTCCAGGATGATGGGATAGGCGTCAGGGTTGAAAGCTTTGGCTTCCAACTCGGCCATAAAGTGGTTCATCTTGTTGGCGGCCTTGGCCTTGGGAGAAAGGCACTCGGGAGGGGTGCGGCGAGTGGACGGGGTGACCCCGGGCGCCCCTTTCACGTAGAAGCGGGCGAATGACGCAAAAGCGAGGGGCCGGCAGAAGATGGCCACGGTGCCGGCGGGCGTGAGGCCGTCGGTGACCTTCATGGAACCCCGGGAGACGTAGTAGTTCATCGACAGGTCTTCGTTGGCCTGCAAGAGGGGCACGTTAGCTTCGAGCACCTCCTCACTGGCCTTCTTGATCGCGTCCCTGGTGAGCCCCGGGTCGATGCGGGCATAGTAGAGAGAGCGGAGGAAGCGGTCGATGCGCTCCTCCATTCGGAAGGGGGCGCCGTTATAGGTGCGGATGGAGTCGTAGACGGCATCTCCCCACTGGATTCCACGGTCGTAGATGGGGATGACGGCGTCCTTGCCACGGACCAACTCGCCATTGATGTGGGCCCACAGGTCGGCTGAGGTAACCATTGGGTGACACCTCCGTGTGCGCGTCGGCGTTGAGAGGCCTCGCTTCGAAGCGCGGCACCGCCATTCGGGCCAGGCTGCCAGGTGTGGCCGTGAAATCCACCGGGGCTACGCCGGACGCTATCTCCCTGGCCTGGCTCAACCTGACAAAGTATAGCCGGTGAAGTGCGGGTGTCAACCTGGCAGACCCGCCCGCCATATTTGAGACGGCGGGGAAGGTACCAAGGCTGGCCGGTCCGCCCCGGAGGTTGTGAAGAAATCTGAATCTTGACCCGTGCCGGGCCGAGATTCAGATACAAAGGCTGGGTCGACAGCCCCCTACGCGGCGCCGCCCGCAACGCGGTCCACCGCCGCCAGCACCTTCTCGAGGGTCAGCGGCAGGTCGTGAACGCGCGTCCCGATGGCGTTGGCCACGGCGTTGGCAAGGGCCGGCGCGGCCGGGGTTAGCGACGGCTCTCCGATTCCCTTGGCCCCGAACGGCCCCAGGCCGGTGCCCGATTCCAGGAGGATCGCCTTGGTCGTGGGAAGATCGCAGGCCGTGGGGATCAGGTACTCGGACAGCGATGGCGTCTGGATCACGCCTTCCTTGACCACCAGCTCCTCCAGCAGCGCGTAGGCGAGCCCTTGAGCGCTGCCTCCCTGTATCTGCCCTTCCACCGAAACCGGGTTGATCGCCCGGCCGATGTCGTGGCAGGCGACGCTCTTGAGTACGCTGACCTCGCCCGTCTCGGTATCCACGGCCACTTCGACCGCTTGCGCGCCAAAGGTGAAGTCCGGGTAGACCCGGCCCTGTCCGGTCTCCGGGTCGATAGGGTCGCTGAAGGGGGCTTCGAATTGAGCCAGGTCAGCCAGCGGCAGGCCCTCGGCGGCGCACATCGCGGCCAATTCCGACAACGGCAGCGATTCTTGCGGCCGATCCTTGACGAACACCCGGCCATCGGCCATATCCAGGCGCTCGGACTTCTCCTCGAAGTGCCTGGAGGCGCGTTCGAGCAGAACGTCGCGCACCGCGGTGGCAGCCTGTAGGACGGCGTTGCCCGACATGTAGGTCTGCCGGGTGGCGGTGGTCGTGCCCGCCAGGGGCGTCAGCGCTGAGTCCATGCTGTGGATGACCACCTCCGCCAGCGGCACCCCGAGCACCTCGCCGGCGACCTGGCACAGGGCAGACGCCTGCCCGGCCCCCAAGTCGGGCGCGCTGGACCGGACCAACACCGTGCCATCCAGTTCCACGCCGACCCAAGCGCGGCTGGTATCGTGCAGCCAGGTGATGCGGCCGTAGCTCTGCACGTAAGAGGCGAAGCCCCGCCCCACTTTCACCGGGCCCCGGTCCGGCGTCTTCTCGCCCAGCGCCGCAAGCGCCCGTGTGGCCGTTTCCTCCAACCAGGCGGCGCTCTCGATCTCCTGCCCGGTGCCGTTCCGGTCTCCGGTCTTGAGGTAGTTCACGCACCGCAGCTCCAGCGGGTCCATCTTCAGCGCCCTCGCGATCTCGTCCATCTGCTGCTCGTAAGCCACGCAGGCCTGGGCGGCGCCAAAGCCGCGGAAAGCGCTGGTGAAGGGATTGTTGGTGGCGACGGCCACGCCGTCCACGTGGAGGTTGTCCACCCGGTAAGGTCCGCAGGCCGCGGCCACCGCGTAGAGCAACACGTAGGGGCTCAGGTAGGGGTAGGCGCCGGAGTCCGAGGTCAACTCGATCTGGGCAGCCGTGATGCGTCCATCGCGTTTGACACCGGTGCGATGGGTGATCGTGAACGGATGGCGCTTGGAGTGGGCCATGAAAGACTCCTCCCGGGTATACGCCAGGCGCACCGGGCGGCGGGTACTCTTGGCCAGCAGCGCCAGGAATATCTCGACCGTAATGTCTTCCTTCCCACCAAATCCGCCACCCAACATCGCCCCCTGCACGCGTATTTTGTTCTGGGGGACCCCCACAGCCATGGCGATGCTGCGGAAGTGCTCGATAACCTGGGTCGAGGTCCGGATGTTGATCACCCCCTGCTCATCCACCCAGGCCACGCCGGCCTCGGGCTCCAGGTAAGCGTGCTCGATAAAGGGCATGCGGAAGGTGTTTTCCACGATGAGGTCCGCCGCCGCCATGCCGGCCTCCGGGTCGCCCTTGCGTATCCTCTGCCGGGCCACGATGTTGTCCGGCTCGTGGACGATGGGCGCGCCCGGCCCCATCGCCGCGGCGGGGCTGAACACCCCCGGCAGCGGCTCATACTCGATGCCAACCAACTCCAGCGCACGTTGCGCGATCTCCTCCGATTCCGCGGCCACCAGCGCGATGGGCTCGCCCACGAAGCGGACCACGCCGGAGGCCAACACCGGCACGTCGGAGCCGGAGCGCCGCCGTTGCCCTGTCTGGCCCGGCATGTCGCTGACCAGCTTACCGCCCGGCAGGTCCTCCGCCGTCAGGACGCAGGCCACGCCCGGCAGCGCCCGCGCCTTGCTTGCGTCCACGCGCCCGATGCGCGCCGAAGCGTGGGTGCTCCGGAGAACCTTGCCGTGGAGCATGTTCGGCATCGCGTAGTCCCCCGCGTACACGGTGGCGCCCGCTGCTTTGCCGAGGGCATCCACCCGGCGAAGCGGCTTGCCCACCTGACGCAGCTTGGGCAAGTCCACGGGAGGCAGCGGCTTGGCCTGGTATATCATGCGCCGATTCCCTCCGCGGCGGCGGCCAGCACCGCCTCGAGGATCGGCCCATATCCGGTGCAGCGGCACAGGTTGCCCGAGAGGGCCTCCCGGACCTCTTCCTCATCAGGGTGCGGGGTCCGGTCCAGCAGCGCCTTCGCCGCGATGATCATGCCCGGCGGGCAGTAACCGCACTGGGCGGCCGCCGCATCGGCGAAAGCCTCTTGGAGGGTGTGGGGGTTGTCCGGCGTCCCCAGGCCGGCGTTGGTGACGATCCGCGACTGGCCAGCCTGCCAGGCCAGCGCCAGGCAGCTATTGACGGCCCTGCCGTCCAACAGCACGGCGCATGCTCCGCAGTCCCCTTTCTCGCAGCCGTTCTTGACATCGGTGTAGCCCAGATCGCGCAGGGCACGGAGCAGGGTCACGTTGGGGGCCAGCGCCACCCGGTGCTCGCGCCCGTTGATGTTGAACGTCACAACCATTGATTGCATCGCTTCTCCCCAGTCTAATTGCGCGCACCGGCGGCGGCCGCGGTCAGCAGACGCCGCACCAGCACGCCTATCATCCGCCGTCGATAGGCTGCCGAGCCCCGGATGTCGTCGATGGGGCTGGCCGGCTCGGACGCCAGGCGGGCAGCCTCGGCTATGGTTGCGGGATCAAACGGCCGGCCGCGCAACAGGTCTTCGGCGGCGTGGGCTCGAATGGGACGAGGAGCTACCGCGCCCATTGCGATGCGCGCCTGGCGGAAGCGGCCGTCGCCATCGCCCTCCAGCATCACGGCGACGCTTACCACCGAGATGGCATCCGCCTTTCGTAGCCCCAGTTTGCAGAAAGCCCCCGCGCTGTGTGGCGGCGGCACGGGGCAGCGCACCGCAACCAGAAGCTCCTGAGGTTGAAGGAGTGTCTCCCTCACCCCAACCATGAACTCCTCCAGCGGCACCCGGCGTTGTCCTTCCGCGCTGGCCAGCTCGACCTCTGCGTCCAGGGCCAGAAAGGGGGGAGCCAGGTCCGCCGCCGGTGAGGCGTCCGCTAAGTTACCCCCCACCGTGGCCCGGTTCCGCACCAGGGGGCTTCCGAAAACCGAGGCGGCTTCTTTCAGAATCGAGGCATGCTGGGCCACCAGGGGCTCATCCAACAGATCGGCAATGGTGACGCCGCCACCGATGACCAGGTGTCCGTCCTCACGCCGGATGCCGCCCAGCTCTTTTATCCCGGCGATGTTCATCAGCGTGCCGGGCCGGCGGCGTCCGCTCCGCATATCCACGATCAGATTCGTGCCACCCGACACCGGCGTGACCTCGCGCGCGCTTTCGGCCAGCAAGTCGAGCGCTTCAGGCAACGTTTCCGGCATCAATAGGTCAAACCCTGGCAGCATTAGTGCCTCCGTCGTAGCGGGCAAAATCCCCTATTATCCCCCTTTAACAAAGGGGGAGCGAGAGGAAGTTGTTCCTCGTATGGGTTAGCGGTCTATTCATGGCTCAGGCCGCAGCGCGGGCATCACTGGCCGCCCTCCGAGGCCGCGCAGCTCATCACGGCGCGCAGGATGCCGGCGTACCCGGTGCAGCGGCAGAAGCTACCCTTCAAGTAGTCCCGCACCTGCTCCTCCGTTGGATGCGGATTCTCACCAAGCAGGCTCTTGGCCGTCATCAACATGCCCGGAGTGCAAAAACCACATTGGAAGGCCCCGTGCTCGATGAACGCTCGCTGGAGAGGGTCCAGCTCGCCGTCCGGCTTCTGAAGCCCCTCCACGGTCACGATTTCGCCGCCATCGGCCGCCACGGCCGGCACCAGGCACGAAAGCACCGGCTCCCCGTCCAGGTGGACCGTGCAGGCGCCGCACTCCCCGATGCCGCACCCGTACTTGCAGCCGGTCAACGCCAGGTCTTCCCGAAGCACGTTCAGCAGCAGGTCGTTCGGCATCACCCAGGCCCGGCGCCGCTCGCCGTTCAAGGTCAGGTCGATGCCGTGCCGTTGAGCCGCCGCCCGGACACCGGCCGCCTGCCGCGATTCGATACCTCCCGGTGAACTTGAGGCCGCCCCGTTGGGTTCAAGAGGCGAGTCGGGCGGCTCTTTCGAGGCCTGCTCCCAGGCCCGGTGCAGGCCGTCGTGGGTCAGCACCCGGACCATTTCCCGGCGGTACCACGCGGCCGAGCGCACGTCATCGATGGGCGAGACCTCTTCCATTGCGGCCCCGGCTATCTCGGCCACCAGTTCCGTGCCGAAGGCCCGTCCCGTGAGAAACGCCTCCGCCCCACGCGCGCGGACTGGTGTTGGCGCCACCGACCCAAAAGCCAGCCGGCAGTCGACGACACGGTCCCCCTCCCGCACGACTGTGAACGCCCCGTTTACCTTGGCGATGTCGGCGGCCACCCGGGAGACCTTCAGGAACGCACTTCCGGTTCCCTGCCGAGGCTGCCGGAGAGCAACCGCGACCAGCAGTTCGCCCATTCGTAGCGCCGTCCGGCCGGGTCCCAGGAAGAACTCGTCGAGCGGGAGCCACCGCTCACCCCCCGGACCAAAAATAACCGCCTCCGCGCCGAAGGCGATCAGCGGCGGAGCGCAATCGGACGCCGGTGAGGCGTTGCACAGGTTCCCGCCAATGGTGCCCATCACCTGGACCGGCGTTGAGCTGAACGCGGCGCACGCCTCCGCCAGCGCCGGGTACCAGGCCCGGACTCGGGGGTCGTTGCGCAACTCTCGAATGGGGGTGCGCGCGCCGATGCGTACACCGCCGTTCTCCGACACTATTCCACCAAGACCGGGAATCTTCTGGATGCTGAGCAAGTATCTGGGAGCCAGCCGTTCCAGCTTCATCCGGACGATCAGGTCGGTGCCGCCGGCCAGCACCCGGACTCCATCCCCGTGCCGGGTCAGCAGGGCCACCGCCTCCTCCAACGACGCGGGTTCCAGGTAATCGAAGTCGGGCACCAGGATATGCGAGTTCGTCATGCCGGCCGCTCGAGCGAAATCCTCGTTCACGCGGAACGCTCCTTCTGACCAGCCAGGGCCGCCAGGACTTTCTCCGGCGTAACCGGCAGCCCGTAGAAGCGGATGCCGGTGGCGTTGTGGATGGCGTTGGCATAGGCCGCCGCCACCGGGTTGGTCGCTGCCTCTCCGATGCCTTTGGCGCCAAAGGGGCCGCTGGGCTCGTAGGTCGGCGCGAAATAGACGGCAAGGTTATCCGGATACGCACTCTCGCTGAAGCCCGGCGTCTTGGTGTCGGTCATATAGCCGGCCGACGCCAGTTGCCCGCTGGAGTCCCATTCGTTGTCCTCGTACAGAGCAAAGCCCGCGCCTTGCAACAGTCCTCCCTCGAGCTGCCCGGCGGCCAGGTCGGGGCTGATCACCGTCCCGCAGTCGCAGCCCGTCGCGGCACGCGTAGTGCGCACCGCACCGGTCCAGGTGTCGACCTCCACCTCCACGAACACGGCGACGTAGGCCGGCGGGCAGTTGACCGCCCGGTAGCTGGTCACGGTGGCGATGGTCCTCCGGCTCTCGGCCCAGCACCGGGTGGCGATCTCGCCGATGGTCATACTCCGGTCTGGAACCGATGGAGCGGCGGCGACCCCCTGGCCTGATGCCTCGCCGGGCTCGAGGGCCAGCGCGGCCGGCATCACGTCCAGATAGCCGGCAGCCGCCTCTAACAGCTCCTTCCGCACCAGCCGTGCCGCCTCCAACGCGGCGCCGCCGCCGGCATAGACCCCCCGTGAAGCGTGGGTGTTGACGTCGTAGACCGTCGACCGGGTCCCGGCGGGGGCGACGTTGACCTTATCCAGCGGCACGCACAGCTCCTCGGCCACCAGCTTGGCCACTGCATCCAGCGTGCCGCCGCCGTGGTCCATCAGCGCCGTCACCACGTCCACCGAGCCGTCGGTGTTGACCTTGACCATTGCTCCGGAGAAGTCGATCACGTCCCCCGGCCGCGGCGCGCCGGCGCTGGAGGTGTGGAAGCCACGGGCCAGGCCTACGCCCCGGCGGTACCGTCCCGTTTGCGATCCGGGCGCAGGACGTTGGTCCCAGCCGATCATCTCGGCGCCGCGGCGGAGCAGCTCTGGCACCCCGTCGCTCCGCACGATCGAGCGTACCAGCGGCCCCTGCCCCCAGAACGTATCCCCAAGGCTGATGTAGTTCTTGAGCCGGAGTTCGATTGGGTCCATTCTCAGCCTCTCCGCCAGCTCGTCCACCAGCGACTCCACCGCGAAGGTGACCTGAGGGTTGCCAAACCCCCGCATGGCGCAGGAGGGCGCCTTGTTCGTGTAGACGGCCGTTCCCCGGTAGCGCAGGTTGGGCAATCTGTACAAGGAGACCAGCCATCCGGGACACACGCCAAGAAAAGAGTAAGCCTGAATGTTGTGGGCCCCTATGTCGGTGGTCAGCTCCATTTCCGCGCCGGTCAGCGTGCCGTCCCGCCCGGCCGCCAACCGGAGCCGAATCTCCGTGGGATACTTGGAGTGATCGTGCATATCCTCTTCCCGCGTGAGTTCCAGCTTCACCGGACGGCGGGCTTTCAGCGCCAGGGCGGCGCAGATGGGGATGGGCGGGTTCATCTGGATGCTGGACCCGAAAGTGCCACCCACGGGCACGCGCCTCACATCGATCTTGCTGAAGGGAATGCCGAATATCTCGCCCAGCAAAATCCGAACGTTGTGGATGGACTGGGTTGCCGCCCAGACGGTGAGGCCGCCGTCGCTCTCCGGGCGGCAGACCGCAGACTTGGGCTCCAGTTGCATGTGATAAATCTTGGGGGTTGTGAACGTTCCCTGAACGACCAGGTCCGCTTCGGCAAAGGCCCGGTCCACGTTCCCTTCTTCGATGTTCCGGGTGCAGGCGATGTTCCTCTCGATCTTCACCAGCTCGCTGCCCCAGAGCACCGAATCGTAGATGGGCTCCGCGCCGGGCTTCATGGCCTCGGCGGGGCCGGTGATCACCGGCAAGACCTCGTACTCAACCTTGATGGCCCGTACGGCCTTCTCGGCCAGGGCCTCGGTTTCCGCGGCCACGGCGGCGACCGCCTCTCCCATACGCCGCACCTTGTCGGCGAGAACGTAGTGGTCCTTGTGCAGCGCCGCAGGGACGGTGATGATACGCTCGTTGTAGCGGACCTGAGGGATCTCCGCGAAGGTCAGGCAGACCGCGCCCATCGCCTCGGCCTCACTCACATCGATGCTCTTGACGCGGGCGTGGGCGTAGGGGCTGGAGAGAATGCGCCCATGCAGCATTCGCGGCAGGCGGATGTCGACCGAGTAGCGTTCCTGCCCCGTCACGATGGCGATGCCGTCTTTCCGGGGGGTTACCTTCCCCACTACGTGGAACCGAGGCTGTTTCATTCGCTTTCCCTTTTGGGTAATGGCACCAGTATAGCTTGCTTCGCAATCCCCGGTGTTCGACCGCGCGCCCGGCCAAGTTTGACAGTATCTACATTACGATTGCCCTGCCGGCGTTGCTAAGAGTCCAAGCAAGCTCCCAGCGCCGGCTCACATGGATTCTATCAGGGCGATAGGCTACCCGGCTCCCCCGGCCGCCAAGCGTTGCGTCATCTCCGGTTGCCGGGAACCGTGATTGACTTGTTAAAGCCGCCATACTAAGCTGGCAATCACGGGAAGTAGGAGGTCGCCATGGCCACACTGAGGGTTGTCCACTATCTAAACCAGTTTTTCGCCGGTGCGGGCGGTGAGGAGCAAGCCAGCGCGACGCCGGCCGGCAGAGACGGACCCGTGGGGCCGGGGGCCGCCCTGAAGATAGCACTGGGCGAGGCCGGTGAGGTGGTGGGGACGGTATATTGCGGCGACAACCGCATGACCCAGGATGCCGAGGAAGCCACCGGTAAGGTAGTGGAACTCATTGAGCAGTTCAACCCGGATGTGGTGGTAGCGGGGCCGGCTTTCGGCGCCGGGCGGTACGGCCTCGCCTGCGGTCAAGTCTGCGCCGCAGTGCGAGAGAGACTGAAAGTGCCGGCGGTGACCGGGGTTCACCGGGACAGCCCGGCGGCGGCGGTCTTTCGGGGCAAGGCACTGATGGTCTCTACCAGTGAGACCGCCGCGGGCATGGGCGATGCCATGTCGGTGATGGCAAGACTGGCGGTGAAGCTTGCCGGCCAGGAGAAACTGGGGCCGGCCAACCAGGAAGGCTATCTGCCCACGGGCCGCCGCGAGAACGAGTTCTCCGAGAAGACCGCGGCCGAACGGGCCGTCGCGATGCTGCTGGGGAAGCTGAGAGGCGAGGCCCCCAATACGGAATGGCCCCTGCCTCAGTACGATGATGTGGCCCCGGCGCCCCCTCTTGAGAATCCAGCCAAGGCTACCATAGCGCTGGTAACCGAAGGCGGCATAGTCCAACGAGGCAACCCGGATAAGCTGGAGTCGAGCTGGGCGAGCAAGTGGCTAAAGTTTGACATCGCCAATGAGCCCTCCATGTCCTCCGAGAAGTACCAGAGCATCCATGGGGGCTACGACACCACGGCGGCCAGCGCCGAGCCCAATCGCATGGTCCCCCTGGATGTCGCCCGGGACCTGGAAAAGGAGGGGGCCATAGGTGGACTGCACGATTACCTCTACAGCACCACCGGCAACATGGGACCCCTGGTCAGCTTCAGGAAGTTCGGGCAGGAGATGGCGACTGAGCTTACGGCGGCGGGAGTTGAGGGAATAATCCTCACCGCCACTTGAGGGACGGGGACGCGTAGCGGAGCTACGCTGGCCAAGGAGTTGGAGCGGGCCGGTCTTCCCACCGCCCTCATAACACCCCTCTACAACCTGGCGGAGGGAGTCGGCGCCAGCCGCATCGTGGAGGGGAAGGCGGTTCCCTATCCTGTCGGCGACCCCAGCTACTCCCTTGGCGAGGAGAAGAAGTTCCGTAAACAGGTTGTTCAGGAGGCCTTGGAAGCCCTGGAAACCCGGGTGGAGGGCCCCACGGTGTTCCAGAGAGCGGCGGCTTCCTGGCGGTAGTGCAGCCTGTCCCGAAGAGCCAGACTTCCGAATCAGGGGCGGCCGGAATCTATCCGGGTGTATGATGCCGCATTCAGACTAGGACGGACCGTGAACGGGAGAGAATACCCCTCGCCCCCTTTTCGAAAGATGGGCCGGGGCGATTCTCATCTTCGGGTGGGCTCGTGTGGCGCACCCCTGGGAAAGATCATCCAGCAAGGGAGGAAACGAAGTGAGGCTTGAGCAGGCCACTTTTCGGGTCAAGGACATTGTCTTCTCCAACACCACCCGCTTCTCCGGCGGTGTCTTATACGTCAGCAAGGAAGAGCTTCGCGGGAAGGTTTTGCAAGACAGCCACTTCATCGATGTGGAAGTGAACGTGGCGCGGCCCGGGGACAATACCCGCATCATCAATATTCTGGATGCGGTGGAGCCCAGGCACAAGGTCTCCGGCCCCGGCACGGTCTTCCCCGCCGTTATCGGACCCACGGTAACCGTGGGCCAGGGGAGGAACCACCGGCTGGAAGGCATGGCCTTGATCACCACCGGGGTGCCGTCCCCCGGCGAGGGCGTGTACTGGCGTGACGGCATCATCGATATGTGGGGCGCCGGTGCCCGGTACACTCCCTTTTCAAGCACCATCAACCTGGTGCTACAGCTAAAGGGGAGGGTGGATTTCTCGCCGGAGGAGCAGGCGGACCTGGAGACGGTGGACTTGATAGGCGGTTCCAAGTATTCCCAGGAGTACAACCTCGCGGCTAGGGCCGCGGGGTTCAGGGTGGCCGATTACCTGGCTTCGGCGACCACGGGGCAGGAGCCGGAGGAGGTGGAGGTGTTCGAACTGGCCAAGGTAGATCCCTCCTTGCCCAGGGTGGCCTACGCCTGCCAGGTACACGTGAACCGGTGGGTATACGGCGAGAAGATCGGGTGGCAGCCCGTCCTCCTCCACCCCAACGAGATGATGGATGGCGCGATGTACAGCAGCTTTATGGGACCTGCCAACTCCCGGGACTCCTCTTACATCTACCAGAACCACGCGATAGTCCGGGAGATGTACCGCCGCCACGGGGTGGACCTGAACTTCCTGGGCCTGGTGCTGTGGTTTTACGGCCGCACGGCGGTGTGGGAAAAGGAGCGCACTCTGGACAGCGGGGTCAAGCTGCTCAAGATGCTGAGCGCCGACGGGGTCGTGATGACCTGGATCGGCGATGGACACTCCGGCGTGGATATTATGATGCTGTGCCAGAAGTGCGAGAACGCCGGAATCATGACTACCCTGCTTAGCCCCGAGATGGCCCTGACCCCTGATGACCCCGGCTTCGTCCACTTCGTCCCCGAGGCCGATGCCATCGTCAGCACCGGGAACTATGAGATGAAGATAAACCTGCCCCCGGCCGGTGAGGTCCTTGGCGGCGCGACGCTGTCGGTTCCAGAGCTAGATGCCGCGGGCAGCCTCCCTCTGTCCCTGCGCTACATCTACGCGTCGACCAGCCCTCTGGGATTCGGAAAGCTGACGGGCGTGCAGTATTGACGGGCTCGGGATGCAGTTATATAGGCTGTGGCATTCCACGGGGTCACCCGGCTGGTGGAATCCATCTGATCTGGGAGATCCCCGGCTTATTCCGATGAGCACTGGCGGCGCCGGTCTCGGCCCCACGACTGATGGAAGGAGGCGGACCAATGGAACTCGGCGAAACCCTGGCCCAATACGTAGCGGACGTTAAGCTCAGCGCAGTCTCTCCCTCGGAGGCGAAGGCTGCCAAGGCGGCTATCCTGGACCAGGTAGGGGTGGCCTTTGCCGGCATCGGTGAGGCGCCGGAGCGAATTCTGAGTGGCCGCCTGGCCCGCAACCCTGCCGCCGAGGCGAGCATCCTGGGCCGGCCCCAGAAGACTACCACCTGGCTGGCCGCCTTGGTCAACGGCACACTGGGCCACTCGCTGGACTTCGACGACACCGGCGGCTTCGGCCACCCTAGCGTGGTGATTCTGCCCGCTGCCCTGGCTACGGGAGAGTACCTGGACTGCAGCGGTAGGATGCTCCTGGAGGCCTACGTGGCCGCCTACGAGGTAGGCGTGGCCCTGGGCCAAGTGGTTCCGCGCAAGGCGGACCAGCTTCACGGCCTGCACATGACCAGCGTCTTCGGCCCCCTCACCTCGGCCACGGCGTCGGCAAAGATCATGGGCCTGAACTCCACCCGTATGCGCTACGCCTGGGGCATCGCCGCCTCCCAAGCCGGAGGCATAATCGGCAACTTCGGCACCCACGCCAAACCCCTGCACGCCGGCATCGCCTCCCAGGCCGGGGTTCTGGCCGCTGAGCTGGCCAGGGACGATTTTACCGCCAACCCCAACGCTTTGGATGCTCCCCTGGGTTTCTTCTACAGTGTGGTGGCCGCCGGGGATATGGACCGGGTGGATTACCGGACCGCCCTGAAGGAACTGGGCGCGGGACACATCGTCAGCACCTGGTGCCTAAAGAAGTACCCCTGCGGTTCCATTGCCCAGGGAGCCATCGACGCCGCGTTGAGGCTTCAAGGACGCGCTCCTCTACCCATGTCAGAACTTTCTTCCCTGGAAGTTCGAGTCCCCCACCTCGAGCCCTACTTCCAGGTGGCGCCCACGGGCGACGTGTCGGGCAAGTTCAGCTACCAGTTCCCCGTAGCCTGCGCCCTGCTGGACGGGCGGGTCACCAAATGGTCCTTCTCCGACGAGAGCTTTCAGCGCCGAGAACTCCAAGACCTGCTCCGGAAATCCGCCGTCGCCGAGGACCCGGATTCCCGGCCCCACGGGGTCTTGACGGCCCGCTGGCCGGCCCAGGAGGTGGTCCAGCCCATCGAAGTAGCCACCGGTGACGCCGGCCGCCCCGTGGCCCTGGAAGAGGTCCGGGCCAAGTACCTGGCCAACGTCCAGCCGGTCCTGGGAGCGGATGCTGCTAAAGAAACCGCGGAGATGCTCATGGCCCTGGAGGAGATGCCTCGGATCGGCGCCCTGATGGACAAGCTGGCAACCCGGCCCTAGCCACTGGCCGGGCGCAGCCCTGAGGTGGGTTCAGTCAGTTGGACTGCATTTGCGAGACCGGCTTCTTCTTTCCCATGCCCTTACGCTACGCTAGCTGGCGCACCCGGGGGAGGGCGATGCCGGAGAAAATCGCCAAGCCCAAACCCATGGCGCCGATGCTCATGATCGCGATGACGACCGTGGTCAAGTCTGCGAACCAGCCGATGAGCAAGGTGGTTAGAATCAAGAACCCCTGGCCAAACTGCTGTAACGAGGTTACCCGTCCCCGTAGCGCATCGGGCGTCATGAGCTGGATCACTGAGCCCGAAGTCGTGCGAAAGGTCGCCTGGGCGAACGACATCAACCCGACCAGCAGCATCGCCGCCACCACCCAGCTGGCCTGGGAGAAGAGAATGGCGAAGATGGAACTCGCGGCTATCGCCCCCAGACAGATGAATCCCCTCCTGGACTGGAACCCGCCAGAGGCTATGGCGAGGGCGGCGATGAAACCGCCGAGCCCGGTGGTTGACAGGAGGATCCCTCCGATGCCGGGACCGCCGTGCAGCACCTCGGCGGTGAATACGGGCAGCAGGAACAGGACCGGATGGAGGATTGCGTTGGGGATGAAACCCAGCACAATGAGGTTGAAGATCACCCTTTCCCCCTTCCACACGTACCTGAGCCCCTCTTTCAAGCTGGCCAGCGGGGAGACCCTCACCGTGGAAGCGCTTCGGAAGGAGTACGGTGTCCTCATGTGCCAAAAAGCCAACACTGTGCCCGCATACAACGCGGACTCGAAAACGAAGTTCCAGAAGAACCCCAGAGTAGCGATCAGGAAGCCACCGATAAACGGGCCGATCATGCGGGTCCCCCCGATCGTGAACACGTTGGCGGCAACTGCATTGACAACATATTCCCTGGGAACGGTATTCGCCACCAACGCCAGCCTCATGGAGTGGGTGACGGCCCGGCATGAACCGCCGATGATCACATACACGTAGGCATGCCACCACTCCACGTGCCCAGACCACACCAGGAAGGCGAATAAGAGGGCCGCGCAGGCCATGAAGGCTTGGAACGCCATCACCAGGTTCCTGCGGCTGAGGCGGTCGCCCAGGACTCCGCCCCAGGGACCCAAGAATAATATAGGAAGGGTGTTCAATCCCCCGGCGCTTACCACCAGAAGCGCTGAAGACCCTGAAGAAACGGTGAGGTCCCGTACCAGCCAGCCTACCGAAAGTAGTTGAAGCCACTGGGCGCAGTTGGCACAAAAGTTGCCCGCCCACAGGTAACGGTAGTCCCGGAATAGTCGCAGAGAATCGAAGGTCCGGATGCGGGCCAGCCGGGACAGTTGGGTACGTGCGTCTATTTGCCGCTCCTCGGCCCCGCGCCTCCCGGGCTCCCTACGTGGAGCCAGGAATTCAAAACACCCGGTCGTGTCGTGGACCAGGGTAGATGTCAGGGTTAACTGTTCAGCGAATTGGTCAGGGCAACTGTATCCTCTCCAACTCTGGAGAGCAAGTGGTAGTTTCCCCAGGTAGTGGAGCCGCCCGAAGCCATGGATCTAGTGCCGATGCGATCAAACCCGGCTGCGGCGCCTGGCTTTATAAAATGACTCTTTCATCACGTAGCGTCGCGATGTCATCCCGGTCGTACCCCAGCATATCGATCAGGACCTCCGCTGTATGCTCGCCGTGGGCCGGAGCCATCTTTCTGGTAGACAGTGGCATCTTGCTGTAGCCCACCGGAGTTTGCAGCCATTTGGAGGGACCCAGCGCAGGGTGGTCGAAGTCGACGATGTAGTTATTCGCAATTACTTGGGGGTCATCCGGCAGGTCAAACACGTCCTGAACCAGCTCCCAGATGATCCCTTCCGCTTCAGACAGCACTTTTTTCCATTCACCCTGGGTCTTGGTGGCAAATATGTCGTCCAGGATGTCGATCAACTCCTTACTATTCTCGAGGAGGGCCGCCATGTTGTTGAACCGCTCGTCTTCGGCAAGGTGAGGCCTGCTGATGGCTTTGCAGAATAAAGGCATATAGCGGTCGGTCTGATTCATGGAAAGCGCTATCCACCGGCCGTCCTTGCACTTGTAGTAATTCCACAGGGGATTGCGGGCCGAGGCGCGGGTCTGACGCAGCGGCGCGTTCTTCGTAATCAAGGCCATGCCATACCGTTTGCCACCCAGCCACATCATGCCTCCGAGGTGGGACGCGTCGACTTTCTGGCCAATTCCAAGCCTCTCTCTGGCGACCAGACCGCCCAATATCCCGTAGGAGAGCATTATCCCGGCCATCTGGTCGGCAATACTTCCAAGGTTGTAGGGTAGATCATCGTCCGGGCCGCCCCACCACAGGGACCCAGACCTGGCTTCACCGGTTAGCGCGAACGCGGGCTTACGGGAATCGGGGCCCTTCGGGCCGTAGCCGGTAGCGGCGCCGTATACGATCTTCGGGTTGTGCTCGACCAGGTCTTCATATCCCAAGCCCAACCGTTCCGCGACACCTTGGCGGAAGTTCTGGACAAATACGTCCGATTTCGCCACCAGCCGGTACATGACTTCGACACCCTTTGGGTTCTTGAGGTCCAGGGCGATACTCTTCTTCTGCCGGTTCAAAGACTCGAAATAGGCGCTGACGCCGGCAGGGAGTTGCGAGGGCAATTGGCTGATCCGGTTGGTATTCCTGCCGGGGTCGCCATTCAAGGACTCCACCTTGATGACCTCGGCGCCCAGGTCCGCCAACATCATGGTGGATACCGGGCCGAACTGGTACGCTGTCCAGTCAATTACCCGAATGCCGTCCAGCGGCCCCGTTTTGCCTGCGATCCCGCCGTCGCCATTCATGGGTGCGGCTAGTTTCATTCCGCAAGCGTCACAGTAATTGGCGTCTCGACGGTTTTCCCTCTCACAGCTTGAGCACGTCATGGAATCACCCTCCATCCGGGGCGCCGAAGAACGGCGCAGGTTTGGGGCGGAGCCGGCAATTGGCATCCCATGGCCCACCTTCAGACAACGGTGGGACCTCCGGCGGGAGCGGTCCAGCCGGGGACATCATAGTATATTCATCATCTTGCGCAGCCAGTCGGGCCAGCCAGCGGGCCATCTCAGACATCGCGAGGGTGGCCTCTACATGCTTTGTCCAGCGCACGCCGTTGACTGCCCCGCAACCCTTTCGTTCACCAGGCCATAATCTCCACTGTGGCCGACGGTTGCCCAATGAGCCGCACGTACTGAGATTTGCCGGCGCTGCTGGAGGCGCCGGCTACCACCACGTGCAGGTCCTTGGGTGACTGGAGCACCGGCATGGTCATCTCGGGTGGCGCGTCCAAGGTCCAGCGATAAATCGGTCGAATCTCCGAGGGAGTCGCCTTCACCCGGCTGAGCAGGTTCTTCAGAGGCGCCTGGGCCCGATGATAGAAAAACTCTTCCACGTGCTCCCTGGTCCACCCGCTCCGATAAATAGACCGTGCATGGTCCGGGCATAGAATCAGTAAAGCGTGCCAGGCGATCAGCGGTATCGAGTCGTTCTCGGCGAAGCGGCCTGTCAAGTACTCTCCGCCCGGTATCGAGGCGAACGCCGCCACCGTCGTAACGATCCCCTCCGCGGTATGGTTCCACATTTCATTGATGTCTATCATGTCGCGGATGCCAAACACGGTCACCGTACTGGACTCGGGAGAAAACCCTTGAGTGACGTGGTACGGCGGCCACGGGCTGGCCTCTTCGTTCTCCGCGAGGCATAGACTGAACTTACAAGCGCTCCCCAGAGTATCCATGTCGCCCTGCCCGGGGTAGGCGTGGCCAATGTTCATGATGATGAGCCTCAGGGCCCTCCCGATAGCAATGTTGACTTTCGACTGGGCGCCCGGTCCCAGCGCACAGCCGCCAGCATTGATTCCAAGCTGTTTGGCAATGGGGCCGTTGATCAGCACGAGAGGAGCATGGGGGCCGGTGGAGCAGGACACTGGCCCAAGAGGGAATGGCGGATTTGAAACCGCCTCGACAATGGCAATCAGGACCGGCATGTGCGACGGCGAGCATCCGGCCATAACCGCATTTACCGCGATTTTCTCCACCGTTGCTAAGCCGTGACCGGGGCTGAGGATCCCGACGATGTCCTGAGGCGGCCGGGTAGTCCCAGCTAACATCTCGTCAGTGGCTTCTCGCGTTGCAGGCCAAAGGGGAAACCCATCGGCCCAGCCGCGCTCCAGGAACGCTCTGTTGATTGCCTGGAAAGCCTTGAAATGGTCCCCCGCCTCGAACCGCTCCGCTGCCGTGGGTTCAGGCCGAAGGACGTCGATGCTGACCGCCTCGTCGCCGAGGCTCTTTGTGAGTCCCTCGATTACCGCTGGGACAGCTTCGCCGGCCTGTCTCGTGATCTCCTCCGGAGACAGCCCCGTCAAACAGTCTTTCACCATGGCGTAAGGAAAGCCCAGCAATCCGAGTCCATGCGCTGATGCTCTGGTTTGGGCCTCGAAGGATTTGGCAACTATGGCTACTGTAGGAATCCCTCTCCCCTCGATCTTAATCAGGTCTTGCACAAGGCTGACCGTGCAGTAGCCTCAATCGCCCGTGGCCCCGATGACAACATCACACTCCCGCACTACCTTGGTGAACGTTGGCTCAGGATTGCCCATAACTCCCCAGACCTTCACCAGGGCCGTCCCCGGAAACCGGTCCTGCAGGGCTGTTCCGATGGTTTCCAGCGCCACGTCGCCACCGCGTTTCGAGTTCCACAGCAGCCCAATGCGCTTCCCTTCCAAGTTCGATGGGCGAGGGGCGCCCGCAGCTCTACGGAAATCGGCAAGCCGTTGCGCCACCGGATTAAGCACCTCTATCGCAACCACAATGGCTGCCCCCTTTATCGTAGGTCTGGGAGAATGTCAGGTTTAAGGGTCCTGAAATTCAGTCAAGGCAACCTTATCTTCTCCGCCACTGGAGAGCAAGCGGGAGCTTCCGCAGCCAAGGGAGCCCAGGTGAAGGTTCTGCCGGCAACCTGCCCTCGAACCCCAACATGGACCGAATCACCTCGTTAGGGGAACACCACTCTCCCGGAAGGGTACAGGCACACTGCCGGGCACCTTTCTTGGATAGTAACGTCAAATTGTGAACACATTGTGAAGAAGGAGCGAAAAGCAGGCGGCGCCCTTTCTGGTCCTGTTCCGGGTCCACCCCCCGTAGGCCCAAACAATCGGACGCCTGGGTCCATCAAGGGTGCGACGCCCAACCGTCCCCAAGCAATGGCGCTGCGCCGAAGACGACTCGCAACGCCACGTTGGCTCCGAGGTCTGGATTAAACCAAGGACGATGTTACCTCTCCTTGGTGGAGTCCAGGGCCGGAAGACGAGGCTCTTCGTGTCGAATCGTCCTGCCTTATTGCGACCGCCGAGGAGGGAATTTGGTATGCGAACCGGTAACGCCTCATCGGGTTGGGCGAAATAGTTGCGATGGCACCATT
Source organism: Dehalococcoidia bacterium (assembly GCA_030740155.1). Taxonomy (GTDB): domain Bacteria; phylum Chloroflexota; class Dehalococcoidia; order Lucifugimonadales; family UBA3495; genus CAJWBT01. The sequence goes on along the minus strand of JASLXV010000069.1, from coordinate 134,702 downwards.
GCTCATTCTCCGACAGGATCTGTTTCCCTTTCGAAGCGGCAGAGTTGGTGGAAGAGGGGGCGGCACCGTCGACCCCTGAGGCTACGCCGGGGTGGAGTTCATGATTGCGTTTCCAGCAAGGTAGCGGGTACGAAGGTGGGGTTAGGGGAGGAAGACAATTCGCGGATATTCTGGCGGATATTCTGATGGAATCTTGGGCGGCCAGGAGACGGACGTTATGAACACCGCAAAGAAGAGCGTCAAATGGCTGTATCCCTTGGCTGCCCTTCTGTTCGCTGCGACCTTCTTGCTGGACATGTCCATTCCCTTGGGTGTGGCGGGTGGCGTGCCGTACATGGCTCCCGTGTTGCTCTCCCTTTGGTTGCCCCAGCGACGGTACGCCGTCGGTTTCGCCATCGCGGGCACGGCGCTGACCGTCCTGGGATTTTCCTTGTCTCCCCCCGGTGGCGAGGAGTGGAAAGTAATCTTCAACCGCACTCTCGCCGTGTTCGTGATCTGGGTTGCCGCATCGCTGGTTCTGTACCGCAAGCGGGCCGAGGCTTCGTTGCGGGCGACGGAGAAGCAGCAGGGCATATTGCTGCAGAACTACCCCGACGGCATCGCTTTGACCGTTGAGCGAAGCATCGTGTATGCCAATCCCGCTTTGTGCCTGCTGACCGGGTACCCCGCGGGAGAGATGCTGGGCCGGCCCCCGGAAGGCTTCGTCGTTCCAGAGGACCGGGAGCACGCCTCGAAGCGAATGCTCGCCCTCTTTAAGGGGGAGCCTGTCTCCTTCGCTGAGTATCGCATTTTGAAGAAGGATGGGCGCATCCTTCCCGTGGAAATCATGTCGCGGCTCATCGATTATGCGGGCACACCGGCGCTTCTCAGCGTGATCCGCGATATCACGCAGCGCAAGCAGGCCGAGATGGCGCTGCGAGAGAGCGAAGAGCGGTTCCGCACCCTCAGCGCCGCGGCGCCCATCGGTATCTTTCGGACGGACGCCGCCGGTGGGTTCACTTACGCTAACAAGGCGCTGCAGACCATATTCGGGCTAACCCTTGAAGAGTGCCTGGCAGGCGACTGGAGCCAGGTGGCTCATCCGGATGACCGGGAATGGGTGTTCAAAGCGCGGACCGAGGCGGTCGCGGATAACCGTGAGTTCTCGGCCGAGTACCAGTTGGCGACGCGACAGGGAGCAGTACTTTGGGTTTCCGAGCGGGGCCGGTGTTTGTTCTCCTCTGAAGGCAAGCTGACCGGCTATGTGGGTACCGTGGAAAACATCACCGAGCGCAAGTGGGCCGAGGGCCAACTGGAGCACCGTATCAGGGAGTTGGCCCTCTTTCCCCAACTGAACCCGGCTCCCGTGCTGCGCTTTGATTCCGACGGCTTGGTCCTTACCGCCAACCCTGCCGCCGTCGCCATTCTGGGAGAGGGGTCGAACGAGCGGATGCCGCTGGTATCGCTGCTGCCCAGCACGGCAGCCTTGGACCTGAAGAAGTGTATTCAACGGGGCCTGGTCATGTCGCATTCGGCCCAGGTGGGTGACCGGTATTTTCATTTCGTTTTCAGGGGCGAACCAGACCTTGGCATCGGTCAGGTATATGGTAGCGACATCACCGACCGGAAGGCAGCGGAGGATGCCCTGAAGCAGAGCGAGGAATCGGCGCGGCAGTTGGCCCATGAGAATGAGGTGATCGCCGCCATCGGCCGCATCGTCAGCTCTTCCCTTAACCTGGACGAGGTCTTCGAACACTTTGCCGAGCAACTTCGTACTCTATTCCACTTCGAGAGAATCCGGGTCAACGTCGTTGATCTCGAACAAAATACCTTCACGAAGCTATACTTCGGCGGGACGGACGTCACAGACCGGGGGCCCTCAGTGCCCCGGCCCCTCGCCGGAACCCAGGCCGAAGCCGTTGTCCGCGCCAAGGCAAGCCTGCACATCCGGGCGGAGGATAGGTCAGAGCTGGTAAGCCGGTTCCCCGGCTTGGCTGGGAACTTTGACGCCGGAATGCGGTCCTTTCTCTCCGTCCCTTTGGTGTCGAGCGAGCGTGTGATCGGGGTTCTGAACCTGAGATCGAGCGACCCAAACGCCTACTCAGACCGCCACATCGCACTTCTTGAGAGCGTGGCGAACCAGATAGCCGGCACCATCGCCATCGCCCAGCTTTACGCCGAGCGAAAGCGGGCGGAAGAGGCGCTCCGCGAGGGCGAGGAGCGGTTCCGTAAGATCTTCGAGCACTCCAATGACGCCATACTACTGGTCGACCCGAGGCTCGACCGGATTATCGACGCGAATCACCAGGCATCTGCCATGCTCGGATATTCCCCGGGAGAATTGTTCAATCTTCATCCTGCCGCTATCCACGGCAACGATTTGCCTCAGCTACGAGAGTTCTTCCGCGGGGTCATCGAGACCGGTGATGGATGGACGGACCACCTCAACTGTGTGACGAGAGCCGGCGACTCGCTATCGGCTGAAATCTCGGCTTCATCCATCGATATTGGAGGTAGGACCTGCATAGTGGCTCTGGTACGCGACATCACTGAGCGCAAGTCCCTTGAGGAGCAACTCCGCAAGGTATCCCAGGCCGTGGACCAAAGCCCCTTCGCGGTGGTGATCACCGATGTCAATGGAACTATAGAGTACATCAACCCCTCCTACACCCGAATCACCGGCTACACAGTGGAAGAGGTTCGAGGAAAGACTCCTCGAATCTTAAAATCCGGCTGGACGACACAAGATCAATACCATCAGCTTTGGAACACGATCCTCGCCGGCGACGAATGGCGCGGCGAGCTTCGTAACCGCCAGAAAGATGGGGGCCTCTATTGGGCGATGGAGACCATTTCTCCCGTCAGGGATCCCCAGGGAGCCATTACCCACTTCGTCGCCGTCCAGGAGGACATCACCGAGCGCAAGTCCCTGGAGGAGCAGCTGCTCCAGTCCCGGAAGATGGAATCCATGGGACAGCTGGCAAGTGGGGTGGCTCACGACTTCAACAACATGCTCACCGCCATCGTCGGCTATGCCCGGATGAGCGGCGCAGCCCTTCCGCCAAGCCATCCGATTTCCGACCACCTTCAGTCAATCATGCAGGCTGCCGACCGCGCCACCAAGCTAACTCGCCAGTTGCTGGTCTTCTCCCGGCGCCAGCCAATCGAACCGAAAGTATTTGACCTCAACGACCTTGTCATCGATTTCGACAAGATGCTCCGGTGCCTCTTGGAAGCCGAGATTGAATTGGTGATCTTGCTGGCTACCGATCCGGTGCCGCTCAAATCGGACCCGACCCAGATGGAGCAGGTCCTGATGAACCTGGCGATCAACGCCCGGGATTCCATGCCGGACGGTGGCAAGTTCATGATCGAGACGGCCAACGTGGCCTTGGGTGCGGAGCAAGCCAGCCAACTGGGCGGCATCTCTCCGGGCGAATACGTGACGCTGACCGTGAGCGATACCGGCAAGGGGATGACCGACGAGGTAAGAGGCCGGATTTTCGAGCCGTTCTTCACCACCAAAGAGGTCGGAAAGGGCACCGGCCTGGGTTTGGCTACCTGCTACGGTGCAATTAAACAGAATGGCGGCCACATCGAGGTTCGGAGTGATCCGGGCCGAGGGACCACCTTCAAGATTTACATCCCCCGGGCCGAGGAACTTGCCAAACCTCCGGAGATCAGCGCCGGTTACGACTGCGCTCCCCAGGGGACCGAGACGGTGCTCTTGGCCGAAGACGAACCGCTGTTGCTCAGCCTCGTCAGCTATGAGCTTCGAGACCGGGGCTACCACGTGCTGGAGGCGGCCAATGGCGAAGAAGCCCTGAGGATGGCCGAGGGAAACAACGGAAATGTAATTCACGCCCTGGTGACCGATATCGTGATGCCCCGAATGGGCGGCATAGAGCTAGCGGAACGGTTCAAGGCCGGGCGGCAGAACTCCAAGGTGATCTTTATGTCTGGTTATACCGATAAAGCCGTCTTCGACTACGCGGCGCCGGAACCCGGGATCGCCTTCCTGCAAAAGCCATTTCTATCCGAAGCCTTGACGCGCAAACTGCGAGAACTATTGGACGCCTAAGCGACTATCTGAAAAGGTGCTTTCAAAGGGAGTCGTCTCGGGCCTATGGGCTAGCTAGCATCGGAGGACCATGCGTTCCGGGCCACCTCAGAGAGCGCGGTCGAAGTCATAGGCTCTGGCCGTGGTTGCCGCGGCACCGGGTGGGTAGCATCATTGGAACAGCTCTGGCGACTTGAAAGTACCGGTAGCGCCGGGCTGAGTGACAAAATGTAGCATTAGAGCGGCGTCGTGGAAGCACGGCACCTCTCCAAACATGTGGACCGGGATGATACTCATTGGTGAACCATCCCGGCCGCTTGGACACCCTTCCCGGTGAATCGACGGCTTTTCGAAGCCGGACTCGCGCTCGCGGGCCGCGGGACCGCCGGCGGGGCCCAACGCTCGCCGGCCGGCGCCAGGGGAGTGGAACCTTAGGACACTGAGATGACGCCCACTCCGCTCTCGATTTCAATCGTCGTCCCATAGGTCGCCGACATGCTCTGGAACCGCTCCAGCACCCGCTGGTTCACCTCGCTGCCGGGCTGCGCCAGAACCGGACGGCCCGCCTGGCCCCGGGGACGTCCCATGCCGAGGTCCACGGGATACAGCCGGATCTCCTTCAGCTGCTTTGCCTCGTACTTGCAGGTAACCGCCACACTCTCCCAGCCTTCCACCTTGTCGTTCCAGCCGTGCCGGATCCGCTCGTCGTAGAAATCGGCTGGGGTGTGCTCGTAGCCCAGCCCGAACCGCTTCATGACGTCGTAGGGCGCCCACAGGAGGCTATCGTTCTGCAAGATGAAGTCGCCCAAGGCGTAGAAAATGGGCTTGCCGTTATAGATCTCGATGCCCCGGTCCCGGTGCGGGCCGTGGCCAATGAACAGGTCGGCGCCGTTGTCGATGACGCCGTGGGCCAGGATCCTGGTGTGGTCCGAGGGAGTCTCGGCGGACCTGCTGGCGCCGTGGTTGTGGAAGCTGAACATCACCCAGTCGGCCTGGCGGCGGGCCTCTCTAACCCAACGGAAATTGTCCTCCAGGTCATCCAGTTCGGCCACCGTGCTCAGATAAAAATCCTCGCCCAAGACGACTTCACTTCCCATGAAGAGGAACTCGGTTTCACCGGCGCCGGCTTGATTCTCGAAATGTAGCTCACCGGCCATGCGTTTTAGCGAGTCGAACACATCCTTGGGCACGGTGAACCTGGGCTTGTGCCGGATCAGGTTGCACCCGGGCCTTCCCAGAGAGTAGGGGGCTTGTTCTCCCGCCATTACACCCATGGGAAACGGCCAAGGCGAGCCGCCGGTGCCTCTGGGGCCCCAGTCGGCGGCGGCAACGAGGGCCACGCGGCCTTTGGGCGTGTCCAGGTACCCCGGCGCCCTGGCTTCCGTTAAGTTGGCGCCCGTCCCGGCGTGGGCCATCCCGTACTCGTTGAGGAACTCAAGGTTGGTCAGAACGCCGCCTTCCCCGAAATCCGAACAGTGGTTGTTGGCCGTCGACACGATGTCGATGCCCATCCACTGAAGCTGTTCGATGCTCTCGGGTGGCGCCGCCATGTAGGTCCCTCTGCCGGACCCTCCACCGGCGTAGGTGTTCGGACTGTCCGAGTAGTCCTCGAAAAGGCACTCGGCATTCCCGAAGGTGACGTCGGCATTGATCAGCTTTTCCCGCAATGCCAGAAACTGGTCCTCTTTGAACACGTCTAGCTTGCGGGCGATAAGCGCCTCGCCGGTGAGGGCGATCAGGATGTCGCCCGACTCCGATTCGTATATCATGGCGTCTCCTTCCAGCAGATCTTCTTGTCTTTTTCCCGGCGCCGGCCCCTTGGTGGCCGGCCCGAGGCCCGAAGTCCGCCGGGGACGTATCGATCCCCGGCCCCGTTCCAAATCGGGCAAACAGGCACCGACTTCGGAATCATAGTTTGAGCCTTTGGGGCTGTCAACCCTTCGGTCCCGCCCCTCGAGGGCAGTCCTTTTAGCCTTATCCGCCTTCTATCAGTAGAGCGCGAAAAAGGGCAAGGAGGAGGACCCATGGGGCGAGACCATTGTAATGCTACCGGGGCTTCCGGAGAAGAGGACAGTCTTGGATGATGAAGCACTAGGCCTGCCGGCGTAGTGAGAACCCCAGCCGAAACGAGATGATAGCCAGAGCCACGCTCAGACCCACCAGCATGAACAACCCTTCCCTGAAGCTTCCGGTCAGGTCGGCGGCGACCCCCAGCAGTAACGGTCCCAGCACGCCACCCACCTCACCTGCGGTGAAGTACAGCCCGCCGGCGGCTCCCATGCGCTCGGGACCAACCTGGGGGGCATCCATGAGGATCAGCATGATAACAGGCATCACCCCTCGGCTCGCGGCGCCCTGCAGAATCAGCCCCAGGGTCAGCGGCGCTCCCGTGGTGGTGGCCACCATCAGCGCGGCCACCGCCGCCGCCATGAAGATGCTCACGAGCATCGGTATGCGCCGGCCGGGCTTCGCTACCATGGGGACGACCAGGGTGGTTGCGATCCCGACCACAATCGGCAATATCGCCCAAAAACCGGCCTGGGCCGCGGTCATGCCTCCGGCCCGAAGGATCTCAGGCAGCCAGTTGTTGAATCCATGGCTGAAGAAGAAGGAGCCGACGGTGATGACCAAGACGATCCGCACCACCCCAATTCGGAGCAGCATGGGGAACACCTTCATGCTGGCGGCGAGGTCTTTGCCGGAACCCTTGGCTGAATCGCTTGATTGCTCCAGATCGCGGGCCATGAACCACCAGAGGAACGCGCTCAGCAACGCCACCCCCGCGTAAGTGGCCATGGTGAGCCGCCAGCTCGACCGGTAGAGGGGCATCAGGACGCTGTTGGCAGTTGCCAGGGCCAGGATGCGTCCGGTGTTCGACGCTGTCATGTAGATGCCCATCGCCAGCCCCCGGTCCTTACGGTTGAACCAAACGCTGATGAGCTTTGGCGCGCCGATGGAGATGAAGGGCCCACCCACGCCGAAGATGGCGACGGCCAAGAACATGGTGGCATAGTTGACCGCTACGGCCCTAAGTATCCCGGAGAGGGCCACCAGGATGATTCCCACGGCCAGAGAGCGCCGCAGCCCGAAGCGGTCGATCAAAGCACCGGCGGGAACGGACACGGCTATGTAGACCAGGGGCCAGGCCCCCATGACGCTGCCCATGGCCGAGCGGCTCAGGTTCAGGTCACTGCTCACCCGTCCAACGAGGGGAGGTATGCCGCCGGACACCAGGCCAAACGAGGTGTAGGCCAGCCACAGGCCGGCCAGCATGACCCAACGCTGCCCTCGCTCGGAAGGGGCAACCTCACCGGCGGTGGTGGATGCTGAATCCATCGAGTCTCCCGATTATAGTTGTCCGCCAACCGCCGGCCGCGCCTCTGCCGAAGGCTTTCCCGGCAGCTCGCTCCCGAGCTGCAACGGTGTCCCATTAGACGATGGCACCGGTGTAATGGGCATCGCCTCGATGATCGTGCTCAGAGCGCCCCCTGTTGCGACAGACGGCAGCAAGGGCTGAACTGGAGGGAGCCTCGGTGACGGCTGTTGGCTCCGGGAGCCCGCATCACTTGGGTAACCGGGCCACATGCCCCGGGAGGACCGTACCTGGAGGCCAAGGATGGCCGGGCCGGACCCGTTGGCCGGTTCTTAACCAGCCAACGCCCGCCCGGAATCGGCGGCAGGTCCCACCGGCGAACTGGAATTCATCCAGGGATTAACCCGCTTGCGCCCTCGTCAAACCGCACTGACGGCCCCGGACTCGAGGTCCCGCAAGGCGCAGAGATTCCCGGCGCTAGCTCGAATACTACCGATTTGCACACCTTCGGCATCATAGTCAGCGCCTACAGGGCTGTCAACCCTGCTCTTCGGCTCACGCCGGACCCGGAATCCGCCACATCCCCCTGCCGGCAGGCGGAAGGCGGACCGGAAACCCGCGATGAGCCGCCTCGGGGCCTGGATTGGCAGCCCGGAGACAATGGTTTAATCCATTTTGCGAAGCAGAAATCCCAGCCGCAGGGAAAAGGCGGCCAGGACAACGCTCATGGCTGCCAGCATGATCAATGAGGCCAGGAATCCGCCAGACAGATCGGCGATGACACCCAGGAACACTGGCCCCAACACACCTCCCACTTCCCCAACCATGAAGTACAGCCCTCCGGCGGCGCCCATTCGCTGGGGACCGACCTGAGGAGCATCCATGAGGATCAGCATGATTATGGGCGAGACGGCCCGGCTTGCCGCCCCCATGATGACCAGCCCCAGGGTAAGCTGTACGCCCGTGGAGTTACCCACCATCAGCGCGGCGCCCCCCGATGCCAGAAAGAACGCAATCAGCATCGGAATGCGGCGGCTGGGCTTCGCCATTGGGGGGACAACCAGAGTGGTTCCAATCCCCACGACGATGGGCAAGACCGCCCAGAGCCCGGCCGCCGCCGCCGTCATGCCACCGTCTCGAAGGATCTCGGGTAACCAGTCGTTAAGGCCGTGCCGGAAGAAAAAACCGCCCAGGCTTACGACCAGGGTGATCTTCATGACTGGAATTCGGAGCAGCAAGGGGAACACTTTCATACCGGCGAGGAGCGAGTGGTGCGAGCCCCCCGCCTCCTCCCTTGAATTTTCCAGGTCCCGGGCCATGAACCACCAGATGAACGCGCTCAGCAAAGCCACGCCTCCATAGGTGGCCAGGGTGAGCCGCCAACTGGATCGGTAGAGGGGCATCAAGATGCTATTGGCCGTCGCCAGGGCCAAGATACGCCCGGTGCTTGAAGCCGTCATGTAGATGCCCATCGCCAGGCCCCGGTCCTTCCGGTTGAACCATACGCTGATGAGCTTCGGCGCTCCGATGGAGATGAAAGGCCCGCCCAGGCCGAAGACGGCGACGGCCAGGAACATGGTGGCATGGTTGACCGCTACGGCTCTCAGTACTCCGGAGAGGGCCACCAGGACGATGCCCGCGGCCATGGACCGGCGCAGCCCGAAGCGGTCGATCAAGGCGCCGGCGGGGGCGGATGTTGCGATGTAGACCAACGGCCAAGCCCCCAAGATACTTCCCATGGCCGATGGGCTCAGGTGCAGAGAGTCGCTTATGGTCCCGACCATTGGCGGAATTCCGCCGGAGACCAGTCCAAACGAGGTGTAGGCCAGCCAGAGGCCGGCCAACATCACCCAACGATATCTGCGTTCAGAGGGTTCGATCTCACCCACGGTGGTGGAAGCTAATTCCATCGAATCTCCCGTTCATCGATTTCCGGGGTTTCCGGGATTTCCGCCTCCGGAAACTGCGAGCCAATCAACCGGGCCGGACGCCACCGGCGCCGGAATGGCCGTGAGGCCGCGGTCGGCGCGTTGATTCTGAATCGACAGGACCCAGGCGCCCAGGCGGGCCGGCTAATGGATTTCCGGATTGACGCCCTTGTCGCTGGTGAGGGCCATCCGAATGTGGGTCAGTCGTATCTCCTCCATCTCCACCACGTGCTCCACGATGCGGCGTATCGTGTATTCTGGCTCTTCCCCGGTACGCTGCTTGAGGTTCCCCATCTCGTTGCCCTCGGAGGCGTCTCGATGCAAGTCCTCGTCGTTCAGGTCCGTCAGGCTGGTGACAAGCTCGGCCCGGATCGCCTGCATCTCGGCGAGGGCCCGGGTGGTCTCGCTGCGGGGCAAACCCATGGCCCGGCGGACCTTGAGGATGTGCTGGATATGGTCGGTATGATGGGTCGATATCCGGTGAAGCAGGCGCCGAATGGTGAACGGGCCTTCTTCCGTAGAGCGCTCGTCGGTGAAAGGCCTGTTCAGTTGGTCATCGGTCAAGGTGAGGAGAAGCTCCATGCCCTCCCGCCGCTGGGTCTCCAGCTTCTCGATCAATTCGCGCACCTCGGTGTCCATGAGAAACCTCCTCCTAGATGGCGTCCCTGAAATCACGGGACGTTTAATAGCTTACTGTTGGTTGTTTTGGGCGTACCCTTTGGGTGGGCCGGATAATCTTCCCGAACGAGGGGGAGCAGGGAGTCCGCCCTTCTTTACTCCCCGAGGACTTTGTCAATGGCCTTCATGACCCGGTCTTCCTCCTCCAGCGCGTGAAGAATGATCTCCCGGGGTGAGGAATCCTGGGCGGAGGCGCTGGAAACATCCAACTGCGCGTCTTGCAGGTCCGTGAAATAAGCCGCGAATTGGGAGCGGACACTCTGAAGCTCCGCCAGGGCCCGCCTGATTTCAGTCCGCCCGATCTTCTGGCCCCACTTGGACCAGAGCAACTGCTCGATATGCTCCCGGTAATGATCGGTCAAGTCGTAGATCACCTGCCGGAGGGTGCGCCCGTCTTCGATCGCCAGGTCAAGACTTGATTCTCGGACGCTGCCCAGGCTCTCGCCCGCGACCTCTTCCATCTTCCGCAGGTCTTCCTGTAGCCCTCTGACTTCGCTATCCATATATGCCACTCCTTGTTTCCACGAGTCTTGCCGCTGGCTCAATGCGGTGCCGGGCGCGGCCTACACCTTCTCCATTGAGACCGGATTCTTCAGTGTGCCGATGCCGGATATCTCCACCTCCACCACATCGCCAGGTTTCATCGCTCTGGTGGAACCCGAGGTTCCCGTGAAGATGAGGTCGCCCGGAAACAGCGTGGTGTACTGGCTGTTGTAGCTGACGATTGACGCCACGTCATGGATCATGTCCCCGGTATTGAACCGGTGCTCCACCAGGCCGTTTAAGCGCTCGGTTACATCCAGGTTGCTGGGTTCCAGGTGGGTTGCGATCCAAGGTCCCACCGGGCCCCAGGTGGGAAGGCCCTTGGAGCGCCAGTCGGAGTAATCTTTCTCCCAGATCGATTTCTCGGTGACATCGTTGCCGCAGGTATATCCCAGAACGTAGTCCAGAGCACATTCCCAGCTTACCCGGCGGGCCCGGCGGCCGATCACCACGACCAACTCCCCCTCGTAGTGCACTGCGCCGGCTTCCGGCGTCAGCACGATCGGAGAACCACTCCCGGTTAGAGACGCGTTGCTCTTGGGAAATGGCTGGATACCCACGTTGCTGAAAGGGATGTCGCTGGATTCCTGGGCCTGGGCCAGATGGTCGCGGTAGTTGACCCCCACCCCTCCGAACACCTGACTGGGGGAGGTCACGGGAAGCAGGGCCACCTCGGCCAGGCGTCGGCTGCGGGAACTCATCCGGACCTCACCCTGAAATGGGCTGCCGAGGATGTCCGTTACAGAGTCCCCCTCGACCACACCATAGCGAACCCGGCCCTCGGCCCGGAACCTGGCTATGTTCATGGCACTGCCCCCTTCCGGGGCCACTATAACGCCAGGTGTGGTACGGCGCAACGCTTGCCGGTACGCTCCGGCCGCCGCCGCCAAGGGGCCGGTCCCCCGCCGAGGCGGGCAAGATCAGTAACTGCCGCTTGACGGCTTCCGAAGGCACACCTACAATTAGTTTTGTCGAGCATGGCGTTCCTACCGGGCGCGCGCAATCTGACCTGGGCACTGATGGTCTGGAATGAAGTGGCTGTACGTAGGCATGGGGCTCCTCGGGGCAATCTCCCCGACAGCTATCTTCTACATCATGCATTTGGACCGCACTGTCCCGGGATCCATAATCGACGTGGGCGTGCTTTTCTATGGCGCCGCGGTGAGCATCATCATCATCCCGTTGGGATTAGTTGTGGGGATCGTGCTTGCCGGCGCTATCCACTTGCTAGTTACCACGCTTACTTCGTCGCGACGGCCGGTTCCTCCCTCGATGTCCGACTTTCGTCCCTATGGGAAAAGGCGGCACGAGGACGGGTTGGCCGGACGATAGCCTGGCGGCCTCCTGGCCCCTGACCTGCGCTCGCATCGTGGCCCAGAAGCAGCAGCACTCCCCAATAAAGCCTTGCCTCAAAAGTAACTGGGATTATGTCGCCTCGCGTGAAGTGGGGGGCCTGGGGTGGTGGGGCCGGGCCGCGACGGAAGAACACCGTACCAGGTTCCTTGCGGCATCGCCCTTCGGAATGACGTTTCTGTAGCGAAGCCCAAACGGGGCGCAGAGGGACTTTCTAGCTCGGGCTCACCTTCGGCCGGCGGAGAGCTGATGCAGCAGGGCCATGCGGACCGCCACACCGTTGGCCACCTGCTTCTCGATGACCGATCTGCCGCCATGGGCGATGCTGGAGCTGATCTCGATCCCCTCGTTCATGGGGCCAGGGTGCATTACCAGGGCCTCGGGCTTGGCCAGGGCCAGCCGTTCCTCGGTTACCTGCCAACGCCGGACGTATTCCCGCAAGCTGGGCAGAAAGCCTCCCCCCTGCCGCTCCGCCTGTAGCCGGAGGGCCATTACCACGTCGGCATCCCGGATCGCCCGGTCGAGGTCTGTATCCACTTCCACCGAGTCCAAAGCCGGGTGGTGTTCCCCGTTCTGTTCTCCGCGGCGCAGCAAGTCCACCGGGAGCAGGGTGGGCGGCCCGCAGAGGACCACCCGGGCGCCCATCTTGGCGAAGCCCCAGATGTTGGACCGGGCTACCCTGCTGTGCAGGACATCTCCCACGATCACGACCTTCAACCCCTTGAGCCGTCCCAGCATTTCTTGCACGGTATACAGGTCCAATAGCGCCTGGGTTGGGTGGGCGTGAATCCCGTCTCCGGCGTTGATGATCCCAACGCGCTCCAGGTGCCGGGTCAGCAGGTGGGGCGCGCCGGAATGGGGGTGCCGCGTCACGATTATGTCAACTCCCATGGCCTGCAGGGTCAATCCGGTATTGAGCAGGGACTCACCTTTGTCGACGCTGCTGCCCGAGGCTGACATGTTGATGACGTCGGCGCTGAGCACTTTACCGGCTTCTTCGAAAGAGATGCGGGTGCGGGTGCTGGACTCGTAGAAGAGGGTAACGACGAGCCGGCCTCTCAGGGCCGGGACCTTCTTGATGTCACGATGCAGGATCTCCGCCATGCCCCGCGTGGACTCCAACACCGCCGCGATTTCCCCCGGCGAGAAATCGTCCAGGTCCAGGACGTGCTTCCGGGGCGGCAAATCCACCGCGTTCACCGTCGCGGCCAGCGACGCAGTCTCGGTCGGATGCGAGAGACTCATATCCCTTGGTCCTCCCTACGTTGGCTCAACGAGCCGGTCCGGGTTATTCCTGAATAGATGCCGAGCCTGCCCAGCGCGGGTACTCCCTTGGGTTCACCTTGGGCCCGTTGAAGGGTCGGCGTGAATTATCGCCACCTCGTCAACCCCATCGGTCTCCACCAGGCGGACCTTGACCCGCTCGTCCTGGGCGGTGGGGATGTGTTTGCCGATGTAGTCGGACCGGATGGGCAACTCCCGGTGACCCCGGTCCAACAGAATGGCCAACTGGACCTCCTTGGGTCTGCCGAAGTCGTTCAATGCGTCCATTGCCGCCCGGATGGTGCGCCCGGTGTAGAGAACGTCATCGACTAGCACCACATTTCTCTGGTGGATGCTCACCGGCATGTTGGTTGGACGTACCACGGTGGGCGGCCGGTCCTGGATGTCGTCGCGGTACAGATTAATGTCCAGCGCCGCCACCGGCACCTGGTTCCCCTCGAACTCCGCCAGGTTTCCCGCCAGCCGGTGGGCCAGCAGGACCCCCCTGGTGTAGATGCCCACAATGACCAACTCTTCGGTGCCCCGGTTGCGCTCCAGTATCTGGTGGGCTACCCGGGCCAGGGCGCGGCGAATATCCTCTTGGTTCATTATCTGCCGTTCAGCCATTCATCCCCCGCCGGTCCGCAGTGCTATTTTCCGGCCCGTCACCTTGAGCGGATCAAGGAGTTCGGAGAGTGTTGGGCGTGGCCTCGCCCGCACAAAAAAACTCCCTGCCACGTGCTGGCAAGGAGTCATGGGCCAGGACCCTCCGCGAAGGTCGGCCCGCCGCCGGTTGGGCGCTAAGCTTTGCCAGCCTCACTGGACTGCCTTAAAAGCCAGGCCGCCCGTCCCCGGACAGCCATATGGCCCCCGTGTTGTATTCTGGTCCCCGGTATCTTACCAGAGTTTCTCGGGTCGCGGAAGGGTCATCCAGACCTCTTGCGGGGCCCTCACCCTCGTTCCCTCTCCCATTGGGAGAGGGATGCCCTGGCGCAGCCTGGGCTGGGTGAGGGCGACGTCTTACCCGGAAGGCACGATTACGACGTGACCCGCTTCCTACGCTGGTTCACGTAGTCCACCAGGACGTACTCCCCCAGGTTGTCGGCGCTGCTGTAGAAGACCCGGCCCCGGTTGATCCGGGTCATCCGGTCGACGAAGTTCACCAACAGATAGGAGTTTTCCAGCATGAAGGTGTTGATCACGATGTCTTCTTGGGTGCACCGTTTGACTTCCTTCAAAGTCTCCTGCTCGGTGCGGTAGCTGGGCGGGTAGCTGAAATACGCTTGGTCCCCTTCCAGATGAGTGGTCGGTTCACCGTCGGTGATCAGAAGTATCTGGCGAGACCCGCCCTTCTCCTTGGACAGCAGCTTCCGCGACAGCATCAGCGCGTGGTGCAGGTTGGTGCCCGAGACCCAGGAGTTCCAGCTTATCTTGGCCAGGTCTTCCTCCTTGATCTCTCTGGCGTAGTCGGAAAATCCGACGATATAAAGGGTGTCACGGGGGTACTGGGTGCGGATCAAAGCCAGGAGGGCCAGGGTAACCTTCTTGGCGGCCTGAAAGTTGCCGTAGAGCCCCATGGACCGGCTCTGGTCCAGCAAGACGGCGGTGGCCGTCTTCGTCATGTGCTCGGTCCGATAAATCTCGAAGTCATCGGGGGTCAGCGAGACCGGCACCTGGGGCCCGGCCCGTAGGACCGCGTTCTTGAGCGTAGCCTGCAGGTCGACCTGGAAGGGATCGCCAAACTCATACCGCTTGGTGTCGGCCAAGAGGTCCCCGTTGGCGCCCCGGATATCGGTCAGGTGATGCCCCATCCGGTCCTTTTTCAGGTGGGCGAAGACCTCCCGCAGCGCCTTCTGGCCGATGCGGCGGATGCCCCGGGCGGTCAGGTCCATCTTGTCGTCGGCGGTGACGTAGCCCGCCTCCTGCAGGAGCTTGCGCAGCCGGTCCATCTCCTCCCAAGCCCGGCGGGCCTTCTCTCCCAACAGCTCGGCCAACTTCTCCGGGTCCACGTCCTCCAGGTTACCGGTGCGCATCGCCTCCCGAAGGGAGTCTTCCAGGCGGTCCTGCTCCTGAAGATGGCGCATCAGTTCCATGGCCCGCTCCATGGTAAGGCTGTCGTCGCCCAGGAAAGGGTACTGGCGGCGCATCTCGTCCATGGGCATTAGCTGCTCCATCAGGGAGGCGAAATCGGCCATGGCGCCCTGGGTCTGTGGGTCCAGGGCCGAGCCCAGGGCCTCCTCCAACTCCCGGCGCGCCTCGGAGGACATGCTATCCAGCATGGATTGCATCTGGGACATCTGCTGCTGAAGCCGCTCCATCAAGTCGTCGAAGCTCTGGGGAGCGTCGGGGCCGAACATGGAGCCGAACCGCTCCATGAACTCCTCGAAGTTGGGCTCCCGCCCCTGCATCTTGTCCCGCATCATCTGGCTGAGTTCGCCAATCATCTCCCGCATGGCCGCCATCTCATCGGGAGACATACCCTGGATCTGCTGCATCATCTGCTCAGAGATGTTCTGGGCCATCTGGCTCTTCAGCATATCCAACAGTTCCTGGAATTTCTGCTGAGCCTCCGGTGCCACGAAGTCGTATTCCATCAGCTCTTTGATCCGGCCGCCGACTCCCTCGGGCAGGTTGTCCAGCCGCTCCCGGTTTCGCTCCACCCTTTGCTCCAGAAGCTTGTAGAGGTCCTCCCGCTGGGCGCGTTCGGCTTCTTCCGATTCGTTTACCTGACCGCGGGCCTCCTCCAGACGCCGGTCGATGCCCTCTCGCTCGGTCTGAATGATGTCATCCAGCCGCTCCTTGATGTCGTCCGCCACCGAGTCCATGTTGTACTGTTCCAGCTGCTGGCGGCGCCGGTTTTTCAGCTGCTCCATCAGGTCCCGAAGGCCGGTCAACCGCTGGCCGTCCCGGGTCTGGAACCCCCGGCGGAACATCTCCCGAAGGGCCCGGGTCATGTCGCCCTCTTGCAGCACATCGTCCCCGAGAAGCTCCATCAACTCGTCGGCGTCGATGTCGAATATTCTTTGAGTGCCGTCCCACCGAGAGTAACGATAGGTGCGATACAGCATGTCGCCTCGCCCAATTGTCCGTCGTAATGGAGATTTATCTCATGATACAGGTTTGCCTTGAGCTACATCAAGGATGCCGGCCTAGTCAAGGCCGGAGGAAGGCGCGGTTTAATGAGCCGTTATTGGATCGCGGATTCGGAAGCGGGTCGAGCATGACATCGTCGGACTTCTCCGCTCCCCCTTGCCAACGGCGCCATAAAGTATGAGAATCATTGGACACCGGCTGGAGGCTGGCGCTCTTCCGCCGGCGCCGCGCCGCTGCAAGAGCAGGACTCCCCGGAGACCACGCCGCCATATCTCGAGAAGGGGGTAAGCCATGGCCAAGAATTCTATTCGCATCGGCAACGTCGAGATCTTGTCCTTTTCCGATGCCGTGGGGAACTTCCCGCCAGCCAACGCCTGGCCCGAGGTGTCCGCCGAAGCATGGGCCGCCAACAAGCAGTATCTGGGAGATGACGGAAACTGGCACCCGAACATGGGGTGTTTCGTGGTCCGCTCCTCGGGGCGCACCATCATGGTGGACACGGGATACGGCCCCGGCCTGGACGGCAACCTTTTTAACGCCATGAAGGCCAGTGGAATTAGCGTCGAGGATGTCACGACGGTCACCTTCACCCACCTGCATCCCGACCACGTGGGCTGGAACATGATCACCGAAGGGGGCAAATCCAGGCCGACTTTTCCCAACGCCCGCTACCTGTGCCCCAAGGCTGACTTCGACTTTTTCACCAGCGAGGCGAGCCTGGAGCAATTCCCCTATATCAAGGAGCAGGTGTTGCCGCTGGTGGAACTGGGCCTGGTGGACTACATCGAGCCGGAGGCAGACATCACCTCGGAGCTGCGAGTCTGGTCGACGCCCGGCCACACGCCGGGGCACGTCAGTATCCTGATCAACTCCGCCGGGGAAAAGGGCGTCATCCTGGGCGACGTGGCCCATACCCCGGCCCAGGCCCACGAGACCGACTGGAATCCCGGCTTCGACATTGTTCAGGACCAGTCCCGGGCCACCCGCCACACGGTCTTCGACCGGATCGAACGGGAGGGATTGACGGTGGCCGCCGGCCACTTCCCGTCTCCCTCGTTCGGAACGCTGGTCCGGGTGGAGGGACGGCGCATCTGGCAGCCATTGTAGGTAGGGGCGGGTAGGAGCCTGCCCTGTTTTCTAAGGGCGGTGTTTGTGCCACCCAGGGGGCGGGTACGAAACCCTCCCCTACACGATTTTCGCGCCCAGAATCTTCTCCAGGTGGCCCAGGGCCCAGGCGTGTGCGCCGGGGTCAAAGCTGGCGACACAATCGGCGGGCACCTCCACCGGATAGTCCCGGTTGCGGGCGTCGGCGGTGGTGTGCAGGACGCAGATATCGGTGCAGACGCCGCAGATCACTAGCTTGTCCGGCTTCAGCCGCTCCAGCCGCTCGGCCAGGTCGGTGTTGTAGAAGCCGCTGTACCGGTTCTTCGGCACCACGTTGGAGCCGGTGAGGAACCCGGCCAACTCGGGGACCACGTCGGGCTCTTCGGTGCCCTTCACGCAGTGGACCGGGAACATCTGGAACTCCAGGTCGTCCGGATCGTGATGGTCCGAGATGAAGAGGACGGCGGAGCCGACCTGCCGCTCCCGCTCCAAAAGCTCCCGGACGTTGGGGATTATCTCCCGGGCGTCGTCGCCGCAGTAAAGGTTGTGCCCCGGCTCCAGGAATCCCCTGACCATATCCACCACCAATACCACGTTGGACATGGGTCTCCTTTCCGATTATGCAGAATCGCCAAGGCGCGCCCTCACCCCCGGCCCCTCTCCCGGAGGGCGAGGGGGGCGTTTTGGCTCGGATGATGGTGTTTCCCTCGCCGCGCGCCAGGCGGCCAGCTTTACCGTGTTCATTACCGATACTCTAAACCCGGTGGGACCCGGCATTCAAGGGGCTCGTTGCGGAGCGCCGGGAGCCATCACGGGCCCTGAGCCGTATTGCCTCAATAGAAACTGTTACCGAAGAAGCTACGCTGCCTCAGCTGAAGATGTTATCGAGGGCTCCTGGCTAGATGTAGTAGTTGCCAACCGCCAAAGTTGCTCTAGGGCCTGGCTTATCTGAGCTAAGAGACATCCCGGCGGGGCCTGGCAGGCTCGACCCGGCAAGTGGCGGGTTCCCTGCGGCGCGTCGGCACCCAGGCAGCGAAATACAAGCTGGACTTGGTAGTCCGCCAGTCGTTGATCTCCCTCTGGTCACTCGGGGCCCACACCAGTGAGCACCTACCCCAGTGCGAGGAGCTGGTGGCCGCAGAGCTGGAAATGCTGGAGCGGATCGTTGATCCGGAACTGGCGAATTCCAGCTTTCTTGCCACGCCCCGAAGCCCGACGCTGGAAACCTTCCGTATCCGGTACCTGGCAGACCACGGGCCGGGCGACGGCACCGATGAATCCGGGCAGGCAGGTGTCTAGCGTCTGGCAAGCGAGCGCTAGGGGGCCTGTTGGGGCGTCGCGGGGGTCGGTAATTCTCTCGGGGGCCGGCGCGGCTCTCGGAGATCGGGGGCCCGAGGGTCGAAGGGTTGCCCGTCGACCAGCACCTCTTTGATCAACGCGTCGCCGCCGCCGCTGATGGCCACCCGGACCTTGAGGTCCTGAGACCGCTCGATGACACGCCCGGTTCCCTCAGGCACAAAATAAGTGCCAATGCCAAAATCCAACCGCCCGTTGGGGCCGACAATACCCTTGATGAACACCTCTTTTCCACCCGGCTTGCTGGTGCCGTACCCGATAGCCTCCCATGCATCGTCCTTTTCCACCAGGGATACGAACATCTTGGAGCCGATGGGGGGCTCCGACGGGAATTGGGGCAGCAGCGCAATCTCGTAGTTCAGCTCCACGTAGTCGCCTTGAAGCAGCGACCGGGGGTCCACCGGCATCGCCTGCAACACCACGGTGTCGCCGGTGCGGTAGGTTTGCTCCTTGACGCCAATCACCGTCAGGAGGAGGGCCAGCTGCCCGGCCACCACGATCCAGAAACCCACCTTGAATCGGCGGCTCATTGGATTTCTCCGGGGACATCTCCGGCCTGGCGCATCCCACTCAAGACCCGCCGCCGCCCGTGTTCCAGGGCGAATCCCACACCCAGTAACAGCGCCCCGGCCACGATGAAAACCACCGACCGGTCCAGCAGCGTCCAGCTCAGCTCGAAATACCGGGTCACTACGTTCACGGCAAAAAGCCCCAGGGCGAAGTTGATGATCGCCTCCTGGGACCGGTAGTATCCAGCAAATACCAGCCCCACTGTGGCCAATAGCAAAAGCACATTGAACGCGACGGGGTAGGCGACGTCGTTTCCAACGGGCACGTAGACCACCAGGTACACCGCCGTCAGCAGCAGGAAGGCGGCGGCGCCCTCGTACGGCAACTCCAGCAATGGGACCCTCTGCTTCATGCGGAATACGAGCGCACCGGCCAACAGAACCACGGCCAGCGCCGTCGCCAGGAAGAAGACCAGCCAGAACTCCGGGTCCAGCTCCCGGGAAATCCCGGCATCCTGATAGGCGTGGCTCTCGTACCAGGTCCGGAAGGTCAGCAGGTATAGAGCGCAGAGGGTGGTGAGTAACCCGACAGCCTCATAGACTCCGGCAAATATCCGGGTTGGCCCAAAGAGCCCCTGCACCTTGCCAAGCCCGTAGATCATCAAGCCCAATGCCAGGTACAACCCAAATATAGCAACGGCCTCACCGGTGGAAGCGGCCTCCAGCCATTCCGGCAGGCGGAAGCCCATCGCGCCCAGGAAGAGACCGACCGCCAGAGCCAGCACCACCTGGGAGCGGATGAGGTACGCCATGGGCAATACCCCCAGGAACCAGTACAGAAACAGGCTGGGGTCGTTTAGATCGACGTGATAGACCTGGGCAACCAGGTGGATGCCGGACCCGTAGAACAAGCACGCCAGGAAGATGACCGCGGTGCCAACCCGCTGGTAGCCCCGCAGGTACCGAAGCCAGTACCCGGTGGCGTAGGCCGCGATGATGGCCACCAGGATGAGGGAGAGCTTGCCGGCCCGGGGGAACTCCTCCCAGTTGGCGGCGAAGAAGAGGATCACACCCAGGCCCAGTAGCACCGAACCGAGGGTGGCCACGATGGTCACCAACCGGCCGTGGGCCGCGGTCCCGGGAGCGGAAACGCCCGGCGCTTCGTAGCTGGCGATTATACCCCGGCCCTGCTCCGGCGTGATGATGCCGCGGCTCCGCCAGCGCTCCACTTCTGCCGGCAGCCGGGCCAGGAAAGATTCCCCGGTATCCGTCGGCGGTGTTGCGGGGACCGGTGGGACCTCACGCTCTTCCTGTGGAGTCGACTCCAACCCTGGCCTCCAAATCCGGACTGAGCGCCGGACTCAGCAATCGTACCTGAGCAATTGTATCGGGACATTCCGGCCTCAGCCAAGTGGCACAAGCTCCGGGACCAACAGGTTTCGGCTCCGGACACCGGACGGGCGTGGGCCGGCCACTATGCTCAAGAAGGGATCGCGCCTGCAAAGGTCTGCCTAATTCCGGCCGCCGAGGTCAGCCTTCGGAGGATACAGGAGTCCTCTGAGAATGCCAATGCTGCGAAGTTGTTATGCCGAGCGGTGGGCCGGAGGAATCTGGGGTGAGGCTCTACGGAATCAGCGAAGCTTCTGGCAGCTCAGTACCAATACTCAGGGTACTTCCTGCCCTTGGGAATATTGTTGACCAAAAGTGCAACCACCAGCATGACAATGGCCCCGGCTCCGGCCGGCATTAGCGCATACAGGTAGCCCAATTCATGAATCTTGGCGCTTCCGATGACCGCGATCAGGGCGGTGGCGCCACCGGGAGGATGCATGGTTCTGGTGGCATGCATGACGGCAATAGAAGTGGCGACCGCCACGGCAGCCGACAGCCATAGAGGCTCCTGGAGCAATTGATAGGCAGCCACTCCGACCACGGCGGAAAAGACGTGCCCACCGATGAGGTTCCTTGGCTGGGCCAATGAACTATCGATGGCGCCATAAACGAGCGCGGCGGAAGCCCCGAAAGAGCCGATGAGCAAGACCAGATCGGTCTCCAGAAGGGTATTGTAGTTGATAATCGCCACTGCGGTAACACCGAGGAAGGCGCCCACCCACGACCAGATAATCTCAGACAGATTCACCCTCGGCGGGCTCTTGGCGGTCCCTTTCATTTTTTTGAAATAGTTCATTCGAGAATCCCTATTTCAACCCGGAATGAGGCAACTTCTTGCCCGGTCGTCCTCGGAACTGACGGTAGCCTCATTCCGTTTACCAGTCAAGCGGTCCTGTATCGCCGCCGCAAGGGCAAAAAAGAAAGGAGCCGGCCCTCAGCGGTCAGACCACGCGGCCGGGCCGAGGTCTGCAAGCCGGGGTGCGAGAGCTAGGGCGCTGCCTCGGGCTCATCGGCATAGCCGGCGGCCTGGGCCAGCATCTCGGTATGTTTGACCGTGTCGAAGCACTCTTGCAAGCTGACCATCCGGTCCATCGCGGAGGCGGTGGTGCCCTGCCCCTTCAACTCCTGCATCAGGTCTCCCACCGCCCGGCACACCGTCAGTATGGCGCTGCTCGGATAGATCACCAGCTTGAAGCCCAGCCGCTCCAACTCCGCCGCCGGAAGGAGGGGCGACTTGCCGGTTTCGACGAAGTTGTACAACAGCGGCACGCTGAGGGTCCGGGCCGCCAGCTCCGCTTCTTCGGGAGTCCGCAGGGCCTCCACGAAGAGTACATCGGCCCCGGCTTGGATGTAGTCCCGGCAGCGCCCCATGGTGTCATCCCAGCCGGTCACGGCCAAGGCGTCGGTGCGCACGATGAGGATGAAATCGGGGTCGGTGCGGGCGTCAACGGCGGCGCGGATCTTCTGCACCATGTCCCCGGGAGGAATCACCCGCTTGTCCTCCAGGTGCCCGCAGCGCTTGGGGGACTCCTGGTCCTCAATGTGAATGGCCGCCACGCCGGCGCGCTCGTACTGGCGCACGGTGCGTTGCACGTTCAGGACACCCCCGTAACCGGTGTCGGCGTCGGCGATAACCGGAACGTCCACCGTCCCGGAGATGCTGGCGGCGTTGGCGATCATCTCGGTCATCGTCGCTAGGGCCAGGTCAGGGTAACCCAGCCGGGAGATCGAGGTTCCTGCCCCGGTCATGTACACCGCGGGAAATCCGGCCCTTTGAATGATTGCGGCGGTCAGGCAGTCATACGCACCGGGCGCCATGATGATTCCCGGCTCCCGAAGCAACTGCCGCAGGCGGCCCGCCGCGGTCATGGTGTTTCGCATATCTCCCTCCGGCCCCGGATCAGGCTGAAACGAATACCTCGCGCCCCTGGCACGCCGGTCCGGGACAACGCCCACTCCACCGGGCTAGATTCGGGGCATGTTTGACCGACAGTACAAAGGATTTGCCGCGATATACCGGGGCGAGCGAATAGACGATGCCCTCACCCAGCCCAGGCTACGCCAGGGTATCCCTCTCCCGGTGGGAGAGGGAACGAGGGTGAGGGCGTTCCCGGGTGGTATCAGGCATGCAGCATACCCCGAAAGCAATAGGCCGGCTCAGGCGATCATCCCGCCGTCGATGGTTATCACCTGGCCGGTGATGTAGCTGGCGCTCTCGCTGCATAGGAACAGCGCGGCCCCGGCGACGTCGTCGACGGTGCCCAGACGGCCCATGGGGATGCGGGCCAAGATCGCCTTGCGAGTCTCCTCGGGCAGCACCTCTATCATCCCGGTGGCGACAAATCCGGGCGCCAGGGCATTGACCGTTATGTTTCGCGACGCCACTTCCCGGGCCACCGCCTTGGTGAGGCCGACTATGCCCGCCTTGGCGGCGGCGTAGTTGGCCTGGCCGGGGTTGCCACTCAATCCGACGACCGACGAGATGTTGACGATCCGGCCCCCCCGTTGCTTCAGCAGGTGAGGCATCACGTACTTGGTGCACAGGAAGGCCCCCCGCAGGTTCACCGCAACGACCCTGTCGAAGTCATCTGGGGTCATGCGTAGCAACAGGCGGTCCCGGGTTATTCCGGCATTGTTGATCAGGATGTCGACGTGGCCGAACTGGTCGATCGTTTGTTTGACCATCTCGGGCACCTGCTCGGCGTCGGCGATGTTGGTAAACAACGCCAGGCCCTTCCGGCCAAGGGCTTCGATCTCGCTTACCACGCTGGGCAGCCCCTGCCACCCGGCCTCGCGTTCCTCGGGCGTCATGGCCTCCGGCCCCGTCTCGATGTCGGACACGACCACGTCGGCCCCGGCCTGGGCCAGCCCGAGGGCAATGGTCCGGCCGATGCCCCTTCGCCGGCCCGCCCCCGTGACGATCGCTACTTTCCCGCTAAGGTCGTTCATAGCTTCCCTCATACCACTGCCGTAATTTGGCAGCCAACTGCCCGGTTTGTGGGTTCTTCCTGCTGCATATTACCGGCGCCTGCGCCCGCTGAAAAGAGGTTC
Organism: Dehalococcoidia bacterium; assembly: GCA_030740155.1. Lineage (GTDB taxonomy): Bacteria > Chloroflexota > Dehalococcoidia > Lucifugimonadales > UBA3495 > CAJWBT01. The sequence continues at coordinate 111,080 of JASLXV010000069.1, read as the reverse complement.
GATTGGTGGTTGGGCTCCGGGTTCTTGCGCCCAACGCCGGAGTGTTGCCGGAGTATTGGATGAATGTTTCTTCAACCGGGAGCCTGGGGCGACCGCTGCAAGCTGGAAATGGAGGTCTTCCCGAGACCGCGCATCTGCGATAGCTCCTCCCGCATGCTCTCCACCAGGTCAATCTTCACACACCGGATGGCGGTGTTTATGGCCCCGGCGATGCCGTCGGCTTTGCAAGAGCCGTGGCCCACGACTACCACCCCGTTGATGCCGAACAAAGGCCCGCCCATGGTCCTGGGCAGGTTTGTCAGGTGCCACAACTCGGAGGTTATCCGGTTGAGTTCATCCTGAGGAATGCTCGATGAAAGCTGCCGCGCCAGGAAAGGAGCCAAGGCTTTGCCGATCCCTTCGGTAAACTTCATTAAGATATTTCCCACGAACCCGTCACAGACGATGACATCGGCCCGGCCGGTAAAAAAGTCCATCCCCTCCACGTTACCGATGAAGTTGAGGTGGCTCTCCTTCAGAAGCTGACCGCTTTCCTGCACCTGCCGGTTGCCCTTGGCCTCCTCGGCGCCGGTGCTCAGCAGGGCGATTCTTGGGTCTTTGATGTCCAGGACCTTGCGGGCGAACACCGCGCCCAGGGCGGCGAAGTTGAGCATCATCGCGGGCCGGCAATCCACGCTGCTCCCGATGTCCACCAGCACCGTTCGGGGCGCTAGGCCCAGGAATGGGCCGCCGAGGCAGGGACGGTCCAGGCCGTCCATCAAGCCCAACGCGAGTACGGCGCTGGCCATCGACGCTCCGGTGGACCCCATGGATACCAGCACGTCTGCATCGCCGCTTTTCAATAGATTGGTCGCGACGAGAATCGATGCCTGGGGCTTCTGCCGCAGCCCTTGCACCGGGTGTTCGTCGTCACCGATCTTGCCCACCGAGGGGACCACTGTCACCGGCTTGTCGTCCACATCGCATCGAGCCAGTTGATCCTCTACCAGGTGGCGATCTCCCACCAGGGTGAGTTCGATGTTTTCGACTCCCAGTGCCTGGACCGCCCCTTTTACCGCTTCCTCAGGGGCGAAGTCGCCTCCCATCGCATCCACGACCACCCGGACTGGGCGAGTGCCCCGGCTTCGATCACTGGGCATGCTTCGTCTTCCTCGAATATCCTATGGCCCTCGCCGGTGTCGCCACCTGGTCACGGGACCACGGCATCAACTGAAAATCTCGGCGCCCTCGCCGCCTTCGGTGCTGGGCCGATACCAACGCTACGGCAATACCACGGTCGCGGTGCCGCTGATCAACTCCTGCCCGGTCTGGCAGTTGCTCAACCCGACGGCGCACCCAACCTGGCGGCCCTCGGACACGACAGCCTCTTTGTTGATCCTGCCTCGGGTTTCCACCTGATCCCCCACGTAGGCTGCGCCCTTGAAGCGGACCCTCAGGGCTCCGTTCTGAAGCCACGCCGGCCCGAATTTCTCGGTCATCATCTCAGAGATGAAAGCCAGTGTCAGCATGCCGTGGGCGATGATGCCGCCGTACTGGGTGGTGGCGGCGAACTCGGCGTCAAGGTGAAGGGGATTGTGGTCCCCCGACACCCGGGCGTAGGCGTTTAGCTGCTCCTGGTTGATGGTCTTCACCACTCCCGTGAGAATCCCGTCCCCGGATATCTCCTCAACCGCCACGGCCGGAACGCCTGGTCGAGAGGGGGCGCTTCGTTCCGAAGATTCCCGCCCGGCCGGAGCGATTGCCTCCGGATCGACGACCAGCACGGTGGTTTTCCCGCCGAGTACCGCATGGCCTGCTTCGTCATTTAGAGCAACGCTGGCGGTTAGGAACTCCATGCCTCCGCGGAGCTTCACCGGGTCCAATCTGGCGGTGCCGGTGATGTCCTGGCCAAAGGAGACTGGCCGGAGTGTCTCGATCTCCTGAAGGCTGTGGATGGCGCCCGGCGGCAGGTCCAGGTGCTGCAGTAGGGAGCCAAGGGCGCGGGCCGCCAGAGCCAGAGGTGGCGTCAGGCCGGCCTGCAAGTACGCCGGCAGCGTGTCGCCCGCCGCCCGCAGATATTCCTGTACCGAGTCTTCGGTAACCCTCCAACCACCAAGCCCCACTTCGACCGGCTCAACGTGGTCTCTCGCCAAAGGTCGTCCCCCAAGAATGAATGTTCTGGCAAAAATCCCTGTAACAATCCCTGAATGAAACAGCGTCGCCGCCGGCCCCGGTATCCGGCTGGGGCCACTAGCGCCGGGCATCGTCGGCCCCAAAGCGGGGCGTCGACGAAGTAATGCGTTTATGGCGGCGACAGTGCGCCCACAAGGCGTCATCACCATTGGGCCACGGTGAATTATAACCACCGCTCTTTGCGGTGGCAACACTCTGACCGACCGTCTCCGGCCATTATTACGGCACGCTGCCCGGTCCATCCATCCGGAGACCCTCGGGCTGGAACATCTTCGTTCTCCCGAGCGGTAACGGCTTGAGAAGACCGGGTGAACGGGTGGCGATGCCCTCGCTCGGCCCAGGCTGCGCCAAGGCATCCTCAGCCCCGCGGGAGAGGTAACGAGGGCGAGGCTAGACGGGGATGACGCGGCGTGCCCCGGTCGAGGGGTGTCCGTTAATGATCCGAAAATGTACCGCCGCCGGGTAGGCCGGGCGAGGCCGGAGTCAATCCGTCTTCAGGGCCTCTCTGGTCGCGACGATGTTGGAACCGGTTCCGAGTACATTGGAGACGATGACATCGCCAATACCCACGGGCGCACGGACGGTAACACCGGCCAGGTGGTCCATCACCTCCAGAACCACTTGCTTGGGCACTGGAGCATCGGTCTTCACGCTGACCAGTGGCAGGTCGGCCCCTTCCACGATGACGGTGGTGGTTACCGTCCTCCGGGGGTCGAAAATCTCGCCTCGGATGAAGTCCCAGGCAAGCTTGCACTGGGCGTGGTCAATGTTCAGCAACTCCGTATCATTCCACTCAGCGCTGACTGGGCAACTCGTCGGGCACACAATGCAGGTGAAATTGCCTTTCATCACCGGACCTCCACAATCATGTCACCGTCCAGACCCTGGAACCGGTCGGCCCTGACCCTGAGCCGGATCATCGACGAAGGCGCCAGCACGGACTGCTTCAGCCTCCGGATCACCTGGCCATCTCTGCTGAAAACGATGTTGCGGTCGTTATCCGGGGCCGTCACCCTCATGGTGAATTCGACCGCCGCGGCGCCGCTGATCCGCTGGGGCACGACGTACCGTATCCCCTGCCCCGCACCTACCGTGATGCCCGCCTGCCGGCCCTTCCCCGTCCCGGCAAACTCGGCGGCCTTCTGCCCGGCCACCGCGGCCTCCAGGGACACGTAGTCCACCAGGTCGTGAACCTGGAGGGCGTTCCCGGCGGCGAAGATGCCGGGAATGGACGTGTGGTAGTCCTCGTCCACGACCGGCCCGCCGGTAACCGGGCTGAGGTCCGTCCCGGCCTTCTTGGAAAGCTCGTTCTCCGGAATCAACCCCACGGAGAGCATCAGGGTATCGCAGGCGACGTACCGCTTGGTGCCCCGCACGACCCCTCCCTTGGGCCCGATCTCGGCCAGGGTCACCCCGTGGATTCGCTGATTCCCGTGGATCTCGACCACCGTAGTGCTCAGGTAGAGCGGGATACCGAAGTCTTCCAGACACTGGACCACGTTTCGCCCCAGCCCGCTGGGATGGGGCAGTATCTCGGCAACGCACGGGACCTCGGCGCCCTCCAGGGTAAGACGGCGCGCCATGATCAGGCCGACGTCGCCGGAACCCAGGATCACGACCCGTTTCCCAACCGAGATGTTCTGGAGGTTCATGTAAGCCTGGACAACACCGGCGGTGTAGACGCCGGCCGGGCGGGAACCGGGGATGTTTATGGCGCCCCGGGGACGCTCCCGGCACCCCATGGTGAGGACCACCGCCTTGGCCCGTACCCGCCGCATTCCGCCGGTGGAACACAGCGTCAACTCCCGGTCCGCCGTCAGGTCGAGGACCATGGTGTCGAGGCAATAGGAGACCTTGGCGTCGTGGAGTTTATCGATGTAGATCTGGGCGTACTCGGGCCCTGTCAGCGTTTCACCAAAGACCTTGGTGCCGAAGCCGTCGTGGATGCACTGGTTCAGGATTCCCCCCAACCGCTCCCCTCGCTCCACCAGCAGCACGTCCTCCGCCCCGGCCTGCCGGGCCGCGACGGCGGCGGCCATCCCGGCGGGACCACCACCAATCACCACCACCTCTACGTCTTCGGTTCGCACGTCACCACTCCGGAAATGTCATCGTGAGCACGCCCGTCCCTGATGGACGGCGATACGGTGCAGTTGCGGCTCCGCGAGACCGGTCCCGCCAGCATCTCGCGGTCTCTGGTAATCGATTCGGGCCTTCCAATCTTCATGCCTGGTTGCGCCGAACGGAGGCTGCCTGAGGGCTTCTGAGCCCCTTGGTGGTCCCGGGGAAGAGCCACGATCCGGGCCCCTTGAGGGAGATATCCTCCGGCGTTAGGCCGAGTTCTTGTTCCAGCATCTCCACAATCCGCGGGCCACAGAAGCCGCCCTGACAGCGCCCCATTGTTGCCCTGGAGCGGTACTTGATTCCGCTGAGGGTGTTCACGCCAAGGGGATTGTGGATAGCATCGAGCACTTCTCTTCGCGTCACTATCTCACACCGGCATACGATCTGGCCGTAGTCGGGGTCCGCCTCCACGAGCTCGGCCTGCTGCTCCGACGGCAGCTCACGGAAGGGGACGGCAAGCCTGCTCGGCGTTGGGGGGCTGCCGTTGCTTCCCAGTGGAAGGTAGCTTCCCACCCACTGGGCCACATCGGCCGCGATGGCGGGCGCCGAGGTGAGGCCGGGGGACTCGATACCCACCAGGTGCATCATCCCAGGCAGTTCCGGCGCCTCCTCGATGATGAAGTCTCCGAAGCCTCCCTCCGCCGAACTCACGGTCTTGGACCTGATGCCGGAGTAGGAGGTGACAACGTCCCGGGGACTCAGCGGCGGAAGCAGTTCCCGCGCTTCCCGGAGGAGGGCACGGGACATGGTCCGGGTGGTGGCTTCGTCGCCCTTGTGCCGCACGTAGGCCGCACTGGGGCCGATAAGGATGTTCCCGTCGACGGTCGGAGTCAGGTGCACGCCGAGGCCGGGTCCTCCTTTGGGCGGCACCGGGTAGACCATCCGCTGGATAAGGTCGCTTCTCGACTTGTCGATGATTAGGTACTCACCCCGGCAGGGGTAGACCTTGTAGCGGCGCACCCCGGCCAGCCGGGCCACGTGGTCGGCGTAGAGCCCGGCGGAGTTCACGATCAGTTTGCTGTATACCGTGCCCTGCCCGGTGGTGAGGCGAAAGGCGCCGGCGTGGCCGGAGATCCGCTTCACTTCGGACAGGAAGAGAATCTCGGCCCCCATGGACTTGGCGGATTCGGCCAGGGCTATGGTGAGAGTGAAGGGGCAGGTAATGGCTGCGGTAGGCACGTGAAGCGCGGCATAGCCCTGAATATTGGGCTCCATGCGCCGGACGGTTTCACCGTCGACGATTTCGAGGGATGGAACCCCGTTGGCGTCCCCGATGGCTTTCAATTTCTCCAGTTCGGGGGCCTCTTGCTCGGTGAGGGCGACGACCAGTTTTCCCACCCGGTGAAAAGGTACCCTCAACTCGGCGCAAAACTCTTCGAAAACACTGGCGCCGGAAACGTTCAGCCGCGCTTTTACCGAGCCGGTGGGCACGTTGAAGCCGGTGTGGACCACGCCGCTGTTCTTGCCGCTGGTGCCCCTGGCGACATCGCTCTCCCGCTCCAGAAGGACCACCTTAACCTGGTGGCGAGCCAACTCCCGTGCGATGGCGCACCCAACCACCCCGCCGCCCACCACTGCCACATCGTATTCTCGCGTCATTATCCCAGCCTGGTGTTCCCGTGTCGGAGAAGGGGAGCCCCGAAAAAATCGCCTGCCTCCAGCCGGAATCTTCTGCTTCAGGCCAGCGGCAGGCTTTGCGGACGCCGATCTCCAGTTACCCGAAGTCTATCCCCGCCATTCTCGTGTGTCAACCGAGATCGCCCTGGGCAGACCTAGCCTGAGGGCTGCCGGCCTATCGACCAATGCACTTCCTGATGGCCTCGCCCTGGCAAGCTCTACCGCGAGGAAATCCCCCTGTATCCCCCTTTGCAGGGGGGGGCCGAGGGGGATTTCGTTCACCATCGATGCAAAGATCATTAACACGGCGGGCCTCCGTCGCGAGTGCCCGCCGTTCCCGGTCATCGGGGCCGTCTTAGGGCCACAGGTCGGCGACCACGTGCTCCAGTCCCAGGCTCCGAAGGGTCTCGGGCAGGGGCTTGCTGGTCTCCCGGTCCCAGCCCATCTGCTCGTAGTAGTCACCCTGCATCTTGTCCCAGTGTTCCGCGATGCCGACGCCCGCGACCACGCCGTCCACCGGGGTGGATCCGTACCTGGGAGATGGCTTGTCCAGCTCCGGGCTGATGCCGTGGCGCAGGTTGAAGGCCCGCAGCAGGTTGACCGTCCGGCGGCCCATATCCATGGCATCGTCCAGGGTGTAGTCCCATCCGGTGGCCTCCGACAGGGCTTCGCACAGAATGGGGACATCGGTGCGGGTGTTGAAGCGGCAGATCCCCAGGGCGTCCTCGAACTGCATGGAGCCCTTGGTCTTGGCGGTGAAGGTTACAACCTCCTCGGGGTCGAAGGGGTCTCCCTTGTCCGAGAGCCCGAACATGGTCCGGGAAGTCTGCCTGGCGGTCTCGATGGTGCTGGTGTTGGAAACGCAAGTGTCGAACAGCTCGTGCCACAGCGATCGGTGGTCGTGGCCCCGGGGGGTATTCCCCTTCATGGTGTGCACGGCCATGTTGGGCGCTTCCCCTCCGATGAGCTTGGCGGCGCGCATGGTGCCCTCGGCGAGAATGTCGCCGAACCCTTCCCGGTTGGCGACCTTGCGCAGCATGGCCCGGGTGGCCTCGGCGTTGCCCCAGGTCATCTCCAGGCCGTCGGTGTCCTCAACGGTGATCACGCCTTTTTCATAGCACTCCATCACCAGGCCGATGAGGTATCCGGCCTCGTTGAGGTCCATTCCAAGCTTGTCCACCTCGTTGGATATGACCATTGTGCTGGCGACATCGGTCTGTCCGGTGGTGGGGCCCCAGGCGGCGAAACCCTCGTACTCCGGCTCCTCCACGATCTCGCCCCGGTAGCGGCCCTCGGTGATCTTCATCATGTGGCAGTGGTGCAACTGGCAGGCCCAGCAGGGATTGGGGGTGGGCTCGAAGTTGCCCCGGATATTCTCGGCACTATAGGCATCCAACTCCTCGGGGGTGATGTCATAGACGTTGGTGGAGTAGTTCTTGATGGGGAGCCAGCCCCCTTTCTCGGCTCCGACCAGCCCGGTCAGGGTGCCCCAGAGGTAGGTTGAGCGGGAGCCGGGGTTGGTCTTGATCTGTTCAAGGAGCCTCCGGGACACCTCCACGAGCCCCTCCCGGTTATGGAGGGAGACTCGCCCCCGGGTCCGGTCGATGGCGATGGCCTTGAGCTTCTTGGAGCCCATGACGGCGCCGGTGCCGTTGTGGCCCGCCACATGGCCCTTGTCACCGGCGATGGCGGCCAGTCTCACCAGGTTCTCCCCGGCCGGCCCGATGCCGAAGACGCTCATCTGTTGGTCTTTCTTGCCGTGTTCCGCCTTGAGGGTATCGTCCATCTGCCAGCTGTCCTGGCCCATGATATGGCTGGCATCGCGGAGTTCGGAGCCGTTTTCGGTCATGTGGAGGTAGAGCCACCGGCTGGCGGCCCCTTGGACAACGATGGCGTCGTAGCCGCAGAACCTCATGAAGGCGCCGAAGAAACCGTTGGCCTGGGTGCTGGTAGCCCCGCCGGTGAGGGCCCCTTTGGTGATAACGGAAAAAGTGCCGGAGCCACCCATAGTGGTCCCGCCCAAGGGGCCGCTGGCGAAGATCAGACGGTTCTCCGGGTCGGACCATTCGACTCCCGGAGCGACCTCGTCATAGAGGATCTTGGCGCCCAAACCGACGCCGCCCACATAGGCCCTTGCGGTAGCCTCATCGAGGGGCTCATCCCAGATCTTTTCCTGGGTCAGGTCGACTCGAAGAAGCTTGCCCGCATATCCATTTATCGTTGCCGCCATGGTGGGGACCCCCTTGCAGGTTGTTTTTGGAAAACCGGAATCCGTGGGGCCGTCTTCGGCCGCCCTTGGACATACATATGAAGAGAATCTGGGGTCTAGCTGCCTCCGGCGTAGGCCGGGAGCAGCACGACGCTATCGCCATCCTGAATCTTGGCGTCGAGACCGCCCGCGAGTTCCAGGACCCGATTGTTGAAGATGATGCTTACCTGCCCGGTGAGCGCACCATCATCGGGATCGTAGATCAATCCCTGGAGTTTGGGGAATTGGTCCGCCAATTGCTTGAAGAGGTCTCTCATGGTTGCCCCCGATTCGACCTCCTGCTCCAACTTGAGCCGGGCCCGCTGGTCCGTCTCGAAGGCAGGGGTGAGCCAGGACAAAACCTCGAGCTTTACCGTCAACATCGTTCCCGCCTCAAAGTACCCGGCGATTGGAGCCCATTCGAGCACCGGCGCCGATGTTCGCTCTGCACAGCCTACCCATCCGGAATTCTTCTGTCAACGATTATCCATCGAATCCCGCGATTTCGCGGCCGTCGCCCTCGCCCTTTGGGAGAGGGATACCGTGGCGCAGCTTGGGCTGGGTGAGGGCCCGGGCGGTGGGGTTGTACCGGAGGTGGGCGAGCGGCTAGAATGCCTTGGAAATCGGGTCCCCACGGGGCCCATGAAAGACAGGGGAACCACCATTAACCAGGAAGCTGCGGGCCAGGGAGCGGCAAGCCCTTCGGCCCGAAAAAAGGTGTTCGCTTCTCCGGAGGCCGCCGTGGCGGATATCTTCGACGGCGCTGTGTTGCTAATCGCCGGCTTCGCCGGGTGCGGCTGCCCGGAAAGCCTCCTTGGGGCGTTGCGCGCCAATGCGGCCGCTAACCTGACCGCCATCTGCCACGGGGCTTGGCAGGTCCCCTCCGGCGCAGGCCCCCTCGCGGGCGCGGCAGCCTCCGAGCCTTCCCTCAGCGGAATCGAGGCGCTGGTGGCAGGAGGTCAGGTCCGGAAGCTGATCTCGCCGCTGCCTTTCTATCCGGGGCACGGCGGGCCGGTGGAAGCCCGATGGAGGTCGGGCGACCTGGAGATTGAGGTGGCGCCTCAGGGAATCCTGGCCGAGCGGCTGCGGGCGGGCGGCGCGGGACTGGGCGGCGTGTTTATCCCTGCCGGAGCCGGTACCCGCTTCGGAGAGGGCCGGGAGGTCCGCAGATTCGGAGATCGGGACCAGGTATTTGAGCCGGCGCTGCACGCCGACTTTGCCCTGCTCCGCGCCGATGCCGCCGACACCCTGGGCAACCTGGTCTACCGTGACACCCAACGCAACTGGAACCCGGTCATGGCCATGGCCGCCAGGGTCAGCATCGCGGAGGTGGGCCGGATCCTCGAACCGGGGGACCTGAACCCTGAGACGATCATCACCCCCGGCATCTTCATCAACCGTATCGTCAAAACAGGATAGCAGTCAGCCGTCAGCCGTCAGGTACACTCCGCTTCACCAAAGGGGATGGGTGCTGAAAGCTGATGGCTGATCGCTGATAGCTTGATTTTGGAGGCGTCACAAGCATGCCCGGAGCGGCAAGAATCGACGATCGGGCCATGGCCCGGCGGGTGGCACGGGAGTTTTCTCCGGGATCAGTCGTCGGGTTGGGTCCGGGGCTGCCAAGCCGAATACCCGGAGAGATGCCGGCGGCGCCGGCGGTCTTCTTCCTGGCCGACAGCGGCGCGCTGGGCTACTGCCTTCCGGGCGCCGCTTCAGGCTCCGGCCCGGTGGACTCCGACGGCCGGGGGGTTGCCCTGCTGGCGGGCGGCGCGGTGCTCAGCATGGTCGACACGGCGGCCCTGGTCCGAAGCGGACGTGTCGGCGCCGCGGTACTTCAGCCCGCCCAGGTGACCGCCGGGGGCGACTTCACTCATTGGACCGCCGGGGCAACGCCGGGGCTGTTCGCTCCCGCCTCGGCCGTCGATTGGGCCTCGGGCGCGGGCCGCGTAATTGCGATGATGTCCCATACCGGGCCGGACGGCAGCCCCAACATCGTGGACCGGTCGTCTCTACCCGTCGATGGGATAGGGTGTGTCGAGACGATCATCACCGATGTGGCTGTGATACGGGTTACGCCAGACCGCCTGGTGCTGGCCGAGTTGGCTCCTGGTTGGACCGTGGACGGCGTTGCCGCCATCACCGGAGCGCCCCTGCAGGCAGCCGTCGGCCTGCGGGAGATGAGCTTCGACATTCCCCGGCTGGAGCCTCCCAGCAAGGTCTACACCGCCCGGGATGCGGTCCGCGACGTGCCCGACGGCGCGGTGGTGAACATCGACGGCTTCGCCGGTCCCGGCGGCATGGCACACTACCTGTTGTTGGCCCTCCGGGACCAGGGAGCCAAAGACTTGACCATGATCAGCAACACCGCCGGGATAGCCCGGGTGGTGAATTTTGGCACGCCACCGGGGCGTCTGGCCATCGATCAGAGCGTCCTTGTGGACAACAAGCAGGTGAAGAAATCCATCTCCTCGTTTCCGGTTTCGCCGCGAGCTTCCCAGCCAAGCTCCTTCGAGTTGGCCTTCCAACGAGGTGAGGTGGAGCTGGAACTGGTGCCCCAGGGCACGCTGGCGGAGCGGCTGCGGGCCGGCGGGGCCGGTGTCGCCGCCTTTTACACGCCCACCGGGGCCGGCACCCTCCTGGCCGAGGGCAAGGAGACGAGGGTCATCGACGGCAAAGAGTACGTGCTTGAGACCGGGTTGACGGCCGACTTTTGCCTGATCCGGGGGCACAAGGCGGATACCCTGGGCAACGTGGTCTACAAGGGCACGTCCCGAAACTTCAACCCGGTGATGGCGACGGCGTCCCGAATCACGGTGATGGAGGTGGACGAGATAGTGGAGCCGGGAAGCCTCAGCCCCGAGGAGATCGTCACTCCGGGCATTTACGTTGACCGGATCGTCAAGCGGCCCGCCGGCTTCTCCGCCTATCAGTGACTTTTTGTCACGGCTATGCACAGGTGTTCCTCAGGATACCGAAGGCTCACCTGCCGCGCTGCAGTTTAACCTGGTACGCCGGTCGCATCACGAGCAAAGCCTCTCGCACTTGTTCAGGGGTGTCAATATTGAATCGAGAATAATTCGTCCGCTCTGGCTTGATTCGTAGTAACGGTCCAAGGTTAGTAAAGTCATTCGGTCTACCATACACGTACAGGCAAAGGTTGTTCGCCCGCGCTTCTTGGACTTTAAAAGCGACAAAATTATTCGGATGGGCCACCCATTTCCCAGAAATCGGGTGGTACCTGAGTATGTTGCCCGACGAGCGAAGTAGCTCTTGGAGCGGAGGTAGCAATCGATCAATAAGCCTTTGCACAGTTGGGTTGAGGCTGCTCGGCGCGCCATTGCCGGTTGAGGTCGCCGCCGCTGGCATTTCTTGGGTGGTTGCAAGTTGGTGTTGTTTTTCTTTCACGATTGTACTGGCCTCCGTCCGCGCCGCAAGCCCAAGTACTGATCTCAGGACTTGATTTGGAGTAGCAAACACGAGGTTAAGTTCGACAGCGCGCCTTTGCAGTTCGGAATACACTTCGTCGTCAACTCTTATTATGGGCATCAAGGAACCGTACCTTCAGTAACAGTGTTACAGGTGTAACTTTCGCTTCGATTCTTGTCAAGAGCTGCGGTGGCTAGGAGAAGAAAACATTAGCTGATAGACTGAGCCGAAGGGTGTCGTGGGAAAATACGATGCTATGCGGACCTGGCTAGCTGACCCCTTTGAGAACTACTAGAATACCTTAGGCGGAGCAACCAAGGCCTATGACCAATTCTGAAGACAAAGAGCGCCTGGGCCGGGAAATTATCGCCATGCGGGTGGCCAAAGAGCTGCCCGACGGCGCTTATGTCAACCTGGGCATCGGTATCCCCACTTTGGTATCCAGCTTCGTGCCGGAAGGCAACGTGGTCTTCTACCACAGCGAGAGCGGAATACTGAACTGCGGGCCCCTGGCCGACGAAGGGGAAGAGGATATCGACCTGATAAACGCCGGCGGCCAGTTCCTCAAACCGGTCCCTGGCGCGGCCTTTTTCAGTTCGGCGGATGCCTTCGCCATGATCCGCGGCGGCCACGTCGACGTCACTGTCCTGGGTTCCCATCAGGTCTCGGCCAAAGGCGACCTGGCCAACTGGATGCTCCCGGCGCGGGGAGTCGGCAACGTCGGCGGCGCCATGGACCTGGCCGCCGGGGCCAGGGAGGTCATCGTCGCGATGGAACATACCGACCGCCAGGACCGGCCCAAGATCGTGGAGGAATGCACCTTCCCCCTCACCGGGAAAGAGTGCGTGTCATTGATCGTCACGGACCTGGCGGTAATACAGTGCACCAGGGAGGGTCTGGTGCTCAAAGAAGTAGCGCCCGGCTGGACCCCGGAAGAGGTCCAATCGTTGACCGGGGCCGAGCTTATCATGGCCCCGGACCTGAAGGAATACGAACTTTGATTCGTTGACTTGCCCGAACCGCCGTGATATGGTTGAGGTATCCGCACAACATAATAATTGTTCCGGCGGGAGCTTGGGTGAGCCAGGCTGAGAGGGTGGCCAAAGATCGCCACCGACCGTCCTTACCTGACCCAGATAATGCTGGCGTAGGGATGAGACGTTTAAGTTGCAGAGTGACCGCCGGGCTCAATACCTGGCGGTTTATTTTTTATCTTGGGCGGACAAGGAGATAGGGGAAGTATGTCAGACGAACTGGTGATCGCAGGAAAGACTTTCCAGTCCCGCTTAATCCTTGGCACCGGTCGCTACCGTAGCATGGAGGATATGGTCCGGGCGGTCGAGGCCTCCGGCACTGGGATGATCACCGTGGCCATTCGCCGCCTGGACCTGGATGATCCGTCCAAGAAGACCATCCTGGATTACATCGACTGGAACCGTTTCCAGATTTTGCCGAACACCGCAGGGTGCGCCACCGTGGAGGAGGCCCTTTTCGTGGCCCGGCTGGGCCGTGAAGTGGGTAAGACCGATTTCGTCAAGCTGGAAGTAATTCCAGACCCCAAGTACCTATTCCCCGACGGAGCGGCGACGCTGGAAGCGGCCCGCCTCCTCGTCGCCGAAGGGTTCACCGTCTTGCCCTACATCCACGCGGACCCAACCCTGGCCAAGGCGTTGGAGGAGGCCGGGTGCGCCACCGTGATGCCCCTCGGCTCGGCCATCGGCTCCGGGCAGGGGATTCACACCATCGAGGAGCTGAAGGTCATCATCGAGCAGTCCAGCGTGCCGGTGGTGGTGGACGCCGGGCTGGCCGTGCCCTCCGACGCCGCCAAAGCCCTGGAGATGGGAGCGGATGCGGTGCTGGTCAACACGGCCATCGCCCAGGCGCAAGACCCCGGTCTGATGGCGGATGCATTCAAGCAGGGTGTCGAGGCCGGCCGTAAGGCCTACCTGGCCGGCCGGATCGCGGTCCGGCAGTACGCCGCGCCCAGCAGTCCCACCGCCGACGTGCCCCAGCCGGTGACGGCCCGTAGCTAGTCACGATGCCAGCTCTCCCTGAGCCGTGCCTTTGCCTGGTCACCGACCGCCGGGTGGGAGATGAACACACCCTGGTGCACCGGGCCGCCGAGGCAGTCACCGGCGGCGTAGACCTGGTGCAGGTCCGTGAAAAGGACTTGCCCGGATGCCATCTGCTGAGCCTGGCTGCTTCGTTTAGGGACGCTATCGGGAGCCGGGCCTTGCTGATAATAAGCGAGCGGGCGGACGTGGCCATGGCCGCCGGCGTCGACGGCGTGCAGCTGCCGGAGGACGCCCTACCCGTCGCGGCCGTGCGCCGGATCATGGGGCCGCAAGCTCTCATCGGCCGGTCGGTGCATTCGGAGGAGGGAGCGGTTCGGGCCGCCGCCGACGGCGCGGACTTCCTGATCGTGGGGACCATGTACGCCACCGGCTCTCATCCCACCGCCACTCCCGCCGGGCCCGGCCTGGTGCGGCGCATCGTGCGGCTTCTCGAAGCGAGGGCCGCCTCGGTGCCCCTCATTGGCATCGGCGGGATCACGGCCGATAACCTGGGCGAGGTCATCCGCGCCGGAGCCGGAGGAGTCGCCGTCATCACCAGCATCCTGGCGTCGCCCGACCCGAAAGCCGAGGCCCGGAGACTGAAACAAGCCATGCTGAGCGCCTGGGCGCCAACGCGGGCGTCGACGGGTAGGGGCCCCGGCGCGCAAGGGCGAACCGCCCCCACGGGAGGGTCCAGCACGCGATGATCAACCTGACCGTCAACGGAAAAGCGAAGGCCCTGGAGGCCAGCCTCGACCTGGCCGCCTTCCTAGCGGCCATGGGCGTCAACCAGGAGCACGTGGCGGTGGGCTACAACGGCGAAGTGATAAAGAAAGAGCGGTACCCGGAGGTGCAGCTCCGGGATGGCGACGTGCTGGAGATAGTGCGTCCCGTGGGCGGCGGCTAGTCCGGCGTCTCCCAAATGACCTAAGACCCGTTCCGTCATCCCGACGAAGGCCGGGGTCGAGCTGACGCTTCTCTGGATTCCGGCCTTCGCCGGAATGACGATTGTCGGGCGGGGATGCCCCACAGCTTCGCCGATGTAATGCTATTTGCAAGATGGTGTCCCTTTCGCCACCCCGGCGGCGGCGTGAGCGCGATCAACGCGACCGCTATCGCGGCCGGAACGGCTTTCCGGGAGGCAAGCAACGGAGGAGGCTTTTGAGGGCTGGCATTTTGCCTCTTGCGTGTCGTCCCGATTGTTCGCAGGCTGGGAGAAGGGTACTTTGACGGAAGGTATTGGTCCATCAGGGAGGTCATGTGGCTAGTTCACATGCGATCAATAACGGAAATGGATTTCAGCCGACGGAATCGAACGGCGCCTTGCTTACGGTGACCCAGGTTGCGGATTTTCTGCATGCACACCCCCACTCCGTGCGCCGCTGGGCGGACTCCGGGCTGCTTCATTGCTATCGAATCGGCTTCCGCGCCGACCGCCGTTTCAAACCCGAAGACATAGAAAAGTTCCTATTCGCCAACGCCAACGGTCGCTCGGCGGCTTAGGCGGCGCAACCGGGAGAATCAGATTCCCTAAAAGTTCGCGCCGGGGATTTTCCAAAGGTTTCCTGAATCGAGTTGAATTCCCAGTGCCTGAGACCCCCAGGGATGCCGTGAACCCTCTAACGGCATTTCTGAGGCGGTAGCCGCTGTCCGTATCCTTTTCTGACCGCTGCATAGTTTCTACTCCGGTCTCGGTACTTGTGTGACGTTCTCTCCCCGCGATCATCATCCCGGCGAAGACCGGAATCCACGGAAGCGCTAGCTGGATCCCGGCCTTCGCCGGGATTACCAACTGGTTTCAAGCCATTTACGAGACCCCGGAACGGCAATCGACTGTCGGAAGGGGTGGTGGGCTCGAGCCTTTGGTCCGGGTAAAGAGGCTGGATGCACCCGGGCGCCGGCTGTGACCGCATCGAGGCGAGCTTCCTCCACTGGTCCCATATCTGGGCGGCGTCTCGTTGCGGGGCGCCGCGGTCTCTTCAATCGGGATCGACCGTCACGCGGGATCGACCGTCACGGCCGCCGGGTGCGGGACCTCCTCTTCTGGCGGATGGCTACCGGCGGCCCGCCATGATAGTCTATTGTTAGCTATCAGAGTCTCATCTCTCTTTTCAGGAACAGGCCATGCCCCGAAATTCTTGCCCCTCGGCTACCCCTGAAG
This sequence comes from Dehalococcoidia bacterium, assembly GCA_030740155.1. Lineage (GTDB taxonomy): Bacteria > Chloroflexota > Dehalococcoidia > Lucifugimonadales > UBA3495 > CAJWBT01. Next base: position 95,278 of record JASLXV010000069.1, on the reverse strand, counting down.
CGCCGCGGCGGCTGCCCCAGGAGGTCCCGATGGGGGAACCGATCGTTCTCGCCACTGGAATTCAAAAGATCTACGACACCGGCACGGTGAAGGTTCACGCCCTGAAGGGAGTGGACCTGCGGGTGCGGCGCGGCGAGATGGTCGCCATTATGGGGCCCAGCGGATGCGGCAAGACCACCCTCCTCAACTGCCTCTCCGGCCTGGACGAGATCGACTCCGGCCAGGTGCTGATCGACGGAGTGGTTCTTCACGGCCTTCCCGACGACGAACGCAGCGATTACCGGGCCCGGCAGATGGGGTTCGTGTTCCAGCTGTACAACCTCCTTCCGGTCCTCAGCTCCTTGGAGAACGTGGAGATGCCGCTTCTGGTCTCCGGCATCGGCTCTAGAGAGGCCCGCCGCAGGTCCTTGGAGATGCTGGACCAGGTGGGTCTGTCCGACCGGGCCCAACACCTGCCCGCCGAGCTTTCCGGGGGCCAGAGGCAGCGGGTGACCGTGGCTCGGGCCCTGGTGAACGGACCCTCCATAGTCTGGGCCGACGAGCCCACCGGCGACCTGGACAGCGAGACGGCGGGGGAAATCATCGACCTCATGTGTGAGCTGAACCAGACCAACGGCCAGACCTTCGTGCTGGTTACCCACGCCGCCGAGGTGGGCGCGCGGGCGCACCGCATCGTGCGGATGCGGGACGGAGCCATCGTGGACGACGGGAATGGGTCCGGCGAGTCGCGGGGAGCGGGAAATGACGCCGAGTCGCCCGTGGCGGCCGAAGAGTAGTGGAAGAGCTTTTCGGCGTCTCCATGGACCTGATCATGGCGATCCTCTTGGCATTCTTCCTGGCGTCGATGGCCGTGGTCGGGTGGATGGCTTGGCGGAGCCCGGTCATGGTGAAGCTGGGCCTGCGCAATATACCCCGAAGGATGGCCCAGACCGTCCTCATCATCGTCGGCATCATGATCAGCACCTTAATCATGGCGGCGGCCTTTGGCACCGGCGATACAATCAGCTACTCCATCCGCAGCAACGCCGTGGAGGCCCTCGGTCCGATCGATGAGATCATCATCTCCGCCAGGGCCACCTCCGGAGATAGTTTCGGCAGCACCTCCTACATACCCTACGAGCGTTTCCTCTGGCTAAGAGACAGGCTGACCGGCCTGGAGAGTATCGACGGGCTGTCCCCGGGGATCGGCGAGTGGGCCCCCGCCGTGAATACGCGCACGTCTCTCTCAGAAGGGCAAATGCGGATTGCTGGGGTGGAGCCCGCCTCGTTGCGCGGCTTCGGCGCTCTGTACCTGGCCTCCGGAGCGGAGGTCCGCCTGGAGAGTTTGGGTCAGGACGAAGCCTACATCAACACTGAGGCAGCCGAGGAACTGGGGGCTGTTGCCGGAGACGTACTACAGGTGTTCGTTGCCGGCCGGGGCTTGCCGATCGAGGTAATGGGGGTGGTGGATAGGGGTGGCCTGGCCGGTGACGGCCCTACTCTGGTCGTACGCTTGGACCACGCCCAATCCATGTTCGACCGGGACGGCCAGATCAACTCCATCGTGGTCTCCAACCTTGGCGGCACCTTCGCCGGGGCTGAACTCAGTGACGAAGTCACCCGGGAGTTGAGGGTCCTCTTCGCCGACCGGGCGGTGGCAGCCCAGCTCAAGGAGTTGCTCGGCCGAGGCGAAGTGCTGAGGGCGCTGGAAAGCAGGGAGCGGTCCCTGAGCGCGAACCGCCGGCCGGATATGTCGGCGTTGCTCGAGGTGTTGCAGCGGGATGAAGTGAGCGACCGGCTTATCAGCCTCCTGGCTGACGAAAGGGTGTTCGATGACGTGCTGGAAGCCCTGAGCCGCGGCAAGCTGGCCGAAGCGGAGAGAGAGGCCGACACCCTGTTCGCCGGGCTCGGCGAGTTCCGCGTCCACGATGTAAAGAAGCGGGTCCTGGATTTGGCAGACCAGGTGGGCAGCGGAGTGACCAGCACCTTCGCGATCATGGGGCTGTTCTCCATCATGGTGGGAGTGCTGCTGATCTTTCTCATCTTCGTCATGCTGGCGGCGGCCCGCCGGTCGGAAATGGGCATGGCGCGGGCGGTGGGCGCCAAGCGCCGCCACCTGGTGCAGATGTTCGTCTTCGAGGGCACGGCCTACGCCCTGGCGTCCGGCGCGGTGGGGGTCTTTCTGGGTCTGGCGGCCAGCGCAACAATCGTGGCAATCGCCAACTGGATCTTCGCCAACGGCGTCGCCGGCACTCCGGAAAACTTCCATTTGACCCCTCACTTCGAGGTCCGCAGCGCCATCGTCGCCTACTGCCTGGGGATGGTCATCACGTTGGGCACAGTGGCCGTCTCGGCCTATCGGGTGAGCAGGATGAACATCGTCGTTGCAATCAGAGGGTTGCCCGAAACGATTGTCGTCCGGCAAGATTCGCCGCTCTCCGCGCGGCTGCTGGGCATCCTGAAGGCGGTTGCTCGACCCGCGATCTTCTTCATCCGCGGTCTGACGAATCTGGCGCATGCCCGGTTTGGGAGTTTCTTCCTCAACATGGGCCTTGCAGTCCTGTGGGTGGCTGTCTTCCCCATCTGGGGTTTTGGCTTCGTTAATGCGGTGTTCCGTTTCGCCTGGCCCTATTTGCGTCAAGGTTGGCTCACCTTCTTGGTGGGCGCATGGATTACATGGGGTGGCATGGCCAGTGACCAGGCGGCGCCCTTCGGGACCGGCGTCTCCCTGGCTATCGTGGGGATTGGGCTGATGCTGCGGACGGCGCTCTGGCGCACTTCCCTTCGGGCCGAAGTGCGGGACCGCACCGCCTACAGTTTTATCGGCGGGCTGATGCTTGCCTTCTGGTTGATGCCGTTCGACACCCTGAGCGGCGTGACCGGCGAGTTCAACAGCGGCATCGAAATGTTCTTCATCTCCGGCATCGCCACGGTGGCGGCGGCGGTCTGGACGGTCATGTACAACGCGGACCACCTGTTGAAGGCGATGACCTTATTCATCGGCCGGGTGGGTAGGTTGCGCCCCGTCCTGGTCACCGCCGTGGCCTATCCCATGAGCGCCAAGTTCCGCACCGGTCTGACCCTCGCCATGTTCGCCCTGGTCATTTTCACCCTCATCGTGATTTCCATTCTCAACAATGCGTTCAGCGCCGCGGTCGCGGACGTAGACGCGGTAGCCGGCGGATGGGACATTCAGGGCATCGTCAATTTCAACACCCCCATCGGGGATATTCGCGGGGCGATCGACGACCATCCGGATCTGTTCTTGGAGGATTTCGAGGCCGTCGGCGGTTACACCGCCATACCTGTCGAGGCCCGCCAGACGGGGGCGGAAAATCAGCGCTGGCGGAGGTACGCGGTGCGGGCCGCCGGCGATGACTTCCTGAGAGCCACGGAGTCCAGGCTGAAGTTGATCGCCGACGGCTACGGCAAGACGGACCGGGAGGTTTGGCAGGCCCTGCGGGATGACCCAACTTTGGCGGTGGTTGACTCGTTGGTCGTGCCCACCCGCTCCGGCTTTGGCGACTCCGGCATTCCCTTCCAGCTGGAGGGTGTTTACTACGAAGACGAGGAGATGTCACCCATTGAGCTAGAGGTCCGGGAGCCGCGCACGGGCCAGGTGGTCCGGGTCAAGGTCATCGGCGTGATGGACCGACTCACCGACGCCTTCGGCAATATCGGCCTTGGCATGTTCGTCTCGAGGCGACAGTTGGATGAAACCGTCCCGTTCCCCATACCGACCACTACCTACCGGTTCAAGGTGGCTGAAGGGGTCGATATGGCGCGGACCGCCAGGAGCATCGAGGCTGCCTTCCGGGAGAACGGTATGGAGACCGACGTGCTGGCGGAGTTGGTGGGAGATCAGGCGGCGGCCAACCGGGCATTCAATTATCTCTTTACCGGTTACATGGGCTTGGGCCTGATGGTGGGGATCGCCGCCTTGGGGGTGGTCAGCCTGCGGGCAGTGGTGGAGCGCCGGCAGCACATTGGCGTCATGCGTGCCATTGGCTACCGCCGCCGCATGGTCCAGTTAAGCTTCCTGCTGGAGTCCTCTTTCGTGGTCTTGCTGGGGGTAGCCATCGGGGTGGCCCTGGGAACGATCATGTCGTTCAATATTGTCAATGACATCCAAGATGACGTGGAGTCCATCCGATTCAGCATTCCGTGGGTTCAGATAGGCGTGATTATCGCCGTGGCCTATCTGTTTTCCCTGGCCACCACCTTTCTGCCCGCCCTGCAGGCCTCGCGCATCTTCCCCGCCGAGGCCCTGCGGTACGAGTAGCGGTCAGCCATCAGCTATAGGGCGGCAGCCAATCCAATATCTAGGTACTGTTGCATGTCACCCCGAGCGAAGCGAGGGGTCTCAGGTAATGCCTGGCGCCCGTGGCAAGTGCGTGACTCTCTCACGGTGCAACCTAGCTGAAGGCTGACCGCTGACCGCTGCCTACGGCGTCAAGATCACCTTGCCCCTGGTGCCCCGGTTGGAGAGATGCGTGTGGGCCTCGGCCACGTTGGCCATGGGCAGAACCCGGTCGACTACCAGCCGGGCCTGGCCGGTGGCGATCATTTGGAACAGGCCGGCCATGGCCGACTTGTGGTCCAGGGTGCCGACGGGAGACCGCCCCATGCTGAACGAGATGATGGTGCGGTTGCTGCCGGATATGTCCGCGGCGGAAAGGGACGCCGTTTCTCCTGAAGCGGCCCCGTAGGTAACCAACCGGCCGTATTGAGCCACCAGACGCAGGCTTTTCTCCAGCACCGGGCCGCCGACGGCCTCCAGGACCAACTCGACACCCTGGCCCCCGGTCTCCTGCTGCACCGCCTCCTCGAAGTCGTCGGTGGTGTAGTTGATGGTTATGTCAGCTCCCAGTGACCGGGCCAGGTCCAGCTTGTCCTGGGTGGAGGCCGTGGCGATGACTTTCGCGCCCCACGCCTTGGCCAGTTGAATGGCCACCGTGCCGACTCCGGAGGCGCCGGCGTGCACCAGTACGGTGTCCCCAGTCTGCATCTGCCCCCGGGTCTTCAGCAGGTGGTAGGACGTGAGGAAGACCACCGGCATTCCTCCCGCGTGTACCGGGTCCAGGGTTTCCGGATAGGGGAAGACCAGGCTGCTGTTCACCGTAACGTACTCGGCCTGGCATCCGGGTCCCATGGCCATTACCTTCTGCCCCACCGAAATGTCGGTAACCTCGCTGCCCACCTCCACCACGGTTCCCGCGGCCTCCAGTCCCATGGAAGAAGGCAAGCCCGGGCCGGGGTAATTACCAGTGCGCCGCATTACCTCGGCGTAGTTGACACCGGAGGAGTCCACCTTTATCAGAACATGCCGGGGCCGGGGCTTGGGGTCCGGTACTTCCTCCCACTGGAGCACGTCTACGTCGCCGAATTCGTTAATGCGTACCGCTTTCAACTAGTTCCTCCTGGAGCTGTTTGAGTCCCGTGCATCGGGAAGTAGCCCTCCGGGCGCCCGCTTCTCCGAGGCAGGTAGGTAGTGCCTGAGCGATGGTCTCCGGGCAACCCTGGGGCTAGCCGGGTCCCCGCAGTTGGGGCGAGTTCAAGACCTCGGGATTCAGCACCCGGACCGGGTTTCCGCCGGCGAAAGAGGTGATGTCTTCCACAATCCCGGCGTAGAAGGCCAGGTAGGCCTCTTCGGTCACGTAGCCGTTGTGGGGGGCGAGGACGGTATTTGGTAGGGCCAAGAACGGGTGCATCGGCGGCAGAGGCTCCACGTCGAAGGTGTCCAGCGCCGCCCCGGCGATGGCCCCGCGTTGCAGCAGGTCGACCAGTGCCGCCTCGTCGACGATGGGGCCCCTAGAGGTGTTGACCAGGTAGGCGGTGGGCTTCATCAAGCCCAGCTCATGGGCCCCAACCAGCCCACGGGTGCGGTCGCTGAGCACCAGGTGAACGGATACGACATCCGAATCGCGGAACAGGGTATCCTTGTCCACCAGGGTAGCGGCGCACTCCGCGGCGCGTTGGGCGGTCAAATTCTGGCTCCAAGCGATGACATCCATGCCGAAGGCGTTGCCCACCCGGGCCACCAGTGAGCCGATGTGGCCCAGTCCCAGCAGGCCCAGGGTCTTGCCTCGGAGACCGATGCCGACGGTGTTGCCCCACTTGCCCTGGCGGGTGAGCCGGTCCTCCAGGGGAATGTGCCGAAGCAGGCCGATGATCAAGCCCCAGGTCAGCTCCGTGGGGCCTTCCCCGGCCCCGCCGGTCCCGCAGACCACAATGCCCAACTCGGTGGCCGCTTGGGTGTCGAAGGATGCGTTGCGGCGGCCGGTGGTCACCAGCAGGCGTAGATTCGGAAGCCGGTTCAGCAAGGAACGTGGGAACGGCGTACGCTCCCGCATACCCGCAACCACATCGAATTCGGCGAGCCGCTCGGCCAGGCCATCCTCGTCGGCTAGGTGGTCCAGGAAGAACTGGACCTCGGTCCCTTTAGGCAGGCTGGTCCAATCGGCCATTCGGACGGCGATTCCCTGGTAATCGTCAAGCACCGCTACTATCACCTGGTAATTACCTCCCTTTCAACCGCGCCCTTTTCAGCCACTTTCGGTGGTCGAGGCCCGGTCGCTATTCCGCCAAGAACGCGATCCCATCGCGGCAGTCGTGGTAGCTAGAGTTAAGCATAGACGCCGTAGGCGGTCAAGGGAAGCCGGCCCTCGGGGCCATGCCGCCGGGTTTCGACGGTGGCCATCCGAACGCGGGGTCAGGGGGGGCGGAAGGTCCTGGACCCTGACTCCGGCGTGCCGTCACCCACTCGTTCCGAATCGGCTTGAAGTTTTGAACAAGGTCAGTTTATGCTTATGTCGTGGAACCGCATAGGTTCGACGATCCGGGATATCGTAGATGCTCTGGAATGAAACGAGGTCAACGCTAAGTTGCTAACCGTCTTTTCACTGAAGAGGTTGTTTCTTGTATACAGCGTTCCCTTGGTCCTCGCCGTTTCCCTGTTGTCGGTGTTCGAAGTCATGGAGCGCCCCGACCTGTTTTTCCTGGACCGGGCGTTCCAGTGGCGGGACATCAGGGAGCCCCGGCCCGAGGTAGCCATCGTTGCTATTTCGCAGCAGGATTTCGAGCGGGGCGCCCCCCGGTGGCCGTGGCCACGAAGCCTGGTTGCCCGGCTCATAGACCAGGTTAGCCAGTACCGGCCGGCCGTCATCGCGGTCGATATTCTTTATTCGGAAGAGAGCAACAGCGAGACCGTGATAACCGGGGAGCAGTTCGCCGAAATCCAGCCGTTTCTCTACCAGGTCCTCTCCGGAACCCCACTTCAGATTCAAACCCGCGAGGGGACCCAGGTGATCGGTCCGGGCACTCCCGGCTTTGATCGCATCGTCGCGGGCGCCGACTCCGCTAGGGCGCAGGACTTGGAGTTGGCCCGCGCGGTCAGGAGGGCCGTCGACAGCGGGGTGGCCGTGGTCCTGGCGGGCCAAGCCGTATCGGGAATAGGGGTGGCGGGGGTAACGGAGCCGTACCGGGAGCTGGCGGCCGCGTCCGGAGGGTCCATTGGTTTGGTCGGGATCAGGCCCGATGCCGACGGCGTGCTCCGGCGGTACTTACCCTACGGGCGAGACAAGGATGGGAACTTCGTCTACGGGCTCGCGCTGGTGGCCGCCGCCCAGCTCAAAGGGACCGGCTTGCCCGCGGCGCCGGCGCCCAACGGCGACGTCCCGATAGCACCGGACCTTCTGGTGAAGGTCTCCGGCGGCCAGTTCCTGGTTAATTTCCCCGGCCCGCCGGGTACCCACCAGACATTCGTCGCCCGCGACGTGCTCAAGAGTGAGGAGGATTTTTCCGGCCGGCTCAGAGACAAGATCGTTTTCATCGGGGTCACCGACCCCAGCATCGAGGACATGCTGCCCACCCCGTTTTCCGGCACCAACCGGATGGCGGGGGTCGAGTTCCACGCCGCCGCCGCCGACACGCTATTGAGTGGCTCCTTCATCGGCGGCCCGGCGCGTTATCAGGTGGTCCTGATCGTTGTGGTACTGGGTTTTGGCGCAGTTGCCTTGGGCCGTTTCGTCAGACCACTGTTTGGGTTCGGCGGTATGGCGGCGCTGGTGGCCGGGCTGTTCGGCGCGTGGATTGGACCGTTTGTGTGGGCCGATTATTTCCTGCCCATCACCGCGCCTCTAACCGCCCTGCTTGTGGGGTTCGCCTTTGCCCTCACCGACCGGGTCGGCATCGAGCAACTGGAAAAACAGCAGGCCCGGTCGATGCTGTCCCGGTACCTGTCCCCGTGGACCGTGAAAGAGATGCTAAAGAATCCGGCTGCCGCCCGGCTGGGAGGGCGGCGCGCCGATCTGACGGTACTGTTCTCCGACATACGAGGGTTCACCACCATTTCGGAGCAGCTGAGCCCGGAGGAAGTCGTCGACCTGCTCAACGAATACCTGACCCTGATGACGGATATCATCTTCCGCCACGGGGGGACCGTTGACAAGTTTGAAGGGGATGCTATCCTAGCGTTCTTCGGGGCACCCCAGGCCCACGACAACGATCCGGAACGGGCGGTGCTGGCGGCCCTGGAGATGCGGGACCGGCTGGGTGAGCTGGAGGACCGCTGGCGGGAACTGGCGAAAACCTCCTTGAGGATCGGGATCGCGATGCATACTGGTCAGGCGGTGGTGGGCAACATCGGCTCGCCGAGGAAGATGGACTACACCGTAATCGGTGACACCGTGAACCTGGCGTCGCGGTTGCAGGACTTGACCAAGGAGTATGGGGTATCCGTCCTGATCAGCGGCGCCACCCAGGCCTTGGTCAATCACATGTGCCGGGTACGGTCCCTGGGACCGGTGGAGGTTAGAGGCCGCCGCCAGCCGGTCGATCTTTACGAAGTGGTCGATCTTCAGGCCGCCACCCTGGTTGAGGGGAATGGCGACCCCGGGCGGCCGCATGGTTAACGAGATACCCGCGCCGCTCCGTCGCCGTCTACCGTTCATAGCTTCTGGCATCGCCGCCGCCGCCGTTGTCATCGCCTTGATTGTGCTTGTCTTGGCCACCGGCGGTGGCGGGACGGAGCCGGAAGAGGCCAGCATCTCCGTGGAAGAGATCGTCAACCAGGTGGAAACGGACCTGCTCCGCGATCCCGGCGCCGGCGCGTCCAACTTTCTGCCAACGGCGGTGGGGCAGAACCTGTTCCCCGGTGACGCCGTCAAGACCTTTCCCGACAGTGAGGCCCGGGTAGACATAGCCGTCCGCGAGTTCATCCGGGTCACCAGAACGACTCCCGACACCGTCTGGCGTCTCGGCCGGTTCGCGTTGGACCAGGACATCATCATCGAACTCAGCCAGGGCAAGATCTTCCTCATCGACGAGGGTTTCCGGGAAGGGCAGAGGCCGGTCCAAGTGGTAACCCCGGCCGGCACGGCTTCCCCTCGCGGCACCTGGATGAGCGTCAAATACGACCCGGATAAAGGCGAGGCGGAGGTGCAGTGCTTCCGCGGGGTCTGCGAGCTGGAGAACGACCTGGGCACCCAGGTCCTGATCGACGAGGAGAAGAGCACGGTCACGGCCGAGACCGCACCAACCGAGCCGAAACTCATGGTCCGGGCCGAGACGGCCGTGTTCACCGAGATTCCGGAGGCCAAGACCGGCGAGGTTCCGATCCCGACGCCTCAAGTGATCCCTCCGACGCCCACCGCGGTTTCTCCACCCACCGCTACCCCGGCGCCCCAACCGGTGGCCACGGCGGCGCCGCAGCCCACGCTGCTTCCAACTCCGGTTCCGGCCCCGACCGCTCTACCGGCGCCGTCACCGGCGCCTACCCTTGTGCCGCCGACACCTGCTCCAACATCACCGCCGCCGGATACCCCCGTGCCACCGGCCGCCACGGCAGGCCCGTCTCCCGAGGAGGAGGACCAGGAACCCGACGACACCCCGGAGCCCGACGATACGCCGGAGCCCGCTCCGACACCGGAACCGACGCCGGACCCGACGCCGGACCCGACACCGGTCCCGACACTTGAGCCCACTCCGGCGACCACAGCCACGCCGGCACCCACAGCCACGCCGGCACCCACCGCCACGCCGATGCCCACGGCCACCCCGATGCCGACACCCACGCTGACACCGGCGCCGACGGCTACCCCCATTCCGGAGCCAACCGCGACACCGGCGCCGGCGCCCTTGCCTCCGGCCCGGACCGATGTCCTGCCCAACGCGTTCGCGGGTACGGCCACCATCGACGGCCTCCCCGCCTCGGACGGCACCGTTGTCACCGCTTGGCTTGCGGCATTCCTGGAACCGCTGGACGAGGGCACGGTTAGCAACGGCAGTTTCGTCCTGACGATACCTCAGTACGGGGCCGAGTCCTTCGCCGGCGAGACCCTCACGTTCCGGGTGGGCGATTTCGACGCGGCGGAGACCGCTATCTGGAAGGCAGGCGGGGTCAGCGCGCTGAACTTGACGGCGTCCAGCAGCCCATGAGGGTACCGGACCCGCCCCTCAATGCCCCTTGACCCCGTAGCCGCGCCGGACTACCCTAACGATGTCTGAGACTCCCGGCCTCAAGGTGGCCGGGGGTATTCGGCGTTGATGACCAGCCAGAAACGTGTGGAAAGCCTCGTTGCCCTTCCGGGGTGCACCCAAAGCTCATTTTGTCATGGGGCCGGTGGGGTGAGAGCTGGGGAGTCAGCAAGAACCAGCGTATGCCCAGGAGCTTTCGGACATGAACGCGGAGATCGTAGCCATCGGCTCGGAGCTTTTGCTGGGCCAGATTGTAGATACCAACTCGGCCTGGATGGCCCAGCGGCTGGCCAATCAGGGTGTTAACCTCTTTTACAAGACGGTGGTCGGGGATAACCCGGACCGGATGTTGTCGGCCATCGATCGGGCCATGGAGCGCTCCGACCTGGTCATCACCTGCGGGGGTATCGGCCCGACCCAGGACGACCTGACCCGGGAAGTCGTGGCCAGGGCTTCCGGGAGGGAGTTGGTCCTGGACCCGGAACTCATGGCCCAGATCGAGGAGAGGTTCCGCCGCCGGGGCTTCATCATGACCGAGAACAACAACCGGCAGGCCTACATTCCGGCGGACTCAATTCCAGTCAAAAACCCCAACGGCACGGCCCCCTCGTTCATCGTTGAAGACCCCAGGGCGGTCGTAATCTGCTTGCCCGGGGTGCCCTTCGAAATGAAGTGGCTTTTCGACAATGAAGTCATCCCCTACCTCCGGCGGAAGTTCGGCCTATCCGAGGCAATCTATTCCCGGGTTCTCAAGGTGGCCGACCTGGGAGAAAGCTCGGTGGACGACCTGGTCGGTCACCTCATCGCCAACTCTCAAAACCCTACGGTAGGGGTGCTGGCCCATCCCGGTCAGGTGGACGTGCGCATCACGGCCAAGGCGATCAGCCGGGAGGAAGCCGAAGGGCTCATCGCGCCCCTGGAGCGAGAGGCCCGGGATCTCTTGAAGGACCACGTTTTCGGGTCCGATGATCAGACGCTGCAAGATGTGGTGGGAGAGCTGCTGAACCGGGACCCGAAGCGGACCGTGGCCTCCTACGAGGGTCTCACCGGCGGCATCGTGGCCCAGTACCTTCAGGAGGCTGCCGGTCCCCTGTTCCTGGAGGGGACCGTCGGTATGGGAAAAACCGTCTTGCTGGGCGTTCTGGGAGCCAACGGCGCGGCGGCCCGCTACGAAGAGCTGGCCCAGGACGGGGCCAGCCTGGCGGATCAACTGGCCGCCGCCGTCAGAGAACATGCCAGAGCGGACCTGGGCGTAGCGGTGTACGGCGTACCGGACAGCCAGGCTGCCACCGAGAACCTGAGTTCGGGCCGGACCTACGTTTCCGTCTGCTCGAGCTGGGGCGCCACCCATCGCGAGTACAACTTCGCGGGATCAGGGTTGCCCGACCGTACGCGCTCCGCCCTCTACACCCTCAACCTGCTGCGTCTCACCGCGATGCGGTTCGAATAGAACGTCCGGCCTTCACCTTTCTGGTCTTCTGCCCGGGCGCTAAGCTGGGCAGGGCCCGGCTCCTCGAGACGGGGTGGCGCCGGAAGGTGAAGGAGGGCCGCGCCAAGAGCATGAGGCCCGCCCCACGCTGCCGAGGGTGGCGGCCGTGTCGAAAACGCCCAGCGATTTGACTCAAGAATTACGAGTGGGCAGGCTGCGGGCGCCCGGTAAGGGTGACCGAGCCGGATACCGGAGGCTTGGAAACAGTTCAGGAAAGGCGATGGCCGCCGGTTCCACGCCCAAGAGGAATGAACGTGCATGACGGATAGGCCGGGTGCCACCAGCGGCGCCAGCGCGGACCGCAAGATATTCTACGGCTGGTGGATAGTTGCGGCGGGCAGCGTCCTTAATGCCTTGGGTGGGGGGACCTACTGGTTGGGCTTCTCGGTCTACTTTCTGCCGGTGACCCGTGACCTGGGCCTGAGCCGGGCGGCCACCTCTTTGGCCTATGGGTTGGGCCGCCTGGAAGGGGGGCTTGAAGGGCCGTTGGCCGGGTATGCGGTGGATCGTTTGGGCCCCCGGACGATGATAGCCTTCGGCGGTCTTCTGGCCGGCACGGGGTTCATTCTGCTGTCCCAAACCCACACCTTCACAACATTTCTCCTCGTGTATATCGGCGTCCTTGCCATGGGCATGAATGCCGGCTTCAACCACGGCATCATGGCGGCGGTCAATCAGTGGTTCATTCGCCGAAAGGGCCTGGCCATGTCCTTCGCGACCATGGGCATCTCCATTGGCGGTACCGTCATCACCCCGGCTGTAGCCTACATCGTGCTGACCCAAGGCTGGAGGACCGGCGCCGTCATCTCGGGCCTGGTGATAATTGCCGCGGTGATCCCCCTGTCTCTTGTAGTACGCCGTTCCCCAGAGACCATGGGACTGCTGCCCGATGGAGACCGGTCGCCGCCAGTCGTCGCCAGGAGCCCCTCGCCCACGAGTTCGCTTCGGTTCGCCCGCCACGTAACGGCAGTGGACTTCACGGCGAAGGAGGCGCTCAAGACGCCGACGTACTGGCTTCTGGCTCTGGCCATGGGCCTGCGAATCGCGGCCCACACCGGGGTTTTCGTGCACCTGGTGCCCCTCATGGTGTGGAGAGGCCAATCGGAAGGCACGGGCGCCTTCGTCGTAGCTTTCGTTGCCTTTATCACCATCCCGCTCCGGATCGCTCTCGGCTGGGTGGGTGACAAGTACGCCAAACAGAAGATCGTCGCCCTCACCATGTTGTTGGGCGCGGTCAGCTTGGGGGTCCTCCTCTTGAGCGGGGGTGCGCTGTGGCAACTCCTCATCTTCGCCGCGCTATTTGCCTTCGCGGAGGGCGTCAGCGGAGTTTCCTGGTCACTGATCGGGGACTATTTCGGCCGCAAGAGCTTCGCTACCCTACGGGGTGGGGTCACCACGGTACACAGCATCCTGTCCATGGGTGTGCCGGTGTTCGCGGGTTGGGTGTACGATACTTCCGGCAGCTACTATTGGGCCATTATTCCCATTATTGTTCTGTACCTGATGGCGGCGGCCATGTTCTGGAACCTTCCCAGGGCCAGGCTTCCCCGCCGGGAGACGGACCCCACGACGGAGGAGTCCCTCGCCGGCCCGGAGTTTGTGGTTTCATAGCGGTTCCAGAACGGAGGGAAGGGCCTCTCCCGGCCACCCTCTAAGGCCGGCGTCCCTCCCCAAAAAGTAAAGGCGCCCCACCCAATCGGGGGCGCCTTTACAAAAGGTCCTGAGCCAGTGGACTAGTAGTCCATGCCTCCCGGTGGCATTCCGGGCATGGCGGGCTTGTCCTGGGGTATCTCGGAGATGATCGATTCGGTGGTCAGGATCATCGAGGCGACGCTGGCGGCGTTCTGGAGAGCCGACCGGGTCACCTTGGCCGGGTCCACGATCCCCCGCTCCAGCATGGGGCCGTACTCGCCTACCTCGGCGTCGTAGCCATAGTCGTCCGGGTGCTGTTTCACTTCGTTCAGCACCACTGCTCCCTCGAATCCGGCGTTTTCCACGATAAGCTTGAGCGGCTGCTCCAGCGACCGCCGGATGATATCGGCGCCCACCTTCTCGTCCGCGGGGAGATCCTTGAGGGTTTCGACCGCCCGTTGGGCGCGAACCAGGGCTACTCCGCCACCGGGTACGATCCCTTCCTCAACGGCGGAGCGGGTGGCCGAAAGGGCGTCTTCCACTCGGGCCTTGCGCTCCTTGAGTTCAACCTCGGTAGCCGCACCGACTTTGATCACGGCCACGCCGCCGGAAAGCTTGGCCATCCGCTCTTGGAGCTTTTCCCGGTCGAACTCGGAGGTGGTGTCCTCGATCTGAGCCTTGATCTGGCTGATGCGGGCCTGGATCGCGTCCTCCGAGCCTCGTCCCTCGACGATAGTGGTCTCGTCTTTGGTGGAACTCACCCGGCGGGCCTGACCGAAGTCCTCCAGCGTTGCCGAGTCCAGCTTCTTACCCATTTCCTCGCTGATCACCTGGCCGCCGGTCAGGATAGCGATGTCCTCAAGCATGGCCTTACGCCGGTCGCCAAACCCGGGGGCTTTAACCGAGACCACGTTCAGGGTACCTCGCAACTTGTTGACCACCAGGGTCGCCAGCGCTTCGCCGTCAACGTCTTCGCCGACGATCACCACGTTCTTCTTGCCTACCTGGAGCAGCTTCTCCAGGGCGGGCAGCAGGTCGGACACGGCCGAAACCTTCTTGTCGGTGATGACGATGGTCGCGTCTTCGATGACCGCTTCCATCCGGTCGGGGTTGGTGATGAAGTAGGGGGAGATGTAGCCCCGGTCTATCAGCATGCCCTCGACGTATTCAATCTCGTCGGCGAGACCCTTGGACTCTTCGACGGTGATGACTCCGTCCTTGCCCACTTTTTCCATGGCTTCGGCGATGGTCTCTCCGATGGCTTCCTCGTGGGCCGAGAGGCTGGCCACTTGGCCGATCCGCTCCCGGGTCTCCACGGTCTGAGACATCTTCTGGACCTCGCTTACCACCACGCGGACGGCCTTTTCGATCCCGCGCTTGATGGCCATCGGATTGGCCCCAGCGGTTATGTTCTTGAATCCGTCATTGACGATGGCCTGGGCCAACACCACGGAGGTGGTAGTGCCGTCGCCGGCCGCGTCGTTGGTCTTGGTGGCCGCCTCTTTCAACAGTTGCGCGCCCATGTTCTCGAAGTTGTCGGGCAACTCGATCTCTTTGGCGATGGTAACCCCATCACTGCATACCTGTGGGGGGCCGAACGACTTGTCCAAGACTACATTGCGGCCTTTGGGCCCCAAGGTAATCTTCACCGACTGTGCCAAGATGTCAATGCCTGCCCGAAGCGACTTGCGCGCCTCTTCTGAGTAGGCCATTTTCTTTGGGGGCATCCCTGTCCTCCTTACGAATTACAACTATCAATTTCGACGTGGAACGGTTTGATGGGGTTTACAAGACTACTTCTTGCGGGCGGCTTTCTTGGCCTGGGGTTTCCCGGCCCCGATCTTGGCCAGAATATCGCTCTCACGCAAGATGAGGTACTCTTCGTCGCCGTCCTTATATTCGGTTCCGGCGAACTTGGAGTAGATGACACGATCGCCTTTCGAGAGTTCCATGGGAATTCGAGTCCCATCGTCGGTAACCCGTCCCGGGCCCACGGCGACCACTTTGCCTTCTTGGGGCTTCTCTTTGGCGGTGTCAGGCAAGAAAATTCCGCCTTTTGTCTGTTGCTCGAGCTCGATGGGCTGAACGACCACCCGCTCGCCCAGCGGAGTAAAGTTTGCCACCGTTGCCTCCTTTCTACGTCTGGCCTATTCAGTTGGCCAGTTTGCATCCCATGGCATTAGCACTCTCGGTCTGAGAGCGCTAAATCATGTTAAACAAGCCGTTGGCCCTTGTCAAGAGAAGACCTGAGCCCTACTATTGTAGCGGCGCCCCACCAGGTGGGTGTGGTGGGCCGGACGGATTGGCCGGCAACTACATTATTCAGAAAGCAGGCCGAGATTCGATACGATCTTTTGGACTACCGCCGCGATGGCCCGGTGGCGACGGTGACGCTGGCCCGGCCCGAGGGTGGCAACCGCATCGACAGCCCCCTGGCCGCCGAGCTGCGCGAGGCCTGCCGGGCCATCGGTGAAGACGAGGGCATCCGATCGGTCATCATCACCGGCGCCGGCAGCGTTTTCTCGGTGGGCCGCGAACCGGCGCCTGGGGACCTGTTTCCGGAAGCCCGGCAAGACTGGCTGAGCTTGATGCAGGTAGCCTCCGCCCTGGCAGGGCTGCCCATACCGGTGATTGCCGCCGTCAACGGAGACGCCCTGGACCATGGCTTGGAGTTGGCCCTGGCCGCGGACCTGCGGGTCGCTTCGGCAGACGCCAGTTTCGGGTTCACCGATCTGGCCCAGGGCGCCTTTCCCTGGGACGGAGGGACCCAGCGGCTGCCCCGCTTGGTGGGACCCGCCTGGGCGCGGGACCTGGTCCTAACCGGACGCATCATCGACGCGGCCCAGGCCCTGGCGCTGGGACTGGTGAGCGAAGTCGTGGCCGGGGAAGAACTGCTGACCCGGACTCGCCTGCTAGCGGAAACCGTCGCGGCCGGCGCCCCGATCGCCGCCCGGTACGCCAAGGAAGCGATCGGGGCCGGGATGGACCTGACCCTTACCCAAGGTTTGCGGTTGGAGGCGGACCTGAACATACTGCTTCAAAGCACCGCCGACCGGGCTGAAGGTATCCAATCCTTCTTGCAGCGGCGCGAGCCAGGATTTCGGGGCGGTTAGCGCGCCCAATCAGCTATCAGCGGCCGGCGATCAGCTTGCTACCGCGCCGGCCCAGGACTGAAGGCTGGTTGCTGACGGCTGACGGCTATCATAAACGGACGGCAAAAGCGTGAAAGTCAAACTGGACCTGCACACCCACATCTGGGAGGCGTTCAACTTTCAGAGTCCCAGCAAAGAGATCGCGGAGAAGGTCATCGGCCAGGTCAAGAAGCAGGGCATCGACGGCATTGCCATCACCGACCACCACAACAAGGAATGGGCCCTCGAGTTTCGGGAGTTGGTGGAGCGTCACTACCCGGGCCAGATCATCATCATTCCGGGTTGGGAAATAGAGATCAGGCCCGCGGAGAACCCCTTCGCCGAGTACCAGGTAGCGGAGCTTTTCCTACCCGGTGGCGGCGTGTTTCGCAGCTACTGCCACCCCGGCTACTACACTCCCGAGATCATCATCGAGGACAACATCCACGCCATTGAGATCGACAACTACATTCACAACTGGCATATCCCGAAGTCGGAGGTGGCGGAGATCGCCCGGACCCACGACTTGCTGCCCTTGCAGGTAAGCGACGCCCATAACCTCGAGAACATTGGGTTGCGCTATACCGAGTTGGAGATGGACGAGCTGTACCGAAGGGCCAGCCCCTGAGGGCGTGAGAAGCCAGCTGACGGCTGACAGCTGATAGCAGAGAATCGAGAGTTACCATGCCGGCATTTGATACCCTGCTGTACGACAAGGACGGGGCCGTGGCCCATATTTCCCTGAACCGGCCCAAGGTGCTCAACGCCTACAACATCCAGATGCGGGACGATTTCTCCGAGGCCCTGGCCGCCGTGGTGGATGATACCGAGGTGAGGGCGTTGCTGATTACCGGAGAGGGACGGGCCTTCTGCGCCGGCGCCGACCTGACGGAGTTCGGCACGGCCCCTTCCCTGGCAATCGCCCGGCAGGTCCGCTGGGAGCGGGACGTGTGGGGCCAGCTGCTTCACCTCCCGATACCGGTGGTGGTGGCGCCCCACGGGTACTGCATCGGGTCAGGCGTCGAGATTGTCCTGCTCGGCGACATCCGGGTCGGAGCCGCCGGCACCGTGTTCGCCATGCCGGAGGTGCACCTGGGGATGATACCCGCGGCCGGTGGAACTCAGACGCTGCCCAGAAGCCTGGGACGCTCCGGCGCCCTGTATCTGCTGCTGACCGGCCGCCGGTTCGATGCCGCGGAGGCGTTGCGCCTGGGGTTGCTGACCCGGTTGGTGGCTGAGGAAGACCTGCTGGGAGAGGCTTGGCGGATCGTCAGGCGCCTGGCCGGGTTAGACCCGGACCTGGCGGAGGCGGCGAAGGCCTGCCTGCGGCGAGGCGGCGATGTGCCCCTGCCGGAGGGGTTGCGTCTGGAGGCCAGGGTCGCATCCCGGGTCCTGGCCCGCGACAGGGGATGACCGTCCGTGAGGCGGATCGTATCGAAACCAGGCCGGTGAGGAGTGGGGTTAGAAGGTTCGTCGATCATGAAACTGTGTATGGTACCGGTCGTAGCGGCTCTCCTCTTCGGTGGTATGGCCTGCGCGGAAGCCACTCCCCCGCCGACTCCATCGCCGGAGCCGACCATAATGCCTTTGACCGATTACGTGGCGCTCCCCTCCGGAGCCCTGGGGGTGGAGCTGGAGTTCCGCCAGGTAATACTGCATTATGACAACCTGAGAGCAACAGTGGACGCCTTGCAGGTTGAGCCGGCATCACGCTGGCCGGGCCGAGTAGACGTCGCCGATTACCGAAGGCAAGTCGCTACGCTAGCACAGTTCTTGGTCCGAGCCGGGAAGGTCGGGGGGCTCTGGATTGACAGCGGCGAAGGTGAACGTGTTATATCCCAACTTTACAGTGATGACCAGGACGCTCAAAAAGCTCTCGTGGATTCTTGGAAACAATCGTGGTCCGAGTATGAAGAGGCTGGACAACAACTGACGGTCGCGACCGCACTGGCGGATAGCGGGGAGTTTGGCCGGTACCAATCAATGATGGATCCGGCTGATGGAAAAGTTGAAGCGCTGTTGACCCTCACGCTTTCTCAGGTGACAATTCAGACGGGAGATTAGTGACCATGGAAGCAAGGTGAGTGCAAACACAGGCCAGCTACGACTCAAGATAATCCGCAGTCAGGTAAGAGGCTGTCCGAAACTCCTAGGGAAGTCTCAACGGGTCCTGCGACAAACCTTCAAATAGTTGCTTTAGGTCAACTCAGTGTTGCGCGATCGCAGGTGGTTTGGGCCCCTCAAGGAGGGGACGCGTCCGGAGGCCAGGCCGGCGGCCCGGGTCCTAGCCCGGAGACATGAGATGACTGTTCTGGGGCAGGAGTGCCGGGTCCACCTGAAAACTCTTGCCTGGATAACGGCTGAATACGATCCACGGAGGGGATGCCAATGCGCACCACGGAGTTCTTGACCATCGCCAGCGCCATAGTTCCTGACCGTGCCGCGGTCCACTTCGACGGCGAGGCGGTGACCTTCGCCGGTCTCCAAGAGCGGGTAAACCGGCTGGCCAACGCCCTGGCCGCCCGGGGGATCGGACCCGGAGACCGGGTGGCCATGATGCAGGTGAACTGCACCCAAGGCATCGAGGCATACTTCGCCACGGCCCAGCTGGACGCAATATACGTGCCCATCAATTTCCGCGCCAAGACCGAGGAGCTGGAGCGGATGCTGTCCATCGCCCAACCGAGCATGCTGTTTCTCGGGGAGCGCTACCTATCGTTGCTGCCCCGGACCGGAGATGCCGAGGGGGGGCTTCCCCCGGACCGGGTGGTGGTCCTGGACGGAGGAGCCACCGGGGGGATGCTGAGCTGGGACGAGTTGATGGCCGGCGCCTCCGACGACGAGGTCCACTTCCCGGAGGCGGAGGACGGCGACACGACGGTTATTATGTTTACCGCCGGGACCACGGGCGTGCCCAAGGGGGTGATGCTCACCCACGAGAGCTTCTCCTCATATCTGCTGGCGACGGTCACCCCCGCCGACCCGGAGGCCGAGGAAACCAACCTGCTCTCCGTGCCCCTCTACCACATCGCGGGGCTCCAAGCCTCCCTGGCGGCGGTGTACGGCGGCCGGAGCTTGATACTCATGCGCCAGTTCGAGCCCGTGGAGTGGTTGACGGCGGTCCAAGAATACCGGGCCGACCGGGCCATGCTGGTCCCCACCATGCTGAAGCACCTGATGGAGCACCCCCGCTTTCATGAATTCGACCTCTCATCCCTGGACGTTATCACCTACGGCGCGGCGTCGATGCCCTTGTCGGTGATCAGGCGGGCCATCCAGGAGTTCCCCGGCGCCAGGTTCATCAACGCCTTTGGGCAGACTGAGACCGCTTCCACCATCACCATGCTGCCGCCCGAAGACCATATCCTGGACGGGACCCCGGAAGTGATCGAGAAGAAGCTGCGGCGGCTGACGTCCATCGGCAAGCCCCTGGACGACGTGGAAGTGCAAATAGTCGACGAGGACGGCAATACCGTGCCGGCGGGAGACGTTGGGGAGATCGTCGCCCGCGGTTCTCGCATGATGGCCGGCTATTGGCACGAGGAGGCCGCCACCCGGGACGCCATTCGCTCCGGCTGGATTTACACCGGCGACCTGGGCTACCAAGACGAGGACAGCTACATCTTCCTGTCCGGCCGGGCCAAGGATTTCATCAAGCGGGGCGGAGAGATGGTGTCCCCTGAGGAGGTCGAGCAGGTGCTCATGGCCCACCCTCAGGTTGCCGACGCCGCGATCATCGGCGTCCCGGATGAAGAGTGGGGGGAGGAGATCCGCGCCGTGGTTGTGGTCCGCGCCGGGGGAGTGACCGAGGAGGAGTTGGAGCGGCACTGTCAGGATCGGCTGTCCAGCTACAAGCGTCCCCGGTCGGTGGTGTTCATTGACGAGCTTCCCCGGAACGTGATGGGCAAGGTGCTGAAGCGGGACCTGCGGGCCCAGTACGGCCAGCCCGATTAGGCCCCCGGGAAGTTCCCGTAGAGTTCTGGAGGGCGGCCGCCGCTCACCCTCGAACGCGGAAATCCAGTACTCAGCCGCCTTGATGCTTCCAGGATGTCATTACGAGGAGCGGAGCAACGAGGAATCTCAGCGCAAAGACGAGATTCCTCGCGGAGTTTATCCTGAGCCAAGGGGCTCGGGGAGATAATTATCGACAGTTGAGCTGACTGAAAACCACGGCGACTCGTAGCTGGGGCGATACCCGCCCCGTCATCCCGGCGGAGGCCGGGATCCAGTTGGCGCGATTCTGGATTCCGGCATTCGCCGGAAGGACGATTTCTTGGGGAGGGATGTCGCAGGATGGAATGGGGCCGCTCCCTCCATCCTCATGAGTCGTCCCTGCGGCCGGAATGACATTATTCACTCTTACTGGGACAGAGTACTCGCCGCTGAGGAGGTAAACCGGTGAATACCGTAGAGACTATCATCGAGATACTGAAACGGGAAGGGGTGGAATACCTCTGTGGCTTTCCCACCACGCCGGTGTTTGAGAGCGCCGCCGTGGCCGGGATCCGCCCCATCATCTGCCGCCAGGAGCGGGTCGGCGTGGGTATCGCCGATGGGTTCAGCCGGGTGACCAACGGCGAGCGCATGGGCGCGGTCGCTTTCCAATACGGGCCCGGCGCGGAGAATGCTTACTCCGGTGTCGCCACCGCCTACTCCGATTCAACCCCGATTTTGATATTGCCCACCGGCCACCCTAGGTCGTGGCAGGGCATCCAACCTCACTTCAGCTCCTTGGCGGCCTACGCCGGGGTGACCAGGTACATCGAGCAGGTAAATATGCCGGATCGGACCTCAGGAATCTTGCGGCGGGCCTTCGCCGCGCTGCGCCAGGGCCGTCCCGGCCCGGTGGCGGTGGAAATCCCCATAGACGTTGCCCTGGAAGAGGTGGCCGAGGAGGCCTTCTATTACCGGCCCAGCCGCCGGGTCGCCAGCCAGGGAGACCCTCGGGACGTGGAGGCGGCGGCCCAAGCCCTTTGCCAGGCCCGCCACCCGGTCATCCACGCCGGCCAAGGGTCGCTGTACGCCGGCGCCGGCGAAGAGTTGGTGGAGCTGGCTGAGCTGCTCAAGGCCCCGGTGATGACCACCTTGCTGGGAAAGAGCGCCTTTCCGGAGACCCATCCCCTGGCCCTGGGCAGCGGCTCCGGCGTGATGTCGGGCCCCGTGTACAAATTCGTGGGCCGGGCGGACGTCATTTTCGGCATTGGCTGCAGCTTCACCAAGCACGGAATGTGCATGAATATCCCGCCCGGCAAGACCCTGATTCAGGCCACCAACGACCCGGGTGACATCAACAAGGACTACAACATCGACCACCCCATCGTCGGTGACGCCAAGCTGGTGCTGCGCCAGATGATCGACGCCTGCCGGGATATCGTGGGCAACAGCCGTCAATCGGATGAGACCGTGGCGGCGGAGATCGAGTCGGAGCGGGGTTCGTGGCTCGGCCTGTGGACCGGCAAGCTCACCAGTTCCAGCACCCCGATCAATCCCTATAGGGTGATCTGGGACCTGATGCAGGCGATACGGCCCGAGGACGCCATCGTAACCCACGACTCGGGCAGCCCCAGGGACCAGATCGTGCCCTTCTACCGTTCCAATGGACCCCGATCCTACCTGGGCTGGGGGAAATCCCACGGGCTGGGCACCGGGCTGGGGCTGACCATCGGCGCCAAGCTGGCCAAGCCTGAAAAGGTGTGCATCAATTTCATGGGTGACGCCGCCTTTGGGATGACCGGCTTGGATTTCGAGACCGCCGTGCGGAGCGAGATTCCCATTATCACCGTGGTGCTAAACAACTCCACCATGGCTATTGAAATCCCTCACATGGCTGCTTCTCATGAGCGGTACAAATCCCGCGACCTGGGCGGGAACTACGCCGATCTGGGCCGGGCCATGGGTGGCTACGCCGAACGGGTGGAGGACCCGGCTGAGATCATTCCGGCATTTCAGCGGGCCCGAAAGGTGACGGAGCAAGATGGCCGGGCGGTGCTGCTGGAGTTCATCACCTCCGCTGAGACGGAGTTTTCCCACCGGAGGGCGTTCTAGAGCCGTCAGCTATCAGCCATCAGCTTTGGGCTCCGTACCCCCTGCCATAAAGGCACAAGATTCTAGTCTAGAGTCCCGCAAATGGTTGATAGCCGACCCGTCATCCCGGCGAAGGCCAGGAACCAGTTGAGACATCTCTGGATTCCGGCCTTCGCCGGAAAGACGATCGTGGGGAAGGGAGACCCGATGGCGCTGGGTTCGATCCACCGATAAGAAATTGTCGTATAGCAAGCCCCAATGGAGGTCGAGACTTGGCCTCTTCTCAAGCACAAGAGGCTGACTGCTGATAGCTGACTACTGACCGCTGATCTCCCCGGCAATACAAGAAGAGGTAGACTATGGCATTCTTCCACAAGACCCGCACCGGAAGTGATCCCGATCCCCTGCTTCAACACTACTATGTCGAGGCGCTGAACCGGCGGGACTTCTTCGAGGCCATGCACTGGTACGACGTGGCCCACGTGGTGGCCCTCAAAGAGTCGGGGCTAGTCACCCAGGACGTTGCCCGGGCCCTGCTTGGGGGGTTCAAGGACATGGAGCGGGAGGGGGTATACGAGGCCCGTAGCCGCCTGCGGCTGGGAGGGGTGCACTCGGGCGAAAACTACCTCCAGGAGAAGCTGGGCGAACAGCTCAGCGGCTGGATTCACATCGGCCGCTCCAGTCCAACCAACCGCTCCGTGGCCAGCCGTATCGTCACCCGGAGTATTCTGTTGGACCAGATGGAGGACCTGTCGGCCCTTCAGGAGGCCCTGTTGGAGCGGGCGGAAGAGTATGCCGGCGCGGTGATGCCCGGTTACGCCTACCTTCACTCCTCGGAGCCCTGGACCTTCGGGTACTACCTCCTCTCTTTCGTGTACGCGTTGCAGCGGAGTGGTGAGGCATTCGAGATGGCCTACCGCCATACCAACGAGAACGCCTCCGCGGCCGAAGTGGGGTCCGGCTCCTACTTCCCGGTGGACCTGGATTTGGAGGCCCGGCTGCTTGGGTTTGACCGGGTGGCGGCCCACGCGAGGGACAGCATCCGCAATTTCGACTACCTGCTAATGACCTTCTGGGCCGAAACCCTGGCCGGAAATATCGTGGCGCGCCTGGCCCAGGACCTGAGGGTCCTATCCACCAAGGAGTTCGACCTGGTCACCCTGGGGCCGGAGTACTCCATATCCAGCAGCGTCGCCGTCCAGACCAAGATACCGTATTCCCCAGGGATAGTCGCCGCCACCAGCGGGGGGCTGCTGTTGGGACGTCTCACCGGGGCCCTGGCCATGTGCAAGACCACGTCGGACGAGCCCTTCGTGGGTACCGAGTTGCTCCGGGAGCTATGGAGCACCGCCGAGGAGTTCCGGGACACTTTTCGCATCATGACCGGGACCATCCGCTCTCTGACGGCCAACCGGGAGCGCATGAACCTGCTGTCTTCCCAGCAGGGGGACCAGGCGACCGCCTTTATCGCCCTGGTCATGCGGCATGCCGAAATCTCCTACCGGGCCGCGCACCAGGTGGTGGCGATAGCCCTCAACCGGCTGGAAGAGCGCGGGCTGAACATTCTGGGGCTACGGGCCGAGGACCTGGACTCGGCAATCATGGACCGGACGGGGGTCTCCGTTCAGTTGCCTCAAGAGGAAGTGGAGCAGACCCTGGACATCGCCCACTGCGTCAGCCTGAAGGTCACACCGGGCTCCACCTCTCCGCAAGAAGTGCGGCGCATGTTGGAGGAGTGCCGTGGCTTGCTGGCGGAGGCGGCGCAAAGCATTCGGAGCAAAAGAGAAAGACAGGCGGCGGGACGCCGGGAGATGGAGGAGCGGGTCGCCGGTATTCTGAGCGAGGGGAGCTAGGCGTCGCCGTGGTATTTTGAAGAACCTCTCCGGAGAGAACCAAGCCATGCCCGGTTTTCTTAAGGGGGTCTGGGGGAGCTTCTTTTGAAAAAGAAGCTCCCCCAGCGCTATAATGCCGTCAGCCCGCGACGCAACGGAAAAGGTGACAAATGGCCGAAGGAGCACTACAAGGGGTGAAGGTGCTGGACCTCACCCACCACATCGCCGGACCCTATTGCACCAAGCTGTTGGCCGACCACGGCGCCGACGTGGTCAAGGTCGAGCGTCCCGGCGGGGACCCGGCAAGGCATATTCCACCCTTCTTCCATGACGAAGCGGGACCGGATAAGAGCCTGCCCTTCCTCTACCTGAACACTAGTAAACGGGGCGTGACGTTGAACCTGAAGTCCGGTCGCGGCCGGGAGATGCTGAAAAGCCTGGCTCGAGAATCCGACATCCTGGTCGAAAATTTCACCCCGCGAGTCATGCCCTCCCTGGGGCTGGACTTCGCCACCCTGCGCCAGGAAAACCCGTCCCTGATTATGGTGTCAATCTCCAGCTTCGGCCAGACCGGCCCCTACCGGGACTACCGGGCCACCGAAATCGTGGCCTACGCCCTGGGGGGGCTGATGTACGTCTTCGGCAACCACGACCGGGAGCCGCTGAAGCACGCCCTCAATCAGGCCCAGTTCAAGGCCGGCACCGACGCCGCGGCCGCCACCCTCATCGCTCTTTACCGCCAGCGGCTCACCGGGGAGGGCCAGCAAATCGACGTTTCGGTCCAGGAGTGCATGGCGTCAAGCCTGCGGGACGTGGTCTGTTCCTACACCTACGCCGGGGCCGTGCGTCGCCGTCAGCCGAACCACCACGGCGACCTGACCCGTACGCGCGAGGTGTCCGACGGCTACGTCCTTCCCAATCCCGGGTCGACCGCCACCTCCAATTGGAAGACCGTGGTGGAATTGATGGGCGCGCCGGAATTGGACGATGAGAAGTTCAACACCAGCTCGGCCCGGCTGGCCAACGCCGAAGAGTTTGGGGAGATTCTGGACCGGGTGTTCCTGCCCCTGAAGAAATTCGACGTGTTCTACGAGGCCAACCGGCGGCGGTTTACCTACGGGGTAATCCAGTCACCGGAGGAGATATTGGCCAGCGACCAGTTTCAGGACCGGGACTATTTTGTGGAGATCGACCACCCGGTGGCCGGCCCGATGACATACCCCGGAGCGCCCTTCGTGATGGCCGGTACCCCCTGGAAAGCGCAACGGCCCGCTCCAACCCTGGGGCAGCACAACAGCGAGCTTTTCGGTGGCCGCCTGGGATACTCCGATGCGGACCTCGCCCGGCTCCGGACCATGGAGGTGATCTGACCATGTCCGCACCTTTGAACGGAATCCGTGTGGTGGAAATGGGGCAACTCATCGCCATTCCCTGGGCGATGAAGATGCTGGCCGATATGGGAGCGGAGGTCATCCGCCTGGAATCGTGCCACCGCTCCGATACCTATCGAAGCGACGCCGTCTACCGGAACGACAACAGCGGCGAGTTTTGGAACCGGGGCGCCAATTTTTACGAGCAAAACCGGAACAAGCTGGGCGTCACCCTGGACCTCAACCAGGCGGAAGGCCTCTCCATCCTGAAAGAGCTGATCGCCGTGTCCGACATTTTCGCCGAGAACTTCACCCCCCGGGTCATAAAGAACTTCGGGCTGGAGTACGACGACCTGCGGCAGATCAAGCCCGACATCATCATGATATCCTCCACCGGCTACGGTTACACCGGTCCCTGGTCCGGTTTCGGGGCCACGGGGCCGGCCACCGAGGCCGCCTCCGGGCTGGCCCACATGACCGGCTACGTGGACGGCCCCCCGGTCCGGGCCGAGATACCCCACACCGATTTCACCGCGGCCGAGCATACCGTCTTCGCGGTGATGGCGGCCCTGGTCCACCGGTTGCGCACCGGCCAGGGCCAGTTCCTCGACATTTCACATACTCAAATCGCCAGCTCGACCCTGCCCGAGGCGTTGATGGACTTCGCCGTCAACGGCCGCACCGAGTCCCGGATGGGCAACGGACACCCGGCGATGGCTCCACACGGCTGCTACCCCTGCCGGGGCGACGACCGGTGGATTGTGATCGCAGTTGCCGACGACGAACGGTGGCTGGCCCTGTGCGAGGTGCTGGGACAGCCGGGATTGGGGCAGGACAGCCGGTTCAAAGAAGGGCTGTCCCGGTGGCGCAACCGGGGCGAGGTGGACCGGCTCGTCGGGGAAGCCACCAGGGACCGGGATGCCCATGAGCTGATGCAGGCGCTCCAGGCGGCAGGAGTACCGGCCGGGGCCGTTCTGGACAGTCATGACTTGCTGTTCGACCCGCATCTCATGGAGCGGAAATTTTTCGAAGTCGTGTCTCATCATCCCGCCACCGGGATCCCGCCCCTTCCCTACGGCAGCCGCCCCTGGAAACTCCTCGGCACCCCGGCGGTCAAGCCCGTGGCGGCGCCGACGATGGGTGAGGACAACGGGCGGGTACTCTCCGGGCTCCTGGGCCGGACCGAAGAGGAGATGTCAGCCCTGGAGGCCAAGGGGGTGATTGGCTACGCGCCGACCAAGCCTCGGCCGGTGAATCGTCCTCCGATGGACGAGCAGGTGCGCCAAGGCCGGTTGCTCCGCTACGACGCCGACTTCCATGAGCAAGTGGCGAGGGCGTATCCTGAATAAGGCGTCAGCAGTCAGCTATCAGCCATTTGCTGATCCTCGCACTGATCGCCAAACTCAATTCAAGGCATTTGCGACAAACGAAATCCCCCTTCTTCCCACTTTGTAAAGGGGGATACAGGGGGATTTCCTCGTCCCAGGTTTGCCAAGTCTAATTTCAAAAAGCGATGCCCGGTCAGTAGCTGACCGCTGACTCCTTACGGCCCTCGGGCGGCCTCGTAGGCCGCGATCCGGTCCTCGACCTGCAGGGTCAAGCCGATGTCGTCCAGGCCGTTGAGCAGGGCGTGGCGGCGGGCGGCGTCGATCTCAAAGGTCACTGAGATTTCCTCATCGTCAGACCAGACCCGTTGGGCTTCCAGGTCCACGTTGAGCCGGGAGCCGGGGTTGCTCGTTGCGTGGTCCATGATCTGCCGCACCGTCGCCTCGGGCAGCCGCATCGGCAGCAGGCCGTTCTGGAAGCAGTTGTTGTAGAAGATGTCGGCGAAGCTGGGGGCGATGACGCAGCGGATCCCATAGTCGTTGAGTGCCCATGGCGCATGCTCCCTGGAGGAGCCGCAGCCGAAGTTGTTCCCCGCGACCAGAATGGACGCGTCCCGGTAGGCGGGGACGTTCAGCACGAAGTCCGGGTTGGGGCTGCCGTCGGGGTTATAGCGCCACGGGGAGAAGAGCGCATCACCGAAGCCGGTGCGTGAGATGCTTTTCAGGTACACGGCGGGGATAATCTGGTCCGTGTCCACGTTCACCCGGTCCAGGGGCGCCGCGATGCCGTTCAATTTGATAAATGGTTCCATATGTCTGCCGCCTCCTACCACTCCCGGATGTCGACGAAGTGGCCCGCAATGCCCGCCGCGGCCGCCATGGCCGGGCTCACCAGGTGGGTGCGGCCTCCCTTGCCCTGACGGTTCTCAAAGTTCCGGTTGGAGGTCGCGGCGCACCGCTGTCCCGGCTCCAGGATGTCCGGGTTCATCCCCAGGCACATGGAGCACCCCGCAACGCGCCAGTCGAAGCCGGCATCCTTGAATATCCGGTCCAAACCCTCCGCTTCAGCCTGGGACTTGATCAACGCCGAACCGGGCACCACCATGGCGTAGACGGTGTCGTGAACCTTGCGGCCCTTGACCACCTGGGCGGCGGCGCGCAGGTCTTCCAGCCGGGAGTTGGTGCAGGCGCCGATGAATACCCGGTCGATCTTGATGTCCCGAATCGGGGTGTCCGGCTCCAGGTCCATGTACCGCAGGGCCCGCTCGGCTACCTCCCGTTCGTTGGGATCGGTGAAAGAGGCCGGGTCGGGCACTCGCCCGGTCACGGGTAGGACCATGCCAGGATTGATGCCCCAGGTGACGTTGGGCTCCAGGCTGGACGCGTCGATCTCCACCACCCGGTCGTAGACGGCCTCCGGGTCGGTGGGTAGGGCTCGCCAACTCTCCACGGCGGCCTCGAAGGCGTCACCCTGGGGTGCGAACCGGCGGCCCTTCAAGTACTCGAATGTAGTCTCGTCGGGGGCGACCATACCCGTTCTCGCGCCCCCCTCGATGGTCATGTTGCAGACCGTCATCCGGCCGTCCATGGACAGAGAGCGGATGGCTTCACCGGTGTACTCGATGGCGTGGCCGACGCCCCCGTTGACGCCGATCCGGCCGATTATCCCCAGGATCACGTCCTTGGCGGCAACCCCGATGGGCAGTTGCCCATTAACCCGGACCTCCATGGTCTTGGGTTGGAACTGGCGCAGGGTTTGGGTGGCCAGCACATGCTCCACCTCCGACGTGCCGATCCCCATGGCGAAGGCTCCGAGGGCCCCATGGGTAGCGGTGTGGCTGTCGCCGCAGACGACGGTCTTGCCCGGCTGGGTGTAGCCCAGGTCCGGCCCGATGACGTGGACGATACCCTGCAGCGGGTGGAACCGGTCGTACAGGGTGATGCCGAATTCCTTGCAGTTGCTGGTAAGGGCGTCCAACTGCTTCATGGAGGTCTCGTCGGTCACCGGCTGCGAGAGGTCCCAAGTGGGGGTGTTATGGTCGGCGGTGGCGATGGTCAAGTCGGTGCGACGGACCTGACGCCCGGCCATCCTCAGGCCGTCGAAGGCCTGGGCCGAGGTCACCTCGTGGACCAGGTGCAGGTCGATGTAGAGCAGCGTGGGTTGCCCCGGCTCTTCGTTCACCACGTGGGCATCCCAGATCTTCTCGAACATTGTCTTGGGCGGCATATTGGATCGTATCTCCTGACAATTAGCCACCGGACCACGGAGAGCGCAAAGCGTCTCCCAGGCCTCGGTGAGGCTGTTTTTGTGGCCCTCCAAGAGGTGGGTCACATTATAGCACTCACGATGACCCTTCCGGGGAGAGCCGGCCCGCGGGCAGACCGTAGAGCAGCGATAATGTTAAACTGACCATGCCCAAGCGCGCCGCCGAGACACCGAATTCGCCGAAAAGCTCAGCGCGCGATCCGCGCCGTCGCCGGACCCCCCGCCTATTCCTTGCAGGAGGAGCCTAGACCATGCCCGCGTCACAGGCAGCCATTTTACCGGGGGCCGTCCGCCCCACGAAATATTGGATCAAGCTTCAACCCGACCTGGACCGGTTCACCTTCCAGGGCGAGGAGAGGATTTCCATTGAAATTGTCGATCCCACATCGGAGATCGTGTTGAACGCGGTGGAGCTTCGGGTCGAGGCGGCCACCTTGAATCGAGACGGGACCGCCACCAGCGCCCGGCAGATCACCTTCGACAAGTCCCAGGAGACCGTCACCCTGGACTTCAGGGGGTCCATCGCCGTCGGCCCGGCCACGTTGGATATCAAGTTTGCCGGAGAGCTGAACGACAAGCTCCACGGCTTCTACCGGAGCGAATACACCGACTCCGGCGGAGAGCAACGATACCTGGCGGCCACCCAATTTGAGGCGACCGACGCCCGCCGGGCCTTCCCCTGCTGGGACGAACCGGCCCGAAAGGCCAAATTCGAGGTCACGCTGGTCATCCCCTCCGGCCTAGTGGCCATTTCCAACACGGCCGTGACGGATGAGTCCCCGGCGGGACCGGGCCTCAAGTCCCTCCACTTCGCCGAAACACCGGTTATGTCAACCTATCTGCTGGCCTTCGTGGTTGGGGACCTGACTCACATCGAGCAGCAGGCTACCGGCACCACCAGGGTCGGCGTGTGGACCACCAGGGGCAAGGAAGAGCAAGGACAGTTCGCCCTGGATACCTCGGTGCGGCTCCTGTCCTTCTTCAACGACTATTTCGGGATTCCCTTCCCTCTGGAGAAGCTGGACCACATCGCCATCCCCGACTTCGCCGCTGGAGCCATGGAGAACTGGGGAGCCATCACCTACCGGGAGATCGCTCTGCTGGTGGACCCCGTCAACTCTTCAGCCGGGACCCGGCAGCGGGTGGCCGAAGTAATAGCCCACGAAATGGCCCACATGTGGTTTGGCGACCTGGTCACCATGGAGTGGTGGGACGACCTGTGGCTCAACGAGAGCTTCGCTTCCTGGATGGGAAACAAGGCGGTGGACTGGCTGTATCCCGAGTGGGAGATGTGGACCCAGTTCGTGAACATGGACACCAACCGGGCCCTGAGCCTCGACGGCCTGAAGAACTCCCACCCCATCGAGCAGGAGGTCAAAAACCCGGCGGAGGTCAGCCAGCTTTTTGACGCCATCAGCTACTCCAAAGGGGCGTCGGTCATCCGGATGCTGGAGCAGTTTCTGGGTCCGGATACGTTCCAGCAGGGCCTCCAACGGTACCTCTCTGCTCATCAGTACGGGAACGCCCGGACCAGAGACCTGTGGTCGGCGTTGGAAGTGGCTTCGGGGCAGCCCGTGACCTCCATCATGGACTCCTGGACCAGGCAGATGGGGTACCCGGTGCTTCGGGTGGAAACCCAGGAGGCGCCGGACCACCTGGAGTTGGTGCTGTCTCAAGAGCGCTTCGTCTACGATCGCCTGGTGGAGGGGGCCGCCCCGGATTCCGAAATTTGGCGAGTGCCCGTCAGAGTCAGCTACACCGGCGCCGCTGAACCGGCTTCCCTCTTGATGGACAGCCGGCAGGCGCGGCTGCCCCTGCCGGGCTTGACCAAAGAAAAGGGAGAAGCGGGCCGTTGGTTCAAGGTCAACCCTGATCAGACCGGCTTCTTCCGGGTGAACTATCAAACCGAGGACTGGGAACGGCTGGTCCCCGCCATCAGGTCTCTGGAGCTTCCGGCGCCCGACCGGCTGGGGGTCCAGAATGACGCCTACTCCCTCTCCCGGGCGGGGCTGCTGCCCGTGACCCAGTTCCTATCCCTGGCCCAAGCCTACGGAAGCGAGGTGGACGCCTCGGTGTGGGGAGACCTCTCCAGCAACCTGCGGGACATCGATGGGCTCCTGGCCGACGACCCGAGCCATGACGCCTTCGTGGCCTTCGCCCGGGCCATCTTCCGTCCGGCGGTCGAGCGGGCGGGATGGGATGCCCGGCCCGGCGAAGGGCACCTGGACGCCCTGTTGCGCAGCACCGTGTTGAGCCAGGCGGGCAGCTACGAGGATACCGAAGTGCTGAGCCAGGCCAGGGACCGTTTCGCCCGGTTCTTGACCGACCCGGGCAACGTGCATCCCGATATCAGGGGCGCGGTCTTCAGCCTGGCCGGGCAGACCGGTGACCGTACCACCTATGACCAACTCTGGAAGCTGGAGAAGGAGGCCACCCTCCAGGAGGAGAAGATGCGGCTGCTGATGGCCGTCACCCGGTTCAGCGATCAGGAGCTGTTGCTGGAGACCCTGAAACGCGCGCTGACCTCTGACGTGCGCTCCCAGGACGCCATCTTCGTCGTGACCGGAGTCGGCGCCAACCGGCAGGGCCGGGACCTGGCCTGGGAGTTCGTCAAAGACAACTGGCCCGAGTTCGACCGGCGCTACGGCAGTGGCGGCTTCGGCCTGATGCGGTTGGTCTCCATCTGCGGTAACTTCGCCAGTTCCGGGAAGCTGGCCGACGTGGAAACCTTCTTCGCCGAGCATCCAACCCCGGCCGCCGAGCGCACCATCCGGCAGGCCCTGGAGCGAATACGGCTGAACATCAAGTGGCTGGAGCGAAACCGGGAGGCGGTGGGTGTGTGGCTGGGGCGGTAAGTGAGCGCGGGTTAGCGTCTGGGGAAGCCCAAGGGGAACTTCTTCCGCAATAGAAGTTCCCCCTCGACCCCTTCAAGAAAGCGGAATGCTTTGGGAAGCTAGTAAGGCCTGCAGGCGAGGCGGCGTAGCGGGGAGATCGTGTACGCGGACCCCCGTGGCTCCGAGTCCCGCCGTGGGGTCCACCAACTCCACCAGCTTTATTACCACCTCGGGGACCTCCCGTGCGGTGATGATGCGGTACTGTTTGAAGCCTATCGTCTCGCCCGGACGGAACTCCTCTTTGAGGGCGAACCCTTGCTCCATGGCGATCGCCCCTTCTATCGGCCCTTCGGCCCCAGAGGAAGGACGGCCTTTCCGACGTCGTGGGCGGCAACTATCCGGATCACCCGCACGAGCCCCCGCTCGATGTCCACCTCCACCTCCGCCAGATGGGTGGCGGAGACGTACACCGGGAAGGGATTGGGCTCTCCGGTCTCCAGCTCGTGGATCAGCGGGGTGGCGTCGAAGATTCCGTCAAAGCTAAGGGGGAGGCTCGCCGAACGCCTGGCCTGGGCCACCTGAGTCGGGGAGACCGTAACCGGGGGGGGCGCTGGGGCCTGTCGATAGGGCCACCCGTCCATCCTTCAGCTCGAGCGCCTCCGGGGGTCTCTCCAGCATCTAGGACGCCGTGGCGAGGATGGCCTCTTTGAGCTGGACCGCACCGTCCAACGCGGCATTGCCCACGCAATAGGTGACCCAGCCGCCAAAACCAAGGGTTAGATGTCCAAGCCGGCTGGGAGATGCAAACGCTTTCAGGGGCTACCCAGGCCATCCGGCCTAGGCCTGGGGTGGTTGCCTGGTCGCGGCTTTTCCGTCTGGGCGGCGCCCATTCTCGGCGCCTGCTGGTGTTACAATGGGATAGCATAAATACCGTTGGGAAATGAAGTTTATGGACCATCACAATCGAATCGACGCCCTGAAAACCTCACTCCGGAAACGGATTCTGGTTATGGACGGCGCCATGGGAACGTCGATCCAAGACCGCAGCCTGGGCCCGGACGATTTTGGCGGCACGGAATTCGAAAGCTGTAACGAGTACCTGGTGATCACCCGGCCCGATGTCATAGCGGAGATTCACCAGGAGTTTCTGGACGCCGGGGCCGACATCCTGGAGACCAATACCTTCGGAGCTACCGCCGTGGTCCTGGCCGAGTATGGCCTGGCCCACGAGGCCCGCCGCATCAACCGGGAGGCAGCCCAACTGGCCCGGCGTTTGGCCGATGCGGCCAGCACCGCCGATAAGCCCCGGTTCGTGGCCGGGTCCATGGGGCCGACCACCAAGTCCATCTCCGTGACCGGCGGCATCACCTTCGACGAGCTTGCCGAGGATTACCGTCAACAGGCGGCCGGGCTGACAGAGGGCGGCGTGGATGTCCTGATCCTGGAGACCAGCCAGGACACCCTCAACGTCAAGGCAGGGCTGGAGGGCATCGACCAGGCCTTCGCTGAGCTGGGCAGAACGATTCCCGTGGCGGTGCAGGGGACCATCGAGCCCATGGGTACCCTTCTGGCGGGCCAGGACGCGGAAGCCTTCTACACCTCCCTGGCCCACCGGGACCTGCTCTGGACTGGCTTCAACTGCGCCACCGGCCCGGAGTTCATGACCGACCACATCCGCACCCTGGCCGGGCTGTCCCGGTTCCCGGTGTCGTGCGTCCCCAACGCCGGCCTTCCCGATGAGGACGGAAACTACAACGAGACACCCGAGATGCTGGCACGCTCCTTGGGCCGGTTCGTGGACGCCGGCTGGGTCAACGTGCTGGGCGGTTGCTGCGGCACCGGCACCGAGCACATCCGCCTGCTGTCCCAACTGGCGGCCGGCAAGCGCATCAGAGAGCCGGCCGGGAACCGGGAGACCCGTCTGTCCGGTATCGAAGCCCTGGTGGTCGACCAAGACGCGCGTCCGCTACTGGTCGGTGAACGCACCAACGTGCTGGGCAGCCGGCGTTTCCGCCGGCTAATCGCCCAGGGCGCGACCGAAGAGGCCGCCGAGGTCGGACGCCGCCAGGTCCGCAACGGGGCCCACGTGCTTGACGTGTGCCTCCAGGACCCGGACCGAGATGAGGCCGCCGACATGATCGCGTTTCTTGACCTGCTGACCAAGAAGATTAAAGTGCCGGTCATGATCGACTCCACCGATGAAAGGGTCATCGAAGAGGCCCTCAAGCGGTTGCAGGGCAAGTCGGTCATCAACTCCATCAACCTCGAAGACGGCGAAGCCCGGTTCCAAGCCGTGGTGCCCCTGGCCCGCCGGTATGGCGCGGCGTTGGTGGTGGGGTGTATCGACGAGGACAGAGAGCAGGCCCAGGCCATTACCCGCCAGCGCAAGCTGGACATCGCGGTGCGGTCCTTTGGGCTCTTGACCGAGCGGTACGGCGTGCTCGCGGAGGACATCATCTTCGACCCCCTGGTCTTCCCGGCGGGCACCGGAGACCGGAGCTACATCGGGTCCGCCCTGGAGACCGTCGAGGGTGTCCGCCTCATAAAAGAAGCTTTGCCCGAGTGTAAAACGATCCTCGGTGTCTCCAACGTCTCGTTTGGGCTGCCTCCGGCCGGCCGGGAAGTGCTCAACTCGGTGTTCCTGTATCACTGCGTTCAGGCCGGGTTGGACATGGCCATAGTCAACCCGGAGTTGCTAAAGCGGTACCCGGTCATCCCCGAGGAAGAGCGGGAACTCTCAGAAGACCTTATCTGGAACCAGGGCGAAGACCCGTTGGCGGCATTCGTCGCTCACTTCAGGGACAAAGCCCCCAAGGCTACCAACGAGGAGCGGCGCGACCTCCCCCTAGACCAGCGCCTGGCCCTGGCCATCGTCGAAGGCACCAAGGAAGGCCTGGCCCAAGACCTGGAAGAAGCCCTGGGGGACCGGGGGCCGCTGGAAATTATCAACGGCCCATTGATGGCGGGAATGACGGAGGTGGGACGGCAGTTCAACGACAACCAGTTGATCGTCGCCGAGGTGCTCCAGTCCGCCGAGTCGATGAAGTTTGCCGTGTCCCATCTGGAGCCCCACATGGAGCGGGCCGAGAGCGCCGCCAGGGGAAAGGTGGTCCTGGCAACGGTGAAGGGCGATGTCCACGACATCGGCAAGAACCTGGTGGACATCATCCTCTCCAACAACGGGTACCGGGTAATCAACCTGGGCATCAAGGTATTGCCCCAGGAGTTGATCGACGCGTATCAGGAGCACCGGCCCGATATGATCGGCCTCTCGGGCCTGCTGGTCAAGTCAGCCCAGATGATGGTGGAAACGGTGCGCGACTTCCGGCAGGCGGGGGTTGTCTGCCCCCTCCTGGTGGGCGGCGCCGCTCTCTCCAACCGGTTCACCCGACTGCGCATCGCGCCGGAACACGGGGACCTGGTGGCCTACGCGCCCGACGCCATGTCGGGGCTGAGCCTGGCCAATACCATTCAGGAGGCCGACGAGCGCCAGAAGCTGGCCGCGGCCCTCGATGCCGAGACATCGGCGTTGTTGAAAGAAGGTCGTCTCGCCCGTTCTCGCGACGAGAGCGGTGCGCTTCCCGCGGCGCCGCCGGCCCGAGTGCGGCACGACTTCCCGGTTCCAAATCCGCCGGACCTGCGGCTTCACGTGCTGCGCGACTTCGACCTGGAGCAAATCTTTCCGTACATCAACCCCCAGATGCTCTACGGCCGCCACCTGGGTTTCAAAGGCCGTTTTGCCGACGCCCTGGCCGCCGGGGACCCCGCGGCCCAGGAGCTGCGCGATGCGGTGCGCGGCGTCGAAGAGATCGTTCTGGCCAGCAGCGACATCGGCGCCACCGGGGTGTTCAAGTTCTTCCCCTGTCAGGCCGACGAGCAACGCCTGCTGCTCTACGGGCCCGATGGCCGGACGATCCTGGGGAGCTTCTACTTTGGCCGCCAGTCCCAGCGGGAAGGGCTTTGTCTGACCGACTACGTGCTGCCGAAAGCCCTCACCCCCGGCCCCTCTCCCGGGGGGAGAGGGGAGACTTTGGAGATGGACTACGTGGCTATGTTCGTCACCTCGATAGGGCCGGGGGTTTTGGAGCTGTCGGAGCGCCTGAAGGGAGAGGGCCGGTTCCTGGACTCTCACATCCTCCAGGCCCTGGCGTTGGAGTGCGCGGAAGGGTTCGCCGAGCTGCTCCACCAGCAGATTCGCCAGATGTGGGGCTTCGGCGACCCCGCGGGCACCCCCCACCGGGACCTGTTCCGCACCCAGTACCGAGGCCGGCGCTACTCCTTCGGCTACCCCGCCTGCCCCCGTCTGGAGAACCAGGAGACCCTCTTCCGCCTGCTGGATGTCACCGCCAATACCGGCGTGGAGTTGACCGAAGGGTTTATGATGGACCCGGAGGCGTCGGTCTCGGCTCTGGTATTCCACCATCACGACGCCAAGTACTTCAACCTGACTCCAGATGACATCGACCGGCTGGAGCGGGAGATCGCCTCTCGGTAATCCAGGATTCCCACGACGGTAAGCCGGGATGCGCGGTGGGCCCGCTCGCAAGTGGCCTATGTGCCGGACTTGGGAGGCGTTAGGCCGGTTCCAGACCGGAGCGGAATTGCCGCACCGGAGCCCGTTCGCAAATCTGAGTCGATCGGCAGCACGAGACACTGCTAATCTGCCCGTGCCGATGACATGCTCGGCTGAGATTGAGGATAGGTCTTCTCTTCTCGCGAGAGCGAAACATACTTCTCCTCAGCCGCCACCGGCGAGGAGAAACCGGAGGTCCCATGGAGCCCATCGTCCAGATCGCGGCCCGTCTCGGCGTCAAAGAAGATCACCTGATTCCCTACGGCCGTTACAAGGCGAAGATCCAGCTTGAGGCCCTGCAGGCCGGGCCAGTCCGCCAAGAGGGAGAAGCCAAGGCCAGGCTGGTGGTGATGACCGGAATGACCCCCACGCCAGCGGGCGAAGGCAAAACCACCACGGCTATCGGCCTGGTACAGGGCCTCAGCAAGCTGGGCTGCCGCGCCGCCGTCACCCTTCGGGAGCCGACTCTGGGACCGATTTTTGGGATCAAGGGAGGCGGCACCGGAGGAGGCAAGGCACGGGTCGTTCCCGAAGATGAGATCAACATCCACTTCACCGGGGATGCCCACGCGGTAGCCTCGGCCCACAACCTGCTGGCCGCTCTAATCGATAACGCCGTGTACCGTAACTCGGTCCCCGGTTTTGAAGCCACGGGAATCCAGTGGGCTCGGGTCACCGACGCGTCGGACCGGGCAATCCGGCAGATCATCACCGGTCTGGGAGGAAGCGCCAACAGCCCCCTGCGGGATACCCGGTTCGACATAGTCTCCGCCTCGGAGATCATGGCCATTCTGGCCCTGTCGGAGGGTCTGGAAGACCTGAGGGCGCGCGTCTCGCGCATAGTCGTGGGCACCACTCGCGACGGCGAGCCGGTCAGCGTGGAAACGCTGGGTGTGACCGGCGCCCTGATGACGCTGCTGCGCCACACCATAATGCCCAACCTGGTCCAGACCATGGAAGGGCAGCCGGCCCTGATCCATGCCGGGCCCTTTGGCAACATAGCCCACGGCTGCAACTCCGTCCTGGCGGACCGGATGGCCCTGGCGTACACTGACTTCGTCATTACCGAAGCCGGGTTCGGCTCGGACCTGGGGTTCGAAAAATTCATGGACATCAAAGCCCGGCAGAGCGGCCTGATGCCCAGCGCGGCAGTCCTGGTGGCCTCGGTGCGGGCCTTGAAGTGGCACGGGGGCACCGCCCGGCGAGCCCTGGAGAAACCGGACCCCGCTGCCGTGCGAGCCGGCGCTTCCAACCTGGAGCATCACATCGCTCTGATCCAAAGCTTTGGCCTGCCCGTGGTGGTAGCCATCAACCAGTTCCACAGCGATACCCCAGAGGAGATGCGGGAAGTGGCCCAAATCGCCTCGGCGGCCGGGGCTCAAGCGGCGGTGGAGTGTTGCGGGTTCGCCCAGGGCGGCGAAGGCGGGGCTGCCCTGGCTGAGGCCGTGGCTCGGATTGCCCAGGAACCGCCGGAGATCACCTACCCGTATCCTCTGGATGCCACCATCGAGGAAAAAGTGCTGTCTCTGGCCCAGAAGATCTACGGGGCCGACGGCGTGACCTGGTCTCCGGAGGCACGGCGCCAGCGACGCTACTTCGAGGCCCAGGGATGGGGCGGCCTGCCCATCTGCATGGCCAAGTCGCACCTCTCCACAACCCACGACCAGTCCAAGCGGGGCGCTCCCAGAGGCTACACCTTCCCCATTGTGGACATTCGAGCCTCGTTGGGAGCGGGCTTCTTGTATCCTCTGGCCGGAAACGTGGCGACGCTCCCCGGCCTGCCCTCTCACCCCCTGGCCCTGGACATGGACGTAACGCCGACAGGGGAGATCATCGGGCTGTGACGGCTGACGGCTGACAGCTAATAACGGAGGTAAGCGCCATGATCTACGATTTCCGGATGTACACGTTGAAGCCCGGATGCACGCCCGACTACATGACGGCTGTGAAGGAGCTAGCGTTTCCCATCCGCCAGCGGTATGGCATCAAGCTGGCCGGCTGGTATTACAGCGACATCGGTGAGCTGAACCAGGTGGTGCACATCTGGGGCTATCGGGACCACGCCCACCTGAGGGAAGGGAGGGCTCAGTTCACTTCGGACCCCGATTGGACGGGGAAGTATGTACCCCGGATTACGCCGCTCATCGAGACCCAGAGGACCCACCTGATGGTGTCGCCCGACTTCGCCCCCGAGCCGGGGTCAGGAAGCGCCAAGCCGGGAAACTCCATGGTCTACGACTTCCGTATCTACATGGTCAAGCATGGAACCATCCCGGACTACATCGAGGCGGTGAGGGATTTGGGCCTGCCGATCCGGCTTAGATACGGCGTCAAGCTAGCCGGCTGGTACACTCCTGACCTCGGCGAGTTGAACAAGATCGTGCACATCTGGGCCTATCGAGACCACGCCCACATGAAAGAAGCGAGGGCCCAAGTCTACGCCGACCCCGATTGGGCCGGGAAGTACGTGCCCCGGGTGCAAAAGCACCTGATATCCCAGCAGAACTACCTGATGCTATCGCCCGACTTCGCCCCCGCGCCGGCATAGGGGGCCAGAGGGCGCTACCGGGGTTCGTTACCGGCTTCAGGCCACCAGCAGTGGCCTGAAAACCGACGGCTGACAGCTGAAAGCTGACCGCTGGCTGCTCACCCCTCAGTTATGACAACCACGGGCCTGGATGTCCCAGACCACCTCCACTTTGCCGCCGCGCACCCCGACGAACCGGTCCCAGCGGCTCACCATGGCGTCCTGCTGCCCCGGTATCAGGGCCAGTTGGTCTCCGATATTCAGCTCTATGCCGTCGGCCAGGCGGAAGATGGCATGGTCGGCGTCCATGGACTCGACGGTGACTCCGGGCCGGCGGTCCACCAGGGGCATCCCTTTCACGGCGCCGACGGCCCTGGCGCCGGCGTCGCCGACGGCGATACCCGGCCGGGGCGTGCTGATGATGGTGGTCAGCACCTTTCCCGAGTAATGGAAATCGGACATGTAGGAGTACTTGGTCTCCATGACCAGGTAGCTGCCCCCCTGGACCTCGGTCACGCCGGGAATCTCCCCGGCCACGTCGTAGCTCCAGGTCTCGCCGGTGGACACGATCTCCACTGGGATACCGGCGGCCACGATGGCGTCCTTCAAGTCGATAACAACCTGGATCATCCGGCGGCCCTCGGTGACCCGGTCTTCCCGGTCTTCCATCGGCGGGATCATCTGGTGGCTCATGATGCCCCGGAAGGTCAATCCGGGCAGCGAGTGGATGCCCTGGGCCAGGGCCACACCTTGTTCGATATCCTGGACGCCGCACCGGTTCATCTGGGTTTCAAGCTCGATCAGGACGCCCAGGTTGACCCCGGCGCCGGCGGCCGCCCCGGATAGGTCTCGGGCGTTTTGCAGGCTGTCGCAGGCGACGATCATCTCGGCCTGCCGGGCCAGGGCGCATAGACGCTGAATCTTCCGGGGGGCGATGATCTCGCTGGTGACCAATACGCTGGGTATCCCTCCGTGGACCATCACCTCGGCCTCGGCGACCTTGGCCGCGCACACGCCGCCCACGGTGCCGCCGCGGCGAATCTGCCGGTGGGCCAGGGCCGGGGTCTTGTGGTTCTTGCTATGGGGGCGAAGGTTGCTGGACTGCCCGGCGTAATAGTTGGACATGACGTCCATGTTGTGGTCGATGGAGTCCATGTCCAGTATCAAGCAGGGGGTGTCAAGCTCCTCGACTGGGGTGCCCGGCTGGGACCGGTAGTGCTGGTCCATGGTCTTCCCCTCCTGATGTTTCTAGGTGTATCCGGTGATAAGCCCCGGAGCCACAGAGGCACAGAGGCCTTCTTTTTCTTTCTCTACCTCTGAGCCATGGAGCCACTGAGACCCACAGGAGCCCCTAAACTTACTTTCTGTTTCTGTGTCTCTGTGCCTCTGTGGCTTACTTAACCGCTAATCAAAGCGCCCGCGGGCCGTCATGGGCCAGAAGCCCTCCAGCTTGCCGCCCCGAACCGCGCGGATGTAGTCATATTGGTTGAGGCAGAGGCGCAGGTCCTGGGGCACCAGCCAGACCGTGGCGCCCGGCAGAAACCGATGGATGGCCAGCCCTTCCAGCTCCAAGATGCCGTGCTCGGCGCTGAACCGTAGGGCCGATGCCCCCGGCTCTCCATCCAAGACGGCTATTCCATGGTCGGGACCGGTGGCCTTGTGCCCCGCGTCCACGATCGCCAGATGCCCCACCGGATGGCTGATTACCTGGGCCAAAATCCGGGCCGCCGGGGTGAACTCAGCCCGCACCCGGCAATAGCTGAAGTCCATCAGAGGGTACGAGCCCGCCTGTATCTCGGTCACACCGGACATTGCGCCGGCAATGTCGTAGTTGTGGGTCCCGCCCACGCTCACCACTTGCACCGGCAGCCCGTCACCCTCGATCAGTTGCCGGGTATCCAGCACCGGTTGGAGCCGGCGGCTGGTCTCAGCCTCCAGGGATGCCCGGTCCGGCGGCGTCAGGTCCCCATTCTCTTCCGGTGAGGGTAGGGGCGCCGGTGGAATCGCCATCAATCCCGCGAAGGCGAGTCCCGGCGAGCGCTCCACGGCCCGGGCCAACTCCAGGGCCGCCGCTCCCGGTGGTACCCCGCAGCGTCCCAATCCCGCCTCAACCTCCACCAGCACATTCAGGGTTACTCCCGCCGTCACCGCCTCCGCGGAGAGAGCGTCGACGTTCCGGGGGTTGTCCACGGCCACCGTGATACGGTTGAGCCCGGCGAGGACGCACAGCCGGCGAATCTTCGGCAGGGTGACTATCTCATTGGCCACCAGGATATCGGTGAACCCGGCGTTGCTGAAAACCTCCGCCTCTCCGGCAGTGGTGACCGCAATGCCCCCAACCGTCCCCCCGGCCGCCAGTTGCCGGTGGGCGATTTGAGGACATTGGTGGCCGGCCACATGAGGGCGGACCTTGGCGTCAGCCTGGCGGAAGTAGGAGTGTAATGTCTCGATGTTTTGCTCCATAACCTCCAGGTCCACTACGAGAGCCGGTGTGTCCAGCTCTTCCACGGGGGTGCCCACCGGTTGAAAAATGGGGCGTTCCATTCTGTTTGTCCTTCCCGCGGCCCGGTCTAGACCGGCCGCTAGCCTCGAATGACCAGCCATTACCCCAGGACGCCGCCCGGAATTCGACCGCGCTGCTCTGAAACGAATGTAGGGGTGGCTGACCACCTGCGGGCCAGCCGGCGGGTGAAATAGAAGAATATCATAAATACCTTGATGTCACAGTGAAGCCGGAAAGAGGCGCAAGTCCTCCCTGGCGACGTCGGCATTAAGAGATAGAGTGAATCCAGGAGCGATACCCGCACCCTCGTTCCCTCGCCATTCGGGAGAGGGATGTCCCGGCGCAGCCGGGGCCGGGTGAGGGCCGCCAAACCCTGTCCGGGCGTCCGGGCCGCTTGCATCTGTAACGAGCCGGTGCCACAATAACCAGCGGACCAAATTCTACCCGAGCCGAGAAAGGCCAAGAGGCGATGGCGAGCACCAATGCATCAGGCGCCGGTGAGGCGCCGGCCGGACTTCTGGAAGGCGTCCGAGTCCTCGACTTGACCCATTATCTGTCCGGCCCTTACTGCACCAAGCTGTTGGCTACGATGGGCGCCGACGTTGTGAAGATTGAACGGCCCGGCGCCGGCGACCCGGCGCGGCGGATCGGCCCTTTTGCCGTACCCCTTGCCTCCTCAGTTGACGGAGCGGCGCGGCCGGAAGATGGGATGAGAGGCGAGTCTGGGGCCTGGTTCCTCTACCTGAACACGTCGAAGAGAAGCGTGACCCTGGACCTCAGGTCCGGTCCCGGCAAGGAGATACTGCTCCAGCTGGCGCGGAACTCAGACATCGTGGTGGAGAACTTTGCGCCGGGCACCCTCGAAGATTTGGGTCTGGGCTACTCCGATTTACGGCAGGTGAACCCGGCTCTGGTGATGACCTCGATCTCCAACTACGGGCAGACCGGGCCCTACCGGGACCGCAAGGCAGCGGAGATCAACCTCTACGCCGCCGGGGGGCTGATGAACATCACCGGCGAGCCGGAGCAGGAGCCGCTGAAAGAAGGGCCGCCCCTGGCGCAACTGTGTGCCGGGCAGAACGCCTTCGTGGCCACCATGGCTGGGTTGATGTACGCCGAGGAGACGGGGGAAGGCCAGCACATCGACATCTCCATCGCCGAGAGCGCCACCAACATCCTGGAAAACGCTTTGATGCAGTACAGCTATTCCGGGCGGGAATTCAACCGGGCGGGCAACCGGGGTTACGGCCGGGCCGCCTGGGGCATTTACCCCTGCCGCGACGGCTACGTGGGAATTATCGCCGGCCCAGAGCATCGCTGGCCGCAGGTGGCCAACATCATGGAACGGGAGGAGCTTGCCGACCCTCGCTTTCACTCCCGCCAGGGGCGCCTGGTCAACGCCGACGAGGTGGAGGCGCTGATGCTTCCCTGGCTGCTGGACCACGACAAGCTGGAGATT
The DNA here is from genome assembly GCA_030740155.1 of Dehalococcoidia bacterium. GTDB lineage: Bacteria > Chloroflexota > Dehalococcoidia > Lucifugimonadales > UBA3495 > CAJWBT01. Next base: position 51,858 of record JASLXV010000069.1, on the reverse strand, counting down.
TTCAAGGCCGGTCAGGAACGCGGCCTGGGTTTCGCCTTCGTCGCCTCCATGTCGGACATCCTGGAGATGGAGCAGTTGATCGCCCGTGACTACTTCGTGGAGCTGGACCACCCGGTGGCCGGCCCGCTCAAATATCCCGGTCCTCCCGCCGCGCCCAACCTGGAACTCGACGGCGCCGGCAACGCCGGCAAAGCCTGGGTCTACCGCCGGGCGCCGCTGCGGGGAGAGCACACTCGGGACGTGCTGGGAGAGCTGGGGTACGCCGGCCGGGATATCGATAAGCTTCGGGACCAGAAACTGATCTAGGTACTCCAGCCCTGAAACAACGCTATCCTTCCCGACCCACCCTCCTTGCCAAGGACTTGCAGGGCCCAGCTATTCACGGCCCTCCGGGTTCTTTCCGGGAGGGGTGGTGTTCACGGCTTTTAACGGAGTCCCAATAATGAGTGACCGTCAAGCTCTGGCAAACTACCGCATCCTGGACCTGTCCCGGATTTGGGCGGGGCCTTACTGTACCAAGCTGATGGCGGATATGGGTGCGGAAGTGATCAAACTGGAGTCGCTCAGCGTCTACGACTCCCATCGGGGGCCGGTCAGCCCGGCCCGAGGCATCGCCTCCTACCCCGACGGCGAGCCGGGGGAACAACCCTGGAACCGTAACGGCTGGTTCAACACCCTGCATCTCAGCAAACTTGGAATCACCCTGGAGCTGACCTCCGACGAGGGACGACGGATATTCGAACAACTGGTCTCGCTCAGCGATGCCTTGATCGAGAACTTCCGTCAGGGTAGCCTGGCCCGGTTGGGGTACGACTACGAAGCGCTGCGCAGGCTTCGCCCAGATCTGATCTACGTCTCCATGCCGGCATTCGGCAATACCGGCCCCTGGAAGGGCTACGTTTGCTACGGCATCGGCCAGGAGCAGCTTTCCGGGATGGCCCACATGACCGGGTATGCCGGTGAGGGGCCGATGAAATCCGGCATAAACCATGGCGACCCCATAACCGGCTCCCACGCCGCCGGGGTGCTGCTGGCCGCACTACGCTACCGGCGACGCACCGGCAAAGGGATGATGATCGACGTGTCTCAGCACGAATCTGCGGTGGCCCTCACCGGCGCCGACGTGCTGGCGTACCAGATCAGCGGCGAAGAGCCGGAGCGGAAAGGCAACCGGTCCCCCGATCTCGCGCCGCACAACGTCTACCCTTGCGCCGGGGAAGACCGCTGGGTTACCATCGCCGTCACCAGCAGCGAGCAGTGGCGGGGGCTGGCCCGCCTGGTCGGCGGCGAAGATCTGGCCGGCGACCCTCGCTTCGCCACGGCTGCCGGCCGGCTGCAGCACCTGGACGAGCTGGACGAAATTATAACCCGCTGGACGGCCGGGCAGGATGCATTCCGGGCAGCCGAGGAACTTCAGGGTATCGGCGTGCCTTCCGCCGCGGTGCTGCGGGGTCCGGACCTGCTGGAAGACCCCCACTATACCGAACGGGGCACCTTTGTCACCGTGGACCATCCCCAGGTTGGCCCACGCCGTTACCCGGGCATGCCCTGGAAGATGTCGGCCACCCCCGTCCGGGTCCGCTGGGCCTCGCCGACCCTGGGCCAGCACAATAATCAGATCTACGGGGAGCTGTTGGGCATGCCGCGTGAGGAAATCGCCGCCCTGGAAGCGCAGGAGGTGATCGGCACCAAGCCCATCGGGTCGCGGCTCATGGGGTAGGTGGGGGTACCCGGGGTACCGGGGGTACGGAACCACAGAGACACAGAGGCACGGAGATTTCTTTTCTTTGGGTGTTTCTGGGGACCATCGGTGAGAGTTTCAGAATCTAGGAAGAACCACAAAACATCAGGGAGGTGCAAGATTGGCAGAACCGGAAGCATTGTACGAAATTAAGGACGGCATCGCCTACATCACGATGAACCGCCCGGAGAAGCTCAACGCCATCAATCCGGAGATGCGGCAGCTGCTCTGGGACGCCTTTCAGGACGTGAAGAACAACCCTGAGGTGCGGTGCGCCATCGTGACCGGCCGGGGCCGGGCCTTCTCCACGGGCCACGACCTGGTGGCCATGGCCGCCGCCCGCGCCAACGAGGGACCCAGCACCGGCGACCTGTACGTGGTCCAGTGCAACATCTGGAAGCCGATCATCGCCGCCATCAACGGCATCTGTTTGGCCCAGGGCTGTGGCATTGCGCTGGGCAGCGACATCCGGATCGCGTCTACCGAGGCCCAGTTCGGCTGGCCTCAGGTCAAACGAGGGATATCTTCGGTCAGCGGCCCGGCCCTGCTGGCCCAGGTGGTCCCCCGCAACATCGCCTTCGAGTTTCTGTTCACCGGTGAGTTCGTTAACGCCCAGCGGGCCCTGGACCTGATGCTGGTCAACCACGTGGTGCCGCCGGATGAGGTGATGCCCAGGGCCGAGGAGATGGCCCGCAAGATAACCGCCAACGCTCCCCTTTCCATCGCGGCCATCAAGGATGCGTCGGTCAACGGCGCGGCAATGGACCTGGAGCGGCGGGTCGCCTACGCCCAATCCAAGCGGGACTTCGTTCTGCACACCGAGGACGCCCAGGAGGGCGTCAAGGCGTTCGCGGAGAAGCGTGCCCCGGTTTGGAAGGGGCGGTGAGCCACCAACCTAGGCATCGCTAGCCAAATCAGAGGAATCACAAATCCCCCTCGATGCCCCTCTGAGCAGGGGAACTGGGGGGGATTCGACCTAAACCCGTACCTGGGCTTCGCCCCAAAGCGGTCACTCCGAGAAGCGAAGCGACGCTGTCACTCCGAGTTGTCATGCCCCGGCGAGGCGCCACCGGCAGATGAAAACACTCGATGCCCCCTCTCCCATCGGGAGAGGGGCCGGGGGTGAGGGCCATTTTCAGAGGGGGTCCCCGCGTGGCGGCCTGGACCTTTTACCCGAAACGCCTCGCTTCACTCGGGGTGACATATCCCCGGGTGTTTCTGAGGCCAATCCCCGTGCCTGGCACCGGCACTGACAGGTGGGCATTGATGAATACAAGCCGCCAGGCTAGCATGGCTCGATGCTTGCGCTTCTAAAATCTAATTTCGGCTTCGATCACTTCCTCCCCCAACAGGAAGAGATCATCACCCGGGTGCTTGCCCGAGGGGACACCCTGGTCTTGATGCCCACGGGCGGAGGCAAGTCGCTCTGCTACCAGATGCCGGCCCTCCGCTTCGAAGGACTTACCGTCGTGGTCTCGCCGCTGATCGCCCTGATGAAGGACCAGGTTGACGGCCTCAAGTCCAACGGCATTCCGGCCGCGTTCATCAACAGCACGTTGCCTGCTTCGGAGATCAATCGAGTACGGGCGCGGGCCCTGGAGGGTTCCCTCAAGATTCTCTACCTCGCTCCGGAACGCCTGGCCATACCGGGGTTCCGCGAATTCTTGGGAAGCCTGGACATCAGCCTCTTCGCCATCGACGAGGCCCACTGCATTTCAGAATGGGGCCACGACTTTCGGCCGGACTATCGCAACCTGAAAACCCTCAGGCACGATTTCCCCAACGTCCCGGTGATCGCCTTGACCGCCACGGCCACCATGGAAGTGCGCCAGGACATCGTTACCCAGCTTGGTCTCCGGCTGCCGGAGACATTCATATCCAGCTTCAACCGCGCCAACCTCAGCTACGTGGTCCAACCCAAAAGGGACTCCTTCGATGAACTTCTGAAGCTGCTGAAAAAGCACGGCCCCTGCTCCGTCATCATCTACCGCATCTCCCGCAAAGACACCGAAGCCCTGGCGGAGGACCTGTCGGATCGAGGATTCAAGGCGCTGCCATACCATGCCGGCCTCGAGCGGTCGACGCGTAACGATACCCAGGAAAAGTTTATCCATGATGAGGTCCCCATCGTAGTCGCGACCATCGCCTTCGGAATGGGGATCGACAAGCCGGACGTTCGCCTGGTGGTCCACTTCGACCTGCCGAAGTCCCTCGAAGGCTACTACCAGGAGACGGGACGGGCCGGGCGCGACGGACTGCCCAGCGAGTGCGTCCTCTTTTACTCCTACGGCGACAAGATAAGGCAAGACTACTTCATCGAACGGATCGAGGGCCGCACGGAGCGAGATAGCGCTCGGCTGAAGCTGGCTCAAATGGTCGAGTTCGCTGAACTCCAGACCTGCCGCCGAAAACACCTGCTGGAGTATTTCGGGGAGAAGTGGGAAGAGGAAAGCTGCGGCGGGTGCGACGTCTGCTTGGAACAGCGGGAGGAGTATGACGCCACCGAAATCTCTCAGAAGATCCTTTCGGCGGTCATCCGGACCGGTGAGCGGTTCGGCGCGAGCCACATCGCCGGCGTGCTTCGAGGCGCCGCGACCAAGCAAATCCGCAAATGGGAGCACGACCGGCTGACGGTGTATGGGATCGCCCGTGATCTTTCCGTTGATGAGCTGACGCAGTCGATGAACGCCCTCCTGGGAAAGGGGCTGCTGGAAAAAGATGCCGGTCAGTTTCCCACCCTCTTCGTCACCCATGCGGGCAACGCTTTCCTCCGAAACCGGGAGCAGTTGACCCTCACGCGGCCCATACGCTCCCCGGATCGTTCAATGGGCGATACCTCAACCCCAGTTGCCGATAACCTGACCGGTGACCCGGACCTGTTTCAGAAGCTACGGGTCTTGCGCAAGCGGATCGCGGATGAGCGCGGCGTACCGCCGTACCTGATATTCGGTGACGCATCGCTCCGGCAGATGGCATCCTACCTTCCCCAGACCGAAGAGAGCTTTCTCCGGATATCCGGGGTCGGAAGGGTTAAACTTGACGAATTCAGCGAGCCCTTCCTGGCGCTAATCAGCGACCACGCCACCACCAACGGGCTTGTGGGAAAAGAGGCGCCCAGGGGCCGGCGCGAGAGAAATGGCAACGCCCGGCGAGGCGGGGCAACCCGGGAAGAAACGAAGCGATTGGCCCGTCAAAAGCTGCCGCTCGGCGATATTGCGCAGGCCCGCGGCCTGGCGGAGAGCACCATCGTTTACCACCTGGAGCAGTTGGTCATGGCCGGCGAAGAGCTTGACCTGGGCTATTTGATGCCGCCAGCGGAGCGCCTGGCGAAGATCGAGAAGGCGTTCCACGAAACAGAGGGCCTCCTCTTGGCCCCGGTACGGGAACTGCTGGGCCGGGATTACTCGTACCTGGAGCTAAACCTGGCCCGGATCGGTTTGAGACTAAAGGGTACCGCTGCCGGGGAAAGACCCGCCGAGTCGGCGGGCCGTTGAGGCTCTAGCGCCTACAGATCCAACGCTTCGGCCAGCCGGCGGCAGTGGTACAGGGGGTCGACGTTGTGGTGGTCACCGCCGCCATAGGAGTATCTTCACTCTATGAACCTTGATGAAATTGCGAGGCGTTACCAAGTGTTCGAGAAGATCGACCGGCGAAATTTCCAGCGTCAGGCCCGGGTGTTGCAGTCCATGTGGCGTGTGGAACGTGGCTACCCGATCGGTGAGCACCGAGGTAGAGGCGGAAGCAGGCTCCTCGGCTCACGGTTGGCAATGCCATGGGCCGAGGAGACATTGTCGAATTACCTCACGGAAACGGTGCGCGGAGTCGTGGGGCAGGAGGTGCTCGACAAAACCAAAAGCAGTGGCAAGCTGTATGGACGGCCGAGGATATTTAACGACTTGTTGTCGAGCCAACCCCTGGCATTCAACCTGTTCGGCGAACTCCAACAAGATCTATCGTTAGCCACGTCGTCTCTTGGCGCACTGAGCGGCGGCCGTATTGCAGAGGTTACCGGTATCGAGTTCGAGTACTCGCCAGGCCGAGGAGACGACAATTACACCGGGGACAACTCCGCTTTTGACGTCTATATCAATTATATTACCTCGAAAGGTGGGAGGGGTTTCGTCGGCGTAGAGGTAAAGTACCACGAAAACCTGCTAGGCAAACCGGCCAGGCATCGGCCCCGTTACATCGAAGTAGCTCGCACCATGGGCTGTTTCAGGGATGACCGCCTGAAGCTACTTCAAAAACAGCCACTTCAACAGGTGTGGCGGGACCATCTACTGGCGGGCAGCTTGCTGGCGGCAGCAGATTTCGATGATGGCTTCTTTGTGTTCCTGTATCCCGAACGAAACGAATTCTGTGCCCGCGCCGTGGACGATTACAACGCGTGTCTCATCGAAGCCAATACATTCGAGCCCTGGACGCTTGAGAGCGTGTGCGCGTCCGTCCAGCGCAACACCCGGAAAGAGTGGATAGACGTCTTCCTCGATCGTTATTTGAACTTCGGTAAGCTGACCGGGGTGCCGCAAAACGAAACCTGATTCTCGCGGCGCCTACAACTCCAACGCCTCGGCCAGCCGGCGGCGGTGGTAGAGAGGGTCCCCGAGATAGTGGTACAGGGTACGGGACGCGGTGGTGTGCAGTGTCAGACCGTACTCGGTCATGCTGCCCACCCCGGCGTGGACCTCGTGGGCGTGGTTGCAAGCCTGATAGTAGGCCTCGCTGCCCACGGCCTTGGCCAGGTGGACGCTGTCGGCGGCCGCCTTGCCGGTGTCCAGCTTCCAGAGGGCCTCGTAGGTGGTCCAACGGGCTGCATCCAGTTGGTTGACCAGGTTGATAACATGGTCCTGCACCCTCTGGAACCGGCCGATCGGCGTGCCGAACTGCATCCGGGTCCGGCTATAGGCTACAGACAACTCGTAGATCGACTGGCAGGCCCCAACCTGGTAGGCGCTCATGACGGGGATGGTCCGGGCGATGGCCCGCTCCAGAGCAGCCCACCCGCTGGTGAACGACTCGCCCAGAATGTCCGGCTTGTCGATCGCTACGTCGTCGAACTTGACCTCCGCCAGATTCCAGGCCATGCCGGGCAGGGCGCGTATGGAGAGGCCGGGAGAGGTTACCGGCACCGTCGCCATGCCGACTTCGCCGTCCTCTTCCGAGCGAGCGGCGCACAGGAGATGGGTGGCGGAGGTGGCGTCCAGAATGAATACCTTGGTGCCGTTCAAGAGATAGCCGTCGCCGTCCCGCCGGGCCACCAGGCGCACGTCCCCGGCCTCCCAACTGTAATCGGCCTCCGTTACCGCCGGAACCAGCCGGGCCTCGCCCTTGGAGATTCGGGGCAGCCAGTCGCGTTTCTGCTCTTCGGTGCCTCCCTCCAGGACCGTGAACACTCCCAGCACGCCGGAGGTAAGGTGGGGTCCAGGCACCGGTCCCCGGCCAAGCTCCTCGAACATCACCCCGGCATCGGTCAGCGAGGCGCCCTCGCCGCCGTACTCCGGCGGGACCACGATGCCCAGCCATCCGGTCTCGGCCAGCTTCTGCCAGGGGTCTGAAGGCGCTACATGGCCCGACGTTGCCATGTCCAAAAGGGTCTCTTTGGTGTACTCCTTCTGAACGAAGCGGCGAACCGCCGTCTTCAGCATCTCTTGTTCCGAGGTCAGCGACAGGTCCATGGGTGGTTCCTCCTCTGGGAATTAGCTGTCAGCCAGCAGGGGCCAACTATTGGAGTGGCTGCTGAAAGCTGAAAGCTGATGGCTGTTAAGCAAGTGCTCCGGCCTTCTCCTTCACCTCGCGGCCGATGCCGATGCGCCGCGCCATGATTACCTTCTGAATATCCGCAGTGCCCCCCGGATGGACGGCGACGATGCCCGAGCGTTGGTGGGCCTCGACGTGGCCGTCGGCGGCGCCCCACTGGGCGTCATGGGTCAGGGCCGCGGGTCCCAGGAGGTTCAGGACGGTGTTGGTCATTCGCAGGCCGGACATCTTGCGGACGAAGGACGACTGGGGTCCTTCATAGGTCATGCTGGTCCCGCTACGGGCCATCCAGTAGTTGCGCAGGTTGAACAGCCGCAGGATTTCCGCGTTGATATACACATCCACCAGGTGGTCGCGTACGTCCTGGTCTTTGCTCAGCGGCCGGCCGCGGCGCTGGGTGCTGCGGCAATAGTCGAAGAGGCGGTCCACCAGCCAGTTCCGGGCGATGCGCCCGCCGCTGCCATGCTCCAGCTCCAGGTGGGTCGTGGCCACCTTCCATCCCTGGTTGTGTCCGCCCACCATGTGGAACTTGGATATCCGGACGTTGTCGAAGAAAATCATGTTCTTGGTACCGGAGCCGGCCCCGGATTCTCCCCCACCGATGAGCAGGTCCATGGGCACAATGGATATCCCCGGCAGGTCCGCCGGTATCATGAACCAGCCCAGGTTCTGGTGTCTTGGCGCCTCGGTGTCGGTGCGGAGCACGGACCACATATAGTCGCAGCCGTAAGAGCTGCCGATAAAGACCTTTTGCCCGTTGATGACGTAGTCGTCGCCATCGGGAATGGCCGTGGACTGAACGTTGGCCAGGTCGGAGCCCGCTTCCGGCTCGGTTAGCAGCTGCCAGGTGCGAATCTGGCCCCCGAATATCATGGGCAGGAAGTGCTGCTTCTGCTCCTCGGAGCCCCAGACCAGGATTGACGGGCCACCCAGCCTGCCGCCGGAATCGTAGTAGGGAGGAACGGTGAGGCCGTAGGAGTCCATCTCCTCCTCGATCACCACCGAGTGGTCCAGGGAAAGGCCGCCGCCGCCATACTGGGTGGGAGCCGTGGGCCACAGCCACCCCTTGGCGCCCAACCGGCGGCCCAACTCACGCCGCATCAGGTATTGATCGTAGGTAAGGTCGATGGGGTCCGGCGGATGCTCCAAGTTGGAGGGCACGTTCTCCTTGAGCCACTCTTGAACTTCCTGCCGGAACTCTTCTTGCTCTCTGGTGTAAGTAGGTTCGAAGTCCATTTCAACTCTCCAAAGCTGTCGGCTTTCAGCCTTCAGCGCTCCGCTTCCGGCCTTCGGCGGCCACCGAACGGCCGCCTGACTGGCGGACATCGCCATGGATTATGCCCCATGGGCATCGGGGAAGCAACCCCGGCCGAGCGCTGAAGGCTGACCGGTAGAACCCTACTGCGACCGCAGGGCCCGGCCCGGCAGGGCGCCGGTATGAGTACCATTGTCTATCACCAGCCTGCCGTTGACCACCACGTAGTCGATGCCCTCGGGGTACTGTTTGGGCTCGTCGAAGGTGGCCAATGCCCGCACCCGTTCCGGATCGAACATCACGACGTCGGCCTTCATGCCGTCTCGCAGGATGCCCCGGTCCTTCAGCCCCAGCCGTTGGGCCGGCAGGGCAGTCATCTTGCGAACCCCTTCCTCCAACCGGAGCAGCCCTTCTTCCCTGACGAACTGGCCCAGAATGTAGGGGAAGGTCCCGTAGCTCCGGGGGTTGGGCTTCTCCCCGGTAAGGAGGCCGTCGGAGCCCACCATGTGCGCCGGATGGCGAACGATGGTGCGGATGTTGTCCGGGTTGCCGGTGCGGGCCACGAAGGCCACCTCCAGGTTTTCTTCGATGAGCAGGTCGCAGATGGTGTCAACCATCCGCTTGCCCTGGGCCCTTGCCAGGTCTGCCAGAGATCGGCCCTCCCACTCCTTGTTCTTGGCCGTGCCGAGGTGGCTGAAGAAGAAATCCTCCAGGGACGGCCCCCACAAAGGGTCCATCGCGTTGCCGATCTCGTCTCTGATCCCCGGGTCCTGGATACGTTGCAGCAATGCTCCGGGGCCTCCCGCATGCGCCCAGTAGGGCAGCAGCGAATGCAGGATGGTGCTGGCCGCGGCATAAGGATACTGATCGAAAGTTATGTCAAGTCCCGAGTCCAATCCCTTGTCCACCAGGGCCAGCATCCGCTCGCCCATTCCGTCGACGGGGTTGTGATAGTGGGAAATGTGCGACGGTACGCTGCTGCGGCGTCCGATGGCAATCGCCTCCCGGAAGGGGTCCAGCAGCCGGTCGCCCAGGGTGTACCGGGCATGGGTCATGTAGAAGCCGCCCAGGTCCTTGATGGCCTCACACACGGCCACCAGCTCTTCGGTATCGCTGTAGGCCCCGGGGGCGTAGGTCAAACCGGTGGAGAAGCCAAAGGCGCCGTCCCGCATCCCCTGGCGGGCTAGCTCCTTCATCCGGGCTAGCTCCTCGCCGGTGGGAAGCCGGTCTTCCCATCCCATGGCTTCCACCCGGATAGCGGCATGGGGCACCATGAAGGCCACGTTGCAGGCCGCCCGCCGGTCGAACAGGTCCAGGAACTCCTTGACGCTGCCCCACCGGACGCCGGCCGGCGGCCTGCCGTTGATGGCGGCGAGATAGGTGAGGAGTTGCTCCAGGTTGGCCGGGGATGTGGGAGCGTAGGACAGGCCGTCCATGCCCAGGACCTCGGTGGTGACCCCCTGGCGGACCTTCGCCTCGTGTTTGGGCTCGGCCAGCAGCTTCAGGTCCGAGTGGGAATGCATGTCGATGAAGCCCGGACAGACCACGTAGCCACTACCGTCGATGACTCGGGCCGCTGCCAACGATGAGGTGTCGCCCCGGGCGATGGTGACCTCGTCGCCGGTGATGCCCACGCTGGCTTGGAACCCGGCTTGGCCGGTTCCGTCGATGACGCGGCCGTCTTTGATCAAAAGGTCGAACATGGCGCCTCCAACATCGGCCGTCAGCCGTCAGCTATCAACTGCCGGCCGAGAGGTGTCTCTTCGCGGCACCATAATACTACACCGGCGCCGCTTCCCGAAGCGCCGGTGACACCTTCCTTGCCAGTGGCATCGGTTGAAGATACCATGGGAGGCTAAAACAAGGCTTGCCCCGGAGCGCGAGCAATCAGGTGCGGCGGAGGCCCGGAGCCAATGAACCCCATTTATCTGGATTACAACGCCACCACTCCCATTGACCCACAGGTCGCTGAGGCCATGTTGCCGTTCATTCAGCAGCACTTCGGAAACCCGTCCAGCGGCCATGCCTTCGGGGTCACCACCAAGGAGGCCGTCGATAGGGCCCGCAGCCAGGTGGCGGCAACGCTTCGCTGCGGGACGGACGAGGTGGTCTTCACCAGCGGCGGCACCGAGTCGAATAACTACGCCATCAAAGGCGTGGCCGGCGCCCGCCGGGGCCGGGGCAACCACATTATCACCTCGACCGTGGAGCATCCCTCGGTGATCGAGGTGTGCCGCTACCTGGAGGAAAACGGTTGCCGGATCACTTACCTGCCCGTGGACCGTAACGGGCAGGTCGATCCCCAGGACGTCGAGGCGGCGATCACCCAGCAGACCGTGCTGGTTACCATCATGCACGCCAACAATGAGGTGGGTACTATCGAACCCATCGCCGACATCGCCGGCATCGCTCGTCGACGGGGCGTGCTGGTCCACTCCGATTGCGCCCAATCCCTCGGCAAGATGCCGGTCCACGTCGACGAGCTGGGAGTGGATCTGCTCACCGTCGCCGGCCACAAGCTGTATGCCCCCAAAGGGATCGGGGCTCTATACGTGCGGGCCGGAGTAAAGCTGGAGAAGCTGATCCACGGTGCGAACCACGAGATGGACTGGCGGGCCGGGACGGAAAACGTGGCTCAGATCGTGGCGCTGGGCGAAGCCTTCGAGCTGATCGACCGGAACCTGTCTGAATACCACGACCACATGCAGGAGATGCGGGACCGGCTGGAGAGTGGCCTGCTGGACCGGTTTCCCAATGCCCGGGTCAACGGGCATCGGGAGAAACGGCTGCCCAATACGGCGAGCGTCAGCTTCAAGGGACTGGAAGCCAATACCATCCTCTCCGAGCTGAAAGACGTGGCCGCCTCCGCCGGCTCGGCCTGCCACAGAGACCGGGTGGAGGTTTCCAGCGTCCTCAAGGCCATGGAAGTGCCCCTGGAATACGCCATGGGGACCATTCGCTTCTCGGTCGGCCGGTTCACCGCGGCCGCGGACATAGACCGCGCCATTGATGAGGTGGCCCGTGTAGTTGGCGGGCAAACCTAGCCACGAGGAAGTCCCTTCCGTCCCCCTTTGGTAAAGGGGGATACAGGGGGATTTCCCCCAACCTCGATGCCCTGGATTGAGCATTCCCATCAGCGCATCGAGTAATCGATCGGCGACAGTATAGGCCCGCAGTTGAGGATGGGCGGTTAAGGATGGAAGGAGGTCCAAGATGGGAACGGTAAGCATCGACCACATTGCCATGCCAACCACAAATGCGGAGCGCCTGATCGAGTTCTACAAGCGGGTCGGCTTTTCCATCAACGACGAAGAGGAGTGGCGCGCCGGCAAGGTGCACATCTTCTCCGTCCGGGTCGGAGACTCCAAGATCAACATCCACCCCGAGGGTTTCACCGCCGGCCTGCGGGGACCGACCGCGGTGCCCGGCTGCACCGACATCTGCTTTGTCTGGGACGGAACGGTGGAGGAGTGCCAGGAGATGCTGAAGAAGGCCGGGGTGGAGGTCATCCAAGGCCCGGTGGCCCGCCGGGGCGCCCGCGGCGGCGGCGGGCACCCCTCTCTGAGCCTATACGCGCGGGACCCGGACCAGAACCTGCTGGAGTGGATGATCTACCAGGACAAATAGCTATCAGCTATCAAACGACATATTATGGCCGGGCGCCGGCCGATAATTGCAAGGAAAGGATCTATTAAAGATGCCGATAATGTCTGGGAAACATGCCCTGGCCCAGATGCTCCTCGCTGAAGGGGTGGAGTACATATTCGGAAACCCTGGCACCAGCGAATCGCCGCTGTTGGATGTCCTGCAAGACTTCCGGCAGCTCAGGTATGTTCAGGCGTTGCAGGAAGGGAGCGCCGTGGGCATGGCCGACGGCTACGCCCGGGCTACTGGACGCCCCAGCTTCGCCAACGTTCATATCGCCGGAGGCCTCGCCAACGGCATCAGCGGCCTGTACAACGCCTTCAAAGGCGGCACGCCCCTGGTCTTGACCGCAGGAAACTCGGACTCGAGGATGTTCCTGACCGAGCCGGTGCTATCCGGTAACCTGGTGCAGATGGCGGCCCAATACACCAAGTGGAGCGCCGAGATTCTCCACGCATCAGAGGTTCCCATGGCCTTGCGGCGTGCCTTCAAAGAGGCCAAAACGCCGCCCACCGGCCCGGTGTTCCTCTCCTTGCCCTGGGATTCCATGGACGAGACGGCCGACGTGGAGATCATCCCCTCTTCGCAGGGGTACTATCGCACCCGCCCGGACACGGCCGCGGTGGCCCGGGCGTCCCAAATCCTGGCCCAGGCCGAGAATCCCATCATCGTGGTGGGGGACCGGGTGGCCCACTCGGGGGCGGTGTCCCAGGTGGTCCGGGTGGCGGAGCAGCTCGGAGCCAAGGTGTATGCCGCCACTCTAACGGAAGTCAACTTTCCCACCAGCCACGACCTCTACGGGGGCATGTTGAATCTGAACTCCCCGTCCACCCGTCGCCAATTCGACGGCGTAGACGTGGTGCTGGCCGTCGGCGCCAACGTGTTCTCGTCCTTCCTATACGTACCGGACCCCTTCCTTGGCCCGGCCACCAAGCTGATTCACCTGGACAATGATTCCTGGGAGCTGGAGAAGACGTACCCGACCGAGGTGGGGATACTGGCCGACCCGGCGGCCGGGTTGGAAGAGCTGGCCGACGCCCTGGGCCAAGATATGTCCGCCCCGGCTCTCGAGGCCGCGGCCACCCGGGCTGCTGCCTGGGCCGAAGAGAAGCGCCGGTCTGAAGAGCAATACCGGCAGCGGCTGGCGAGTGTGTGGGACCGGAAGCCCATGCCCGTGGAGCGAATGATGCACGAGCTGGCCCAGGCTTCGCCGTCCGATGTGATCATCGCCGACGAGTCGGTCACTTCCCGCCCCGCGTTGATGCGGGAATTCAGCTTCGAACATCCGGGCGACCTCCACGGAATCCGGGGTGGCGCCCTCGGCTGGGCCATGCCCGGCGCCCTGGGGATCAAGCTGGCCAACCCGGACCGGCCGGTGCTGGCGGTGGTGGGCGATGGCGCATCGTTGTACACTGTCCAGGCTTTGTGGACCGCCGCCCGCTACAACATTCCGGTGGTGTACGCCATCTGCAATAACCGGGCCTACCGTATCCTTAAGGTCAACATGGAGATATACCTGCGCCGCATGCTCGACGACCAGGACCGCCGGAGCGAGTACACCGGTATGGAATTCGCCAACCCCCTGGATCTGGCCGCCATCGCCAGGGGTATGGGAGTGGCCGGAGAAAAAGTGGAGGACCCTGCGGCGCTTGGCCCCGCGCTGCGCGAGGCCTACGCCAGCGGGAAGCCCGCCGTCATCGACGTGAGCATTGACGGAGCGCTATAAAGGCCTGACTCCGGATTTATGTAAACTACCGGGCTTTCAATCCGAAAGGCGACTAATGCTGGGAGAAGATCAAAAGTTGACACACATATAAGAAGGGAATATCATTGAACGGCTATGTTACCCATGGCTGTTTTCGTATTGGTATCCTATTTGAATCCGTGTTCATTACATCGCCGGTAACAGCTCAGGAGGCCCTATGGTAACTTCAGCAATTCGAAGCACCTTCCTCTCTAAATTGGGAGGGACAAGGTCGGCGCAGCGGGTTGCATCTCCAGCGGTGGTCGTCGGACTGGGCTCGACAGCGTGCCAAGTCGGGAGACAGTTAGAAGACATCACCAAGAGCTGGAGCCTGAACGACAGGAAATCCCTGGGGTTCCTGTACATGGACACCAGGGAGGCCACTCGTGACGAAATCTCCAGGGCGTCGCGTTTCATCCCCCTGACGCTTCCCCATTTTTCCAATCTGCGGGATATGCGGCCCTGGATTACCGAGTGCGTGCCGGAGTTGAAGAACCTCAGCCTCTCCCGGGAGGGCGCGCTGGGGATGCTGGCCAACGCCGGTGTTGCCGCCCGGTACAACTACGCGGCGATGAGGGGACACCTAGACGCGATGATTGGGGAAGTGTGCCCCTACTACGAGGGGAAGACTTACCTGAGGGTCCATGTGATAGGCTTCCTTGGTGGTGGGACCATCGGCGCGCTACCGGTCCTGCTGGCGGCCCTCTCCGAGGCCAGGGGGACCGCCTACAACTTCAGCGTGGTCCTCCATCTGTTGGTGCCCCAGAGGGGCATGTCCAGAGACCCGGACAACAGCTATCCCCTCCAGTTGAGAAATGCTTACTCCACGATACAGTTCCTTCGCGCCGCGACCGGGGTATCCGTGGGTGATGGAAGACATACCGGGTCGGACACCTTCTACGTCACCGTCTACCCCGACAAGAAGATCCAGGCGACAGGGCCCCATTTCGACATCGCGTTGATGCACCGGTCGCCCAAAGATTCTCTCCCCGCGCAGCGGGCCCACATCGCCCGGGTCCTGGAAACACTGGTCGGCGAATCATGGGGGACGGGATCAGACTGGTGGGCCCGCTACCACGAAACCATGAGAGAGGCCAACAACAAGGTGGACGCCCGGTTTGGCTCCATCTGCTCCAAGGAAGTCGGTCTCTTAGAAGGCTTTTTCAACCTGACGGCACGCCAATACCTTCAGACCAAGTGGAATTCCGGGTACAGGTAGAGAATTATGGGAATAGGACGATTGTTCAACAAGTTAAAGGTGCCACGGAAGCGAGAATCTTTCTTCGAGGCGTCCACCCGGATGCTTCAAACAATGGACCCCCTGGATTTCTTGACTCCGGAGACGAGCGGGGCCAGTTCTCAGGATGTCCTCGCGCAACTGAACTCGGTGATGCATGGCGCCATGGAAGAGGTTGGCAAGGCTGTTCAGCTGGTATTCGAGCAGCTGAGCCCGGAAGGGAACATCAGCAACCATCTGATCCTTGAGGCTAACGGCCAAATCCGGAACGAGAAAGCGCGAGCCGAGAGTTTTGCCGACCTCAAGCGAGACGAACTCAGCCGCGAGATTCGCACCAGGCTCGAAACTCGCTTCCTATATGACATCATCCAGGCGCCGTATCAAGAGCCTTCCGTCAAGAGGTGGGAGAACCTCTCTACTCGCACCTTCCGGCGTGAATTGCCCCAAACTGCGGAGCATTCCTACAATGACCTGGTAGACCCCGCGGACCGGCGGAAGCGCCTCCCACGATGGAAAACCCAGATGGGCTACTGGCTGGAGGACCTTTGCCAGAACCACGTGGCCGAAATTGTGGAGGCAATGGAAGCTGAGATCAAGGAATACCTGTCATCGTGGTACGAGGTCACACCGGCGCTGCGGAAGCGTGCAAGCCTGGGCGGTGGCCTCTTCCAAGAGGTGACCAATCCTGAGTTATGGTCCTTTGAGAGCGAAGATCCCACCGTGAGGAACCTGCTGCGGGGAGAGCAGGCGTTGGCCATTGCCCATCGGATTCTGGACAGGTTCCAACTTAGCAACAGCGATGCGTTCGACGTAGCAGAGAGTGTCCGGCGCGCCCTTGCGGGAGTGTCCGTGTATGGCACCAACCGTGTGGGCCTGCAACAATTAGAGGACCTTCTCGCCGAGTCAATGTCTCAGAAGATTCAGGATAATGTATCGCTGGAGGCCGGATTCCTTTCCATCATCTCCCATGGGGCGCGGTTCGGCGAGGACCTGGGCGAACTGCTGGCTGACATGCACCGGGGCGCCTCCGCGATGGAGCAGAAGCTGTGGAGGGTTGGGGAAGTAGGAGTGGGTCACGTTGACTCGGCTTCGGGCGTTGGCATCACCGCTTCCAACGTCCACGATATCGTCTTGAGGGGCCTGGGAGGCGGGCGCAAGTTCGCGGCGGTAGAGGGCCATCCCGGAGACAACCACCGATTCGACGTCCAGATGTCGATAGTGGGTGCGCCGGCCGAAGACCTCACGATGTTTCGTGAGATGGTGACCGCATGGTACGCCTGGCACTTCGCGGAGAACAGGGGCGCTAGTTCCACCCAAAGCGAGTGGCTGAAGAGCGTGACCGCCGAGTGCTGGAAACTCTACCCTGATATCGGCACCGATACCGGGGTGAGGAATGCCATAATCGAGTTGATCGACGAAGACCTCAAGGCCATGCGGGATAGCCGTGAAGAGCTGATACCCCGTGTCTCTAATGGGCTGCCCAGCGACCAGATATTGCTCCACGGGCTGTGGAAAGAGTTGGGCGTCATCGCCGATGGGGTGATTCCGGAGTATCATCCCCCCGTGAGCTGATCGACGTAAAACGGCAACTGCTTTTGAGGCCCGGCTCTTCGCCGGGCCTCTTTGGTTTCCTGAGTGATGCGATGGGCCTGGGGTGGCGGGTCCAGGCTGCAATGGACGAACCCCGCACCAGATTCCTCGTCGCTTCGCTCCTCGGAATGACGGTGTAGTTTCGCTCCTCGGAACCGTTCATGCCCCGATTGTATGGGGCACCACGGCCGACGAAAATGGGCGTTGCCCTGTCATCCCGAGTCCTTCGCGGGAAGGCCGAGGGATCCGGGGAGGCGGAGGAGAATCTCTGCCCAGATGCTTTGCCGCTGCGGCCGGCTCAACATGACACTTGCGGAGGAATGACTGGCTTGGGGCAACGCCCTCTCGCGGTGACTCGCGGTGGCTAGCAAGAAGTTGGAACATATATTGCAGAGAATTGGAGACCACACAATTGTCGGCCACCGTGGTTCGACAAGCTCACCACGAACGGGGAATATCCGTCTGCCCTGAACCCACCACGAACGGGGAGGAACCTGTTTGCCCTGAAGTCACCGCGAGCTGGGAGGAACCGCTCGTGGTGAGCTTGGGGGAAATCCGTTCATCCTGAGCTTGTCGAAGGAGCGTGATCGGCCTTTTTGGAGCTGATGGGCCGGGGCGAGTGACCGGAGCGCTCAGGCGTCGGGGTTGGTCGAGATGAACCGGCCCGCCTTTGCTGGGTCCACGTGCGGCGCCCGCACCTCTACGCCGGCGCTCTCCTCCTGAAGCATGAAGGTGGCGCTGCTGTCCAGGTCGCCCCATCCCCGGTTCAGGGCTTGTACGACGATCTGTTCGGCGAGGTTGGCCACCGGCATCGGCACGTTGAACTCCCGGCCCAACTCGGTCGCCAGCCCGATGTCTTTGCGCGACAGGGCCAGCGCGAAGCTGGGCGGCTCGTACTCGCCACGGAACATCGTCTTGGCAATTCCCTCGTGGAGAACGCGCATTCGGCCCAGCGAGCCTCGGCGCACGCACTCCCAGAGGGCCTCAGCGTCCACGCCGGCCTTGACGCCGAGGGTCATCCCTTCGGCGATGGCCTGCTTCACCCCATGGCCGATCATGTTGTGGACCAGCTTGGCCACGCTGCCGGCGCCGATCTCCCCGGCATAGAACACCTTGTCACCGAAGGAGTCCAGCAAGGGTTTCATTCGGTCAAACACCTCCCGCTCACCACCCACCATTACCGCCAGATTCCCGGACGCCGCCCCGGTCTTGCCGCCGCTGATGGGCGCGTCCAGCACGTGGGCGCCCTTCTGCCGGAACCGGGGCTCGATCTCCCGAATGAGCGTCGGACGGCTGGTGGAAAGCTCGATGAATATTGCGCCCGGCTTGATCGCCTCCAGCAACCCCTCCCGTCCGACGGCCACCTCCTCCACTTCCCGGGGTCCGGGCAACGACGTAAGAACGACGTCACAGAGTCCGGCGATCTCTGAAGGAGAGTTAGCCAGGCGGGCCCCATTCTCCAGGAAAGGCCGGGTGGCCTCCTCGCGGAGGTCGTAGACCACCATGGGGTACCCTGCCTTCTGGATATTGGCGGCCATTCCGCCCCCCATATTCCCCAGGCCGATAAACCCAACGGTTTCCATATCGTCTCCTCTATTTCGCGGGCGCCTCCGCCTGGGTTACCTCAAATCCACGAACCGCGCGGAGTCCGCCGTAAAATTGGCCGATTCACTATTCGACACCCGGTTTTCCCACCACCCGTTCCGGAGCGCTCGTAGACCGGGCCGGGCGGGCGATGAGCCGGTGCATCCTAACTGACGGCTAGATCGTCCCCTTGTACGTGGGAGTCCTCTTCTCCACGAAGGCCCGGGCCGCTTCCTTGTGGTCCTCATGGCGAGAGCTTCGCTCCTCCAAGGACAGGCCCAGGTCCAGCATCAGATTGAGGTCATTCCACAGCTTCTTGTTCAGCGTGTGCTTGGTAGCCCGCACGGCGAGGGCGGGGCCGGAGGCCAGGCGTTGGGCCAGCTCCATGACGGTCTCCATCAACTCATCGTGGGGGACTACCTTGTTGATCAGCCCGATGCGCTCCGCTTCCTGAGCGTCGATGATGTCCCCGGTCATGAGCAGCTCCTTGGCCTTGGACATGCCGATGAGCAGGGGCCAGACGACCGCGCCGCCGTCGCCCGCCACCAGTCCGGCGCGGACGTGGGTGTCGCCGATCCGGGCCCGGTCCGAGGCGTAGACGATGTCGCAGAACAGGGCGATGGTCGCCCCGAGGCCGGCGGCCACGCCGTTGAGGGCGCATATCACCGGCTGCTCCACCCACAGCATGTTGTGGAAGAGGCGCCGGCCGCTCTGGGAGACGGCGCCCAGGGGCCGGTTCGCGAGGGCGATGGCGCCGCCCCTTTCGTCCATGGCCCGGACGTCGCCGCCGGAGCAAAAGCCCCGGCCGGACCCCGTCACCACCACGGCGCATATCTCCGGGTCCACGCCAACCGCGGCAAACACGTTTTCCAGCTCGTGGTGCATGGTTTCATTGATCGCGTTGAGGCGCTCCGGGCGGTTCAGCGTGATGGTCAGGATATTGTCTGTCTTCTCCACCAGAAGGGTCTCATAGCTGTAGTCAGGCATTTCCTTCCTCCTTCAGGTACTTCTCTTTTCTTTCTAGTCGCTCCGGCAGGTTCGCGCTCGGAGCGGTCTGCGATCAGCTTTCAGCCAGTAGCCGCCGCTGGGCGCCTGCCGAGCCGGGTTGTCCGAGGGTGGCTGAAGGCGGCACGATCGGCTCAGCGAAGGCGAATCCCGGCCGCCTCCCGGTCAAAGCAGCCCTTAATGAGGTCTTCCCGCTCCTGTCGCAACAGGTCTTTGCGAACCCGGAGGCTGGGGGTGTGGGGCAGGTCGTCCCGCATCTCCACGTACCGGGGGACCTTGAAGTAGGCCAGGTGTTCGGCGCACCAATAGACCACATCCTCCGGCTTGACAGTGGTGCCGGGCCTGGGCACCACGTAAACCTTGACCTCGTCTTCCCCCAGCTCCGAGGGAACGGCCAAAACCGCGCAGTCCAGAACGTCGGGGAGGCGCTTGATCACGTTCTCTACCTCTTGGGAGGAGATGTTCTCGCCTCTCCGCCGGATGATGTCCTTCTTCCGGTCGACGAAGTAGAGGAAGCCGCCCTCGTCCATCCAGCCCAAGTCTCCGGTGTAAAGCCAGCCATCGCGCAGGGCCAAGCGCGTCTGCTCCTCGTTGCGCCAGTAGCCGGGCATCACCGCCGGGTTCTTGATGGTGATCTCGCCCACGGCGTTGAGGCCCACCGCGACGCCGGTTTCGGGGTCAGATAGGCGTACCTGGTTGACGAAGCTAGGGTCGGGGTGCTGCCGCGCCTGCCCCGACGAGCGGGGGCGGCGCGGCTCTCCGATGCGTTCGATGGTGCCGAAGCAGGTCTCGGTCATGCCGAAGCCGACGATGATGTTGGTGCCGAACCTTTCCTGGAAGACCTCCAGAAACTCGGGAGAGGCTGCGGGGGAACCGTAGAATAGCCGGACCGAGTTCTGCCGGTCGGCGGGCGACTCGGGCTGCTTGGCCAGCACCGGCATCATCATGCCGATGAAGTTGACAACGGTCGCCCTGGCTTCCCGGACCTGGCCCCAGAAGCGGGAGGCGCTGAACCGGTCGGCCACTACTAATGTGGCCCCTGCCGCCAGAGACCCCATGGTGGAGTAGTACTGGATGTTGGCGTGGTAGTAGGGCAGGCAGGTGAAGAACCGGTCCTCGGGATTGGCCTGGGTCCAATGGGCGAACCCCTGGCCGGCGGCCACATACATTTGATGGGTCACCATGACCCCTTTGGGGTTGCCGGTGGTGCCCGACGTGTACACCAGCATCGAGATATCTTGCGGAGAGACCTCCGGCCGCGCCGCCAGCACGTCGGATTTCGACAAGGCGTCAGAGAAACCGGTCCAGCCCGGTTCCTCCTGTTGTATCGCGGGATCGCCTCCAACCACCAGCCGGTATTGCACGCTGGAGGCGAGAAGGGCCGCCTGCCGGGCCACGTCCAGCAACGAGTCGTGGGCAACCAGGGCCTTGGCGCCAGCGTCGTTCAGGATGTAGGCCGTCTCGTCCCGCTTGTAGGCGGTGTTGATGGGTATGCTGATGGCGCCCAGGGCCGACAAGCCGAACCAGCAGAATAGGAACTCGGGACAGTTGGGCAGGAGAAGGCATACCCTATCTCCCTTTCCAACGCCCATCGACTGGAACATGCCGGCGGTTTCCAGCGCCTTCCGCCATAGCTGGGCGTAGGTAAAACTCTGTCCGGAGATTTCCAGGCAGAGCTTGTCCGGGCTCCGGGCAACCGCCAGGTCCAGGAACTCTCCCAGGGTCATTTCCCAGGAGCTTCCACCCCCGGAAGCCACGGGCGCCGTCGCGTCGCTCATACCGGTTCCTGCCAGCCAATAATACATTTGGCCACAGAGACAGGGGGACACCGAGAAACCATGTAGCCTCCGTGGCGTCGTGAAGCTGCGGACTAGCGCTTTTTCGGCAACCCCAAACCTACCATGTGGGACAAAGCTGGTCAATGGGGGTCGGAAACCCGGGTTGACACTCCCCAGCGGCCGGTTTAAGCTGAAATTCCCAGCGCAAAGGAGACCGCCAAGCCTATGCCTGTTTCCGTCGACATCAACCGCTTGAAGCTCACCAACGAAGAGGGGACCCAGGGTGTCCTCCTGGGGTTCCGCTGCCGGGACTGCGGGGGCCACGTCTTCGGGCCGGCAATCTACTGCCAGGGGTGTACCTCAGTCGAGTTGGAGCCGGTCGAGCTGAGCAAGCAGGGGACCCTGTACAGCTACACCGTGGTTCGGGTTCCGTCGCCAGGTTGGCCGGGGCCGGTTCCCTACGTCTTGGGACAGGTCGAACTGCCCGAGGGCCCCCAGGTGCTGGCCGAGCTGATTGACTGCCCGGAAACCGCCCTGAGAATCGGGATGGCGGTCGAACTAGCCCTGCAGCCCGTTAAGGCCGGCGAGGGAGACACCGAAAGGGCGGTCTACAAGTGGCGGCCGGCGCAGGATTCGCCCTGATCACCGAGGAGGCAATGCCGTGACCCAGTTCCGCCCAGGCCGCGAGGTGATGGTCGCCGGAGTAGGCTTGCACCCCTTCGGCAGGTTTCCGAGCAAAGACTTGGCCGCATTGGCGTTGGAGGCGGTGGTAGCCGCCCTCAAGGATGCGGAGGTCCGCTGGAAGGACATCCCGGTGGCTTACTTCGGCCACGTCTACTACCACGGAATGTCGGTGGGGGAAACCGCCCTGGGAAAGCTGGGCCTGACCGGGATACCCATAATCAACGTGGAGAACGCCTGCTCCAGCGGGTCCACCGCCTTCTGGCAGGCCTACTGGGGCGTCGCCAGCGGGGTGTTCGACCTGGCGCTGGCCTTTGGGGCCGAGAAAGTGCCCCGGGGGCCGGTCACCGTGACCGCCGAGGATAGTCCGGAGCGCTACATCGGCGGGGACCACATGATGGCCGGGTATGCCCTGCGGATGCGCCGCTACATGGAGGATACGGGCGCGCCGGCCTCCGCCCTGGCCCAGGTGTCGGTGAAGGCCCGGCAGAACGGCGCCCTCAACCCCTACGCCCACCGAAAAGAGACCCACACCCTGGAGCAGGTCCTGGGCTCGCGCCTGATCTCCGATCCCCTGACTCTATTCCAGTGCTGTCCCACCAGCGAGGGCGCCGCCGCCGCCGTCCTGTGCGCCGCGGACTCCATGGACCGCTACGGAGTAGCCAAGGAACGGGCCGTCCGCGTGACCGCGGCGGTGCTGCGCTCCGGCAGCTACAACGGCCGGGGCAGCGACCACTCGGCGTTCAGCCCCTACCGGACCGAGCCCGCGGCCCTGGAAGCCTACGAGAT
Organism: Dehalococcoidia bacterium; assembly: GCA_030740155.1. Classification (GTDB taxonomy): domain Bacteria; phylum Chloroflexota; class Dehalococcoidia; order Lucifugimonadales; family UBA3495; genus CAJWBT01. The sequence continues at coordinate 29,052 of JASLXV010000069.1, read as the reverse complement.
GAGCGGCCTCGGGCCGGAGGACGTGGACCTGGTGCAGGTCCACGACGCCGCCACCATCGGCGAGCTGCAACAGCTTGAATCCCTGCACCTGGTCCCCTTCGGCCAGGCGTGGCAGGCCACCGTGGAGGGTCGAACGGCCCTCTCCGGGGACATTCCCACTAATACCGACGGCGGGCTGTTGGCCATGGGCCACCCCTTTGGCGCCACCGGCATCCGGATGATCCACGAGACCGTCACCCAGCTGCGGCAGGAAGCCGGACCGCGACGACAGGTGGGCAACCCAAAGGTGGGCCTAGCCCAGTGCTCCGGGGCGGGCGACGTGACCACCGTGCACATCCTGACGAAGTAGCGGTCAAGGCGGCAGCGGTCAGCCTGTGTCCCATGCCCTATTGCGTCTGCAGTCCGAGTTGCTTTCCCAGTGGGTCACATGGCAATTGCGGTGGCAAATCGATGCTTATGCTCGAGATGGCCGACTGTCTGAGACACAACACGTTCTTCGGTGCTGATGCCCAGCGAGAGCAACTGCTGTACTGGTTTGGTGAGATATTCGGAATAGGGACGACGTTGTTGGTGGGCTAAGAACACTCGGTAAGCGCACCGATGAAGCTCGACCACGTCAGTCTTGGTAACCCACAGTCCTTGGCTAACGGGGTCCCACGAGCTGTTGTTCTTGCTAAGATGTATGACCGTCCTAGTGGCCATTGCAGTTATATGTGGGACACATTTGTGCTTGACCGCGTGTCATGTTATGCCCTTGCGAGTGATAGACTACTAAGCCCCCGTCGCTACTCTTTCGGCTTGAGGTGATAGATCGTTGTCATCTGCACCCGGGCCACGGGCCCTGATAGCTCGTCACATATGATGGTGTCCGTGGTGTAGTAATCGTGCCCCTTGCGGTTGTAGTCCTCGATGAAAGTACCGTAGACGGTGTACGGCCGTCCCGCTAGAGCTGGCCCAAAATTCTCCACCTTGTAGGCGGTATGCATCGCGGGGCCCAAATCCGGGGAGCCCGGCCGTTCCCGCAGCGCTTTCTCGGCGAGGGTAGTCCATCGCAGCAGGCATCCTGGATGCATGAGGCGTTGGTAGATGGGCAGAGGGTCGCTGACCCGGACGATGTAGGCATCATTGGATTCGGTGGAGTCCTCTATACGCTCGGGCTCGAAGGCCAGGTTCAAGGCAACGTTGCCCGGCGTGATCATGGGTATTTCCGGCAAGTTCCCCCGTCGGGCCGCGGCTACGAAGGGCAGTTCCTCGGGCGCGGCCGGGCTCTCTCCCAGGAGGAGGCTTCCCGAACCGCGCGCGCACGATTCACCTCCACCGTTTTCCGCCGTAAAGTCGAAAAGGACCCGCTCTCCGGCGGCTTCCTCAACCCGCTCCGTCACCACGTACTTGCAGGTCATATCCTCTCCCTCATAGAGTGGCCGGGCGAACCGGACCTGCAATTGGCCCGAGGCGAGCCAGGCACTGCCGAAGTAGCCCACCAGGCCTCGAGACATGTAGGAGTATATCGTATTGCCTGGAACCAGGCCGCCTTTGTAGCCGTAACCGCTCGCCGTGGCGTCGTCGTGGATGCCGCTATCCGAGGTGTTCTTGATCTTGAGCTGGAACTCGGGAAGCTCGTAGCCCGGAACCAGTTCACCGTAACGTCTGTTTGGCATGACCCATCTCCTTTTCGGCGCTGCCGCGCCACCCCGGTCCAGGATGCCTGGACCGTCAAGAATTCTCCACCCGGAAGCCAGCGGCCGCGAACCCAAAATTCCCCTATTACAGTGTGCCCTGAATGGCTTGGAATCCGGGCCGTCACCCCGGGGGCTCGATCGAGAGAGGCTTCCGTGCCCTACCGCCTGGGGCAATTGCGGCTAAAGCTCTTTGGCGTAGTCCCGCAACCGGGTGAAGTCGGCGCGGAATCCCTCGGCCATCGCCCGGCGGTCGGCGCTGTGGAGGATGAAGCGGGCGCCCTGACTCATCCAGAAGGTGGCAAGCTCCGGCGTTTGGTGGTGCACCAGCACGGGGACCCCCCTGAGCCCGGCGGTATCGATGACATGTTTGACGGTGTCGCGGTACTCTTGCCGGTCGTACTGGTCGGGTATTCCCAGAGAGATGCTCAGGTCATTGGGGCCGACAAAGATACCGTCGATGCCGGGCACCTCCAGTATCTTCTCCAGGTTGTTGACTGCCGCGACGCTCTCGATGCCGATGATGGCTACGCTGTTCCGGTTCCGGTCCTCCAAATAGGCCCTGGTAGCGTCGCTCACGTGCTCGCCCGTTTCTACCACGCGGGCCACCGCCTCCCCCTTCAGGGGACGCCATTTGGCCGCCCCCACCACCTCCTTCACCTGCTCCACCCGTTCGCAGTAGGGGGCCAGCACGCCCTGGGCCCCGGCATCCATGGCCATGGTGACGTAGTGGGAATCGGGTATGGGGATGCGGACGAGGGGCGCGATGTCGGTGGTGTTGAACATGGTCAGTAAATCGCCCAGCTCGCCCCGGCTGCGGGGGTTGTGCTCGGTGTCGATGATCACGTAGTCCAGGCCGACCCCGCTGAGGATCGGAACCCAGCGAGGGGTCGTCAGAATGCTCAGCATGGTGCCGTAGACCCGGCCCCCGGCTGTCAGCTTCGCTTTAAGCTCTGCACCGTTCATTTCGCGCTCGTGACCTTCCTGTGAGAATAGCCCTTCGGGCTTGCCCCTGCCGACGGCCTCGCCTCAAAAGTACCCTGGAAGATGTCATCCCAAGTGGAGCGAGGGGACCGGTGTGATGGGTTCACGCTCGCCCTCGGGAGCCCACCACCAGATTCTTCGCTTGATTCGGAACGACAGTATCGCTTCGCTGTTCGGAATGACAGCTTTGGGGCGAGTACCTCTCCCGGCCGGGAAGAGGCGCCTAGACCTTGACGGTTATCACCCTTTCGCAAAACCTGGCGGTGTCCACCAAGTCGGGAACGACCACGTACTCTTTGATCGTGTGCATCTCGTTGGTGGACATCCCCACCACCACGCAGTCGATGCCTTTGAGCCGCATGGCGTTGGCGTCGGTGCCGCCGCCGGACGGCCGGATGTTCGGGCTGAGGCGCATCTCCTCCATCACCCCGGTTACCAGGCGGACGATGGGATCATTGGGGTTGAGGTTGTACATGTGGAACATCACCTCCAGCTCTTCATGGATGATGGCGTCCTGGTATCGCTTTCTCGCCTGCTCGAGGGTGGTGGTCACCTGCATTCGCAGCAGGTCCAGCGTCTCGGTGTTGCGGCTGCGGAACTCACCGCCGAAGGTGGCCTCCGCCGGCACCGCGTTGCGCACCGACCCGCCGGAAATCATCCCGACATTGAAGGTGGTTTCCTCGTCGAGCCGGCCGTGGGGCAACTCCCCGATGATGTCCGCGGCGATTCGGATGGCCGAGAGCCCCTTTTCCGGCTCCACCCCGGCATGGGCGGCGCGCCCCTTGACCGTCACGTCGAAGCGCATGTAGGTGGGACTGGCGCCGGTGATGTGGTTCACCGGCCCGTTGCCGTCGAAGACCACCGCCTCTCGGGCCCGGATCATCGAATAGTCCAGGTTGCTGGCCCCCACCAGGCCGATCTCCTCACCCCGGGTCAACACCACCTGGACCGGGCGCCGGGCCTCGTTCCGGTCCTTCAGCGATTCCAAGGCTTCAAGGATCGACGCCACCCCTGCCTTGCAGTCGCCTCCGAGGATGGTGGTGCCGTCCGACTCGATCCGGTCACCCAATACCTGGGGCTTGATGCCCCGTCCCGGTTCCACCGTATCCATGTGGGCCGAGAGCAGCAACGGATCATCGCCCGGCTCGGAGGCGATCACGTTGCCATGGGCGTCCCGGTCCACCTGAAAGCCAAGGCCGCGCAGCCGTTCCACCAGATGCAGCGCTACCTCCTCTTCCTCGTCGGAAGGGCTGTCGATACGCACCAGTTCGCAGAAGGAGTTGACCAGTCTATCTCGATCGGTCATTCTTGTTTATCCGCCTTTCGTAACGGTTACCGGGGCGGGGACATTATACAGCACCCCAAGTGGCCCGCGAGGGTTCGCCGTCGCCAGAAAGAACCGGGCCCACGGTCTCTAGGGCGAGAGCGCGATGAGCACCACGCCGAGGATGATGAGGCCGGAACCCAGCAACCGGCCCCGGCCGAAGGGCTCTTTGAGAAGGAACACCCCGAATAGCACCCCGATGACGATGCCCACCTCGCGGACCGGCGCCACGTAGCTGACCCTGGACAGGGAGAAGGCGGTCAGCACCAGTCCGTAGGCCAGGAAGATGAGGAGGGCGCCGAGCACGATGAGGACCGCGTTGGCGCGCCACTCCCGGCGGATGGCGCCGCTCCCCCGCTGCCGCAGGATGTACGGAGTCAGTCCCAGCGCCGAACCCAAGGTCATCAGGTACATGTAGAGGAATGGCTGCACGTGGTCGACACCCTTTTTGTCGACAATGGTGTAGCTGGCTATGGTGAGGCCGGTCAGGATTGCGTAGCGGGTATCGGCGTTCTTCAGCAGGTCCAGCGGGTGGCTGGCCAGTCGCCGGAAGTTGCCCCACCAGGAAACCGTGTAGATTCCGCCGACGATGGCGACGATGCCGATGATGGCCGGCGCCGCGATGCTCTCGCTCAGGAGTGCCACGGCAAGAACGGGCACCAGCATGGGGCCGACTCCCCGGGCGATGGGGTAGACCAGGGACAGGTCACCCCGGGTGTAGCCGCGGCCCAGCAAGACGAAGTAGAGTATGTGGAGGACTATCGTGGCCAGCAGGAACCACCACCCCGGCGTGCCGACGGAGTTGAACCAGAACAAGGCGGCGCCGAGGGGGAACATCAAGATGCCGGCCGTGACCATCAGCCACCAGACGAAGACCTCTTTATCGAACGAGCGTTTGAGCCAGAGGTTCCAGGTGGAGTGGGCAAAGGCCGAAAGGAGAACCAGGCCGACGGATAGGGCGGTCATACCGGAGAGTATAGCATCGACGCCCGCGGAGGCCGGGAGGGAACCCACAATTGAGCCACGCTTACCCACCTGGGGACACGGCAGTAGTGGGGCGGCGGCTCGCCGCGCTTGAGCGGCGGGTCATCGCCTGCCGCCTGTGCCCTCGCCTGGTGGAGCATCGGGAACACATGGGAGAGGTGAAGAGACCCCGTTACGCCGGCTGGGAATACTGGTCGAGGCCCGTCCCCGGCTTTGGCGACCCCTCGGCTTCCCTGATGGTCGTCGGCCTGGCGCCGGCCGACGGGGCCAACCGAACCGGCCGCCTGTTCAGCGGCGACCTCTCCGCCAAGTTCCTCATGGCCGCGTTGCACCAGGCGGGCTTCGCGAACCAACCTACCTCCGAGCATCGAGGAGACGGGTTGGAACTGCGGGACGCCTACATTTGCGCCGCGGTGCGATGCGTCCCTCCGGGGGATCGGCCGACCTCCGAAGAGCAACAGGCCTGCCTGCCTTACCTGGTCTCGGAAATAGGCATTCTCCCCCGGGTGCGGACAATTCTCGTCCTGGGCCACGTCGCCTTTCAGGCTTGCCTGCGAGCCCTGGCCCGCATCAAGGGAGAGCCGGTGAAAGGCACGTTCGCTCACGGCTCCTGGTACCATCCCGGCGCGGACCTTCCCCGGATGGTCGCTTCCTACCATCCCAGCCCGCGCAACACCAACACCGGAAGGCTGTCCAAGGACGAATTCGTGGCGCTGCTGCTGGAGGTCCGCCAATATCTATCGAGCTAGAGAGGACTAGATCTAGGACAAGAGCAGGCGTTAGGTAAACGACTGCGGCCGCCACTTCAGTCGGCGCGGGGTCTTTCTCCCCGACTGACCCGGCGCCGCTTGCCGCCCGCTACCGGAAGCGTCATGACGAATGCGGCTCCTTGGCCGACTGAACTCTCGGCCCAGATGCGGCCTTGCTGGGCGTCGATGATGCGACGGCAGATCGCCAAGCCCAAGCCGACTCCACCCGCCTGGCGGCCGGCCGCATCCGCCTGCTGGAACGGATCAAAAATGCGTTCCAGCTGCTCCGCGGGTATCCCCGGGCCCTCGTCCCGCACGGTAAGTTGGACCATCGGCTTCCCGTCGCTGACGGTTTCGACACACTCTATCGACACCAGGCAATGGGCCGGGGTGTATTTGTGCGCGTTTTCCAGCAGGTTGTCCAACACCTGGCGCAGGCGACGGGGATCGGCCATGGCCTTGGGCAAGGCTTGGGGCACGACGACGGCGACGGATCGTTCCGGCGCGCGGATTCGCCAGTGGCTCAGTGCTCCCGCCAGGACCTCGTTAACCTCTGTCGGGACCTGCTCGATGGGCAGCAGGCCTGCCTCCATCCGGGAGAACTCGAGGAGTTGGGCGATCAGGTTGGTGAGGCGGTCGGAAGCGGCGTCGATCTCTTGCAGGAACTCCCGTCGCTCCCCGTATTCCAGCTTGTCTTCATTGTCCAGCAGGGTGGTGGCGAAGCCTTTTATTGCCGCCAGCGGGGTATGGAGTTCGTGGGATACGGTGGAAAGAAGCTGCGATTTAAGGCGGTCAGCCTCCCGGGCTCTTTCCAAGGCCGCGGCCAGTTCGCTCTCGGCCCGCTTTCGCTCGGAGATGTCGCGGAAAGTCAGGACGACGCCGGTGACTTTCCGGGCGTCATCCCACATGGGCGCCGCGGTGCCGCCGAGGGAGATTGTCCGCCCACTCTTTGAAACGAGGGCGCTATCATCGGCTAGCTGGACGACGGTACTCTCCCGAAACGCCCGCGTAACAGGGTTCTCGGCGGAACTCCGGCCCTGTTCGCCGGTGACGTCGAAAAGAGCCGCCAAGTCGTTGCCGAGAGCGTCCCCTTTCGCGCGGCCCATCAACGCCTCGGCGACCGGGTTCATATAGGTTATGCATCCGGTGGCGTCCGCCGTGACAATGGCGTCGCTGGTGCTTCGGAGTACCGCGGCCAGCCACCGTTCGCTTTCTCTTAGCTTTCGCTCCACCCGATGCTTGTGGATGGTAATCTCGACGATAGTCAGGAGCGCCCTCTGGTCCAGGGGTTTGAGCAGATAGCCAAAAGGCTCGGTCATCTTGGCCCGCTGCAGCGTGGTGTCATCCGCATGGGCGGTGAGATATACCACTGGAACGTCGAGCCGGCCCCAAATCTGCCGAGCGGCGTCGATTCCGTCGACATCCCCATCTAGCTTGATGTCCATCAGGACCAAATCGGGGTTCAATTCGGCGGCCAATGCGATGGCCTCCTCCCCGGATCTGGTGACGCTGGGGACACAGTATCCCAGGGCCTCCAACTTATACTTCAGGTCAATAGCTACGATCGCCTCATCTTCGACCACCAGGACTCGGGCTTTGCCCATAAAGGAACTTCCTTGTCGCTACGGCACTGGAAACGTGATGCTGATTAGCGATCCGTCGTGGCTGCTCAGATCGATGGCGCCGTTTATCTGCTGCGTCAGGGCTTTGACTATCGTAAGGCCCAGCGTTTTCGATTGTTGAATGTCCAAGCCTTCCGGGAGCCCCACACCGCTGTCTTTGACCACCATTGTAAACTGGTCATCCTCCCCGCGAACGCTCACACTTATCTCGCCGGTCTCGCCTTCCGGAAACGCGTGTTTCAGGGAGTTCGAGACCAGTTCGTTGACGATCAGGCCACAGGGGATTGCCGTGTCGACCCCTAGAAAGATTCGTTCGACGTCGATCTTCAATTCGATTCCTTGGGTACCGAGACCGTAGGCGTTGTACAGGTCCGAGGTCAGGCTGCTGAGGTATTCGCCGAAGTCGATTCGGCCCAGGTCCTCGGACTGGTAGAGCATTTCGTGAACCAGAGCCATCACCTTGATGCGGTCCTGGCTGACCTTGAATACCTGGAGGGCCCCCTGGTCTTGGATGTCTCTGGACTGCAGGCTGAGAAGGCTGGAGATGATCTGCAGATTGTTCTTGACCCGGTGGTTGATTTCCTTGACGAGCACCTCTTTCTCGTTGAGCGAAGCTCTGAGCCGGTCCTCGGCCAGTAGTCATTGGGCGTAGAGTCGCGCATTGGCGATGGTGCCGGCGATCTGGGCCCCCACCCTTTCCGCCAGGGCAACGTCCCTTTCGGTATAAGCGCCGTGCTTGGCTGACTGAAAGAAAATAACGCCCACTACTTCTCCCTTGGACACCAGTGGGACCGCGAGGAAGGAAACAAGGCCGGCCTTGTAACTGTGCAGCAATCGAGGAATCTGTCGGGCCAATTCTTCCTCGCTGTGGAAGTGGGCCAGTTGCGCCGACCTGGTTTGGACCGCCTTTTCCACGAACGACCCCGCCATCGAAAAGGTCTGCCACCGTCGCATTTCCCGAGTTTCGACCCCCCACACGTAGGTGCTGGAGAAGGTGTAGTTTTCGAGATCGACAAGGTTGATGGCGATCCTATCGAATGCGATGAGCTTCTGTACCTCCTGGCAGAAGCGTTCGTAAACTTCGTCGACATCCAACGATGAGCTGATGATCCGGCCAATTTCGGCTACCAAAGCAGTTTCCTTAGCCAGCCGGCTTAGCGCCTCCTCCGCCCGCTTGCGCTCGGTAATGTCTTCCTCAACGGCAATGAAATGGGTAATGATTCCTTTCGGGTTTTTGATAGAGGAGATGGACGCGGACGCCCAGAAAAGCTCGCCGTCCTTCTTTCTGTTATGGAACTCTCCCCGCCACTCTCCGCCGGAGAGAATCGTCTTCCACAGGTAGCTGTAATCTTCACGCGAAGTCAGACCCGATTTCAAGATACTCGGATTCTTTCCTTTGACATCCTCCAAGCTATAGCCGGTGATTTGGGTAAACGCGGGGTTGACGTACTCAAACCGGCCCTGGAGATCGGTGAGAGCAACGGCCACGGAGACTTGCTCAACGGCGTGGGACAGTTTTCGGACTTCCTCCTCCACCTGTTGGCGCTCGGTCTGGTCTACGATGCAGACTATCGCGAGTACTCCCTCTTCTGTCTCGACCGAGTTCAGGCTGATGTCCGCTGGAAACTGGCTCCCATCCTTACATCGCCCGACGCATGCCAGGTCGGAGCCCATCACCCGCCGGTGCGGGAATGAGAAGAAACGTTGCCGGTGGACCGCGTGGCTCCCCTGGAGGTATTCGGGGATCAGCATCTCGACCGGACGCCCTGCGAGTTCGTCCCGGTTGTAGCCAAATAGAGCTTCGGTCCGGGCGTTGACGATCACGATGAGGCCGGCACTGTCGACGACCAGAATACCCTCGGAAGCGGATTCCAAGATCGCGGCGCTCCTGGCCTTGCTATAGTGCAACGCCTTCTCCGCCCGCCTGCGCTCGGTGATGTCCCGAACCATGGCAATCATGTGGGGCCGGCCGCCGATGTCAATGGATGAGGCTGATATCTCGGCGGGCAGGGTCCGGCCGTCTTTGGTGTAGCAGGTCAACTCGTTGGTCCAGCCCTTGCCGGTCTCAAACACCGATCGGGCAAACTCTTGTAGCTCGGCCATATTCTTCCCGGGGTGTACGGTCGAGATGGAGACTGACAGTAATTCGTCCCGAGTGTAACCGAGCATGCTGCAAGCCCTGGGATTGACCTCGACGATGGTATCCAGACCCGGGTCAATCAGGAATACGGCGTCGTTGGAGTTGTCGAAAATCTTTTGGTACCGTCCTTCGATCAGGCGCAACGCCTCCTCTGCTCTCCTACGCTCGGAAATGTTCTCCCACTCTCTCAAGGCGCGCTCGGCGATGTGGGGCGCATCGGCCAGAACGGCGTCCGACTTGACCACGTAGTCCACCGCTCCGGCCTTCATGGATTCCACCGCGGACCTCTCGTCGCCTTGGGATGTCATCACCACCAAGGGAACCGCGTGGCCATTTGTCTCGGCCGGCATCAGATCGGTCCCCAGTCCGTCGGGCAGGCGCAGGCCGGCGATAACCAGGTTCGGGCTGGCCTCCGCCAGATGCGCCCGGGCCTCCACCAGGCTGCCCGCGATCGTCAATTGAAACCGCCCGCCGTGGGCTGCGAAGGCGCGCCGAGCCATCTCGGCGTGGGCCTCTTCGTCTTCAACCAGAAGGATTTGGACCGCGTGTTCGTCCATGGAAACTCCCTGGCGGTGGTTGCGCCGTGACTACAAGCTGGCCGGTTGCGAGATGGGTCGGGGCCACGGGCCGGCTTGCAGACTGCGTGGAATTGGCGACCACGCAGCACCTGCTGCAGCTTCAGGCAGCGAGGAATGCCCCGCGGACGCCACGTCAACAGCATCGAAAGCTAATATCGAGTATAACAAACAGGGGCAAGAGCCTTTGGGCGCGTGATGGGGAGAGTCGGACCACGATCTCGACCCTTGACCCAAGGTTGGCGGTTTTGGCGAAGACGGCCAAACGCCCAACTTTGCTTTCCTGCTTCGCTGGGGGGAAGGTCAGGTTGTGGATGTACTCTTATCCGCCGGTTTCAACTTGAATGGGCACCGGCCGAGTACTCCGCGAGCAACCGGAGAATGCCTGCCCTGGGAAAGCCCTAACGTTCAGGGTGAGGACAGCTCAGCCAGTAGCCCACTCCGGGCTCGGTACGGACGTGAACCGGGCGGCCGCGATCGGGCTCGATCTTCTTGCGCAATCGGCCTATGTGGGTGCGCAACGCCTGGGCGTCGCCCTGAAGGGGCTCCCCCCAAACGTCGGTGATGATCTGGTTGGACGTGAGGACCCGGCCACGATGCCGGGATAGCACGGTCAGCAGCTTGTATTCGGTGGGGGTGAGGTGAACGATATGTCCGCCCCGGGTGATGCGCCGGGCCGAGAAGTCCACCACGAGGTCGCCACACTCCATCAGGTCTCCGGGAAGACCATCCCACACCTGGGCGCGCCGAAGGAGCGCCTTGACCCGAGCCACCAGCACGCTTCCGGCGAAAGGCTTGGCCAGATAGTCCTCCGCTCCCACCTCAAAGCCGTGCACCACGTCTTCGTCGGTGCCTCTGGCGGTCACCATGATGACAGGCGTCTGGTGGATGCGCTTCATGAGGCGGCACACTTCCAGCCCGTCCAGACCAGGGATGCCAATATCCAACACCACCAGATCCGGCCTCTTGGCCCGAAACATCTGCAGCGCCATCGGCCCATCCGCGGCGACCGCTACCGTCAAGTCGTTGACCTCGAGGGTGCGGCTGATGAACCGCAGCATCGGAGGGTCGTCTTCGACCACCAGAACCAGAGGTTCAGAACGAGCCATTCGACCTCGAGGCGGCGCCCAGCAATTTGCCCAACTTACGGAGGGTTGGTTCCGTGGAACGGACTCCGGCCCTTGGGGGGCACGGGCATTCCATGAGAGGATTTTCATCGACCGGTATTGTGGGTGTCAAGGGGGAGGGACAGAGTCCACGCCAGCGGTCTATAGCTCTGGTGCTACCGGGTGACGCAGCCCGGCTTGAAGACTGACCGGAGGCGAACCGGCGATGGCGGTGGCCCCCGGAGCAGTCCAGGGGGAGCGCAACACTCGGTGAAAGCCAACTCCGCCGCCCGCCGATCGCTGACTCCCAACGCATTGAGATGGTTTAGCGAGTTCGACCGAATGGTTGACGGCGTTCGTGGGTGACACTACTATGGTCCTGTCAAGGATAGAGGCCTACCTGCGCCCAGGCAGATCAGAATGGGGAATCCCGGCTGAAAACGAAGAGATGGAGGGAAATTATGCCCCACTTTCCTACAGAAGAGAGATTCTTTAGAAACCCAATGGTGCCGTACCAGGAGTACAAGCGTATCAAGTATGAGCCAGGCAAGGTGGTTAGAATCAAGATGGCTAGGCCACGATACCTGAACGCTCAAAGCCATGCCATGTTCGGCGAGCTAGAGGATGCGTACGACCGTGCCTGCCAGGATCCCCAGTGCCGGGTGATCGTCGTTTCCGGAGAAGGCCGTTGTTTCTCCTGCGGAGACGATACCAATGGGCTGACGCCGGAGTCGGCTCCCTGCTTGGTAACCGACGAAACGGCCCCGCAGCTAATCGAACGGTTCGGCACCGAACGCGCGCTATGGCACCAATACAACATTGAGCACGACTACTATGTTTCTTGGTGGCTCCACCAAAAACTGCCCCGCACCCCAAAACCGACCATTGGCATGGTGCACAGCTATTGTATTTATGGGGCATTTCTCCACGCCACGGGCTTGGATGTTATATTCGCTTCCGAGGACGCCTTATTCCTGGGCTCCAGCAGCAGAGGAGATTGGGACCTGGGCCCGCGCAAGACCCTCGAGCTTGCCTATGAGAACCGGTTCATGACCGCCCGCGAAGCCCTAGAAAGCGGCTTGATCAACCGTGTCTTCCCCGACTATGAAACCCTGGAGAGGGAGACGCTGGCCTATGCGGAAAGAGTTGCCAGCGAGGTCCCAACCCACCTGCAGCGGGTCAAGCAGGCCTATCTGCAGACGCTGGACTGCCAGGGTTACACGGCGGCTTATGAGGCGAACCGTACCCCGTATGCCCAGTACTGGCGAGACCTTGCGGTGGACGGGCACGCGATGAGATACCAAGGAAGGGGCATGGCTCGAACCCCCGTGGCTTTGTTCGCCCTGGCGACGAAGCTGGTGTCGGAGGGGGCGGAGGTGCCCACGATCCTCCTTGAAGCGCTCGCCAGAGCCGCTGCCAGGGATGATAAGGCAGCGTGGCAGAGAGCGCTCCATCAAGAGTGGAGGGAGCCGGAGCGATTGGCGCGTGCCGATGCTGACGCGAAGGCCTGGGAGGAGCAGAGGGCGAAAGAGGGTGGTAAAGATATCAAGGAGAAGATCGTAGATCTGCTGGAAAGCCTGAAAAAATGAACGCTTGAACTCAGAAAACCCAGCAGCCCAAGAAGAGGGTGGGGTTGAGGGTAACCCCGAGGGTATCGGGCAGAACGCCTCGGAGCTAGATACTTGGGAGGTTTGGCACAGGGGATGGGTGGCGGCCTAGCCGCCCCACTGCACCAACCTCTCGTCTAGCTGCGCTTTGGTGCTGACATACTCCTCGCCAATACGGGCAATCGCCTCCAGGTCGCGTTGCTCCGAGGCTTCCTCCAGCTCCAGTTGGATCTCTATCAGGCGGTTTTCGAGGCCGTCGATGATCCGAATCAAGTGCTCGTCGAGCGCTGGAGATGGCGGTTTATTGGCGTGGGCCGGCCGCCTGGTGATCTTGAGCTTCCCCTTGAGCTTCTGTGGAGTCACCGGCTCCTCCGGGGTTTCCCTGGTGCTTTGCAACCACGACTCAAGGGTGCCGGCGAACCGATGGACCGCTCCCTGGTCGACCACCCACAGCTCCTGAGCCAGCAGCGAGGCGAATTGCCGGTCATGGGAGACAAACAGCAGCGTGCCTTGGAAGGCTAAGAGCACCTGTTCTAGCGCCTCACGGCTGGGGATATCGAGGTGGGTGGTAGGTTCGTCCAGGATGAGTAGATTGGGCTCTGTGACCAAGAGCCGGGCGAGGGCCAGCCTGCTGCGCTCGCCACCGCTACAGGCGCCGACCAGCCGGAATACGTCTTCGCCCATAAACAGGAAGCGGGCTAGATAAGACCGCGTCTCTCCGGGGGGCATCTCTTTGGCTTCCAGGAGGGATTCAAGGACCGTGGAGTCCGCGTCGAGGTCATCCAGCCCCTGCCGATGGTATCCCACCGCCAGCTTGCCGCTCAAGGCTACCTGGCCCCGGACCGGCGGCGTCAGACCGAGGAGGGTCCTGAGGAGGGTTGTCTTACCGGTTCCGTTGGCTCCGATGACGGCAGTGCGAGAGCCGCGCTCCAGTTTCATATCCGGAACCGAAAGCAGCTCAGTGGGTGCTCGATCCCCGGGGAATCCCACCGTCAGCCCACGGGTGCTCAAGACCATTTGGTCCGATCGCTTGGCGGTCAAACTGGATAGGGCAATCGCCCGGTCTGTCTCCGGCCTCTCCACTTTGCTCAGCCGGCGCAGCCGGGTCTCCCGGCCCCGGGCCTGCCGGGCTTTTTGGCCCGCACGGTAGCGCTGGATAAACGCCTCTTCCTTGGCTATGTATTCCTGCTGTTTTACGTACTCCCGCTGTTGAGTCAGCAGCAGCTCCGCCTTCAGTGCCCGGTATTTGGAATAGTCGCCGGTGAAGGATTGAATCCTTCCAAAGTCCAACTCCCACACCTGGCTGACCGTCCGGTCTAGGAAATACCGGTCGTGGGAGACCACCACGAAGGCGCACTGAAAGTGTGCTAGATAGCGCTCGAGCCAGATCAGTCCTTTCAGGTCCAGGTGGTTGGTCGGCTCATCCAATACCAGCAGGTTGGGTTCACCAAGCAGGGCTTGGGCCAAAGCGGCCCGGGCTCGCTCCCCTCCGCTGGCCCGCGCCGCCGGTGTCTGCAAGGCCCGCCTGGAGAGGCCCAGGCCCTCCACCATCCGGTCCATCCTGTTCTCGTAGGTGTAACCGCCCAGCGACTCAAATTCATCCAGCAGCGCGGTATAATGTCTCCCCGCTTGGTCCTCCTGGCCCGTATCCGTCCGGCCAAGCTGCCGTCCCCCGGCTTCCAGCTCGTGTTCCAACTGGCGCACCCGGTCGAATGCGGTCATGATCTCGTCTTTCAGGGAGCCGCTGGTGGTGGTCTCCGGGGACTGGGGAACATAGCCGACCCGGATTCCCCGGGCCAACTGCACCGTGCCGGCGCTGGGCTCGAGTTCCCCGACTAGAATCTTGAGTAGAGAGGTTTTGCCGCCGCCATTGGGGCCGACGATACCGATGCGCGCCCGTTCGTGGATTTCCAGGTTCAAGTTCCCGAATATCACGTCAACGCCAAAGGTGATCCCCACATCTGAGGTCGAAACGAGAGGCATGTGCCGGTCAGTTCTCCTTGGGCCGGTGTTAATCAACTGTGTACTGTCGACTGACTCTCCGCGGATTGTCGACAGCGAAAGCTCCTACCCATGTTAATTCAGATACCGGCTTAGTGGTAGCCTTGATTGATCCGGTCTTTGCCGATCTCCCCGGCGGAATGGGTCAGCTCCCCGGGGCCGGCATGAGGGAATCAGGGAACGGTGCCCCCGTGGCATCCCCGGGCGACACGCCCGAAAACGCCTATCAAGCCGAGTCGAAGGTACCGACGACGATGCCGCCTCGGAGATGCGCGACCGTTGGATTGTGAGAAAACGCAGGGATGGGGGTCTACCGGGGCAAGGTTGAGGCAGTGGCGGCGGCAGACGCAGCAGGGTTGAGATTCGCGGCGGATGTAAGAATCGGGGTCTAAGTGCGCGGGAGGGTAGCGACGGGTCTCAGAATTGTGGCGGAAATGGTGGTGGTGGGGTCTTTAGACAGGCGGAAGAACCCGCGCCTGCCGTCCGGCGTCACCACACGCGGGACGGCAGGCCGCGACGCCACGATCGGAGGGCTCGATCTAGCTTCCGTATCGAACCCTCCGCGCGAGGGCCGAGCCCGCTTGGCCGCTACTCTTCGGGTGAAGAATCCAAGTTGTTCTGGTCGCGGCGGGGATCAATGAAGGCCCAGTCGTCCGTGGAGTTCTTGAACTCTCTCGACTCACTGCAGTTTCGGCATACTCCCATGCTGACCGGGCCGTTGGCCGTCTGAATGTCCCAATGGTGGCAGCACGTGTTCAAGAGGGGTTGCTGGATTAGCATCGTCTGTCTCCAAGGTGATTCATACGTTCTTCATGGGCATTACTTAAACGTTACTCCGGAAGACCGTTCGCTTGCAGGGCGGATACCCCCTGATTACGCTGGGTGAAATACCCCTATCCGAGGGCGAGGATCGGCAGGGTCCGGGCCCTTGGCGGCTGGCCGGCGCCGGAACTGTCTGAGATTACCGCAGGGATGGTGGCGGACCAGGCCAGCAGGCAGGGCGTATCCAACGCCGAGGTGGAGCGTCGAATGGCGGCAGGCAACTCGGTGCGCCGGGTTATCGATGCCCGTGATATTGCCTACATTGTCGCCTTCTTGACCTCACCCAAGTCTGGGGCGATCAACGGAGACGCAATCGCCGCCGGAGGTGGGGTGGGCCGGGCGATACACTACTAGGGCTCAGTCAGCATGGTTGTGGAAAGATGTCATTCCGAGTTGCCAGGCCCGGTGGGGCGCCACCGGCAGGTGAAAAAATCGCGTCGCCCGCGGGGTTCGCTGAGTCCGTCCCGTAGAGTGGTGAGCGCCATTTCTCGGGGTGATGGCCCTCGCCGAATCTTATTCTTGCCGATGTACTAGCCGGCGTTCTCTGCCACCTTGGCCGGGTCCCAGGTGAGCTGGGGTGGTTTCTGAATCATCAGGAAGCACA
Source organism: Dehalococcoidia bacterium (assembly GCA_030740155.1). Classification (GTDB taxonomy): domain Bacteria; phylum Chloroflexota; class Dehalococcoidia; order Lucifugimonadales; family UBA3495; genus CAJWBT01. Next base: position 12,858 of record JASLXV010000069.1, on the reverse strand, counting down.
CACTGGCCGCGGCGGCGATGACTATCGCAGCTATCAGGGCCGGACTGTGGGTACCGTACCGGTCCTTCACCCAGCCGGTGAACAGGGGCGATCCCACCTGGGCCCAGCTATGGGAAAAGGTAATGATGCCGCGCAGGCTGGCGAACCGGTCCCGGCCGTAGAACTCGCCCAGGGCCGCCCAGATGATGACCCCGGCGCCGTCCCCCAATCCTTCCAGCAGAATAAACAGCATCACCAGGGAAATCCCCGGACCATCCCAGGAGCCCATCAAGAGGCACAGGAACGCCACGCTCTCCAGGGCCAGCGTCGCGGCCAGAATCCGGGCCTTGGACCACCGGTCCCCCAGGTACCCCATCACGAGACGCGCGACAAAGTTGATGCCGAACATCAGGCCGAGGAGATTGGCGGCGGTCTGATCGCCGACTCCCTTGCTCTCCACCAGGATGGGGACGATGTTTACCTGGATACCCATGGTGGCAACCTGTTTCAGCCCGGCGCCCAGGAGCAGCATCCAGAAAGCCTGGGTGCGGACGGCTTCGGGTACCGTGTAGTCCCGGATTTCGGCGTAACGTCCCGGCCGGCCCGGTCCGCTGACGGCCACCATCGGAGGCGTGGCGTCACCGTCGGGGAGCAACCCCATGTCCTCCGGCCGGTTGCGAAAGATCAACGTTAGAGGCAGGATGCCAAACAGATACGCCAAGCCGGCGGCGAGGACCGCCCACTGCCAGCCGATATTCAAGATGATCAGGGAGACCAGGGGCACCAGCACCAGCCCACCCAGGGATGAGACAGCCGCCATCGTCGAAATTGCCAGGGAGCGCCGGCGGCGGAACCAGTTATTCATCCCCGCGAACATGGCGTGTTGGAAGGCGAAGGTGTTGCCCAGGGAGATCATGCCCAGGTAGACGAGCCCAAAGCTCCAGAAGCTGTTGACGAACCGGGAGAAAATAAGGTAGCCGGCGGCGGCGAGGATGACGCCGGCCACCAGCAGTTTTCGGTTGCCGAAGCGGTCGATGGCCCAACCCGCCGCCGGCCCTTCCAGGCCTCCCTCGGCCCTGGCGACGGAGAACACCAGGGCGGTCTGGGCGTCGCTCAGGTCCAGGTGATCCCGGACCGGCCTGAAAAAGACGGCGAAGCCCCGGAAGAAAATCCCGCTGGCGAAAAAGACCATGGCGGAGGAGGCCGCCACCACCCACCAGCCATAGAATATTCCAGAACTCCGGCCCTTGCCGGTGTCAGACTCTACGTGAGCCAATCTCCTCTCCGAAAAAAGGCCCGCTCCGGTGCGGGCTGGGCATCAAGCGCGACTGCTGGCCGATAGAGGTGAGGCCGGCCGGGCCATCGCCGGATCAAGCTTACCTTGATGGGAGGGGTCGCGCAACGTTTGCCAACATTCCGGTGACAGGTTTCGTAGACCCAAGCGATGGAGGGGGTTCGGCTAGGCTACCGGTCCTGTTCTTGCTTGGCCCCGAACTGCTCCAGCAGATCGATAATGGGCTTTGGAACCTGCTGGGTTAGGTCTCCCGAGGAGCGCTCTTCAGGGGTGCAGATGTCGGGAACAGTCTTGATGCACACAAATATCGGCCCGTCCTGGTTCAGAATCTCGTCGATCCGGACGGCGAACTCCTCCAGGTCGTCAAACTCGTAGGTCTGGGCGTAGCCGGCGACTCTCGCCAGGGCCCTATAGGAACTGGCGTCGCGCCCCGGAATCTCCTGGCCTCCCGTGGTGGCGTAAACGCCGTTGTCCATGACGAAATGGCAGAGGTTCTTGGGCCCTTGGTTGGCGATGGTGACCAGGCTGCCCAAACTCATCAGCAAGCCGCCGTCGCCGTCGAACAGTATTACTTTGACCGACGGTTGGGCCAGGGCAAAATCCCAGGGCAAACGACGATGCTTTGCTCATGGCGAAGGGAAATTCGTTGGTCCCCATGGGCACATCCCGCTTCGGATTCCGGGTTATCCGGGACCAAGGGGCCGCGGTGCGGAATACCGGCATCACCACGGCATCCCTGCGACGCTTCTCCAGAAGCCGCAACATCTCCGTCTGCTCTATCAACTCGCACCTCCATCAGACACGGCGAGAGCGGCATCGTGCCAGCCGCACTCCAATTAGTATCGTCCCTATCCACGGTGGCAGGCCTTTTCTCGGCTCCGCGGAGCTTGGTTGGCCCCGTATTGAGTGGTAAATTCAGGGTAAGCTCGTTCGATCCATTGTGCAAATATACCCAATTTAAGCCTGGGACGTATTCCCAATTTAACGCTGCGGAGGTCGAGCTGGATGTGGACCGGCCAGGCGTCATTGAATGGGCGGGCCTAACAATCGACACCACCGGCCCAACAAGGTATCATAATCTCTGGCGTTTCGAGTAAACCGCCGGTTCTCATCCACCACGAGTTTACGAAGGAGTAAGTCATGCGAGAAGTTGCCATAGTTTCACCCGTGCGTACCCCCGTGGGCAGCTTCGGCGGCAGCCTGAAAGGCCTTACCGCCGTCGACCTGGCCAGCCTGGTGATAAAAGCCGCGCTGGACCGGAGCGGGTTGGACCCGGCCAAGGTTGACGATGTGATTCTGGGCCACGGCTACCCCAGCGGCGAGAATCCGGCCATGGGCCGGCTTGCCTCCCTCAAGGCGGGACTGCCCATCGAGGTCCCCGGCTATCAACTGGACCGCCGTTGTTCCTCGGGCTTGCAGTCTATCCTCAACGCCGCGATGCTGATCCAGACGGACAACGCCGATGTCGTCATCGCCGGCGGCGTTGAGAGCATGAGTAACGTGGAGTTTTATGTAAACGAGGCCCGGTGGGGAGCGCGGTTCGGGTCGCTCAACTTCCACGACAGGCTCGTCCGGGCTCGGGCAACCATCCAGCCCGAGGAGCGTTTCGGCTTCATCGACGGGATGATCGAGACGGCGGAGAATCTGGCGAAACAGTACGAGATCCCCCGTCAGGAGCAGGACGAGTTTGCCCTCCAGAGCCACCAGCGGGCGGTTGCCGCCGTCAGCGAAGGCAAGTTCAGCGATGAAATCGTGGGCGTGCCCATTCCCCAGCGCCGGGGCGACCCCGTCATCTTCGACAAGGATGAAGGCCCTCGGGCTGACACCTCAATGGAAGTCATGACCAAGTTGCGCCCGGTTATGAAGGATGGCACCGTGACGGCCGGCAACGCCAGCAGCCAGAACGACGCCGCGTCGGTGTGCCTCGTGGTGGCCGGCGACAAGCTGGATGAGCTTGGCCTGAAGCCCATGGCCTTCCTGAGGGGCTGGGCCGCGACCGGCTGCCACCCGGCATACATGGGCATCGGCCCGGTCGCCGCGGTGGCCAAGGTGATGGATAAGGTGGGTCTGTCCCTGGAGGATATGGACCTCATCGAGCTGAACGAGGCCTTCGCCGCCCAAGTGCTGGCGGTGCTGCGGGAATGGAAGCTGCCCAACCAGGACAATCTGAACGTGAACGGTTCCGGTATCTCCCTGGGCCACCCCATCGCCGCCACCGGGGCTCGCATATTGACCACTATGCTGCACGAAATGGAGCGCCGGGAAGCCCAGTTTGGGTTGGAGACCATGTGCGTCGGTGGTGGACAGGGAGTCGCCGCAGTGTTCGAGCGCCGCTAGGCTCTCCCGTTGGCCACAGAGACACGGAGAAGGGGGCGAGAAACTCGGCGGCCGGTTTCGTGGAGCGGCACTAGTTGAGGTGCGGTCCCCCTCCTGTAACTCCCCCCTTTCGCAAAGGGGGGAGTACTGGTTCCTTCCAACTCGCTGGAGAAGGTAGGGGTTCATTCGTTTTCAGCAAGGTTACGCTACATGGGGTACTAGACGGTTGATGAGGATGGGTTATGCCCAGGGTAGTGCATTTCGAGATACATGCCGACGACGTGCAAAGGGCAGTCAAATTCTACGGCGACCTGTTCGGATGGAAGATCAAAGGCTGGGACGGCCCCGTGGAGTACTGGCTCGTAAACACCGGCGAGGACCAGGAGCCGGGAATTGACGGCGCGATAATGAAGCGCCCCGACCCGGCTGCCACCGGCATCAACTACGTGGACGTGCCGTCGGTGGACGAGTTCGCCCAGAAGGCGGTGGAGGGCGGCGGAAGCTTGTGGATGCCCAAGATGGCGATTCCGGGTATGGGCTACGTCGCCGTCTGCCGGGACACCGAGGGTAATGCCTTCGGCCTGTATCAGGATGACCCATCGGCCGCATAGAGCCGGGGCACTCCGACGGGCCACCCTCCCTAGGTCCCATTGACACTTCATTTGAGACACTCTAGGATAATCTTCACCTGCCATGAAGGTTATCCTCAGTTAGCTTCGGCCCGCGATCTCCGCGCATTTCCACTCTGACGCCGAGCGACTGGGGACGCGGCGAAAACGGATTATTAGGGGGAGTAATGGCTAATACCTACGGCGGCGGCGACTTTCAATACAAGTTTGTTGATGACTGGGCCAAATTGCCCGCGGGCACTACCTTCCACGAGTGCCCCGGCGTGGCGGTCGACTCCAAGGACAACGTGTACGTCCTCACCCGGGGAGAGCATCCCATTATTGTCCTGGACCGGGAAGGGAACTTCGTCCGGACCTTCGGTGAGGGCTACTTCAGCAATCGGACCCACGGGCTGTACATCGCCCACGACGACTCGTTGCTGATAGCCGACGACGGGATCCACACCATCCAGAAGTTCAGCCCCGATGGGGAAAAATTGATGGAGATCGGGGAGCGCAACAACCCAGCCCCCAGGTGGAGCGGCCAGCCCTTCAACCGCCCGACCTCCGCGGCGATCATGCCCAGCAACGGCGATATCTACGTCTCCGACGGCTACGGCAACTCCCGAATCCACGTGTACACGTCGTCCGGGGAATACAAGCTCTCCTGGGGCAGCCCCGGAATCGACGCCGGCCAGTTCATTCGGCCCCACAACATCGCCGTGGACAGCAACGACCGGGTCTACGTGGTGGACCGGGAGTGCCACCGGATTCAGATATTCGACCCCAAGGGCAACTTCATCACCATGTGGAACAATATCCACCGGCCGGATGCCATGGTGCTGTGGCAGGACCATATCTACGTGGGAGAACTCAACGGAATGGGCGGAGTCGACGACGCCCCCGGCCTGGGCCACCGCGTCACCGTCTACGACCTGAACGGCAAGAGGGTGTGTATCTTCGGCGCCCAAGAGGAGGGCGAAGGAGCGGGCCAGTTCATCGCGCCCCACAGCGTCGCGGTGGACTCCAAGGGCGCCATCTACGTGGGCGAGGTGTCTTTCACCATCCGCGGCTCCAAGATGGACCCGCCCAAGGAGCTGCGCAGCCTGTCCAAGTACGACCGCAACTGGTAGGGTAGCGGCCGGCCATCGGCTAACAGCTATCAGCGAACAGCAGTGAGCCATCGGCGTCGATCCGCGAGCCGATGGCTCATCCTCAAGGGGGGCACGAGTTTGAGCGATCTTGGGGAAACCACCACCGTCCGTTGGGATAGCGCCCTGGAGGCCATCGAGCGCTGCCACGAGTTGGGCTGGACCGATGGCCTTCCCGTGGCGCCTCCCACCGAACACCGGGTCGGCCAGTTCGTGGAATCCGTGGGACGCCCCGCCTCAGAGGTGGTGGGGGAGCTTCCGGAGCGCCGCCGCGAGATAACCGTCGGTAAGGTCGCCGCCAACGCGGTGATGGCCGGGTGTCTCCCGGAACATCTGCCGGTGCTCATTGCCACCACCGAGGCGATGCTGGACCCCGTGTTTAACCTGGTAGGGCCTTCATCCAGTATGGGCGGGTCGGCGATCCTGGTCATCGTCAACGGCCCGGTGGTTCAAGAGCTGAACATCAACACCAGGAACAACCTCTTCGGTCCCGGCAACCGGGCCAACATGACCATCGGCCGGGCGGTTCGTCTGATCCTGATGAACGCCTGCGCCGCCATCCCCGGCCTGTTCGACCGCTCGGTGCTCGGCCATCCGGGCAAGCTCTCCTATTGCATCGCCGAGGCGGAAACCGAGACCCATTGGACCCCATTGCACGTGGAGCGTGGCTTTGCTCCCGGCCAGAGCGCGGTGACCGTGTTCGCCTCCGAGGCCCCCCGGCAGGTCCGGGCCCGTGGGGAGCCGGAGGCCATCCTGCACTCTGTCGCCGACGTGGCCTCCAGCCTGGGTACCAGCATGTCCACCTCCGGCTCCGTGGGCGATCCCAGCGTCCGGATACGCCAGGGAGAGATCGTGGTGACCATCGCCGGCAACTCTACCCTCTGGCGCGACTGGACCAAAGAGCAGGTCCGCAACTATCTTCACACCCGAATCCGCCGGTCGGTGGCCGATTTGAAAAACGCGTGGGTGTTGCCTGAGCCGGTTGAGCCGGGAGACGACGGGAGGTTCCTGTCTCTGGTGCCGGAGCCGGAGGACATCCTCCTGGTGTTCGCCGGAGGCGTGGAGGCCAACATGTCCTCGGTCATCCCCAGTTGGGGACCGAAGGTCGGTTCCACCGCGGTGACCAAGGCGGTCGCAAATTGAGGGCATCCGGGCGGGCGCCCCACACTGAAGCGAGGCACGCTTGGCTGAGAAAAAGACGTACCTGCTGAAGGGGACCCTGTTGGGGGCCTGTAACTGCGGCTGGGGTTGCCCCTGCAACTTCGAGGAGCCGCCCACGCCGGGATACTGCGAGGGCAACTATGTATGGCACGTGGAGCATGGCCACTACGCCGGGACCGCGTTGGACGGGAGCACTTTTGCCATATACAACAGATTCCCCGGCGCCGTCCACGAGGGAAATGCCACAACGGTGGTCATGATCGACGACCAGGTACCTCTGAAGCAGCGGACCACCGTAGAAGCCTTGATCCAAGAAGTCCCGCCTTTCAGCGTCTTCATGGACCTCACTTCCGACTTTCGAGGTTTTCGCTACCTGCCCATTAACCTTCGATTGGACGGAATCCGCAGCAGAGTAACTATCCCCGGCGTCCTGGAATTGCAGTTCGGGCCGATGAAGAATCCCGTGACCGGCGAAGACGAGCTGGCAACCTTGAACAAGCCGACGGGGTTCACGTCGAATGTCCAAGAGCTATGCTCCGCCGATACCCACCGGTTCAACGTCGAGGGCATGACCTTCGACTACAGCGGAAAATACGGGGAGTTCTCTCCCTTCGTCTATTCTCCCGCGTAGCGCCGAATCGATCATCTGCCGGCGAACCGGAGTTTGAAGCAGTTGTCCCACGGCCGAAGGAGGAAATCATGCCTGAAGGAACCGAACACATATTGGTCAACCCGACCACCGAAGCCATCATCGCGCCTTTCGACGGCGCGCCCCGGCTGCCCACCCTGGCGGGGACCCGGCTGGGTGTCATTGACGATAGCAAACGGAACGCCGACGTGCTGCTGGAGGAGCTGGTGGACCTTCTCCGGACCCGGTACGAGATCTCCGACGTCAAGTGGCACCGGAAGCCCAGCGCTTCCAAACCGGCGGACCCGGAGGTGATCCGGGAGCTGGCGGAGAGCTGCGACTCGGTGATCGTCGCCGTCGGCGATTGAGGCTCCTGCAGCGCGTGCAGTGTGCACGACGGCATCCACGTGGAGAACGCCGGCATACCCTCGGCCACCATCTGTACCGATCGCTTCCATCCAACCGCGGCGGGCATGGCCAAGATGTGGGGCGCGCCCGACTACCCCACCCTGTTCACCGAGCATCCCATCGAGAACCTCACCCGGGAGCAGCTGCGCCTCCGGGCCGAGGAATTGGCGCCACAGGTGGTCCGGGTCCTGGTCGGCGACGGGCGTTAGGGTCCCGCCAAGGCACGTGCCCTTAAGGCGACTCACGGGAAGATGGCCACAGAGGCACAGAGACACAGAGTTATTACGTCTTATTTATGTCTCTGTGCCTCTGTGCCTCTGTGGCTAACTCCACTCCGGCCGCTTCCCGTGTGCGTGTTCAGCTACGCATGTCGGGCGGCAACAGGTTGGGGATGGTATCTTCGATGGGATAGGTCTCGTTGCACTGGTGGCAGATCAGCGACCCGGTGACCACCTCATCCCCTTCCTCGGTTTCCACCTTCAGTTCCAGCTCGCCCTTGCACACCGGGCAGGCCAGGATTTCCATAAGCGCCTTTTTCAATGGCCCTCCATTTGGCGGTCAGCTTTCAGCTATCAGCCCAGCCGGCGGAATGGTGATGGCCGGCCTGCTGATACGAGGATAACCCTCCGGTCCGGCGGTCCCCCGGCTACGCCAGTCCCTGCTCGAACAGGGCGGAGAGGATGTCGGCCAGGCCAAAGACCACCAGTCCAATTATCAGTACGGCGGTTGTACCGGTCAGACGGCCACGGGTCCGGGCCCACCAGCCCCGCTCCGGGGCCGCCTCCTCCGGGTAGCTCTGCCGGCGCAGAAACCGAACGATATAGAACATGTACATCGCCAGGACTATTTTCACGGCCAGGACGGCCACATAGGCCACGCTTACTGCGTCCTCGGTTAGCCTGGCCGCCGAGAGAATGACGCCGGTGATCAGCAACACCCCGATGGCGGTGCCAATCAGCCCTCGAAACTCGACGCCGAGGGTCCGTCCGGTCTCCAGTGGGAGGGGAGACCGCCGGATGCTCGGGCGCAACACCATCAGGTAGAAGAGGCCTCCGCCCACCCAAGCCACGGCGGCCAGGGCATGGCCCCAACGGATGACTACCAGAATCCAGTCCAGGACACTCATGCTCGAGGGCCGTCCATAACCGTCGGCTGCAATTCCCGCGTAGCCACGTGGAACTAACCCTGGGCCATTTCGCGCACGATGCGGACTATTCCATCCTCGTCGAGGGTGCTGATGTGCTTCTTGAAGATCCGCCCCGATTTGTCGATGAAGTAAGTCGTGGGGAAGTGCTCCAGTTGGTACGAATAGGCGATCCGGCCCCCCTGGTCGGTGGCGAACTGGTAGGTCAACCCCAACTCGTCGATGAAATCCTTCGCGTCCTGCTCGGAATCGAAGCCCTGGGGCACGAACATTCCCAGGAACCGGACCTCTTCATCCTTTAGCTGCTGCCAGGCTTTCTCGAAGGCAGGCATTTCCGCCCGGCAAGGCGGGCAGGTGGGGTACCAGAAGTTGAGCACCACCGCGTTGCGGCCTTCTTGGGCCGATAGCTTGAACTCCGCGCCGTCGAAGCTGGTCACCAGGAAGTCCGGGGCCTTCTCCGCTTGCGGGCCGCGGCTGCAGGCAAGCAGGAGCAGCAGCAATATGGGGAATATTATCCGGGCGGCGGCCCTCTGCCACCGGCGCACCGCCGGGCGGGTGACGGGAGAAGGCGGACATATTTCCGGAGTCATGGCCAAAGGCTTCAAGCCTCTTCTCGTCTCGCGGCGGGCGGGAAAATCTGCCCGCGGGGCATTCAGCACCCGGCGGCGGGCGATGACTTTTCCTGGATGTACTCTTATCAGTCTATAGACGGCGCCACGCAGGGTCAATTATCTCGCGTCCGGTGTTTCGCGAATGGGCCGATTCCCGGTCCGTCATTCCGTGGGCCGCCTGGATTCAGCACGCTTCTCTGGGTTCCGGCCTTCGCCGGAAAGACCATGGCGGGGAGGGGACCGAGCGCAATGGAGCCTGAGTAAGCCTTGTTGGCCACGCAGTCCATCGGCAGGGTAGGCAGAATCGAGTGGCCCTCCGAAGGCAGGCTGGGGAGCCGTCGGCGGCATACCCTTGACTTCGGCTCTCAAGGTACTAGAATCGACGCAGGCGACCCGGTGGAGGCACCGCAATGCGGCTGGAGAACAAGGTTGCTCTGATCAGCGGCGGGGCCAGGGGTATGGGCGCTGCAGAAGCCAGGCTGTTCGCCCGCGAAGGAGCCAGCCTGGTCATTGGCGACATCCTGGAGGAAGAAGGCCGGCAGACCGAGGCCCAAATCAACGAAAGCGGCGGCAAGTGCCTGTTCGTCAGGCTCGACGTCACCAGCGAGGACGACTGGCGGCGGGCCGTCGGCGCTACGGTAGCCCGGTTCGGCAAGCTGGACGTTCTGGTCAACAATGCCGGGATCTTCCCCTTGGGAAGGGTCGAGGAGACTAGCCCGGAGATGTGGGATCAGGTGATGGCGATCAACGCCAAAGGCGTCTTCCTGGGCACGAAGTATGTCATCCCCGAGATGCGAACCGTCGGTGGCGGCTCGATCATAAACATCTCATCAATCGCCGGGCTGGTCGGTAGCGCCCTGGCGGCGGCCTATAGTGCGTCAAAAGGGGCCGTGCGTCTGTTCACCAAGGCCACGGCCATCCAGTGTGCCCGCTACGGCATCCGGGCGAACTCGGTCCATCCGGGGGTCGTTGAGACCTTGATGACGGCCGGCACCTTGCTTCCCGACGAGGCCGGCCGCCAGACTCATATCGCCAGGGCTCCTCTCGGCCGGCTGGGGCAACCGGTGGATGTGGCCAACGGCGTGCTTTACCTGGCCTCCGATGAGTCCTCTTTCGTCACCGGAAGCGAGTTGGTTATAGATGCTGGCCTGACGGCCCAGTAGGCCCGTCACAGGCCGGGGATACCCCAAGACGTTTTGGCTGGCGGCCGCGGCCGCCTCGGTATCTGGAGCGGTGGACACCAGTGCCCCGTCTCTGAATTGCTCGCAACTCGTATTGCGCTCTAGACCCTGTATTTCCTTGCGGCTCCGCCCGGATGGCCCGACAGGGAATATCCAGGGTCGAAGGAGTATCGAGTGAGAAAGCAGTTATCCATGAAGGAGGTAGCACAGTGCGGCTGGAGAACAAAGTTGTCCTTATCAGCGGAGGCGCCAGAGGGATGGGCGCCGCGGAGGCCAAGCTATTTGCCGGTGAAGGCGCCAAGGTGGTCATCGGCGACGTCCTAGAGGAAGAGGGCCGCCGCACGGAGGCCGAGATCGGAGAGAGCGGCGGCGAGTGCTTATTCGTCCGGCTGGACGTTTCCAGTGAGTCAGATTGGATCAAGGCCGTCGCCGCCACGGTGGAGCGGTTCGGCAAACTGGACGTGCTGGTCAACAACGCCGGCATCTACCGCACCGAGAGGGTGGAGGAGACCAGCGGAGAGTGTGGGACCAGGTGATGGAGATCAACGCCAAGGGCGTATTCCTGGGCACGAAGTACGCCATCCCCGAGATGCGGAAGGCCGGAGGCGGGTCGATAGTCAATATCTCCTCGACGGCAGGCCTGGTCGGCAACCCGACCTCGGCGGCCTACAGTGCGTCGAAGGGCGCCGTGCGTCTATTCACCAAAGCCACCGCCATTCAGTACGCTGGCGAGGGCATCCGGGCCAACTCCGTCCACCCGGGCACCATCGAGACGCTGATGACGGCCCCACTGCTGGCCACCGAAGCCTACCGCCGGAACCGCCTGGAACGGACCCCCTTGGCCAGGATCGGCCGCCCCGAGGACGTGGCCTACGGCGCCCTTTACCTGGCCTCCGACGAGTCGTCATTCGTGACCGGAAGCGAGCTGGTAATCGATGGCGGCCGGACCGCCCACTAACCGGCGACAAGCCACCAACACACGGAGAACACAGAGGCTCTTAGCCGTTCTGTGTTCTCTGTGCCTCAGTGGCGGACAATGGTCTTGCTTCGCCGGGTTACCTGCCCATGGCGTAGGCGTCGCGACGAGGATCGGCGCCGGCGCTCAGTCCGCCCCGCTCCCGGTCAACCTGGATGCCGCACAGGTTACCCACCTTCACCGTCCATTCATCCCATACCTCCACCTTGTGGCCGCGCCGCTCCAGTTCCGCCAGGGTGTCGGACGGGATTCGGCCCTCGGCCCCCACCGCCCCAGGGGTGTAGGCGTGGGGCCAGAAGGAGTTGGGAAAGCTCCAGGTGGAAATCCGGGGAGCTTCAATCGCCTGCTGCAGGTCCATCCTGAACTCGGCCACATTCAGGAACAGCTGGACCATCGACTGACATTGCACGTCCCCGCCGGGAGTGCCGAAGGGCATCCACACCTTGCCGTCCCGCATTGCCAGCGCGGGGTTCGGGGTGAGCCGCGGCCGTTTGCCCGCGACCAGGGCGCACGGGTGGTCCGGGTCCAGCCAGGTCTGGGAGCCGCGGGATGAGACCGTGAAACCAAGCCCCCGGGCCACGGGCGTGTTGCCCATGCTGTCGCTGGGGGTCGCGGAAAAGGCGTTGCCCCAACGGTCGATCACGCACAAGTAGCTGGTATCCGCCTCCATAACGCCGGCAAGCGCCTTCGGGTGGGCCACTCGGGTGGCGGGACCATCGCCGTTCTGGAAGGCCCACGGATTCCCGGCAAGGGGCATCTCGGGGGTGGCCAGCCGCGGGTCGATGGCGCCGCGCCGGTCGGCCGCGTAAGCTTTGGACATCAGCCCGTCCATGGGGACGTTCACGAAGTCCGGGTCTCCGTAGTAGCTGTGGCGGTCGGAGAAGGCGATCTTCAGGGCTTCCAGAAGCGTGTGCAGGTAGTCCGGGCTGTTGTGGCCCATACCCTTGAGGTCATATCCTTCAAGGATTTGAAGGGTCTCGATGCTCACCGGGCCCTGGCACCAGGGTCCGCAGGTATAAACATCTATGCCCTTGTAGCTCCCGGCGGCCGGCTTCTCCAACTTCACGTGGAAATCAGCCAGGTCCTCCATGGTCAGGAGGCCGCCCCCTTCCTGGACGAAGCGTACCATCTCCTCGCCGATATCACCCAGGTAGAAGAAGTCCCGCGCTGCCTGGATCGCGGCCTCCCGGCCCCTGGAAGCGTTATCCCGCTCCACCTCGATCAGGCGACGGAAGGTCCTCGCCAAGTCCGGCTGCACCAGCACATCGCCGATGTCCGGCACCTTTCCCCCGGGGTAATAGGCCTCCATGCTGGTCGGCCAGCCCGAGATGGGTGAATTCTCCAGGTTGTTCACCAGGGCGCGGTGGAGGGTCGCCGGGATGGGGAACCCACCTTCGGCCA
>JASLXV010000068.1:0-48405 GCA_030740155.1 Dehalococcoidia bacterium | reverse complement strand
AGACTTCATAACCGGACCCTCAGGCAGCTCACCCAAGCTCTTCCACACATCTGATCTCTCGGGTCCCAAACTGTCCCATTTGTGCTGGTTGCCAACAGTCGAGCATGCGAAAGATGCAGCCCTAGTCACGCTTTCAATTCGGATACTCGGCACATACGTTGGCCGCACGGTAGTGCCAGGGGTTTGGGGCTTGGAAGACGATCGTACTCGACGGGGTTGGAGACCCCGGCCGGCGCCAACCGAGCCTCGGGCGCCGTAGCGAGCGCGGTAAACACAGAGGCCGGGCGGTTGCGGGTTCAGTTGAGCCGCATGATTGTGTCTAGGGAGGTGGGTGTGCTCCGTTGGACAAGCAACACCGAGCCGTTGGGCGGGATCAATTCCAGGCTGAACATCGTGTCGGGGCCCAGGGGGTTGGCGAGCTGGTCCGAACCGCCCACGGTCGAGTCCAGGCCGCTCAGCCTGATTTCGTACAACTCGTTCGGCTCCAGGAACATGTCCGAGTCGGTGCTGCCAAGTCCCGTCACCGAGAAGCTGGAAGGGGAGTCAAATGTCCTGGACTGGCTCGAGTCGGAATACTTGACGATTATCTTGCCTGGGGTCAGGTCGATGGACTCCCCGCCGCCGGCGCTAGCCACCTGGAGGACTATGTCCGACACCACGCCGGAGGCGCCAGTGGTGGAGGCGGTCACAACGACCGAGCCCCTGAGTTCCATGACATCCAGGCGCCCCAATGTACTCTGGATGGTCTCTTGGGCCGTGTTGGAGAAGAGGACGCCGGAGGTTATCGCGGCGTTAGCGAAGCCGACCGCGACGACCACGAGGGCAATCACCATTATGGCCGCCTCAATGCCGATGATGCCCGATTCATTCCGAAGCTGTTCAGTCTTCGGAGGTAGCATGGGCCGGCTCCCCCTCCGGGAATTTCCTTCCACACCTCCACCACCTCACCAAAAGGAAATTATAACTTTGGCCAAATTGCTGTCGACATGGGGCTTACACATATATTCAACTAGTGGCCAAGGGTGCGTGGCGCGGCAGTACCGGCTGGCGCAAGAGGTGCTAGGACCCGAGATGGTCGGCAAAGAACCCACTTGGGCCAATTGCCCTACTTTTACGGTCCACCATAGGGGCCATGAAACGAAGCCGAGGGCTGATTCGCGGGGTCAAAGTCCTGCGGCTTTCCTTTGAAGAAGAGCAGCGGGTAGAAAGGGGGCGCCGACGGAAAACTCCCCATCGGCGCGGCCTTCGGTATCTTCTACCGTGTTCTCAGGATGTAGTGGCCAGGGTCAGTTAGAGCAGGTTCGAGTCTAACGCCTCCGCTGCCCGGGCTGCTTTTTCGATCTCGATTTCGTCGGGCTCGCCGGGCCGGTGCTGAGGGAACACGTAGATGCGGAGGTCCGGCATCCCCAGGGCCGTGGCCTGGGCATGGGCCGCCTTCTCGAAGACATCGTGCACCAGGACCATGGCGGGGTGGCCGGCACTCTTGAGGGCAATCCCGTCGCGCACGGCGGCGGAGGTACAGGACCCTCAAGCCCCAACCCCAACCAGCGCGAAGTCCGTCTCTTGGATTACCTGTTCGATCTTGTCTTTGGGCGCGGGCGCCCAAGTGTTCGGCTTGTAGACTTTCAGGGTACTGGAGGGCTCGAGGGCGCTCTCCACGTTCTCCTCCAGGTGCTTCCAGAAAACGAGAGACGAGTTGTGCTGGTTGAATATGTAGCCGACAACCTTGCCCTTGAGCGTATCCAGGACCTTCTCCTCGGCCCGCTCGGGTAAATCGATGTCTCCCACCGGGTCAAACAGTAGTATATCCATGGTCCTCCTATCACGCTTTGGGAAAGTGAACGGCCTTGCTCTGATTGAGGCCTCCCAGGCTGCCCCAGCCGGGGAAGAGGCCCGCGAAGCCCCCGAGGGACCCCCAACCTCCGGTGGTGAGGATGACCAGGTTCTCCGGTTTCCGGATGAAGGGCACCAGGGCTTCGTCGTCGCCGGGGTCGACCAGCTTGTTCCAGTGGAACGGGCTTACCGGGGCGATGGAATGCTTGCGCTTCACTTCCCGGACCGGGCGCACGGCCCGCTCCATGAGTTCCCGTACCACATCCTGCTTGCTGTAGCCGCCTTTGGATAGGTTTTCCGACGCCAGGGGCCCCAGGGCCAATACCATATCTCCGCCACTCAGGTTATTGCTGCCCAGGGTCGCTATCGCGTCGGCAATAACGAAGAGTACATCATCAGAGGAAGTGTACCCGGCACCCGTGCCGATGGAATGCGGTGACTCCACGGCGGCGACGGTGACGACCGTTTCCTCCGCTTTGAATCCGAGCCCAACGTGGAGGGGCTCCCAAGGGTTGACGTCCTCGTTCTCCGCGATGCAGAAGCTGTAGTAGCCGGGGTGGCCGTGGGTGGTTTTGCACGGCTCGCCAGGAAGACCGCCCCCAATATTCCAGAGGATGAGGCGCACCGCCCGCCCGATGGTGGCGTTGGCCCGGGAGCCGTGGCCCAACGCGCTCTCCGCGGTGTTGAACCCCAGTCTCTTCACAGCCGGGCCGCTCACGACAACCAGCGGGGCGCAACAATGGGTCGTTGTCTGCACGCCGTTCAGGTTGAAGGGCTCCTCCAGCATCGCCTCCAGGGCGGCGATGACGATGGGAACGTACTCGACCAGACACCCGGCCATGACGCAGTTGATGGCGATCTTCTCGATGGTGGCGATGCCGTTTCGGGGGTTGACGATGCCCACCACCTCTTTGGGGTCACGGCCCAGATAGTCGATGATCCGTTCGATCGCTTCCTGGGTTGGCGGCACCACCGGTAGCCCGTCGGTCCAGCCCTGTTGGTAGCAGAATTCCACAGCCGCCGCGATATCCGGCACCTTGAAGGTGTGTGAAAGCAGTTGCAAAGTTACCTCCCCCTGTCGACTGGACCGGCGGAGGGCCGCCGTCACCCCACGGCGCCGGCGAGACCCCGGTCTGATATGAGACTCTTCTAATATTCGGAATTCTACCGGTGGCCCAACCGGGCGTCAAGGATCGAACATCCGAAGGGGTGAGGCGTAAAGGCGGGGCTACTGAGGAACATTATGTAAAGAACTTTGGTCACGATTCGAAGACAAAAAGGCGTCGGCGACTGAGCTGGGCCACCGGGGAAATGTACCGCCGGCTAGGATTTCCGGCCAACCGGCTGGAGATTTTGCCAGGCTCCGGATTCGGCGGGAAACCGATTGACACTAGATAGCGAAAAGCTATGCTCCGGGCGGCTGGCCCGGGCTCGTTGACTGTGGCAAGTCGACGCGGGGGACCCTGCCTGGTGCCGAATCGAATCGTCTACAGGAAAGAGGAGGACACGCCCATGATTTTCGTCGCTATAGCTGAACATACTCCGGCCATGTGCCCAGGCAGCAACAAGGAGGTCATGGACATGCTGGGCGAGGCCATGTCGACGATCCCTGACCTTGAGAAGAAACACAACGTAAAGAACTTGGGGACCTACGTCCTGCTGGGCGCCCACAAGAACATCATGATACTGGATGCGCCCAGCTTCGAGGCGGCGGAGTTGTTGCTTCTCGAATCCAGGATGATCGCGTGGAACACGGTGCAGATCAGCCAGGCCCACACTCCGGAACAGGCGATGGCTCTAACCATGGGAGAGTAGTGCCAGCGGGTCCGGCCGTGTGGCCCAACACCGGCCGCACGTCGCCCTTCATGGCGTCCCCGGAACGGGCCGGGAAGGATGGCCAGCATCACCAGCCGGCAGGGTCCTCCGGCCCGCTTCCTTTGGAACCAGGGAGATATGACCGGAGCATGGTGCACCTAGCGCCTCATTCCCGAGGAACCGGGAACATGCCATCAGGACATCCGGAATCGGCATCGAATCTTCTGGGCCGCCGTCGGGTATAATAGGCAAACCTACTCTCAGGAGGTGTCCCACGTGCCGAATGCGGATGAGGCGTTCCCGCTGGAGGGAGGCCTGGACGAGCGCTATTTGATCGATACCCTGGTCGAGCTGGCCAAGGTGCCCACGGAGGTGCCGCTGGGCACGGAAACGTTCATGGAGCCCGACGACCCCAAGCTGGTCCACTACGTTCAGCAGGTGCTCCGGCCGAAGATTCAATCTCTGGCCGTGTACGGCATCCAGGATGTCCCAAGCAACCAGTTGGTGATGCGGCTCGGCGAGGGCTCTTCCGACGCCTGTATGCTGGTGATGGCCTATACGCCCACCCAACACCACAACCTGATGGAAGACCCGTTCTCGGGCAAGATCGGCCTCGGGACAGAATGGGGCTACGACGAGCCCTGCGTGTTCGGGCAGGGAATGACCCAGAACAAGGCCCACCACGCCGTGATGCTGGCGGTGTTGAAGCTCCTGACCGAGCACCAGGCCCAACTTCGAGGCACGGTGTACTTCGCGATAAACAACGAGGGTCTGAGCAGCCACCGGTGCACCGAGGAGATTCTCAAGGCTCTGGACCGGAAGCCCGATTTCGGCCTGCTGCTGCTCGGCACCGGGTTGCGCGTTTCTCTCGGGAACCGGGGGCGGGTGGACATCAACGTGGAGGTCCGGGGCAAGGCGGTCCACTCCAGCGCCCCGAGCCAGGGTCTGAGCGCCATCGCCGGGGCGAACGAGGTGATGAACCGGCTCAAACTGGTCCCGCTTGAGGGTACCCACCCCATATTGGGAGGGCGTCACGCCATACCATACCAGTTGACTTTCGAGCCGATGGCTCCCCACACGCTCCCGGAAATAGCGCGCATGAAGGTGGACCGTCGGCTGCTGCCGGGTGACGACGTGGACCAGGCGGTGGAAGACGTCCGGAAGACCATCGGCGACCTGTCGCCCTATCAGGTGTCCGTTGAGAAGGGAGAGTACATGCTTCCTGCGTTGGTGGACGCGGAGCACCGGGGGGTTCAAGCGCTGATGGAGGCCCACCGCCAGGTGCGCGGCAGCGAGCCGGAGACCTTCCACGGTATCGGGACTTTCGACGCCGGAGGCCAGTGCTCCGCCGGTGTCCCCGCGGTGATGTACGGGGCCGGAGGCGGTGGCTCATTCATCGGCGTGGACTTCGCTCCCGTCTCTCAGGTTATCGACGAGGCCCGGGTGGTGACCCGCACCATCCTGTCCCTCGTCGGCTAGAACCCACCGGGCGACGCCGCCGCCCTGCCTGAGGGGTGGTCCCAAGTCTAGAACTGAGTCAACTTGGTTCTAACGGGGTGTCCCTTTGACCATGGGTATATCCAACACCGTTCGTGGTGAGCTTGCATAACCACCAATCCCGGGCCCTTGGACAAGCTGAGGGGGAACGGCTGATCACAACGGCGGTTTCCGGTACCAGGCCCTAGCCTCAGTCCGCGGGCTTCCCGCCGGGCGGCCTCAAAGACTTGCCCAGCACCAATGGCATCGCCATCATCTGCTGGCGCCCAAATTCCTCGGCCCTCGCCCGATAGGCCTCCCTGGCCGGGGCATTGAGCGCGCGCCAGATGACCCAAGCGAAAAGGGCCAGGGCCAGGGTGCCCAGCATTCCCGAGGCGGCCAGGCCCGGCCACTCCGCGCCCAAGGGAAGCACTCCGAAGGCCAGGCGAAGGACCACTCCGACATTCAAGCTGACGTACGCCAGGTCCATCAGCCGGTGCACCGGCAGGATCGACCCCTCGAAGAGAGGAATCATTCTGGACCCCATGCCCATGATCATCATGGTGACGAACCCCAGGGCCAGGACATGGAGCGTGGGCTTGGCCAGTTCCGCGGGGAATATCCGCGTTTCCCAGACGCCCCCAGCGGCCTGCAAGACCTGCAGAATTCCGGCCACCAAGAGCCAGATGTAGGCCGACCGGACGAACCACTCATACCGGACGTAGGTCCCCAGGTTGTAGTTACGTGGAGTGACCCTCCGGCCAAGTAGCCCGATGGAGGCCACCAGGCTGGCGAATCCGATGAGTTCCAGGAGGGCGCCCGCGGCCAAGAGCCAGGGCTCCATATCCGCGAGCCAGCCTCCCACGGTCAGGCCCAAGCCCCCGTTGATGCACCCAAACGCCAGCCATCCCAGGCCTCGCCGTGCCGGGCGCAGTCCCAAGAAAGCCGGCACCGCCCGGAGGCTGACCCCGAAGATGAAGTTGCCGATGAACCCCAACGTGGCGGCGTGGATAAACGCGCCGTCCAAAAACAGCGGGGCGACCGGGCTGTTGTTGAGTCCCATCCGGATAACGATGTCCAGGTGCAGGCTCGCCGCCACCACCGCCCAAATCAGGCCCATACCGAGCCAGGGCTCCGCTGGGCCATGGGGCGCCGTGCCCCGGAGCAACGCCCGTCCGATCACCAAAGCGAAGAGGACGACGCCGAGAACCAGGCACACGCCGGAGGCTGCCAGCAGGCCGGGGCTGACGGATAGAGAGTCCACAGTCTGACCCGTAAACCGCAAGACAATGCCTACCAAGATCAGGGCCAAGATGCTCCGCTGGGGCCACGGAAAGTCGATGGGCCCGTTGCGGAACCGGGGGACGACGTGGAAAGCCACCCCCATCATGAACAGGCCCGACCAGCCGAAAACCTGGGCCACCCCGTGGGCCTGGGTGTGGGTGACCCAGGTGAGGCCGACGGAGATCTTCAGCGCGGATAGGAACAGCATGACCGCCCCGGCCGTGAAGCCCAGAGACAGGGCCATCACCAGAGACGACCTGACGAAAGGGCGGTACAACCGCTGGGCCGACCAGGGCGTCGGAGGGTATTTCTTCTGCCTGCGGAGGCGCGAGACGGATGCAATCAACGCTGCACCGGGATTCCCCATGAAATTCCGCCTTCCCCAGGCCATCGCCCTGTCTTCGGGCGCCGTGGTTTCCCTGACTTGGGGGATGGTCTTATGTAAACGTGGGATCAGGGCGCGCCTGAGCGGCGGAATGTTGCATGATCCGGCGTCGTTCACTTTTTCGAAGGCCCCCGGGGTGGTCCGGCGCGGTCTTCTCTAGAAAAGACTAGCAGGCGCGAATAGAAATGACAACTTCAAACAAATTTCAAAATTGGCTAAAAACAGCCTCCCAGAGACTTGAAATCTGCCGGATCACACTGCTATAAACTTAGATAACATAATGTGCGTAACGGGGGTGCGGTGGCGCTGAAGACCAGTGTGGTCCAGGTTTCGGGCCGGGGGGCCAACGTCGATTTCGCAATCGACGATACCGGGCCTTTTGACGAGGTGTCGGAGAGGCTGCGGGAATACCTGGTGGAAAACCGGAGGCTGTGGTCCAGCGGCACCATCAGCGTCAACGCGGGCCGGCGGATTCTCTTCCGGGACCAGTTGAGCCGGATCAAAGGGGTCATCGAAGCGGAGTCGGGCCTGACCGTCAGCCGGTTCTGGTGTTCCCCAGGCGACCTGGACGGACTAGATGCCGCTGCCGTAGCCGCCGCAGTTGCCGAGCGGCCGCCGGAACCCGTGCGGTCCAAGGCCGTGGAAGCTCCACCTTCCAGCCAACCGGAAATGCGGCTGCCGGGGTCGGCGGGGTCGCTCAAGGGTGTGCCTGGCGAGGCGTTGTTTATCAAAGAGACCTTTCGCTCCGGCGAGTCCATAAACTACGCGGGAGACGTGGTGGTGCTGGCCGACGTGAACCCAGGAGCCGAGATCACCGCCGACGGCGACATCGTGGTGTTCGGATGCCTGCGGGGTCTGGCCCACGCCGGCGCCGGGGGAGACCCCAAGGCAACCGTTATCGCCCTCGAACTCGAATCCCCCCGAATTCAAATCGGCCCTCATATTGGCCTGGCCCCGGCAACCGGCCAGAGGTCCAAAACTACGGCGACCGGCCCCAGGATAGCCTACGTGCGGCGGCGTTCCATATACGTGTCGCCATTCACGGGCCGGTTCGCAAGATACAGCAGAGGCATACTGTATGAAGGGTAGGACCATAGTAGTTACATCAGGGAAAGGCGGGGTCGGCAAGACCACCGCCACGGCGAACATCGGCTCCGGGCTGGCCATGCGCGGCCACAAGGTAGTGGTGGTGGACACCGACATCGGCCTGCGCAACCTCGACGTGGTCATGGGCCTGGAGAACCGGATTGTGTACGACCTGGTCAACGTGATCGAGGGCGATTGCAAGCTCCACCAGGCCATGATCCGCGATAAGCACAAGTACGAGCTGTACTTGATTCCGGCGGCCCAGACGCGGGACAAGAACAGTATCGACCGCGATCAGCTGCGGGAAGTGTGCGCCAAGCTGGAGCAGGAGTTCGACTACGTTCTCATGGACTGCCCCGCGGGCATCGAGCAGGGTTTCAAGAACGCCGTTGCCGCCGCCACGGAGGCCATCATCGTCACAACCCCCGAGGTGTCGGCAATTCGCGACGCCGACCGGGTTATCGGCTTGCTGGAGGCGGCGGAATTACACAAGCCCCGCCTGATCATCAACCGGATCAACCCGGAGATGGTGAAACGTGGCGACATGATGGACATGCGCGACGTGGTGGACCTGCTGGCGGTAGAGGTGTTGGGCCTGGTGCCCGCGGATGAGAAAACCATCACCGCCTCCAACCGCGGGATCCCCGTGGTTCACGACAAGAAAGCCCCCTCAGGCGCCGCGTTCCTCCGGATCGCGGCCAGGGTGGACGGTGATGAGGTGCCCCTAGTGGAGGTAACGGCAAAATCGGGCCTGCTGTCCAAGTTCAAGGGACTCGTAGGTTTGAATGGGAGAGCCTATTCACATGCTTGAATTCTTACGGTGGTTGCTCAGTCAACGAGAGATTAATAAAGATCGGGAGCGCACCAAGGACACCGCTCGTCAACGCCTCCAATTGGTCTTGATGCACGACCGGCTCGATCTTTCCCCGGAGAAGATGGAGGGCATGAAGCGGGAAATCTGGGAGGTCGTATCCCGCTACATGGTGGTCGACGATGACTTCCTGGAGTTCGAGGTCCGGCGTCTGGACGAGCTGATGGTGCTGGTCTCAAACATCGAGGTGAAAGAGCTGGACCGGCAGACCCCTGCCGTCTTGGCGCCCGCACCATAGCCCTCGCCCCTTGGCACGAATGACCAGAGGCAGGGACGCAACCGTTCCGAAATCGTCCCATCGGCGTAAACGGGGCTGCCACCAATGGCAGCCCCGTGTGCTGTCCTGACCGCCAGCCCGGCCATCGAGACCGGCTAGGCGCCAACCGTGAATCGGTTGGCGCCTTTTTGATGTATGATGACAGCCGGCAAGGGTTCGACACCCAAATGACAGCCGCGTAGTCTCTACCCACAGGAGGCTCCCATGCGTTTGGTCCTGACCAACTGCAACCTGATCGACTGCGTAAACCCGGCGCCGGTCCCTGAAGCCAGCGTCATTGTGGAGGAAGGCCGGATCGTTGAAGTGCTGGACGGCCGGCGCTCTCCGGACACCCGGGACGCCCGAGTCGTCGACCTCGAAGGCGCCTATCTTCTGCCCGGCCTCTGGGACGTCCACTACCACCCGGAATATACCGCTCTGCCCGCCCTGACCGTCGCGGAGCAGACTGCCCAGTTCGGCCAAACCCTGATGCAAGGCCTGACCGAAGCGGGTATCGTGGGAGTCCGGACCGGGGGCGCGGCCAACTTCATGGACGTAGCCTGGAGGCGGGTTTTCGAAGAGGGCCGGGTGGCCGGGCCCAGGGTTTTCGCCTGCGGCCATTTTCTGACCACGACGGCGGGCCACTTCCTCAGGTCGGGACACGCCCGGGAATGCGACGGTCCCTACGGGTTCGTCGAGGCCGTCCGAGACCAGATCAAGAACGGCGTGGACCACATCAAGCTGAACCTGAGCGGCGGCGTCATGGGGCCTCCCTGGGACCTGCACCAGCACTCGTTCCTTTTGAGAGAGGAGTTGGAGGCGGCCTTCGCTATCTGCCACCAGCGTGAATTCAAGGTGATGGCCCATGCCACCAACCCGGACGCGGTCAAGGCCGCCGTAAGCCTGGGCGCCCACAGCGTCGAGCACGGGTACATGATGGATGAAGAGTGTATTCAGATGCTCACGGAGCGAGAGGTCTGGTACGTCCCCACTTTGGCCATCACCCACCTGACGCCGGGGCAGGCCACCTCCGGCGCGGAGAAACGCTGGGTGGAAGAGAAGCAGCTGGCGCCCGACCTGGTCCGGCGGGCGGATGCGGCGTCCGAGGAGCACCGGAGCTGGTTCCAGACCGCCCTCAGCGCCGGGCTGCGAATGGCGCTGGGGTCGGACATCCGGCCGTTGCGGGAGTCGGCGTTGCTGGAGATGGGGCTCTGGGTCAAGGACGGCGCCACCACCTGGCAGACGCTGCTGGCGGCCACCAGGGACGCCGCCGCCCTCTGCGGCAGGGAGCAGGACCTGGGGACCGTCGTTGCCGGCAAGTTCGCCGACCTCATCGCGGTAGCCGGAAACCCGCTGGAGGATATAGAAAACCTCCGGAGCCTGCTGCTGGTGATCAAAGAGGGACGAGTGGTTTCCGACAAGCGGGGCCGGCAGCGGGAGTAACAACAGTCCAGCCGGCGAGCCGGGCAAAGCCTCTCCGGGACCCCCAATTACGAATAGGTTTCCGCCGCTGGGTATCTTTCCACGGGGTGAGAGGAGAACGACCATGGCAAAAAACGTTATGTCAATCGGGAACGTAGAGATTACCTCCCTGTCGGACGGAATCCTTGAATTCGACCTCTGCAACTTCTTCCCCGCCATCCCAGAAAAGGACTGGGGCCCTTACAAGAACCACCTCACCCCGGAGCACAAGGTCAGCTTCAACCTCGCCTGCTTCTTGGTCCGCTCCGATGGCCGGACCATCGTGGTGGATACCGGCCTGGGTCCCAAACCCACACCGGAGACCCCCTGGGGCGAGCTGCTCAACGACTTCAGGGCCAAGGGAATCAGGCCCGAGGATGTGGACATGGTGGTGATGACCCACCTGCACCGGGACCACGTGGGCTGGAACCTCCGGTCCGAGGGGGGAAAGTTCCGGCCCACTTTCCCCAACGCCCGCTACTGGATCAGCGCCAAGGACTGGGAAGCGTGCCACAACCCAGAGCTTCAACCAAGCCGGTTCCCGAACGCTCCCGAGTGCGTGTGGCCGCTGGAAGAGTTGGGCCTGATCGAGTTTTACGACGGAGAACAGGCCATAACCAGCGAGCTGACCGCCCTGCCGACCCCCGGCCATACGCCGGGTCACATGAGTATCCTGATCAGCTCCCAGGGCCAGCGCGGGCTGATTCTGGGCGACATTGCCCACAACACGGCGCAGTTCCACGAGACCGGCTGGGCCTCCCGGGCCGACATCGACCCGGAACAGGCCCGGATCACCCGCCTCTCCGTGCTTGACCGGCTGGAACGGGAGGGTATCCCGGTGGCCGCGGTGCACCTGCCGGCCCCCGGATTCGGGAAGATAGTGCGGGTAGAAGGGCGCCGAGTTTGGCAAAGGTTGTAGAAACCCGGGGCAAGGCACGGGCAGGTTACCGGAAGCTCGTGTCCAGGACGGCAAGCGCCGGCCCGCACCGCTGTTATCAGGGCTTTCGGAGCTATCTAATCCTGCATCTCCCGCCAATAGCTCAGCAGTGGGGGCCGTTCCGCTGCCAGCGATGCAACCAGCCCCGCAACCACTGCCCACAGGGCCGACGTGATTCCCATGAACGAGAACGGCGTGGCCGCCACGGCAAATGCCACCAACGCCCCGAAGCGTAATGGGCTGCTGAAAGCCTTCTCAAAGGCATCTTGGAGGGATGCGATGATAGCCAGTCCCGCCCAAGGCGAACACGTACGATTTCGGTAGAACGGCCAGAATGGGGATCACGAGCCCGGCGGCGAGAGCAATGATCATGGTCAGCGTGGCGGCGACGAGATTGGCCCAGTACCGCGTCGGCATCGGCCCGGCTTCGGGACCGGCCATAATTGCCACCCCGGTACGAGCTACTATCGCCGGATGTCCTCCCAGCAGAGAGTTGATTACCGAATTGATGCCAATCACAACCGATATTGGATTGACCGGCACCTTGTAGCCTTGCCCCAGCAGAAAGCCCAACCCTTGGACGTTCCCCAGTCCCAGCGCCAGAACAACCATGGGTATACTGATCGCGACTACAGCTGACGTCGAGAAGCTCATGCTGGGGACGGCAAGGGATGGCAAACTCCAAGACATGGCTTCGGGAGTGGCCTGCCCGCCGATGAGGATGGCAATCGCCCCAAATACCACGGCGAGTCCAACGGGAGGTACCCGCGGGTTTCCAATTAGACGGCCCAGCAGGTATCCCCCGACCGCCGGACCGGCCACGAAGACATCGTCAACGGTGGCGCTCACCAGGCGAGTCACGTAGCAAAAAATACTCCCGGCGAACATCCCCATGACGATGGGCAGCGGCAGCCAGGTCATGATTCGTCCACCGGCGCCCAGGAGCCCAAGGACCAGGATCAACAGACCCGCTACAAGGTTCGCCCCCACCATTTCGGGGAAGGAGAATTCGCCCACCAGGGTACCCAGGTAGATCAGCCCAGGGATGCTCCAGGTAATCGGAATCGGCATACGGTAGAACAGCGAAAGCGCAATGGAAGCGACGGCTCCGCTGGTCCAGATAATGAATATCCAGCTTGAAGATTCACCGGAGGTCAGGCCAAGTTGGCCCGCGACAGCGATGTGCAGTGGCACCGCACCAAAGGCATACCATACGAAAGCGGTCAGCCCCGCCCACAACGCCGGAGCGTTGATCTCGCGGGCAAATGTGGGGAGCTTCATCGATGCTCCATGGGACTCGAATCTCCCGGAGGGAGGTTCGGCAATTCTGTCACACCAGACCTATGCTGCCCACACCCTCTTGGCTCCAGGGGACGTGCCCACCCTAATCCCATTGAACCCCTGCGGGGGTAGATCCAACATTCTAGGTTAGCCCACGCTGATTGACTGCCAAAGAGTTCAAGAAGCGACTGCGCCCGAGATGAAGATTCCGATCTATCGCATCTCACCTTTACCCTGAATCGGAAATGCCGGCCAATACAGCTATGCTCAACGTTGTTCCAGCTCGCAAATCAAACAGCGCCATGAGGGCTACTAGAATTAGCCGAGAGGAAAGGCGCGCCCCGACCAGGCACAGGTGGACGGCCTAGCTACAATTGGGTAGGGTAGCCTTTCCCGCGATCATGGGTTCCCCCCGGCCCTTCCAAAGAAACATCGGCCCGGGCATGTCATCAACCAGTTGCGGCCTTCAGCTATCCCCGGCGGCGTTTTCTCCGGGAAGTGCCGGCGTGCCCCGTCCCTCCGGCGGGCTTTCCTTCTCAACCGTCTGAACCGGTTGCAAGGGGACCACTCTCAGGAAGAGGGTGGCCAGACCGGCGACCAGAATCACCACCAAGCTGATCTTAAAAACATCATCTATTGAGTTCGAGAGGGCCTGCCGCAAGGTATCGAGCAGCTTCGCCAGCAGGTCTTCGGCCTGGGGGCCGGCCAGGCTAAACCCGGCTCCAAGCCGGGTCAGCGCGTCGTCGCTCAGCAGAGCCTGGGGGTTTTCCGCCAATGCCGAGAGCTGCCCCGGCGGCATGGCTGCTTTCACGTCGGCCGGGAGCGACCCGGTCAGTCCCGAAGCGAAGCGGTTGGTCATCACCGATCAGAGAACCGCCAGGCCCATGGTGCCGCCAATGGACCGGAAGAATTGAATTGAGGAAGTGGCAACCCCAAGGACCCGGTAGGGGACGGCGTTCTGAACGGCGATGGTAAAGACGGGGAAGCTGATCCCCACCCCAAAGCCCATCAGGACTATGTTCGTCACGGCCTGGCTGTTGCTGGTCTCCGGGGACATCCGGGAAAGCAGGAAGACACCCACGGACATGATGCCGATCCCCACCAGGCCCTGGAGCCGGTATCTTCCTCCGAAACGGGAAAGGGCCTGCCCCGATAAGACGGCGCCCGCCACCACGCCGAGCATCATCGGAGTCAAGAAGCTCCCGCTGTTGGTGGCCGAGGCCCCCAGCACGCCCTGGAAGAAGAGGGGGACGAACATGATGCCGCCAAACATTCCGAAGCCGGTCAGGAAGGTAGCCAGAAGGGAAACGGTTACCGCGGGATAGCGGAAGATCGACAGGGGAATGATGGGCTCAGACACCCGTCCCTCGATGACGACAAAGGCAACGGCCATCAGGCCCGCAAAACCCAGCGTTCCTAGGACCTGGCTCGAGCCCCACTCATACTGAACGCCTCCCCAGGATAGGGCCAGCAGCAACGGCACCACCGCCATCACCAGAGTGGTTATCCCCAGGTAGTCGAGCTGGTGTTTCGCGGAGGAGGGCCGTATTTGCGGGAAGAACACTATGAACAGCAAGATGACCGGAATCCCCAAGGGGAGGTTGATGAAGAAGATCCAGTGCCAGGAGAGCTGGTCGGTAACCAGGCCCCCCCAAGGTGGGCCCGATGACCGAGGAGAGCCCGAACACCGCGCCCAGAATTCCCTGGTACTTCCCCCGGTCTTCCGGGGGAAACAGGTCTCCGATGGCGATGAAGGCGCTGGCCAGCATGGTCCCGCCGCCGATCCCTTGCAGTCCCCGGAACACGATCAGTTGGGTCATCGTCTGGCTGGTGCCCGCCAGGACCGGGCCCAACAGGAAAATGCCGATCCCCGCGATGTAGAACCACTTCCGGCCGTACATGTCCGTCAGTTTGCCCACGATCGGCACGACGGTGGTGGAAGCGACCAGGTAGGCGGTCGTTACCCAGGTGTACCGGTCGAAGCCCTCCAGGTCGGAGATGATCCGAGGCATTGCGGTGGCCACGATGGTCTGGTCAAGGGACGCCAGGAACAGGGCGAGCAGGACCCCGGCAAGGGTCAGTTTCACCTGCCGTTGGGGCAGCCGATGGAACACCTCGTCCCCGGCCTCCCTGTGTCCAGGCCCGGGAATGCCGCCGGGGCCCTCTTTGTCCGGGTTCAACGAACGCTCTTCCATGGCAACACGTTAACCGCCCTTCCGGGTTTCCACTCTTGCTCCGGCTCCATTCTCATTTTGGTCATAGCTCCCAAACTCTCAGAACACTCCCCGGCGCCCCCCAGGACAACAAACGAAACCGCCATCTCAGATAGAACCCCTTCCCCACAGCGGAGGTTTGCCTCAAACCCGTAATTCCGGGGAGCGAAGCCCTGCTGTCATTCCGAGGAGCGAAGCGACGAGGAATCTGGTGCGGGGTTTCACCATCGAAGCCTTGACCCACCGCCCCGCCCCGTCGCTTCACTCAGGGTGTTATATTCCGGAGTACTTTCATGGCCAGGCGTCACGCCGGGAGTTTCGAAAGATAAATTGCCGGAACCCTGCCGCCGGGTTTGCTTGGGGCGGCGTTTCAACGGTATCATTGTATGGGGTGGCGGAATAATGCATTGGAATCGCTCACCGCGGCTGACTCAAGGGGATGGATTCATGGAGCTTCGGGTCCTCGGCGCCCACAACATGGAGAGCAAGCATACCCGTATGGAGTCCCACCTGATCGATGGGGTATTGGCCCTGGACGCCGGGAGCATCACCAGAGCGTTGAGCTTCGACGAACAGCTGGGCATTCGCGCAATCATCCTATCCCACAGGCACTTCGACCACGTGCGAGACCTACCCGCCATTGGCCTTGCCCTGCGCAACACCGGCGTCACGGTGGATGTCTACGCAATACCGGACACCATCGAGTTCGTAGCCGCCAAGCTGCTTGACGGAAGTCTCTTCCCCGACCCACTCAACTTTCCAAGCCCAGAGAACCCCACGCTTCGCCTTCACCCGGTCCAGTTCTACCAGGAATTCAAGGTACTCGACTATACCGCGACGGCCGTCCCGGTTCCCCATTCGGTTCCTGCCGCGGGTTTTCAAATTGCGTCGGGCGACGTTTCCCTGTTCTACACGGGAGACACGGGCCGGGGCCTATGCGAGGCCTGGAAGCACGTTACCCCCACCACGCTGCTCGCCGAGGTCACCTTTGGCAACGAGAACGAGGCCTGGGCCTTGGAGGTTGGCCACCTGACCCCTAACTTGCTCGAAGAAGCGTTGGTAAGTTTCAACGAGGAGCGAGGCTACCTGCCGAAGGTGATTGTGGCGCACATGAGCCCACCGTGGGAAGTTCAGGTCAAGGGCGAACTGAGGCGGCTTGCCCGGAAGCTCGGCGTGGATCTCCAGATATCCCGAGCCGACATGAGGGTCACGCTGCAACCGGACCGGCTGCGCCTCAAAACCGTAACGTGGAGCGACGGAACGCCGCCGCAACCGCTATCAAGCCCGTCCCGAGGGCGATACCTCCGGCGATGTAGAAGACCGCGCCCACTGAGAAGGCATCCGCCAGCAGACCGGCGGCGAATGGGGAAACGCTTGCCCGGGGGAAGAATGCCAGCCCCGTAAGCGAAAGGGCCGTGCCTTGGGCTCCCTCGCCGGCCTCATCGGTCACGGCGGTGAAGAACAGGGACAGCAACGGGAAGAGCACCACCCCCATGGCCAGGATGGCCAACAGGAGAGGAAGGTCCTTCCCAACCAGCGGAACGGCCAGTGCCGTCGCACCGAAAAGCAGGAAACTGCCCGCCAGAACTCCCAACCGCCCGATCTTGTCGGAAAGGTGTCCCAACGCCGGCTGGCTGAATATCCCGGCTAGTTGGGAGCCCGCGATGAAGAGGGCCATCGTCGAGGTGTTATAGCCCCGGTCCACCTCCAGATGAATCGGGAGGAACGTGACGATCGCGGGCTCCACCAGACCGTAGCACACCATCAGGGCAAGCAGTAGGAGGATGAGTCTGTTGGATACGGCGGAGCGCACCGTCGACAGGTACTGGGAGAAGGAAAGGCCGCCACGCTTCTCCAGCGACAGCCGCGACAACCAGACCCAGATAACCACTCCGCCGGCGATCACCGGCACGCCCATCGCCAAGAACCCGGTTTCCCAAGCCACTGCCGCCGCCAGCCCTCCCGCGGCCAGTGGAGCCAGTACCTGGCCCACGCTGCCGCCCGCGCCGAAGATGGCGATGGCGAAGCCCCGGCGTTCCGGGAAGTTGGCCGCCAGAAGCGAGACACTGGCAGGCGTGTGCACCAGCATGCCGATACCGCCGGCCGACGCCCCCGCTACCGCCACCCACAAGCTGGTGGCCAGGCCCAGGATGACCATGGAGAGACCGCAGAGGATCAGGCCCAGGCCTACTAGGATCGTGGCATTACCCTGCAGCCTGTCCGTGGCGGCGCCGGCCGGGAGGCACGTTGCGGCGGACGCCGCATTCCTTGAAGTTGAAACCAGGCCGATCTGCGCATTGGTTAGCCCCAGACCTGCCTGTAAGCCGGGGAGCAGAATGTAGAAGCCAGAGATGCTCAGATACTTCAACACCTGCCCGGCGAAGCTAATGAGCAGCAGCTCTCTCCGAGCGATGCGCGCTGTTCCTGAAGCTAAGGGCGACTCCACGACCATAGACTAACACTTGCTCCGGATAATGGCTATCGGGCACCGGCCAGCCAAGCAGGTAATGGATCGCCAAGACGCTAAATTGGACCCCTGCCCCTACGGCCTGGCGAGGTACATCTGGGTCTTGTGCGCCTCATGTCCCGGAAAGCAGACGGTTTCGACGGATCTTGGGAACCGAACGCTCCACCCGGTCGCCGCCCTACCCTGGACTACGGGTGTGGGGTATAATCCGGGCGGTTGGTCAGTCTGACGGCGCGGAGATGTTGAGGGCGGGCCAGGAGGGAGAAATGGCAGAGTACACGGCGTATTTCAACGGTGAATGGGTACCATTCAGCCAGGTAAAGATTAGCCCCTTGGACCGGGGTTTCATGGTCGGGGACGTGGTCTTCGACGTCGCCCGCACCTTCAACGGCAAGAGCTTCCGAATGAAGGAGCACATCGACCGGATGTACCGCTCCCTCAAGTTCGTCCGCATCGATCCCGGCCTGCCTCCGGAGGAGATGCAGGACATCGGCGAAGAGGTTATCCGGCGGAACGAGCACCTGCGCGCCGAAGCAGGCGACTTCACCGTCACCGTGTTCGTGACCAGGGGGCCGGGCCGCTGGGCTCGCGACGCCGGGCCGCCCACCGTCTGCTTCAAGGTGGGAGCGATCGACTTCGGCCGGTTCGCCGGGCTCTACGGCCAGGGAGCCCACGGCGTCATCGCCCGTAGCCGGAGCTACCCGGTGGAGTCACTGGATCCCAAGGTCAAGCACTACAGCCGGATGAACTTCAACATGGCCGACCTGGAGGCGGGTGACGTGGACCCGGAGGGCTGGCCGATCCTCATGGACGGCGAGGGCAACCTAACCGAAGGGACCGGATACAACGTGTTCCTGGTCAGCGATGGGGTCATCCGGACCCCCGGAGACCGCGCCATCCTCCAGGGCATCTCCCGGGAGACGGTATTTGACCTGGCGCGAGGGCTAGACATCCCCGTGGTGGAGGAAGACCTCCAACCCTACGACCTCTACACGGCCGATGAGGCCTTCTTCTCCGGCACCAGCCCGTGCGTGGTACCGGTGACCAGGGTGGACCGGCGCGAGCTAGGCGACGGGAAGCCCGGACCCATAACCCAGCAACTTCTGGCCGCCTGGAGTGAGTCCGTGGGCCTGGACATCGTGGACCAGGCGATCCGGTTCGGCCGAGGCTAGGCGCAGGGTATCTGGGTAAGGCCGGGGGGACCCACTCGGTGGCCCCCTCGGAGAGGGAGCCGGGCCGATTCGGTAGCTTCATATGCCCGGCACTAGATGTCGAAGAATCCGGGCCACGGTAATTGTAGCTGAGGACTACTCCAACAGACACGAATCTATCGAACGCCGATTTATGACGGCGAGCACCAGTATCGAGTTCGGCCAACGGCCAAAAGCATTCCGAGTTTGGGTCCCAGAATTTCGGCCCGCGCCAGAGTGGTGCGTTGCACCTGCCTAGCCCTATTTCTGATTATTGGCTATCAACTCCTCGGCGTTCTGGTAGGCAATTAGTTCCTGAATCTTCGGTTTCGAACGGCCCGATTCCCGCTAACACCTTCCATTCATTTGGTACAATCTCCGAGGAAGTCAACAAACCCAGAAAGGAGAATCACATGCGAGCACAGGTCAGCTTAACTCCGGCAGAGTCCAAGCGCCTAATCGCCAAGGCCACAGCCCGCACCGAGGAGGTTCGCCGAGCGGCTGCGGAGGGAACCATAGTGGTGCACCCCAGCAGCAGCACCTATTTCGTTGTGGAAGAAATCACCGGCCAGAGGCCGCATACAGCCACTTGGGTATGCGGCATCGTTGTGGAAAAGGGCGCCTGCGTGGAGATGGGCACGATGACTTCTTCGAACCCACGGCCTCGGGAAGGGGCGGTGCGCACCGTGGGTGATTTTCCCCACTCTTGGGTCATTGAGGGAGGTAAGCTATCCGTCGGTGAAGACCTGAACTCACTTATGGAGCGGTTGGGCTCCGGGGACGTCTACATCAAAGGGGTGAACGCTCTGGATGCGGAGGGTAACGTTGGGGTGCTCATCGGGAACAAGTTCGAAGGAGGGACCGTGGGAATGGTCATGGGAGCCGCCCGCCGCAACGGATTTGGCGTAATCTTCCCCGTTGGCCTGGAAAAGCTCATCCCCCTTCCGGTGAAAGAGGTGGCCAGGGAAGCCCGAAAGCAAGAGTACGAGTACTCGATGGGCCTCAGCTGTGGACTCCTCCCAGTCCCTGGGACCGCGTTGACTGAACTGACCGCCGTCGAGATCCTGAGCGGCGCCCAAGCCACTCCGATCGCCAGCGGTGGGTTGGGAGGGGCCGAGGGATCCGTGATGCTTGTAATAAATGGAGAGAAGGAACAGGTGTGGCAAGCCATAGAGCACGTGGAAGCCTGCAAGGGGGCCAGCCTTCCCCAGGTGCGGGTTCCCGACTGTTACAGCTGCACCGCCACCATTTGCGATTTCCCAATCGGGGATAAGCACTGGGCTTAGAGCATCGGAGAGCGGGCGAACCCCGATAGGGGACCGGGTACCGACCAACCTTATTCATGCTGGTCTGCGCTGAATCAGGTTCGGTCAAAGTTGCAAGCTCGAAAGCGCCCGGCGGGTCGCAGTGTTCGGTCTCCGGTCCTCCTATCCGCCGGACTCGCGGTAGGCGCGGAGGATGAGGTGGACCCTTCGGTTGGACCGGATTGGGATTTGAACACGAAGCCCAGCCCGCCCGGTTGGGGCCAGTATCGATGCAAGATTCTGCTTGTCTGCTGGGCGGAGAGCGCAACATCGAGAGTTCGGCGGAAGGAGCATTGGTGGTGGCCAAGCTCCCGCTGACTAACCCAAGACCGATGGGTTATCCGCCCACGACGCGCAATCATCATTTGCCGCCGGAATGAAATGACCTGCACTCCAAGCTGAAGCCCGGCGTAGACCGCCGGTGATGATGGAATGTGTTCGGGGGTAAGAAGAACCGAGCGAGTGGAGTTGGCGTGAGTTCTTGGGGCGAAGCTTCAGTGGAACCTGAGGGGAGCGGATAGCCGATGTTCGCCGGGAAGCTTAGCGTTGGTTGGGCCGCTGGGTCCGCTAAAGCCCCGCCTCGTACAGAAAGTCACCTGAGGCATAGCTCTTCAACAAGGTGCGGGCGATGATTGTTTGTTGGATCTCGTTGGTGCCCTCGCCGATCATCATCAAGGGCGCGTCGCGGAAGTAGCGCTCCACGTTGAGGTCCTGAGTGTACCCGTATCCGCCGTGAATGCGCAAGGCGTCGATGGTTACCTGCATGCACATCTCGCTGGCGAACAGCTTGGCCATGCCTGCCTCCAGGTCGGCGCGCTCGCCCCGGTCTTTCTTGTCGGCGGCGTGCCGGACCATGAGATGGGCCGCCTGTAACTGGGTGGCCATCTTCGCCAGCATCATTTGGATGGCCTGGTGCTCGGCGATGGGCTTGCCGAAGGTCTCCCGGTGGCGGGCGTACCCGATGGCCGCTTCCAGGGCGGCACGGGCGATGCCGACACAGCGGGCGGCCACGTTGACCCGCCCCAACTCCAGGCCGCTCATGATCTGGTAGAACCCCTGGCCCTCCTCACCGCCGACCAGGTTACTCCCCGAGACCCGGTAATCGTCAAAGACCAACTCGCAGGTGTCCACCCCTTTGTACCCCAGCTTGGGTATATCCCGGACCACGTTAAACCCGGGCCCCTTTTCGGCGATGAAGATGCTCATGCCCCGGCGCGGAGGGTCGGCCGCCGGGTCGGTCTTGACCACCAGGGCGAAGGTGTTGCCGTGGCGGCCGTTGGTGATCAGGGTCTTGGCGCCATTCACCACGTATTCGTCACCGTCCCGGACTGCCCTGGTTTTGATGGCCTGAACGTCGCTGCCCGCATCGGGCTCGGTGATGCAGATGCCGCCCCGCTTCTCGCCGGTAGCCATGAGAGGGAGGAAACGTTCTTTCTGTTCCTCGGTGCCGCCGTTGACCACCGTGTAGGACATGATGACGTGGGAGTTGAGAATGCCGCTCAGGCTCATCCATCCCAGGCAGATCTCCTCGATGATCAGGGCGTAGGTAGCTACATCCAGCCCCAGGCCGCCGTACCGCTGCGGGATGATGGCGCCAAACAGGCCCAGCTCCTTCATCCGCTCCACCAGCTCCGTGGGGTACTCGTCGGCATGCTCCATGCGGGGGGCCACGGGCACCACCTCCCGGCGAACGAACTCGCGGATGGTGTTGACGATGCCTCTTTGGGTTTCCGTAAGCTGCGCCACGGCCTCTCCTTCGAAACCTACTCTTTGGGACCGAAGACTCGGGGCGATGCGGCCCGCCCCATGCGGACGAGTCGTCCCTGTTGATTATACTGCCTGCGCTGTTGCAAGGTCGCTAGCAGCCGCGGGGTATCAGCGACAGTTGGACGCTTCGGCACCGAAGAGTCAGGCCGGCGAGACGCATGGCCGCGTCCCGTCAAGTGGTGTAGGAGGGTGTCATTCTCACGGAGTTGCTGAGCTGCCGTCGCCGGCAGCAAGCGTGGTTCAAGCTCCGGCAGGGAGAACTCCGGGCTCCCTGAGGATATTCGAGGGCGCCGGAGCAGGGTGATCGCCTTCGGTCAACACATCTATCATATCCAAACACCGCAAACGGAAGTCAACCCTGCGACGCAACGCCGGCCCCACCTCCCATCACCGCACCGAATGAGACGGACGCAACGACAGGAGATGGCATCGCCGCCGGCGTGAGTTCCGCCGCAGAGATTGCCGTCTCCTGGTGCTGCCGCTCCGAGGGTGAGCCGGCCGGCATCCATTATTGGGTCTTACTGGGGACTTACTTCGGATCGTCGCCTGGGTCCAGGTCGCCTGGGTCCAGATTGAACAGCCGGGTGAAAGCCTCGCAGTCGGCAGCGCCTCCCTGACCCCGGAGCGCCGCCATCCGGTTGTGGAGCAGCTTTCTTATCAAGCTTCGGCTCATCGTCTCAATGTCATTTCGCTGCTTCTCGGTGATCTCCGGAAGAAGATTCAGGGTCTTCGCCACCTCACGCTGCCGGAGTTCTTCGGCTTGGTGATACAGCGCGGCCAGGGTTGAGTCCACCAAGGAGGAACCCCTGGACTCGGAGAAACCGGCCACCGCCTCTTCTATGATGGCTTCCACTTTTACAACCTCCCCTTCTCGCTCTCGGCGATTAGAGGCGGAAACTGCCTGCAAGTCATCGATATCGTAGAGGCTCACCCCCGGGATGTCCGCCACCACCGGGTCAATGTCCCTCGGCATCGCGATGTCCATGAGCAGCAGGGGGTTGCCGTGATGTTCTCGAGCGGCCTGTTTGACGGCCGCGGCGCTGATGACGTGGGTGGAGGCGCCGGTGGCGCTGATGACGATATCTGCCTCGGCCAGGGCTTCCACCAAACGGTCAAACGGCAGGGCGATTCCTCCCAGCTCGTCGGCGAGGCTGCGGGCCCGGTGATACGTGCGGTTGACCACGGTGATGCGACCGACGCCGGCCTTGGCCAGCGCCCTGCAGGCAAGCTTTCCCGCTTCTCCTACTCCCACCAGCAGCGCCGTGGACTCCCGTAGCTCGCCCAGCGTCTCGCGGACCAACTCGACGCACACGTAGCTCACCGACATGGCGTGGCGCCCGATTGCGGTCTCTTTGCGGGCCTTTTTGCCGACGCGAAGGGCCTGATGGAACAGCTTCGAGAGGTCCCGCTTGGCGGACCGAGCCTGTACCGCCTCGGTGAACGAGTCCCGGACCTGGCCGAGAATCTGGGGTTCGCCCAAGACCAGTGAATCCATCCCCGAGGCCACCTCGAATAGGTGGTGCACCGCCGCGTCATCGGTGTATTCATATAGATAGGGAGTTATGTCATCGGCCGCTATGCCATGGATCTTGGCGAGAAAAGACCGGATCATTTCGCCGGTCCGAACGGGGTCCTGCGTCGCGGAGTAGATTTCAGTCCGGTTGCACGTGGCCAGGATGACCACCTCTTCGACCTGTTCCTTGAGCAGGCTCAGGGCATCCGGAAGTTGCTCCTTGGAGAACGAGACGCTCTCCCGAACCTCGACCGGCGCGGTCTTTTGGTTCAACCCGATTAGCAGGATATTCAACTGTCTCTTCCTGTTCTGCCCGCTCGCCCCGGCAGTCTCCCAGCGCCGGTGGTTCCAGGCAGGTCGATCTGGTTCCACCCTATTCAATACTCGCAGGCTGAATTATGGCGGCGGAGGGGAATCCCCACATCCCCAGAGTGATTGATTTCGCTGTACTATCTTCATAGTACGGCCCCTACTGTTGCCGCAGTACCCGAGGGGCCGGAACTCTGCTGTTATGTCAACAACGAGCTAGCCCCAGTTCCCGCGTGTCAAGAGGGGAATACCGGGTGCCGTCGAAGAAGTAGAGGTTGCCGCACACGCCAAGCAGCCGATCGAACTCGCGATCCCCGGCCTCTTGTTTTAGCCGGGCGGACAAAAAGGAACACCCCCGGCACGGGGTGTTCCTCTCCCGGCAAAAACTGTAACGGGCCGATACCGCAGCCGGCAACCCGCTAGATCATGTACCCTTTGGCGCCTTGGAGCCCTTTGAGGCAGGTGATCTCACCAGTGTGGTCGTGGGTATGGCCGATGAGGGCGCCGCTCAGCATAAATAGGACCGTGGAACTTCCAAAAGGAGTCTGTACGGCGCGGTCCAGGTCGGCGTCGGTGAGCGACATGATAACACCGTCCGCGGCGGTCTGGACCGCCTGACCGTAGGCCCGCAGCGCGTCCAGGTCAACCTTGACGTTTCTGGCCCACTGGCCCCAGGCGGCTACATCCTCGGTGGGCGGTGGCTCGCTGAGGCCCGTCTTCCCGGCCCAGGTGGTGGCGGCCAACGGGGCGCCGCTATTGATCACGACGTTGCCGATGATGTCCTGGGATAGCAGCGCATGGGCATAGGTGGCGCCGAGAGGATTGGCCATGCCCGGTGGCTTCCAGTTCGCTTGCTCGGTGGTCACTCCTTGCATGGTGGCCGCAAGCCACTCATTAGCCTCTCGAAATTGCTGGCGCAGTAGGTCTCTGGCGTCCATCACTCTCTCCCATTTTGGGCTCGTGGGCCACACAGTATGTTGCGTAGTACTCAGTCAATTTAGATCTGCAAATTGTCATTCTGGGCGAAGCGAAGAACCTCAGCGTAACAATGAGATTCTTCGTCGCTCTGCTCCTCAGAATGACATCATGCCAAAACCAAGTTGCCTGACTGCTAGTATCGCGGTGATTGACCGCTAAATCAAACCGCGTACCTCCCCGGATGCCTAATCCCCGGCGGGCCTGCGCCGCAACATGCGGGTCAAGGTGCAGGATATGACCTCCTCTTCCCGCTGGTTGCAAATGACCAGCCGCGTCACCACGATTCCTCGATCCTCGCGCCGGGTGTGCCGCTTCTCTTTCGTCTCCATCCGAACGTGGATCGTGTCGCCCACGTAGACCGGCCTGAGAAACCGCAGCTCATCCATGCCCAGGAAGGCCAGGGCCCGTCCTTGAAGCACCCCGGTTTGGACGAAAAGCCCTTCACCGATGGAGAAGGTAAGCAGCCCCGGAACGAGCCTTCCCGTAAATTCCGTCTCCCGGCGCAGGTATTCCTGGTCGATGAAAAGGGGCTCGCAGATGCCGGACAGGGCGATGAAGTTCACGACGTCTGTCTCGGTGACGGTGCGGGCCATGGTCCGGAATCCTTCGCCCGGCACGTAATCCTCGTAGTACCAACTCTCCATTGTTTCTCCTTTAGAAGCTCTCGGGCGGCTCGGACCCCCCGCAGCTGGCGGACAACGATCTGGGCCGGGTCCTCCGGCCGGTCCGGCTACAGGCGTCCGATGATCGCATCCGCCACGATGTTGCGCTGAATCTGGTTGGTGCCTTCCACTATTTGCAACACCTTGGCGTCCCGCATGTAACGTCCGATGGGCGTTTCAATGGAGATGCCGGCCGACCCGAACACCTGGACCGCATCCACCGCGACTTTCATGGCGACGTCGGTGGCGAAACACTTGGCCATGGCAACCAGAGCGGCCACCTCCTTGCCCACGTGTCCCGCGTCGATGGCGGCCGCCGACCGGTACACCAGGTGACGGGCGGCCTCGATCTCGATGGCCATGTCGGCGATCATCCATCGCAGGCCCTGGAAGGCCCCGATCTTCCGGTTGAAGGCGGATCGCTCCCTGGCGTACTCCACGGCCAGGTCCATGGCGCCCTGGGCCAGGCCAACCCCTCGGGCACCGATAATGGGGCGAGATCGGTTGAAGGCCTCCATCACCACCTTGAATCCCCCATCCTTCGAACCGAGCAGATTGCCGGCAGGAATGAAGGCATCATCGAATTGAAGCTCGGATGATGGAACGCCCCGTGCTCCCGATTTATGCTCATCTCGGGTGACGGTAAAGCCGGGCGTCCCCCGCTCGACGATGAAGAGACTGACGCCTCGTCCACCGGCCTCCGGGTCCGTCTTGGCGGCCACCAGCACGAAGTCGGCCACCTTGGAGTTGGTGGCGAAGATCTTCGTGCCGTTCAGCCGGTAGCCGTCACCCACCGGCTCCGCCCTGGTCTGGATAGCGGCCACGTCGGAGCCGGCCCCAGGCTCGGTCACGGAGATGGATCCGCGCAGATCCCCACTGGCGAGGCCGGGCAACAGACGGCCGCGCTGCTCTTCGTTACCCGCGGCCAGGATGGCGCCGAAGGGGACCCACTGCACCACCAGTAGGTAGGCGGTGTTGTAGCACACCCGCCCCAGTTCCTCCACGGCCAGACAGCCCGAGAGCACGGAGCCCGTGCCGCCGTACTCGGGAGCGAAGGGAAGGGCAAGAAACCCCAACTCCCGGAGCAGGTCAAACATGTCCTGGGGGTATTCCGCCAGCGCGTCAATCTCCGCCGCCCGGGAAGCCACCCGCTCCCGCGCCACCCGGCGCACGCTCTGCTGAAGAAGTTCTTGCTCTTCCGTCAACGCATACTGACCCATAAATTCCTTGCCTGGGAGAATCGGTCAAACGACCCGGTCCAGCCTTGGACCGGGTCACGGCAACGGGCGGGCCAAGTGGGGGTCAGGATTAGCTCCCGTTACCCTCATTTACCCTCATCGCTTTGGACGGCCTTGCCTCAAAAGCACCCTGGAGCATGTCACCCCATGTGAAGCGATGGGCCTGGGGTGGTGGGTCCAGGCTGCCCCGGGCCGCCCAGTTGGAGCCCAGCACCGGATTCCCCGTCGCTTCGCTCCTCGGAATGACAATATTAAAACAAAGCCGCTTTGGGCGATGCCGCTGGATCAGTCGCGAGCGCCGAAAATGGCCACGGAGCAGGTGAAGGAGCCGGGCCGGCCACCCAGGTTGTGGGTCAGGCCCAAGCCAGCCTTCTTGAGCTGACGGGCTCCCGCTTTACCCTGGAGCTGTTTGTAGACCTCATAGATCATGCGGATGCCGCTGGCGCCGATGGGGTGCCCGAAACACTTTAGCCCACCGTCGGTATTGACCGGAAGCTCTCCCTC
Organism: Dehalococcoidia bacterium; assembly: GCA_030740155.1. Classification (GTDB taxonomy): domain Bacteria; phylum Chloroflexota; class Dehalococcoidia; order Lucifugimonadales; family UBA3495; genus CAJWBT01. The sequence continues at coordinate 21,575 of JASLXV010000068.1, read as the reverse complement.
GAGGGTGAAGGTGCCCGCCTCCACGTCTTCGCTAGCCCGGCCCCTGGGGCTGAACCCCAGGTCCTCGTAGATAATCAGCTCGGTGATGGTGAAGCAGTCATGGACCATGGCCAGGTCCAGTTCCTCCCGGGGGTTGGTTATCCCGGCTTCCTGATAGGACGCCTGGGCGGCCCGGACACTCTCGGGGAAATGGACGAAGTCCCAGTCGTTGCGCATGATGCCGTAGGCCCCCACCGACAGGCCCAATCCCTTCACCAGCACGTAGTCGTCGCGGAAAGTGCGGGCGATTTCCGGCGTGGTGATGATCGCCGCGGCGGCTCCGTCGCTGACCCCGCAGCAGTCGAAGAGCCCCAGGGGCCAGGCCACCATGGGGGCGTTGACCACCTGGTCGGTGCTCACCTCCCGCTGGAAGTGGGCCTTGGGGCTCATGGTGCCGTTGTGGTGGTTCTTGCTCGCAATCTGGGCCAGGGTGAGCTTTCCCTGCTCGTAGGGGATGTCATAATGGTGGAAGTAGCGGGTGGCCGCCAGGGCGAACTGGGAGGGCGGCGGTACCGCCGGCGCAACGTCGGAGCCCGCGGCCTCGGGAATGGCCAACCCGGAGAAACCCGAGTCCTTCAGCTTCTCGACACCCAGGGCCAGGACGATATCGTAGATGCCGGCAGCCACGGCGTAGCAGGCGTTCCGAAAAGCATCGGTGGCCGTAGCGCAGGCGTTCTCCACCCGCGTGATTGGGATATAGTCCAGCTTCAGCGCGTCGGCCAGCGGTTGCCCGGTGCGGAAGGAGCTGACCGTTCCCAGCCAGGCAGCCTGGATGTCCTTGCCGTCGATGCCCGCGTCGGCGTAGGCCTCGTAGGCGGCCTCCACCATCAGGTCCGGTACACCGGCATCCCAACGCTCCCCGAACTTGGTGCATCCCATTCCGATAATTGCCACACGGTCTTTTATTCCACGCATCATCCGTCTCCGAGTCTGTGAGTAAACTGGGGTCGAACCCGCTCAGGCGACTGGTACAATCTACACCGTCGTGCGCTGGGGGATTGCTTTCCAGTAGTAGTTGTGGATGCCGTTGACCACCCGCAGCTTGCGAAAGCTCATCTCCACGGGCATGCCGATCTGTACCTCATCCAACTCCCGGTCCGTCATCATGCACAGCATCCGTCCGCCAACCTGGAAGTCCACGACGGTGATCACCAGCGGCGAGTCGGTGGTGCCGGCCAGGTAGTCCAGGGAATAGGTGAACACGGTTCCGGGCTGGTCGCTGAAGCGAAGTGGCGAGGAATCATCCCTGGCCCGGCAGTTAACGCAAACATTTTGCGCGGGGTACTGGACGTAGCCGCACTGGTTGCACGTGGCGCCGTAGAGCCGGAGGTTCTTATCGCTCTCCCGCCAGAGGGCGGTAACCGAGGGGGAGGCCGGGGTAGGGCGGCGGGCCGCGGCGTCGGTGACCCAGACATCCCGCCATCTGGCGTAGGTTTCGTAGCTGCTGATCTGACGCTTGGAGCCCAGGTATCCGGTCACGCCCATGCGGGGATCGAGCCCAGAGATAGCCTCGGTGGTCCTGAAACCCAGCACGTCGCTGCCATCTCCATAGGATACCGCCAGGAGAAGCTGGCCGGGGCCGGCGCCCTCCAGGGCCGCCGCCAGCAGCATCAGCGGGAAGGCGGCGCCGGTGTTGCCCATTTTGCCGAAGAGGGGGTCCTGCACCTGCTCCGGGGTGAAGCCGGCCTTGCGGGCCAGCTGGCCGTGGCGCCGGCCGTCCGGGGCGTACAGGGCGACTTTGGTTACGTCCTGAGGGGAGAGTCCCTGCTTCCGGAGAAACCCGGAAACAGCATCCGACAGGACCCGCTCCAAGCCCTCTTCAGCGGCGAACCGGTCCTCCCAGGACCGGACGAAGGGGTCCCCGGCGGAGCGCCAGGAATCCAGCATGTTCTCGGTAATGGAGTGGGAGCCTTCCAGGGCCGCGACGACCCCGTCCCCGGACACCAGGAAGGCGGCCGCGCCGTCGCCCAGGTTCCGCTCGGTGTCACCACGTGGGGCGCCCGCCCGATTGTCGCTGGCGATGACCAGGACGGTTCTAGCGGAGCCCGCGGCCACCGAATCCAGGGCCGATTTCAACGCGGTGGTTCCCGCCCGCAGAACGTCGGTGATGTCGGCGGCGAAGATGTCCCGGCGCAGGTCGAGGGCGGTGGCTATTATGGCGGCGCACTGCTTTTCAGCGTAGGGAGGAGTGGTGGTCGCGAAGATCAGGCCGTCCACGGACCGGCGGTCCCAGCCGCGGAGGCAGTCCACTCCTGCCGCCACCGCCATGCTGACACTGTCCTCGTCGAAGTTGGCAATGGATCGCTCTTGGGGGGAGTTCCAGCCCACGGTTTCGGGGCCGAGACGGTATCTGGGGACATACCCTCCGAAGGCGGCGATTCCTACCAAAATATACCTTCTGCCGGACAATCTGGGGCCATGCTAGCAGCTTGCCGTTGCCAGTGTCAACGCGCGTGCGACGGAGGGAAATGGCAGCTTTCTACCGGGCCCTGACAGGCGTACCGGAGCGGGGTCCAGGCACCCCCTATGTTACAATTGGGGAAAGTGGTTACCCTATGGCCCGCGCCGTTATTTATGGATGGTTATCCATTTCCCGAGGAGACTGTATCCGTGACCAAATTCCGTCCACAATGGGCCCTCCTGGTCCTGGTGATGTCGTTGGGGGTCCTGCTGGTGGCCGCCGCCTGCCGAGGCGGAGAATCCGGCCCCGCCACGGAGCCGGACCCGGCCGTAGAAGGACTGCCCACCGAGTTCGACCGGATGGCGGAGGTCTGGAAGCTGCTGGCGCGGGAGCACATCGACGGCGACAGCCTGGATGCCGAGGACCTCAGCGATGGGGCGATTCGCGGTATGCTGGACGCTCTGGATGACCCCTATGCGGCCTACCTTACCTCAGACCAGTTCGCCGTCGACTCCCAGGATATTAAAGGGTACTTCGAGGGAATCGGGGCCGAAGTAGGCATGCGGGACGGACGGATCACCATCCTCGCTCCGATGCCGGACACGCCGGCCGAGGAAGCCGGAATCCGGCCGGGCGACATCATCCTGGAAATCGAAGGCGAGAGCACCAAGGGTATCAGCATTATGGAGGCGGTGAGCAAGATCCGGGGCGAGAAGGGGACCGATGTAATGCTCCTGGTGCTGCACATCAACGCGAGTCAACCGGATCTGCTGAGGATAACCAGGGGCAAGATCCCGCTGGAAAGCGCCCGCCTGTTGATGCAGGTCGGGCAGATCGGCCACCTGCGGGTGTTCAGTTTTACCGGCACCACCAAAGACGAGATCAAGAAGGCGTTGGAACGGTTCGAGCGCTCCAAAGGGGTTGGCCTGGTGCTGGACCTGCGGAACAACCCCGGCGGCCTGCTAACCTCGGTGGTGGACGTCACCAGCCAGTTCCTGGACGATGGCCTGGTCCTTTACCAGATCGATGCACAGGGCAAACGCACCGATTGGGACGTCAAGTCGGGGGGTGAGGCGCTAGACGTGCCGCTGGTGGTCCTGGTCAACGAGTTTAGCGCCAGCGCCAGCGAGGTTTTGACCGGCGCGTTCATGGACCACGGCCGGGCCACCGTGATCGGCACCACCACCTTCGGCAAGGGCAGCGTCAACAACATGTGGCCGCTGAGCGACGGATCGGGCATCAACTTCACCATCGCCCGCTGGTTCACTCCCGAGGGGACCGTGATTGAAGGCGAAGGGATATCGCCGGATATCATCGAGGAGCGTGGCGAGGACGACTCCGAGGATGTTCAACTGGACCGGGCCATCGAGGTGCTCAAGGAGCAGATTGCCCAGGGCGGCTAGAGCGTGGCAAGAAAGAAGAAGGCTTCCGACACCAAGACGCAAGACCGGCCGATCGCATCCAACCGGCGGGCGTTCTACAACTACGAGATTCTCGACCGGTACGAGGCCGGGTTGGTGCTCAAAGGGACCGAGATCAAGTCATTGCGGGCCGGGCGCGCCGACCTGCGAGACGGGTACGCCCGCCCCCAGAACGGCGAGCTATGGCTGGTGAACACCTATATCGCGCCCTACGACCCGGCCAGTATCTACAACCACGACCCGAGGCGTCCCCGAAAGCTGCTGATGCACCGGGAACAGATCGACAAGTTGAAAAGCCTGGTGGCCGAAAAAAGGCTGACCATCGTGCCGCTGCGCCTCTACATCAAGAACCATGTGGCCAAGGTGGAGTTGGGCCTGGCCCAGGGCAAGCGCCAGTACGACAAACGTCGGGCAATAATGGAGAAAGAGTTGGACAAGGCGGCGCGGCGGTCCATGCGCTCCATGCGGTAGAGCTTTGCCTCTACAGTAGCGGTCAACACGTCACCCCGAGTGCTGCGACGATCCCCGGATGATGGGTCCACGCTTCCATCGAGAATCCCCCGAGAATCCCCCGAGAATCCCCCGAGAATCCCCCGAGAATCCCCGCACCAGGTTCCTCGTCGCTCCGCTCCTCGAAATGACAGTGTGGCTCCCCTCCTTGGCTTGACAGCGTCGAGGCAAAGCCCCTCGGGCCGAGCCGGTCGAACCACGGTAGTTGGTTGTTGGAGCGGCGTGCTTAGCCCAGGCGCTGGGCCACGGGCAGCACTTGATCGGCCAGATGCTCCATCATCCGAAGGTTGCCGTCCAGATCCGCGGCCCTGAAGCCGTAGGTCAACTGGTCGATTCCCAGCTCATGGCAGTGATGAAGGTCGTCGATGACCTCCTGCGTAGGGACAATCAGCGCCCCCAGGCTTTGCGTGCCGGTTCCCTCCGGTATCCCCAGATCGGTGACGTGCACCGTTCGTTTCAGCGATATCGAGATGCCGGCCGGATCGCGGCCTGCCCGCTCCGCCCGCTGCCGCAGGTAGGGGATTTGCTGGGCGACATATTCCGGGGTCTGGCGGGTGGTATGCCAGCGGTCGCCATACTTGGCGGTGCGCCGCAGGGCGGCCCGCGTGTGCCCGCCAATCCATATGGGGATGTGGGGCTTCTGTACCGGTTTGGGGTAAAACTGGATGCCATCGAACTGGTAGAAACGGCCGTGGTAGGACGGGTCCGGCTCGGTCCACAGGACTTTGAATATCTCTATAAACTCGTCGCTCATGACGCCGCGCTGGGCGAAGGGGACGCCCAGGGTCTCGAACTCTTTTTCCAGCCAGCCGACGCCCACGCCGCAGATTATGCGGCCCTCGCTCAGCACGTCCAGAGAGGCGAACATCTTGGCCATGACCACCGGGTTACGGTAGGGCAGTATGATCACCGTGGTCCCGATCTTTATCGTTCCGGTGCAGGCGGCAATATAGCCCAGGAGGGTCATCATCTCCAGGAACGGGGTCTCCGACGCCCGGATAAACGAGCCGTCGGCGGTATAGGGGTACCCATGGCTCCCGCCGGTGGGCAGCACGATGTGGTCTCCCAGCAGCAACGACTCGAACCCGAGTTCGTCGGCCCGCCGGGCGAAGCGTTTCAACCCAGGACCGTCCGGCACTCCGGGCATGGCAATCCCGATTTTCATCTCCGAACGTCTCCTTTTAGCAGCATGAATATGGCGGGCACAACCGTACTGGGTTGGGCACACCCCGTGAACTCCGTGGCGCTGGTGGACCGATTATACCCCACGGAGAAGAATCAGCCGCAGCACCAACCCGTGGCTGGGTTCAAGGAAGCCGGTCACCCACTTCCCGATCCTCAGCTTCTTCCGTGCAGCCTCACCTCCACTCAGCGCCTTTCGATAGGCTAACTTTCCACACAGGCCAGACCTTCGTCCTCGATGTCAGCGAGGCGGGAGGCTCCGATTCCGTTGATGCGAACCAGATCGTCTATTGAACTGAACGGCCTCAACTGAACCGCCTCGGCGGCACGTACCGGCCCAATATGAATGATCAGATCCAGTTCCTCGGCCGACGCTGAGTTTACGTCTATCTGCCCTTCTTCGCATCCAGCATCACCTGGTAGTGGCTCAGGTGTAGGCGAGGGTGCCGCGGTGGCCGTCGGCGAAGGGATGGGTGTCGGCGTGGACGTCGGGGTAGCCGTCGGCGTGGGCACGGGTGTGGTTGTTGGCGTCGGCGTTGGCGTTGGCGTGGCCGGCGGCTGCGGGGTGGCGGTTGCCGATGGGGTTGCTGTATGGGTGGGCGTGGGCACGGGTGTGGGTGTGGGTGTGGGTGTTGGGGTCGGCGTCGGCGTCGGCGCCGGTGTGGATGTTGCTGCGGGAACGGGTGTCGGAGGCAGCGTCTGGATCGGCAGGGCTGTTGACGCGGGCTCAGGAGTTGGTGTTGGAGCCGCTGCCGGAGGGCGGGTGTGTTCGTCGGGGATGATGTCGGGTACGGGGTGTAAGTCGGGTAGAGGGTGTAGGTTGGGTAAGGCGTGTAGGTAGGAGAATGGGTCGGGGTAGACGCGAGCGGCGGCAAGGTGGGCTCGTGGGTCAGGCCCTCGGGCCCTGGCGTCGGCAAGCTCACCACTGTAGGCGCGGGACCGGACGTTGAAACCACCTCCGGAGTAACCGAGGTGGCGCAGGACACGGCCAATACCGCAATCAGCGGCCAGCTCCACCGGAAACGAAAGATGCTCCTTCGAAACCCGGACATAGATTTCCACCACGCCGAGCTTCCTCCCGCCACGACATCAGCAGCAATCTAACTCAATGAAACGATTCCCGCAAGGGTGCGAAGGGAGCGGCCGTCCGGTCCCGGTTACCCGCGGCGAAGAAAACTTGAAGACAATGGGGGCAAAAACCGGTGCGGCCCAGCTGCACCAGACTTGCTGGAGACGCCGCGCCGCACCGTAAATCTCTTGGGATGGCCGGAAGGCGGACATCGAGACGTCCGCCATCTATTACATCATCGTATAGCCGCCGCTGACGCTCAGGGTCTGCCCGGTGATGAAGCTGGCCGCGTCCGACGCCAGGAACACGACGGCGTTGGCCACCTCTTTCGCCGTGGTGAGCCGGCGGAGAATGTAGTTCCTGGCCGCCTTCTCCCTTACGTCGTCCGTGAATATATCCCGCATGTGGTTCCACATGCTCTCGCCGCTGATGGACTCCTCTTGAGGAGGCACCACCAGCCCGGGGCAAACCACGTTGAAGCGCAGGCCGTAGCGGCCCGTCTCCCTGGCCACGGACTTGCTCAGCGCGATGACCCCACCCTTGCAGGCGGAATACACCGCCTCCCGGTATTCGCCCATGCGGCCGGCGTCGGAGCTGATGCTGACAACCGCGCCTGACTCCCGCTCGACCATGCGGGGCACCACCGCATCGAAGCAGTTGATGGCCCCCCAAAGGTTGACCTTCACTTCCTTTTCCCACTCCTCCCTGGGTTTCTCCAGGAACAGCCGGTCGATGGTCCAACCCACGTTGTTCACCAGGACATCGACGCTGCCAAACTCGCTGATGGACTGCTCCACCATCTTCCCCACCTGGAAGTGGTCGGTAACGTCGGTGGCGATGACCTTAACCCGGGTTCCCGGGTTGGTGCCGGCCACCTCCTCCGCCACCTTCTCACCGTGGCTCGGCGCCAGCTCGGCGATGGTGATGTTGCTGCCCTCGGCGGCGAAGGCGTGGACGATGGCCCGGCCGATGTTGGAGCCGCCACCCGTGATGATTACGTTTTTACCTTTCAGCCCCAGTTCCATGTATCGATGTCCTCCCTGTGAATTTTGACCCACCCCCCGGCGCCGGCGGCGCCACGACGGGGGAGAATTGACGGGTCCGCCGGTGGGGAAACCGCGAGCCCTTTTCCAACCTGGAAAATCGCGCCCGGACTACCGGTTCCACACTGACGATACCCTTGATACCGATGGGGCGTCTTCCGGCGTGAGCCACGCCTGAAAAACCCCGAAACCAGGCCGGGGGCGTCACTTTTGGAGAGAGGCTCTGCCAGACGGCTTAACCTGTGGAATGCCGCGGAAGCGCAGTCGTAGCAGCCCCTTGACATCCTCGGCCGCGGTGCGGGTGACGTTCACGCTGCTGTTTGGATCGTCGGTCCATCTAACCGGAATCTGCTTGATCCGGTACCCGCGTTTGGCCGCGATGATCAGCAACTCGGTGTCGAAGAACCAGTTATTGTTCTCGATCTTGGGAAGGATCTCCTCGGCGGCCCGGCGGGTCATGGCCTTGAACCCGCATTGGGCGTCCTGAAAACCGGTGAAGAACATGGACCGAATCAACAGGTTGTAGCCACGGGAGACGAACTCCCGTTTGAATCCCCGGGTAACCCTGGAGCCCTTGCTCAGCCGGCTGCCTATGGCGACGTGATAGCCCTCCTCCAGGGATTTGATCAACTCAGGGAAATGAGCCAGGTCGGTAGCCAAGTCGACGTCCATGTAGCTGACAATGTCGGCCTTACTATCCAACCAGGCGGCCTTCAACGCCCTTCCCCGGCCCTTCTGCGGTATGTGAAGGTAGTTGATCCCCGCATACTTCTCGCAGAGCATCTCCGACACGGACCGGGTCCCATCGGTTGAGGCATTGTCGGCGATGATGATCTGCCACGGGCTGCGCAGGTTGTCCCGAAGGAATTCGGCCAGGATAACGACGCTGCGAGGCAAGGCCCGCTCCTCGTTATAGACCGGTATCACGATGTCGATAGTGGCGCTCATCCCTACCTCCATCCCAGGACGCCCCAGGACGCCATTGATTGCTATGCCGTTGATTGCCTTGCCCGGATGGCGCCACCGGCGCACCTAGGCGTCGAGCAGTGCCCTGAGGGTCTTGAGATTGAGGATGTCCTCCTTGTTGTACTCCAGAAGACGGCTCAGAGCCTTTTCGTCGTCGTTGGCCCGCCACTGGTCCCAGAGGCGAATCGCGTTCAAGCCGTCCATGCCCGGCAACTTTCTGCGGATCCCCAGGGCTCGCTCCACTTTTTTCAGCCCTCCCCGCAATCCCTGGTCCCAACAATCGTACATCAGATCCCGGTGCCGCAGGCCTTTCTCCAGGTCCACTCCCAGGCGGGTCCTGATGAACGGAACGTCGAACCTGCTCCCGTTGAAGGTGTAGAGGGCGGAGACCCCCTGGAAGGCGGCCTGAAGCCGGCCGGCGGTAATTTCATCACCCACCAGTTGAATCATGGCCGAACTGTCGCCGTCATCGTCGTGGTCGATGAAGACGCCGACAACGGTCAGTTCGTCCGATCGAGGGGAAAGACCGGTGGTTTCGATGTCCAAATAGGCGTCCAAGCTAGTTCGCTTCCCGAGCCAGGGCCGCTGCCGTCAAGATGTCATTCGGAGTCGTCATCTCCATTAAACCGTGGGAGGAACGAATCCCCCATAGCCCCCTTTCTGTCGGGGAGGGAAACGAGGGGATTGTAGCCAACGACCTCGCCTTCGCTCATTTGCCGTCGATTTTGCAAGGGACAGTATACCAAAAAGGGGGCCAGGAACCGGCGATCCGCCGGCCCTCGCTCAATGACGAAAGTTGCGGACGCCGGTGAAGACCATCGCCATATTGCTCTGGTTGGCGGCGTCGATCACCTCGTTGTCGCGAATTGACCCTCCGGGCTGGACGATGGCGGTGATCCCAGCCTCCGCCGCCAGTTCAATGTTGTCCGGGAACGGAAAGAAGGCGTCCGAGGCCAGCACGCTTTCCCGCGATTTGTCCCCGGCGGTCCGCCGGGCCAGGTGTACGCTGACCACCCGGTTGGGCTGGCCCGCCCCCATGCCGACCAGCGTGCGGTCTTTGGCGAAGACGATGGCGTTGGATTTGATGTGTTTGGCCGCCTTCCAGGCAAAAGCCAGGTCCCGAAGCTCCGCGTCGCTGGGAGCCCGGTTGGTGACGGTTTTCCACTCCGCCGGGCCTTCGGTGGCCGCGCCCAGGGTCTGAACCAGCAGGCCACCGCTGATGGGCCGAAGATCATAGGATGGCGCGCCGCCCGTCCGTTCCACCGCCAGGAGGCGCAGGTTCCGTTTCTTTCGGAGGATCTTCAACGCTTCAGGCTCGTAGCCCGGCGCCACCACCACCTCATAGAAGACGGGGCCCATGGCCGCGGCGGTGGCGGCGGTCACGGTGCGGTTATAGCCGACGATGCCGCCGAACGCGGATACCGAATCCCCTTCGTAAGCCCGGCGGTAGGCTTCGGCCTGGTCCTCGTGACTGGCCAGGCCGCAGGGATTGGCGTGCTTCACCACCGCGGCCGTGGGCTCGGCGAAGTCGCTGACGGTGCGCCAGGCGGCGTCGGCATCCATCAAGTTGTTGAAGGAAACTTCGCGCCCGTGGAGCTGGCGGGCGCCGGCCACGCCGCCGGTGGGGCCATCCCCCAGCACGTAGAGCCCGCCTTGCTGGTGCGGGTTTTCACCGTAACGCAAGACGGCCACTTTCTTCAACGAAAGGGTCAGTTTGTCTGGCAGGCTGTCCGCTTCGGAGGTAGCGGTTAGGTAGTCGGCCACCGCGGTATCGTACACTGACACGTGGTGGAACGCTTTGGCCGCCAGGTCGCGGCGTTCCTCCATGCTCAGGCTGTGCCGGGCCATTTTTTCCGCGACCCAGGAGTAATCCGCCGGGTCGACGACGACGGCGACCGACGGGAAGTTCTTGGCAGCCGCCCGCAGCATGGTGGGGCCGCCGATGTCGATGTTCTCCAGCGCGTCCGCCAGCGTCACATCAGGCTTTGTTACGGTGGCCACGAAAGGGTACAGGTTGACCACCACCAGGTCGATGGGATCGATCCCGTGTTTGGCCAGCTCCGCCAGGTGGTCCGGGGAGTCCCGGCGGGCCAGGAGCCCGGCGTGAATCACGGGGTGCAGCGTCTTGACCCGGCCTTCCAGAATCTCCGGCGAGCCGGTGACCTCGGCTACCTGCCGCACCGCCAGCCCGCCTCCCTCGGACAGGGTCCGGTGCGTGCCGCCGGTGCTGATCAACTCGAATCCCGCCGCCGCCAGCCGCCGGGAAAACTCTACGATGCCGGTCTTATCGTAGACACTTATTAGCGCTTTCACCCCTCCCCCTTAGCCGGTGCGGTTCCGGAGCTGTTCACGTTATGTAATGTGGGCTGGCCCGCTGGTGAGGACGGCCCCGCGGCGACTCCAATCCGTTCCCCGGCAAGCCCAATCTACTTGCAAACGGAGGTCACGGCCACCCTTGGACATGCTCCGGGCGAGGCCGTGCAACAGCTGCGGCCCCCGGCGGGAACCAGGTTTGAGAACAGCTACCGCCCTCCGCACCGTGAGCCCCTTTCCGGGTGGGTGGAGCCCGGGTTACCGTGGGCCGTTCAGCCTTCTTCCAAGAGCACCTGTTGCCCGCCCGCCCGGTCGACAATTCTGCCGACCACCATGGCGTCGGGAACCAACTCCTGAAATGGCGTCACATTATCTTCACCGCAGACGGCGACCATGCCGAGCCCCATGTTGAAGACCCGGTACATCTCGCCGGTGTCCACGTTGCCCTCCTGCTGAACCAGACCGAAGATGGGGGGGATCCGCCAGGACCCGAGCCGGAAAGACGCAGCCAGGTCATCGGGAAGGATTGCGGGCATCTTGCCCGGAAGTCCGCCGCCGGTGATGTGGGCCAACCCTTTGACCAGGCCCAGCGCCGGCTCCAATAGCGGGTAGTAACACCGATGGCGGACCAGCAATTCCTCACCCAATTGATGCTGCAGCTCCGGGTAGTGATGGTATAGCACCGATGGGTTGCCATCGATGTTGAAGACGTGGCGCACCAGGGAAAACCCGTTGGTGTGGACCCCGCTCGAAGGAACACCGAGCAAGTAGTCACCGCTCGAGATTTCCTTGCCGTTGATCACCTGGTCCCGCTCCACCGCCCCGACGACAAACCCCGCCAGGTCCAGCTCTTCGCCGGCGTAGGTCCCCGGCATCTGGGCCGTCTCACCGCCGATGAGGGCGCACCCCACCTCGCGGCAACCCCAAACGATGCCCCGCATCAAGGTATCCATGCGTTGCTGGTCCAAGCTGCTGAAGGCGACGTAGTCCAGGAAGAAGAGAGGCCGGGCGCCCCGGGTCAGAATGTCGTTGACGTTGAGGGTCACCAGGTCTTGCCCGATGGACTCGAAGTGGCCCAGGGCAGCAGCGATCTTCAACTTGGTTCCGACCCCATCGGTGCTAGCCACGAGGACCGGCTGCGAAAAGCCGGTGAGCCGGTAGAGCCCGGCGAAGCTGCCTCCGGAGTCCAGGACCTCCGGTCCGTGGGTCATGGCGGCGAAAGCCTTGATTCGCTCTTTCACGCCTTCCATGAGGTCAAGGTCTACCCCGGAGCGCCGATAGGCTTCACTGGCCAACTTTATGTAACCTCCCTGACCCAACCTCCCAGCGGCAGGTCGGGGTATCGTGCCGCATTCAAAAGGTTAATGCAAGGCGCGCCGGTTGGCAAGGGGAGAAGCGATGGCCTCAAGGTCATTCGGTCGCGGCTCTTCGACCCAAGTTTGCCGGTCCGCCCAAGTTTGCCGGTCCGCCCAAATTTGCCGGTGCGCCCAAATTTGATCGAAGGGCCGCGCTCGGCTCGACGGGATTTGGCGACGCGCGGACGGGCCTAGCCGGAAGCCTGGCCCTGGCCGGCCTCCTCCAGAATGAGCTTGGTCAACTCCAGCTGCACCGGAACCGGATATACGCCGGTGAAACAAGCGTCGCAGAAGTTTCCCTTGGAGCCGTCGACGACATCCATCAGCCCTTTCACGTTCAGGTAGCCCAGGGTGTCCGCGCCGATCAGCTGGCGAATCTCTTCCACGGTCAAGTTGGCGGCGATCAGTTCCTGCCGGGAAGCCATGTCGACGCCCATGTAGCAGGGATGCTTGATGGGGGGAGCACAGACCCGCATGTGGATCTCTTTGGCTCCGGCCTTTCGCAATAGGCCCACCACATGGGGTGTCGTGGTCCCGCGGACTATGCTGTCGTCCACCACCACCAGCCGCTGGCCCTTGATGACTTCAGTCAGTGGGTTAAACTTCTGGCGCACACCAAGGTCACGCAGCCGCTGTTCGGGTTCGATGAACGTGCGTCCCACATAGCGGTTCTTGATAACTCCCTCGCTGTAGGGAATGCCCGATTCCCGGGCGTACCCAACCGCGGCGGTGGTAGATGAGTCTGGGATACCGATCACCAGGTCGGCATCAACTGGGTGCTCTCGGGCCAATTGGGCGCCCAGCGCCTGGCGCACCGAATGGACCAGATGACCGCCCACCCAGCTGTCCGGGCGAGCGAAGTAGATCAGCTCAAAGACGCAGAGGGCGCGCCGCCTCTGGCTGCCCGTCCAGATGGAGGAGCGACACCCATTTTTGTCAATAACTAGGGCTTCGCCCGGCTCCAACTCTCGCAAATACGTGGCCCCCAGGTGGTCGAGGGCGCAGCTTTCCGATGCAACAATCCAACCCCCGTTTAGCTGGCCCAGGCACAGAGGGCGGATACCCAAAGGGTCGCGGGCGGCCAACAGAGAGTCTTCGGTCAGGGCCACCACGGAAAAGGCGCCTTCCAACTGGCGCATGCAGGAAAAGAGACGTTCCTCCCAGGTGGCGCCGCTGGCATTAGCCAGCAAGTAGGCGAAAACCTCGGAGTCGGTGGTTGAGGAGAACGAGCAGCCCCATTCCCGCCGGAGTTGCTCCTTGATCTGAGCGGCGTTGATGATGTTGCCGTTGTTGGCCAGGGCCAGCTGCCCGTGATGCCCTTCGACTAGCAGGGGTTGAGCGTTACCCAGTTGGCTGCTCCCCGTGGTGGAGTAGCGGGTGTGGCCGATGGCCAAGTCGCCGGACAGGGGGTAAAAATCGGCCTCGCGGAAGATCTGGGTGACCAGACCCATCTCGGCGTGGACTTTTATGCCGTCACCGCTCGATGCCGCGATGCCGGCGCTCTCCTGGCCCCGGTGCTGTAGGGCGAAGAGACCAAAGAACGCCAGGTGGCTGGCCTCGCCTCCCGGCGTATACACCCCAACGACGCCACACTCTTCCCTGGGGTGGTCGAAGGGGAAACGAAGCTCGTGAGGGCCCAACTCGGTGCTCACACTACTATTCTATTTTTTTCCGCTGAATAGGTCAACATCATTTGATAATCCTTCGCCGCTTCGACTATCTCGGACTGGCTAGTTCCCCGGCAAGGTCTTCCCGGCTGCGCCCTCTTTCGAAGGACGGACGAGAGAAGTGGCCTGGTTGACCCGCGTTCAGTGGGTCAACCAGGCCACTTCCAAGCCCTGTGTTCTTTGTCCATACACCCAGTTTGAACGCGGCCGAATCCGGGTGGCCTTTCTATTCCCCGTTGGTATCTCGGCCTCAGTCGTTCCGTTTGAGCATGATGGTTACCTTCCGGTTGTCCCCTTCGCCCGTGCTTTCGGTCGAGACGTCCGGATTTTCCGCCAGTGTGGTGTGAATGATTCGCCGGTCGGCGGGAGTCATCGGCTCCAACGGTACGCTGCGGCCGCTCTGGATGACCCGGGCAGCCACCTTGTTGGCCATATCCCGCAGCGAGGTCTCCCGGCGTTGGCGGTAGCGCTCCACGTCGAGAACCACGCGCACCTCCTGTCCTAACTTCTTCCGTACGATCAGGTTGACCAGGAACTGGAGGGACTGGAGGGTCTGCCCGCGGCGTCCGATCAGGAGGCCGGAGTCGTCTCCCGAGAGGTCGACAATTGGGCCTCCAACGTCCGGGTCGTGGGCCGCTCGAAGGGTTCGGGTGACGTCGACGTTGGCGGCCTGCAGGATGCGGCTAACTGTTTCCAAGGCCAAGGCGGCGGCGCTGGTGCCTTGGGTGATTCTGGTAACCCGTACCCGCGCTAGCTCGGCACCGATACCTAGGAAGCCCGACTTGCCCCTACTTAATATTTCTACCTCGGCCTCGTCTCGGTCGGCGTCTAGCTCTTTCAGCGCCAGCTCGATGGCTTCGTCGACGGTTCGGGCGCTCATATTGAGTGCTTCCATTGTCTCCCATCTCCTCGGGTGCCTCATCCCGCGTTGCCTGGACCGGGGTCGGTTCTGGCGTCGCTTTGGGGAAAAGCGGGAACAGGGAGCCCCACCCGGTAATAAAATATTGTACGGCCACGCCGATAACGTTGGAAACGATCCAATACAGGGATAACCCGCTGGGGAAGGTAAAAGAGAAGAAGGCGATAAGCAACGGCATCATCCACAGCATCATGGTCTGATTGCCCTGCTGTCGCGGATCCGTCGCGGGGGTCATGGTCATCTTCTGCTGGACCCAGGTGCTGACGAACACCATAACGGGTATCAGAAAACTGGTAGGGTCCGGCTCCGCCAAGTCCAGCCACAAGAAACTGGGATCCAACGGGGCGGACGCGTAGATCGGAAACACCGGGATCCAGGTATACAGTTTCTCCGAAAGCCCCACCAGGTTGTCGGGCCGGGAAAACAAGGTCTGGACCAGCACGCGGAACAGTCCGATGAGGATCGGCATCTGCACCACCAGCGGCCCCAAACATCCGATGGGATTGACTCCGGCTTCCCGGTACATCCGCATCGTCTCTTGGGAGATGCGAGCCCGGTCTTTAGCGTAGCGGGTTTGGAGTTCCTTGAGCTTGGGCTGAAGCAAGCTCATCGCCCGCATCTGGCGGATCTGCTTCAGGGTGAGGGGCAGGGTCACTAGCCGGACAATGATGGTGAACAGAATAATGGCGATGCCCATCTGTTTGAAGCTGATGGAGTACAACACCATCAGGGTGTTGAGCATCGGCCGGATGATGAATTCGGTCCAAATGAAATCGAAGGCTTCCAAAGAGCCCTACCTCATCACGGAAGGTTCAAGGTTAGTCACAACTTGAGTTACTCTCGGTATCGAAGCACCATTTCACGCCGGTGAAAGCCAAGAGATCTATGCGGCGAATGGTGCTGTCCTGGGCGCCTACAAACACGGCTTCCCCATCCGCGAAGAGCGGCGCCTTGACCTCCAGGTCTGGGAGGTTCAGCGCGGAAATCTCCCGCTTGAGCCCGATGGCCGCCTGGCCGGTGTTAAGCAGGCTGACCTTCCCGTTCTTCCCCGCCACTGCCAGGCCGCGGGGCACAAGGACCGGCCGGGACACGATTGGGGAACCCATGTCGTGCTTCCAGAGCAGGGTGCCATTGGCGTCTATGGCGTAAATGTTGCCATCCATGGACGGGGCGAAGATGGTTTTCTCATCGGCGACGGCCCCGGCCCAGAACCAGTTGGACCCCTGTACTTGCCAGCGCAGGGAGCCGTCACGGGCATCCAGGGCGTAGAGCACCTTATCGAACGAGCCGACAATCACCAGACCGCTAAAAAGGAGCGGACGCCCGGCCACCACGCCGCCGGTGGTGAATTGCCACAATTCCTCACCGCTGGCCAGGTCCACGGCATAAACCTTCTTGTCGTGGGAGCCGAAGTAGACGACACCGTCCCGGATGACCGGTGTCGACCATATCTTGTCTCCGGTGGTGAAGACCCAGCGCAACGGTTCGCTGGTGCCCCCTTCAAAGGTCTTGGGCCTGGAATCGAAGGCGTAGAGGTTACCGTCCTCTGAGCCAACTACGACCAGGTTCCGGACCTGGTCCAGCGCCGGCCCGGATATCAGGGACTGCAACTCCGGGCCCTGCCCCACCGGGCGGCGCCATCCCCTGTCCTGTACCGTGCCGGTTTGTTTGTCGATGCCGTAAAGGAACCCGTCAAGGCCGCCTACATACACGAGGTCTGCGCCCACCGTCGGGGAGTCGAAGGATCCGCCGAGCCCGTTTTCACAAACCTCTCTGGCCGCGGATTGCCACTCGACGCAGTAGGACCATATCAACTGCAACCGGCCGGAACCCTCGTCTTCCAGGGCTTTAACCTCCCCTTGCTTGGTCCCAACGTAAACGACCCCGTCGCTGGAAGCGGCTGGAGACCAACCGTCGCTGGAACCGCGCAGACGGCTACCGGTGCAGCCGCTCAGCAGCAACACCAACGCGATGAACCCAAGCAGGATTAGGCCCAGTTTGGCCCGCTTCGCCTTTGATGGCGCCGGCCGGGCCGCTGGACGGGTGTTGAACGCCGGGAGAGAATGTTTGGAGCTTCGCAATAAATTAAGAGAAAACTGCATTCTTATAGGTTCATGGTACCGGGTCGAATCCTTTTCCACCCAATGGCCGGCACCGGGCGAGGCGTTTTAGCCCGAGCCAGCCGCCCTTGACGGCTCCGTACTTTTCGACCGCCTCCTGCGAGAAATGAGAGCACGACGGAGTGTACCGGCACACCGAAGGCAGGAAAGGCGACACGGCCTTTTGGTACAATCCGATGGTCAAGAGCACGACGTGCTTCATTCAGGAGTTCTCGCGCCGGCGTTGGCGATACTGCCCCCGCCGTCCACCAAATGGCTTCGCCTCAACAGGTTGTCGGCGGCCTGGCTCAGGTCCCGGTAGCCGGCCTTTTCAGTCCCTCGCCGGGCGATGAACACGGCATCCCACCCGGCCTTGACCCGGTTACGCCGGACCGCATCCCGCAACCGGCGTTTCACCCGGTTCCGAACCACGGCATTTCCGATCCGCTTGCTGACCATGAACCCAAAACGGCTCTGATCGAGTCCATTGGCGAGGAAACGGATGACCAGTAAACGGTTGGCTACGCTGCCGCCTTCTCGGTGGATCTCAGAGAACCGTTTGTTTCCAGTCAGGCGGGACCTGCTTTGCATCGGCTGAGACCAGGACTCAGACCGTCAACTTGTGACGTCCTTTGAACCGGCGCCGCCGCAATACGGCCCGGCCGTCGGATGTGCTAGAGCGAGCCCGGAACCCGTGAACTCGGGCCCGGCGGCGCTTCTTTGGTTGATACGTGCGTTTAGGCATTGGTGGGCCACACTCCGTGCAAGTGATTATATGGGCTTCCGAAATTCCCCGTCAAGGGCAGCAGACCTAGTTGGAAAACGTGTTGGCGTCCGCCACCGGCCCGCCGGAGATATTTTCCAGCCCACCGAGCCAACCGAAGGCCCAAACTATATGGTCAAGTCCTGGGCCGGATTTCGCACCGCCTCAGGCCAGGGTAGACGTGGCAGATAGCATGGCGCCGTCGGCCGAAGCGGGGCGGCGCCAAGTCGCAGCTTCGATTCTACCACTGAATACCGGCCAGCGATAGTAGAGCCTCTAAGCAGGCCGAGGGCCCGTCACCTGTTTTTTCATACTTGGGTCCGAAACAGGCCTGACTAGAAACCCGACCGCCTATATGGGAGCCACATTGACTACCTCCCAGGAGCATGTTATAGGTATTCGTGCACGATGCACCTGAGAGGAGCCGAGGCGTATGGTAAGCCCACAGCACAGGAAGTTCGACTTCGACGGGACCCAGATCGGCGAGGATTTGATTTCGTACGAGTACGACCTGACCCAAGAGATGCTGGACGGCTTCAGGCGGGCGGTTGAAGATGCCGGCGCGCCCTTCCCGACGATCGCGGCCAGGCACGACAGCTCGGCATTCTTCATGGCATTCCAGGAGAATACCGATGGAGTCAACGCCGGGTCCGAATTGGAGTTCTACAACCCGCCCATCCCCGGCAAGAAGATCAAGGTAACCAGCCGAATCTCCAACAAGTATTGGCGGCGTGACAAACCCTACGTGGTCGTCGAGGCCACCGCCACCGATGAAGACGGGCGCCTGCTGGAAAAGACGCGCACCTTTCGCATGATGAAACCCGACGAGGTGGGCAAGAAGTGGCAGACTCAAGGCTAGAGATTAGCCTCGAGGTCCGGCCGGGTCACTCGGGCCCCGCAGTATATTTGCCGGCGCTGTTGTTCAATCTTGTTGAGTAGGGATGCCGGAATACTCCGCCCGGCTTCCGTTTCTGAAATGTGCGGTCGGCCAGTGTTCGTCCGTTGACGGGAATGGCACCGACAAGACGTTGGCAAACTACTGCCGGCATTTCATCAACAGGAATTGAACCTGGTGGTTCCCTCGGAGGGGGCCAGTCGCTCCATTCGACAAATCTCTCCTCCACTCGCTCCCACCCGGTGAGTCAGCTTGGTTTATCCGTTTGCAAATCTCAACGATGGCGCCCGTGGAGACGGCGGAGTTTCGTAGCCCCGCGCTCCTTCTTCGGCGAGCCGGTGGACCAGGACTAGAACCGGTGCTAGCCAAGCGGATTTCAACGACCCATAATGAACCCGTGAAATACCGAATATTCATCATTGCGTCCGCCCTGGCTGGGTTGGTGGCCCTGGCGTGCTCTGTTCCGGACACGGAACTGGCCCCAACGGCGTCGCCCCCGGCAATCCCGTAGGTCGACCTGGGCGAGGCCCGGGTCAAGTGGGATCAGCAAGGAATGCTCGACTACGAAATCGAGGTAAGAAAGGTCAGCACTTTCAGTGACCAAACTCATAGAGTCTCGGTTGCCAACGGGGAAGTCGCTGAAGCTACGGCTGAATGCTTCCCCGCCCTCGCGGATTATCGTAATCCCTGCACCCTCCGGGAGTTCGATGCCGTGGATTTCACCGTTCCGGGATTGTTCAAGGCCGCCGAATCCCAATCTGAACGGGACGGTGGAAGGTGGACGAGCATCGAGCTTGACGGGAAGTACGGTTTCCCAGCGACGATATCGTACTCCAACCAAGAGTTGATCGATGGTTGGGTGTTCTGGGCGGTCACCGGATTCGAGGCGAAACCTTAGGGCCCTCACTTTCGCGATCCGGGCGTGGCCAACTCCCTCGGACACCCAGATCCGCCCCAAGTACTCCTGCCGCACGCGGCCTTCTAGGTCGCGGTACTGGCGGGTTTGACTCGGCGCTGGCCCCGGATGCTGTTGGCAACACACACTGAAACCATCAGCAACAATCTGGCGACAAAACCCACAAAAAGAGCCCCCGGACCACTCCGGGGGCCTAATTCGTGCCTAGATTTGGTAGCGCGTGCGGGATTCGAACCCGCGATCTCCGCCTTGAGAGTGCGAGGGGCCATGTCTTGTTCTATGTCGCCAGTCACGTTATTAGAACATCCCATCCGTTACCTAAATCCATATTTATGCCTGGCGTGATGCCTAGTGTTATCCCATAACGCAGAGTTTGGTTGCAAATAGGTTGCAAAAACGGTCGGGATTACCCGGCTGTTTTCATTGTGGACCGAACGGCCCTCTTAATCCTTCTCTTCACCCCTGGTGACCGCCGTCTGCACCGGGGGTATTGCCCGATGTTGATCCCTGCTATTATGTTGGGGACCCGGTAGTCTCCATTGAATGGATCATCGGCATATGCCCGCTTCGGTCTTCCTGACAGCCAAGTTCAAGGTCCATAACCCCTCCAAGCGCAAGCAAGCCGCCCTCGACACTGCGCTGGAGCAATACACCTACGCCTATCAGTACCTCCTCGATTGCTGCCCGCCGACATATGATGTACGGTGGGAGGTGAGCCCCGAAGCCTGATGGGTTGAGTGCTTTGACCTGACCCCCCTGATGGATTTGCCTCAGAGCGAACTGTCGGGAACTAACGAGGTGTTGGTGTACTGCACACGGTGTGGCACGAGCTCCCAAGCGGAATCTAGATTCTGCACTGATTGTGGAGCTTCACTATCGGACCTGCCCCAGGCTCCACCCGCTTTATTTAACGCAGTAGGTGTAGGTTGGTATTTTGCTGCCTTCGCTTTGGTTTTTTTCAGCGCAGTGCCGGCGGTCTTCTTCGACCAACTGTTCCACGCCCTTTTGGTCGTTACGGTTCTGACGTATGGTGGTTTGACCCTCTGTTCGGTTTGGGCAATCGGCCGGGGCAAGTTGGTCCTCGAGCATCTGACTGGACACATTCCTTCACACTATAGCTGGCGATCCGCCATTTTCTTGGTTGTTGGAATGATTGCGTATTCCCTCTCCGCCGAGTGGATCACTTATTATCCGATAGCCATCCACTGGCCCGAGGCGTACCAGGAGTTTCTCAACCAGCGTTTGTTCCTGACCAGGCAAGACGTGGCTGATCCTGTTCTCTACAACATCCTCATGGTCGCAACATTGGTGGTGATTGCCCCTCTAGTTGAGGAGATATTTTTCCGGATGCTGGTATTCCCGAGGCTGAGCCTTAAGTGGGGAACCACCGCTGGAATCATAGTTTCGTCCCTAATGTTCGCCTCGCTGCACGATATGGCGTGGGTGGGGGCGTTCGTTTTTGGCGTAGCCAGCTGCGCTCTCTACATGCGCACTCGAACAATATTGATTCCGATCGCCGTGCATAGCCTCAACAATGCCCTTGCAGCTCTACTCGGTTGGTGGGCTATTGAGCAAGGTTGGGATACAACTTTCGATCCGACTGCTTTGCAAACGGAGTTGTACACGGCCATCGTTTTGCTGGTGCTAGCGTCGCCGGTGGTGTTCGGCTTAATCGGTAGATGGTGGCCTACCAAGGGAGACCAGCTGCCCTACTTCGTCAACCGCGACGCCCGCAGGTCGAATACAATGTAGGCGTTCACTCTAACCGGGGGATAAGATTATGACTACACAAGAACGGCCATTGCTATCTGGCTTAACCGACAAAGATTGTGTGGTACAAGCCCTTGATGAATATGACTGGCTCGGTCCCGACAGGTTTTTCGAAGATCATCATTGGTTCGATGGTAGGGGCAAGAAGCGCACGTTCGGCCCCCCTCAGACATGGCCTCTATATTACCGGCATGGCAACAATCCTTCTCAGCCCTACCCGTCGAAAGCAATAGCCGGAGTTGCCTAT